>JAOACB010000046.1 GCA_026418055.1 Fimbriimonadales bacterium
GGTGCAGGGCACGCACACCATGGCGAACTCCGCGAAGGCCAGCGCCTCGCCCAGGTGGGTGGTGGCCAATGCGAGTCTGGCGCGGCCCTGGGGCAGGTCGGGGCGGTCGGACACGACGTGCACCTCGAGGCTGGCCTCGATGGGCTGGATGCGCGCGGGGTCGCGGTCGTACAGCGCCACCTCGAACCCTTTGAGCGCCAGGTGCCCAGCGAACGCCATGCCCACGTTGCCCGCGCCGAGCACGGCGAAGCGCGGCTTGCCGTTCGATCCGGTGGTTCTTCGTGCCATCGCGTCGGCTCCCTGTCGGTCCTCGGCCCCATTGTAGCCCGCCCGGACCGGGCGCCGGCTGCGGCAGTAGAATCCCACCCATGCGCAGATCCGTGGTGGACGTGGGCTCCAACTCCGTGCTGCTCGTGGTCGCGGAGCTCGGCGCGGATGGACGCTGGCGCCCCTTGTACGAGTCCAGCGAGGTCACCGGGCTCGGCGAGGGCACCAAGGCCACGGGTCTGCTGGCGGAGGAGGGCATGGATCGCACGCTGGCGGCCCTGAGGGCGTGCTTCGCGATGGCGAGCGAGCTCGGATCGGAGCCGCCTCTGGCGGCGGCCACGATGGCGGTCCGGATCGCGCGCAACGCCGAGGAGTTCCTTCGGCGCGCCCGGGAGCAGGGAACGCCGGTGGAGGTGCTCTCGGGGGAGAGGGAGGCCGAGCTCGGCTTCCGCGCCGTGGCCGACGACCCGCTGTTCGCCGGAGAGCCGAGGCTGGCGATCGTGGACCCCGGCGGGCACAGCACGGAGATCGTGGTGGCCGAGCGCGCGGGCGACGGCTTCCGGCAGCTGTACCGTCGCAGCTTCCCGGTGGGCACGCTCGGACTGCGTTCGGGCCCGATCCCCAGCGCCTCGCCGCCGATTCCCGAGAGGCTGGCCGCGATGGAGCACATCGACCGCCTGTTCGAGGAAGGGGGCGTGCCGCCGGCCCAGGGGGAGTGCGTGGCGCTCGGGGCCTCCGCCACCAACCTCGTGACGATGCGCGAGAGGATGGAGGTTTGGCAGCCGGAGCTCGTGCACGGCGCCGCGCTGGAGTACGAGGAGGTCAGCCGATGGTTCGAACGGCTGTGCGACCTCGACGACGAGGGCCGGGCGGCCCTGCCCGGCCTCGAGAGGGGTCGCGAGCGTTCGATCCACTTGGGAGCTCTGATTCTGGAGAGGGCTTTGTTCGCGCTGCGCGTGGCGCGCTGCCGGGTGAGCGTGCGGGGCTGGCGCCACGCCCTGCTGGAGCGCGGCGCGTTAATGGATTGACCTCGGCGGTCCGTGGGTAAGATCGCCCCATGGCCCAGTACCCGTTCCAGAACCCCGACCTGCCCATCGCCGAGCGCGTCGCGGACCTGCTCTCGCGTCTGACGCTGGAGGAGAAGGTCGGCCAGATGATCGACGACTCCAAGCCGATCGAGCGGCTCGGCATCCCCAGCTACCACTGGTGGAACGAGGCCCTCCACGGGGTGGGCCGCTTCGGCAGGGCGACGGTGTTCCCGCAGGCCATCACCCTGGCGGCGACCTGGAACCCATCGCTGGTGGAACGGGTCGCCGAGGCGATCTCGGACGAGGCTCGCGCCAAGCACCACGCGGCCGTGCGCCAGGGCAACCGGCAGATCTACACCGGGCTCACGTATTGGTCGCCCAACATCAACATCTTCCGGGATCCTCGCTGGGGCAGGGGCCAGGAAACGTACGGAGAGGATCCGGTGCTGACTGCGGAGATGGGCAAGGCGTTCGTCCGCGGCCTGCAGGGCGACGACCCCAGGTACCTCAAGCTGGTGGCCACCCCCAAGCACTTCGCGGTGCACAGCGGGCCCGAGGTCGGCCGGGCCGCCTTCGACGTGCATCCCAGCGCCAAGGACCTGTGGGAGACGTACCTTCCGGCGTTCGAGGCCTGCGTCCGGGAGGCCGGCGCGGCGAGCGTGATGGGAGCCTACAACCGCCTTTACGGCCATCCGTGCAACGCCAGCCGGTTCCTGCTCACCGAGGTGCTGCGCGAGAAGTGGGGCTTCCAAGGCTACGTGGTGTCGGACTGCTGGGCCATCGAGAACATCGTGAAGCACCACAAGACGGCGTCCAGCATGGCTGAGGCGGCGGCGCAGTCGGTGAAGGCGGGATGCGACCTTTCCTGCGGGGGCGCATTCAGCGCGCTCAAGGACGCCGTCGAGCAGGGCCTGATCGCCGAGGAGGAGGTCGACCGGGCGCTGGCCAGGTTGCTGGAGGCTCGCTTCCGCCTGGGGATGTTCGACCCCGAGGAGAGGGTGCCCTACGCCGGCATCCCCGAGAGCGTCGTCGACAGCCCCGAGCACCGAGCCCTGGCGCGTCGGGCCGCGCGCGAGGCGATCGTGCTGCTCAAGAACGAGGCCTCGCTGCTTCCGCTCCCCAAGACGCTCAAGAAGATCGTGGTGACCGGGCCGACCGCCGACCGCCTGGACGTGCTGTGGGGCAACTACCACGGCTACGGCTCGCCGATGGTGTCGTTGCTCGAGGGCATCGTGGGCAAGGTGTCGATCGGCACCAAGGTCAACCACGCGCCCGGGTGCGCGCTGTTCGGACCGGCGGCCGAAGACCCTCTGAAGGGCATCGCCTGGGAGCTGACCGACGCCGACGTGATCGTCGCCTGCATGGGCCTTTCGCCCGCCATGGAGGGAGAGGAGGGCGACCTGATGCTGGCCGCCACCAGCGGCGACCGCCCGCAGCTCGAGCTGCCGGAGTGCCAGCGGGCTTTCCTCAAGGCCCTGCCGTCGCAGGGAATCCCGATCGTGCTGGTGCTCACCGGCGGCAGCCCGATCGCGGTCGCGGAGGAGCTGGAGGGCGTGCAGGCCGCCGTGCTCGTGGGCTATCCCGGCTGCGAGGGAGGGAACGCGGTGGCCGACGTGCTGTTCGGCGATGCCAACCCCTCGGGCCGGCTGCCGTTCACGGTGCCGGCGTCCACCGACGACCTGCCGCCGTTCGAGGATTACTCGATGGTCGGTCGAACGTACCGCTATTTCGCGAAGAAGCCTCTGTTCCCGTTCGGCTACGGACTCAGCTACTCCGCGTTCCGTTACAGCAACCTGAGGGTCGAGCCGGGCGAGGTCGCCCCGGGCGCGGGCGTGGCCCTGACGGTGGACGTGACCAACGAGGGCACGATGGATGGCGCCGAGGTGGTGCAGGCCTATGTGCGCGACGTGGAGGCTTCGGTCCGGGTGCCGCGGCACTCGCTCGCGGCGTTCCAACGAGTGGAGATCCCAGCCGGAGGCACGGTGACGGTGCGCCTGGAGTTGCCCGCGCGCCGTTTCGAGCTGGTGGACGAGCAGGGGCAGCGTCGCCTCGAGCCCGGCGAGTTCCACGTGTTCGTCGGGGGAGGCCAGCCGTTCGACGAGGACGTGCAGGCGGGCCGCGTGCTGAGGACTTCGGTCACGGCTCGTTAGGCAGAACGATGCGCATCGGCTTGCCCGTCGCGTCGGTGGGCGGCTCGGCGGGCAGCGTGCGCGCGGCTCCCTCCGCGAACCGACCGGCCACGAGGCTCAGCACCATCGCATCCAGGTGATCGTCCGTCCAGCCGCACGGCAGGTCGCGGGGTTCCGCTCTCAAGAGGCGGAGCCGCAGGCCGCGGCCCTCGGGGGTGTGCTTGCTGGGCGCCGGTCCCCCCGCCAGCCCCGCGAACGCCAGCTCGGGGTGCGCCTCGAACGCGCGTCGGTGGTCTTCGGGCCGCAGCGAGAGGTCCAGCTCCCGAATCGCCGGAAGAATCCGCCACACCGGCACTCCCGCGCCCTTGCCGGTGAGCCGTCGGTGCAGGCCTTGGAACTCGGTCGGGTCGCGCGCCTGCAGGCAGGGCCTCGGCGGCGCCAGGAACACGCGGGAGCCGTGTGGACGGAGCAGGGCTCTGGCGAGAAGGTCGCAGGCGCGGAAACCCTCGTCGGCCAGCCCGATGGGCATGTCGAAGGCCAGCGCAGCCGTCTCGGGGAAGGCGGAGAGCACGTCCCTCGGGCTCATGAACGCCGAAAATCGCCAGCGGCCGCGCTCCCTCCAGGCGCACAGCCAGCCGCCGCGGCAACCGTCGACGCCGACGAACGGCCCGCTCAGCGCCGGGCCGCCACCAGGATCTTCCGCCATTTCGGGTCGACCAGCGAGTCGGTGGCCACGCCGCGGCGACCGCTGGAGCTGTGGACGAAGTGGCCGTTGCCCAGGTAGATGCCCGTGTGGCCGATCTTGCCACGCTTGTGGTCCCAGAAGTACAGCCGGTCGCCGGGCTGGAGGTGCTCCAGGCGGGTGATGGGCGTCCCCACCATCGCCTGCTCGGCGGCGGTGCGCGGCAACCTCAGGCCGATGCCGCCGTACAGCTTCTGCACGAACCCCGAGCAGTCGATGCCGTTCTGCAGGTCGTTGCCTCCCCACTTGTAGGGCGTGCCGATGAACCGCAGGCCCCACTGGGCCGCGAGCGACCTGGCGCCAGACCCCGTGGCCAGCGAGCGGCTGGGGGGAGGCGCCTTGGCCGGGTCGTAGGTCACGTCGTACGGCAGCCGCGCGACCACCGACTCCCGCACCCGCCCGTCGGCTCCGTTGGACATCAGCACCCTCAGCCAGCCGCGCACGGGAGAGCCGCGCAGCACGAGGTAGGTGTAGCTCTGGGCTCGGTAGTACACGCGGGACTTCGACGACGGAGAGGCATGGATGCTGGCGGGCTGCAGCGTCTGACCCAGCTTGCCCAGCACCCTCGCGCCGGCCGAAGCCAGGCAGGCGGAAAGCAGGAGCAGCGCGGCGGCCAGGGAGCGAGCGGTTCGCATCCTCACTGCAATCATCGGTCAAACGCCCAAGGCGGAGAGGGCCGAAAGGATGGTTCGGCCGTCGGTCCCACCCAGCAGCGGGTTCGTTGCCCGCTCGGGGTGCGGCATCATCCCCAATACGTTGCCCGTCTCGTTCAGGATTCCCGCGATGTTGTCCACCGAGCCGTTCGGGTTGGCCTCCGGCGTGGCCCTGCCCTGCTCGTCGACGTACACGAACGCCACGCGGCCCTCGTCCCAGAGGCGCCTGCGGGTGTCCTCGTCGCACAGGTAGCGACCCTCGCCGTGCGCGATGGGGATGGCGATGGGCCTCTGCGGCACGCCGGCCGTCCAGAGGCTGGAGGCGTTGCGGGCGAGCAGCCGCACGGACTTGCAGACGAACTTCTCGGAAAGGTTGCGCAGCAGGGCTCCCGGCAGCAGGCCCGCCTCGCAAAGGATCTGGAAGCCGTTGCACACGCCGAGCACCGGCCTGCCCTCGGCCGCGAACCGGCGCACCTCGTCCAGGATCGGGGCGTGGCTGGCGATGGCCCCGCAGCGCAGATAGTCGCCGTAGGAGAAGCCGCCGGGCAGGAACACGGCGTCGAAGCCGCTCAGGTCCCGGTCCTCGTGCCACACGTAGTCCGCGGGGATGCCGAGGTCGTCGCGCAGGCTGTGCAGGGCGTCCTGGTCGCAGTTGCTGCCGGGGAAGCGGACGACGGCGACCCTCACGGCTCGACCTCGATCCGGTAGTCCTCGATCACGGGGTTGGCCAGCAGCTGGCGGCACATGGCGTGCACGCGCTGCTCGTCGTAGCGCTCCACCTCGAGGCGGATGACCTTGCCGATGCGCACATCCCTCACCTCGTCGAAGCCCAGCTTCGACAGCGCGCCGGCGACCGTGCGGCCGGCGGAATCGAGCAGCGACGGCTTGAGGGTGACGGTCACGCGGACGGTCGGCATGCGCAGATTGTGGCACGCGGCGCCTCGTTTCTTGCGCGCGCGGGCTTTGAGGCTAGAATAGGCGCCGGGGAACCGGGTTCCCGGCAGGAGAGGAAGGATGCTGATCGGTCCAGAGGAGTGCCGCAGGGTCGGCGAGCGCGTGTTCCAGCTCACGGACGCGGACGACGCCGTCGTGAGCCTGTCGCACGAGCGAGAGGCGCTCACGCGCGTGGCCAACAACGCCATCGTGCTGAACGTGCTCACGGAGCGGCGCAGCCTCCAGGTGACCGTGGCCTACGGCAGCCGCAAGGGATCGGCGTCCTGCGACGCGCTGGACGACGACGCCATCCGCTCCGCCGTCCGAAGGGCCGAGGAGGCGGCCCGCGTCTCGCCGCCGGACCCCGAGTTCCTGCCTTCGCTGGGCCCGCAGGAGTACCTGCCGGTGGAGGCCTGGTTCGAGGGAACCGCCGCCCTGGACGCCGAGGACCGCGCCCGGCTCGCCCTGCGGCTGATCGAGCCGGCGCGCGCGGCGGGGCTGCAGCTGGCCGGAACCGTCGAGACCAGCGAGTCCGCCCTGTGCGTGATGACGAAGAACGGCGCCTTCGGCTACCACCCCCGCACGGACGCCCAGATCGGCTGCACGGTCACGGCCCCCGACAGCAGCGGGTGGGCGCGCGACGTGACGGTCGACATCGGTCGCATCGATCCGGCCAAGCTCGGCCAGGCGGCGGTCGACCAGGCGCTCAAGGCCGCCAACCCCAGGCCGCTCGAGCCGGGCCGCTACGATGTGGTGCTCATGCCGGCGGCCAGCGGACACCTGGCGGAGTACCTCGTCTGGTGGGCCGACGCCCGCACGACCCTCGAGGGCCTCACGTACCTGTCGGACCGCTTCGGCCACAAGCTGTGCGGGGACGCCATCACGATCTACTCCGACCCGACCGATCCCCGCCTGCCCTCCTGCCCGTTCGACGGCCAGGGCCTTCCGAGGCGCCGAGAGGTGTGGGTGGACCGCGGCGTGTTCCGGCAGATGGTCTGGGACCGCTGGACGGCGGCGCAGAACGGCCGGGAGCCTGTGGCGAGGCCCGGCAGCACCATCATGGAGGGCACCGAACAGACCGCCGCCGACCTGATCCGCACCGTCGAGCGGGGCGTGCTGGTGACGCACTTCTGGTACGTGCGCTCGGTCAAGGCGGATGAGACGCTCGTGACGGGCATGACGCGCGACGGAACGTTCCTGATCGAGAACGGCGAGATCGCAGGGGGCGTGCGCAACATGCGCTGGAACGACAGTTGCCTGGGAATGCTGCAACGGACGGTCGCCATCGGTAAGCCCGGCTCGTGCGCCGACGTGGAGCTGATGCCCAGCCTGTATCCGCCGATCGTCGTGAAGGACTGGAACTTCGTCGCCACGACCGACTTCTAGCCGGTCGACCAGGCCAGGTTGAACCGTTCCCTCGCCGAGACGGCGCGCTCGATCAGGTCCGGTCCTCCGGCGGTGCCGATGTGGCCCACGCGGCCTCCCGGAGCGTCGTTGCCGTACCAGTGCACGCGCACCGTGGGGTCTTGCATCGCCGCGCGGAGCGCGCGGCGCAGGTCGCCCGGCTCCTCGCGGCGGTAGAGGGAGGCGGTGCACACGGGCGCGCCCTCCGGCAGCGCCGGCGTCAGGCCCAGCGCCACGCGCACGATCTGCTCGAACTGCGAGACCCCGCCCCAGTCCAGCGTGTGCAGGCCGGAGCCGTGCGGCCGGGGCACGATCTTGTCGACCAGCAGCTCGCCGCCGTCCATTTCGAACAGCGTCACGGCGAACACCCCCTCGCTCGCCATCGACCGAACGGCCTGCAGCGCGACGTGGGCGGCGTTCGCGCGCCCGGGGAACACCAGGTCGCACACGTGCTGGGTTTGGAACGTCTCCATGGTCGGGAAGCAACCGACCCCGTGCGGCGACACGTACACCACCACAGCCAGCTCGCGCATGTAGGGCACGAACGGCTCGGCCAGCCAGCCGCCCCCCTGCCACAGCGGCCTCAGAGCCTGCAGCTCGGAGGGGTTCCTCGCGAACCGCACGCTCTTCACGCCGCCCATCGAACCCATCCGGGCCTTGACCGTCATGGGGAAGCCGATCTCCTCGACGGCCCTCTGCCCGTCCTTCTCCAAGGGAACGGCCCGAACCGTCGCCACGCCCTCCCGCAGCAGCACCGACTTCTGCAGCAGCTTGTCCTCGATGGTCTCCAGGCTCTCGGGGTGGGGCAGCACGCGGGAGGGCGGAAGGTCGAGCGCCTCGCAGGCTTGACGCAGCGTGCTGGCAGGGAGCTTGCCGGTCAGCACCACCCGGCCGCACGATCCCAAGAGATCCACCGCGTCGGCCAGCCCCCGTGCGGGCGCTTGGCGCACCGTCGCGCCCAACTCCTCCGCCGCGAGCGCGACGTAGCGCGCCATCGGCCCCTCACCAAGGATTCCCAGATCGGCGAGACTCACGGATCGACCACTTGCTGCGGACGCACTCTCAGGGTACCCGCTGTGGGGAGATCGCGCTTGCGGATCACGCCGATCAGTTCGGTCCCGGCGGTCCGAACGCCCCGGCGGGCCGCCTCAACCCGCACCCAGGCGACGATCGGGTCGACCGGCGTCAGGTCGGGCATCGTCAGGTTGAGGCTCACCTGCGAGAGGCCGCGGCTGGCCAGGGGGAACCCCAGCGCCCGCACCCCTAGGAACCGCGGGTCACCCTCGGCTCGCAGGCGTCGGATCTCCCTGGCCAGGTCGCGGGCCACGTCCGGCTCGGGGCGGTCGAGGTCCACGTTCATGGCGATGAGGAAGTCGCGGGCCCCGACCACCGACACCCCGAGCCGAGGGTGCGCCCGTTCCGGGCCGAAGTCGGGGTTCAGGGCACGGCCGAGCAACCCTCCGAAACCCCCCTTGCGCAGCGCGGGCAGTTCGGCCTCGTGCCGGCCCCGCTCGGACTTCTCGTAGAGGAACACCGGCACGTCGAACCGCTCGGCGAGCCTTTCGGCGAACTCCAGCGACGCGCGGATCGCGGGCTCCATGGGCTGGCCGGGGAGCGGCACGAACGGGCAGACGTCCAGCGCGCCGATGCGCGGGTGCACGCCCGTGTGCCGGTTCAGGTCGATGCGGTCGAACGCCAGGTCGCAGAGCCGCAACAGAAGCCCGGGAAGCGCCTCGGCGTCGTGCGTGAACGCGGTGACGGTTCGGTTGTGGTCGGGATCGCTCTCGGCGAAGTGCACCGCGGCTCCGGCCGACTCGATCGCCTCGCGCATGCGCCGGAGCAGGTCGCGGTCGCGACCGAACGACCAGTTCGGCACCGTGGTCAGCCGCAACTACAGCCCCAGGATGTTGTAGCCGTTGTCGATGTACAGCACCTGGCCGGTCACGCCCCGGCTGAGGTCGCTGAGCAGGTACAGCGCGCTGGAGGCGACTTCGGGCTGGGCGAACGGCCTCTTCAGCGGCGCGCGCTCGTGCACCAGGTCGATCATCGACGTGAGGTTGCGCACGCCCCGAGCGGCCACCGTGTTGATCGGGCCGGGAGAGAGCGCGTTGATGCGCACGCCCTTGGCTCCCAGGTCGACCGTGAGGTAGCGCACAGCCGACTCGAGCGCAGCCTTGGCCACCCCCATCACGCCGTAGCCCGGCACCGCCCGCACCGAGCCCAGGTAGCTCAGGGTGACCACGCTCCCGTCCTCGTTCAGGATCGGCAGCAACGTCTGGCACAGCTTGATCAGGCTGTAGCACGACACGTCCATGGCGATGCGGAAGCCCTCGCGGGAGACGTCCAGGAACGGCCCCTGCAGGTCCTCTTTGGGCGCGTAGGCGGCCGAGTGCACCAAGAAGTCGATCGTGCCGAGCTTGGCCCGGATGTCCTCGCGCAGCGCCTCGAACTGCTCGTCGTAGCTGAAGTCGATCTGCAACGGCACGTAGCTGCCGTTGCCCTCGATCAGGCGCGCCACGGTGTCCGCGGTTCTCTCGTTCTGAGCGCCGACGCCGACCTTGGCTCCCTGGCCGGCCGCGGCCTCGGCGATCGCCCATCCCAAGCTGCGTCCGTTGACGACGTTGAGGACGACGCCGCGTTTTCCCTCCAGAAGCATACAGCGGGCATTATGGCCCATCCGGCAGGAGCGGGAACCGCAGACCCAGCCGCTCGCTCAGCAGCCGAGCCGTGCGCCGCACCGCCTCGGGGTCGGGCGGCCTCAGCGGCAGACGCACCGCCGGGCACGGCAGCACCCCCATGGCGTGCAGCAGCGCCTTGCTGAGCGCCGGCTGCGGATGCGAGCGCAGCTCTCGGATGCAAGGCAGCGCGAGCTCGAACTTCGTCTCGGCGGACTCGCGGCGCTCGGCCCACTCCGCGACGATCTGGGACAGCCACGGAGCCAGCACGTTGGCCGCGCCGCTGATCGCGCCGCTCCAGCCTTGGCGCAACGCCTCCAGCAGCAGCGTCTCGTCTCCCACGAAAGCGGCGCGGCCGGGGCCGATCGCCTCGCGGTAGGCGCGCAGGTTGCCGGGGTCGCCGCTGCTGTCCTTGACTCCGGCGAACCGCTCCAGCCTGGCAAGGCGCTCCAGCGTCTCGGGCGGGATCGGCTGACCGACGCGCTGGGGGAAGTTGTACACCACCACGTCGGCGGGGGACGACGCCACCACGGCCTCGAGCCAATCGGCGATCGCGTCCGCCGGGGCCTCCCGGAAGTAGCCGGGAGGCATCAGCAGCACGCCGTCGGCTCCCAGCGAGGCGGCCTGGCGGCAGCACCAGCGGGCCTCCTCCAGGCTGCAGGTGGCCACGCCCAGCAGCAGGCCCAGCCGACCCCTGGCGGGCAGGGCGTCCCGCAGGAGGTCCCGCTTCTCGGGAGCGCTCAGCGATGGACCCTCGCCGTTCGTGCCCGCCAGCACGGCCCCTCGGCAGCCGCTCGCCTCGAACCAAGCCAGCAACCGCGCCTGTCCGAGCGGATCGGGGCGGTCGGAAGCGGAGAGGGCGGTGACGGAGGCGGGCCAGACTCCAGGGTCGACCATGGCCCATTCTGCTACAATCGCGCCGATGGAGACCGACTGGGGCGCGTGGGCCGTGGCCAGTCTGGCCCTGGTCCTCGGCAACGCCCTGTTCGTGGCCACCGAGTACGCTCTGATCGCGGCCCGTCGCAGCCGGATCGCCGCGCTCGCCCGGAAGGGGCACTCCTCCGCGCGGCAGCTCCAGCAGGCGTTCCAGGACCTGTCGACGCCCGTCGCGGGCATCCAGATCGCCATCACGGCTCTGGGCATCGGCGTCGGCGTGGTCACCGAGCCGGTGGTGCGCGAGGCGCTCTCCCGCGCGATGGGGCCGTGGTTGCCCGCTCCGGTCGTGTCGGTCGTCAGCCTGCTGCTGGTCGCGCTCTCGCTGGTCGTCGCAGGAGAGCTGGTTCCCAAGTATCTGGCGCTGCGGTACGCCGATCCGATCGCTCTGGCGGCCATCCGGCCGCTGGGGCTGTTCGTGGCCGCTCTGCGGCCCTTCGTCGTCGCCACGCGCTGGTCCGCCGACGCCATCCTGCGCCTGTTCGGCCTGCGCGCGGAGGAGGCCGGCTCGGCCATGACCAAGGAGGAGCTCGCGCTGCTGGTGCGCGCGGGGGCCGAGGCAGGGGAGATCGCCAAGGCGCACGCCGACTTGGTGGCCAAGAGCCTGAACCTGGACCTGCTGACCTCGCAGGACATCATGGTGCACCGCATGGACATCCGATGGATCCCGGCGGACCTCGGCGCCGAGGAGGCCCGCCGCCGGCTCGCGGAGATCCCGTTCTCGCGCGTGCCGGTGTGCGGCGAGGACGTGGACGACGTGGTCGGCATCCTGTACCTGCACGACTTCGTGGCGCACCTTCGCGACGAGCCGTTCGACCTTCGGACGATCGCCCGGCCGGCGGTGTTCGTGCCGGAGAGCCTGCCGCTGGACCGCATCGTGGCCCGCATGCGCGAGGAGCGCACGCACCTGCTGATCGTGACGGACGAGTACGGCGGCACGAGCGGCCTGGTGACGCTGGAGGACGTCGTGGAAGAGGTGTTCGGAGACCTCGAGGACCGCCTGGAGAGCGAGCGCCCGGCGATCGAGCTTCTTCCCAACGGCAGGGTGTCGGTGCGAGCCGACGTGCGGATGGACGAGCTGGCGGAGGCGCTGGGGGTGGACCAGACCGGAGAGCCCTGCACCGACACGCTGGCGGAGGTGGTGGTGAACGCCCTCGGCAGGGTGCCGCGCGTGGGCGACCGGGTGCGCACGGAGCTGGGGGTGCTGCGCGTGGACAACATGGCGCGCCGGCGCATCACGCGGCTGTCGCTGTTGCGGCGCTGAGCGTGCGCGCGGGCCGCCGGCCTTGGGCCGGCGGCCCGCCGGAGCCGTCAGCGGCCCTGCGAAGGCGGCGCGGCCATGCGGGAGCCCATGCTTTCGGCGGCGGCCTTCTCCCGCTCCTTGGCGCCCTCCATCTGGCGGCGGACATCCTCGGGCAATCGGTTCAGCACCTCGGGGTTGGGCTTGGGAGGAACCGCGCCCATGTCGGGGGAGTTCGGATCCTGGCAACCCGCCAGAACCGTCAGCAGGCCCATCGCAGCCAGGAGCCTAGTCCATTCCATAGCACGCGTTCCCCGGTTGCCACAGCCAGTCGTCGTTCTGGCCTCCCACCGAGCTGAAGCCCGGGGTGTACAGGTGCCGGCACCAATGGAGCGAGCCCTTCTTCAGGCTCGAGACGTGGCCGTCGGCCCAGCCGATGTTCGCCGACTCATTGTAGCGGTAGCGGATGAGTTTCCAGCCGATCTTGCCCTCGCTGGCGCGGTTGTCTCCCTCGTAGCGGGCCGCGCCGTCCGGCAGCCAGACGATCGGCCAGCTCCAGTCGCAGTACGTCCACAGCAGGGTCTCGATGCCTCCCGCGGCCCCGGCGTTCCAATCGGGGTTGATGCCGATGGTGGAGACCATCACGGTGCGGCTGATCTTCTCCAGCTGCGAGGGGCCGCGGGACGAGACGAACACTCCGGGGTTCATCCAGTGCGTCTCCGGCGGCATCAGGCTCTCGCTGGCTCCGTAACCGTTGTAGGCGTCGGCGGGCTCGTTGGGGCTGCGCCAGATGCCGCCCTTCATGAAAGGCACCCCCGCCAGATACTGGTTCTGTCCGTTCTTCACGTAGGGGGCGGACGCCTCGCGCCAGGTGAACCAGTAGCTGGGCGCGGAGGGGTTGGGGTAGTAGCCGCGCGGGAACAGGTCGTCGTTGTCGTTGGTGTACATCAGCACAGCCAGAGAGATCTGCTTGACGTTGGACAGGTCGGCGGACTTCTTGGCGGCGTTCTTCGCCTGGGCGAAGACGGGGAACAGGATGGCGGCCAGGATCGCGATGATCGCGATGACGACGAGCAGCTCGATGAGCGTGAAGGCGCCTTTGGCTTTCATGGGATCTTGTCCTCGAGGGGGGTACGGGCCGGGGCGGAGCCCCGGAGGGAACGGAACGAGGCGGAGCCGCTGGCTCCGCACGACGAGCGCACGACGAGCGAGGTCGGGATGGTCTCGCGGCGCGGGGGAGCGTCGTCGCCGCCGATGCGGCCGAGAGCGATCCTCACGGCGCGGCGCGCCCTCTCACGCGCGTGCTGGTCGACGGTGGTGAGCGGCGGGGCCAGGTACCGCGCCAGGTCGAGGTTGTCGAAGCCGACCACGGCCACGTCCTCGGGCACGCGAGCCCCGAGCTCCCCCAGGGCTTGGATGGCACGGGCGGCCAGCAGGTCCTGGTAGGCGAACAGGGCGGTCGGGGGTTCCGGGGCGGCCAACAGGCTGCGGATGGCCTCGCGCAGAGCCGGCTCGGTCTCCAGGCCGCAAAGGATGCATCCCTCTCGCCAGAGGCCGAGGCGAAGCATCTCGGTTTGGAAGCCGTGGGCTCGGTCCGGGGGCACCACCCGGATCGCGGGGGCGAGCATCGCGATCCTTCGGTGGCCGACCGACGCCAGGTGCCGCACCATGCGGCGGGCGCCCTCGTCGTCGTCGCCGAACACCGCGTCGAACTCCTCCGAGTCCTCCGTCCAACCCACGAGCACCACCGGCGTGCCCCACTCCAGCTGACGGCGCAGCAGGCCGCGGCTCGACAGGCCGCGCGGTCCGACCACCACGATGAGCGCCTCGACCTGCTGCTGGGTGAGCTGCTCGACGCTGGCCTCCTCCTGCAGGCCGTCGGGGCTGCTGACCGACAGAGCGAGCGAGAAGCCGTGCGAGCGGGCCTCCGCCAGGGCGGCGTCGATGATCTCGGGGTAGTACGGGTTGCCGACGTCGGGCACCACCAGACCGAGGGTTCTCGTGCGGCGCTGGACCAGGCTGCGGGCGATGGCGTTGGCCCTGTAGCCGTGCTCTTCGGCCAGCCTGCGGATGCGGTCGCGCGTCTGCTCGCTGACCAGGGGGCTGCCTGCGAGCGCGCGCGACACCGTGGAGCGCGACACCCGGGCGAGGCGGGCGATGTCGCCGAGGGTGGCCGGCCGGTTCGGTCTCTGTGCGGCGTTGCACACGATTGCAAACCATTCTAGCACGCTTTGCAATCGTTTGCAAAAGATTCTTCAGAGGCGCGGCGCCGTCGCGGGCATCGGGGAGGACGGCCTCAGCGGGAGGGGTCGGTGCAGGTCACGGCGACGCCGTCCGGAACCCAGCGGAACGGCTCACCCAGGCCGATGGCCCGGCGGAGCGTGCGCCTCGACCGACCGAACGGATGCAGCCCTCGGCGGTTCGCCGAGTCCTCCGCCGTTGGCTCGCGGAGGCACCTTTCCGAGCGGCCCAGCCCCCAGGGCGTGGGTCCGCGGGCCCCCAGGCCGCCGACGGAGCGGTCGCCCCGGCACAGGCCGTGCCGCGAGCGGGGGAACCGCTCGCTGAAGGAGCGGAGGCGTCGGGCGGGACCGCCGTCGGCCCAAGGGTACGATCGGACGCGACCCTCGATGTCGAACTGCGGCACGAGGGACGCGCGACGGACATCCAGGCGAATGGGGAAGGACCCCGGGCGCCGGGCGCGCGGCCTTGGCTCGCTGGCATCCACGAGCGTGTCCGCGCCGTCGGCTCACCGCGCCGCTCCCTGCGGTGGACGGCGATCGGCACGGACTGCAGCAAGCGCCGCCGCTCGCCGTTGGCGGCCGCGTTGGCGAGCTCCAAGCCTCGATCGCGGCCGAACTTCCCATGAGTGCGCCTCACCAGGGCGCGCGCGTCGGCCGCGGTCGTCGGTTGCACGGCCGCTGCCCCTTTCTGTCGTCCGCGTGCCCGCTCCGCGCAGCTGCCCCCGTCGGCGCGCGGGCGCTCGGTCAAGGTGCGGAGGAACTCGCCCGGGTTCGGGCGCCCGCGGCCTCGATGAACGATCGGACGGTGGGACCCGGGGCGGCGAGCAGGCGGGCGGCCAAGGCGAGGGAGAGGGCCGGGGCCTCTCCCTCAGGCTCCCTCCCAGTGCAGCTTCAGGCGCTTGGCGATGTCCACGGAATGGTCCGACACGTGCTCGAGCGCGTGGAACACCTCGATGACGCGCACGAGCTGCTCGGTCTCCTCCGGCTCCTCGCGGATCATCTCGTAGATCCTTCTGCGGTTCTCCACGTACTTGCCGTCCACCTGGTGCTCCTCGGTCAGGATCTTGTTGGCCAGCTCGAGGTCGAACTCGGAGTAGAGGCGCAGCGCCGCCGCGAACGAGTGCGTGACCATGTCGGCCATCTCCTGCAGAGCCAGCTTCAGCTCGCCGGGGAAGTGGCCCGCGGTCTTCAGGGCGCGCTTGGCCAGCTTGACGGCGTCGTCGGCCACGCGCTCGATCTCCCCCATGATGCCGAGGGTGGCCAGCAGCCTGCGCAGGTCCGCCGCCACCGGCTGCTCCTTCATGATGAGCTTGGCGGCGGTGAGCAGCACCTCGCGCTCGGCGCGGTCGATCTCGTCGTCCCGATCGATCACGCGGTTGGCCGGGGTCGGATCCCCGGACAGGGCGGACTCGACCGCGCCGGAGATCATCTCGATGACCTCGGCTCCCGTGCGCAGCACCCGGGCCTTGAGCTCGGTCAGTTCGGCGTCGAACGTGGGGCGGTAGGAAGGCATGGCTCCAGCAAGACTACAACAAACCGCGGCCCGAAAGGTTCCCCCCGCGGGGAAGATTCCCGTACACTAGGGCCGCATGGCGCGCGACAGGGAGGGTGCGGAAGAGACGGAATCGACGGAGTACCGGCGCCGGTCGTCCCTCCGACGGTTGTGGCCGGAGCTGCGGCCGTTCCTCGGTCTCCAGGTGCTCTGCGCGGTCCTGACCATCGCGCAATCGGCGTTCGGGTTCATCCCTCCCAAGATCCTCGGCGACATCGTCAACCAGCTGCAGCGCGGCGAGCCGATCAACGCCGTGGCCTACCTGCTGTGGGTCGTGGGCTTCGCGGTGGGCCAGGGGTTGCTGGGCTACGGCCTGGGGGTCGCGACGGCCACCCTCGGCCAGCGCTTCCTCATCGCCACGCGCCAGAAGCTGTACCGGCACATGCAGTCGCTGCCGCTGGCGTTCTTCGAGAAGAACCAGACCGGCAAGCTGATCAGCAACGTGATCAACGACGCCGCCACGGTGCAGAACCTGATCACCGGCAACCTGAACACCATGCTCAGCGACTTCGTGCAGCTGGCGCTGGTGCTGGTGGTGCTGTTCTGGATCCACCCGGTGCTGGCGCTGCTCAGCCTGTCGATCGCTCCGCTGTACGTCTGGAACTTTCTGCACTTCCAGAAGCCCCTGCAGAAAACCTCGGAGAGCATCCGAGCCAAGCGCGACGTGATGTACGGCGACATGCAGGAGAAGCTCGTCGGCATCCAGGTGGTGAAGAGCTTCGGGCAGGAGCGCTGGGAGGCCCGCACCTTCATGGGAACCACCCGGGCGCTCATGAACCTGAACGTGCTGCAGGCGTCGCTGGGGGGCGGTCTGTGGACCATCGCCGACGCGCTGTGCGGCATCGGCCAGGGTCTGGTGCTGTGGTACGGCGGCCGCGAGGTGCTGGCCGGGCGCATGGAGCCCGGCACGCTCGTGATGTTCCTGATCTACTCGATCGGCTACGTCTACGGCCCGATCGTGCGCTTCCTGATCGTCATCGACCCGATCGCCCGGACCCAGGCCGCGCTCAACCGCATCTTCCGCACGCTCGACACCCCCAACACCGTGGCCGACAAGCCCGGCGCCCAGCCGATGCCACCCATCCGCGGTAGGGTCGACTTCGAGGGCGTGTGGTTCGAGTACGAGCCGGGCCAGCCGGTGCTCAAGGGCATCGACCTGCACGTCGAGCCCGGGCAGATGGTGGCTCTGGTCGGCTTCAGCGGCAGCGGCAAGACCACGATGATCAGCCTGCTGCTGCGCCACTACGACCCCAAGGAGGGCAGAATCCTGGTGGATGGGGTCGACCTGCGCGACACCCAGCTGCTGTCGTATCGCAGCCAGCTGGGAGTGGTCATGCAGGAGTCGATCCTGTTCAACACCACCATCCTCGAGAACATCCGCTACGGCAAGATGGACGCGACCGAGGAGGAGGTGCAGGCGGCCGCCATCGCGGCCAACATCCACGACGCCATCCTTTCGTTGCCGGACGGCTACCAGACGCGCATCGGAGAGGACGGTGTGAAGCTGTCCGTCGGCGAGAAGCAGCGCCTGGCCATCGCGCGGGCCCTGCTCGCCGACCCCAAGATCCTCATCCTGGACGAGGCCACCAGCGCGCTCGACTCGCAGACCGAGGCGCTGCTGCAGGCCGCGCTCGACAACCTGCTGAAGGGCCGCACCAGTTTCGTGATCGCGCACAGGCTCTCGACCATCGTGAAGGCCGACCAGATCGTGGTGCTCGAGAAGGGGCGCATCGTCGAGAAGGGCACGCACGCCGAGCTGCTGGAGCACGGCGGCGTGTACGCCAACCTCTACAACGAGCAGTTCCGCGTGGCTCTGCAGTCCGGACCCGCCTAGCGGCTCCACACGGAGCGCAGAGGCCAGGCGGTCAGGCCAGCAAGGCGCACGTCGCCGCCCTCCGCCCTCAGCCCGACCTCCGGAGGTCCCTGCGGCACGAAGCAGGCCGAAAGCGACGAGTAGCCGCCGTCGAGGAACGCCTCCACGGACGTGCGGTCGACCAGCAGGCGCAGCCGGTGCGGTCCGCGGGGCCGCAGGGGCGCCGAGCGGTCGCCGATCCGCACCGCCCGAGCAGCGGGGTCCACCTCAGCACGCAGGCCTCGCACGTCCAGCTCGAGCCGGCCCCGCGAGCCCGCGCCGATCTCCAGTTCGACGTCCAGCAGCTCGCCGCTCAGCCGGATCTGCTCGCCGGGGGCCAGGGTGCGCGCCGCGTGCCTCCACGGCCTGCCCCTCAAAGCCCTCAGCTCGCGCACCGGGTTGCGGAACAGCCTCAGCTCGCCGCCCTCGCGGCGCAGCGTCAGCTCGCTGGGGATACCCATCTGTTGGGAGAACGGCATGCCGGGGTAGCTTCCCCCGGCCATCCAGGCGATCTGGATCGTGCGCCCGTCGCGCGGTGGAACGCCGAAGAACGTCTGCACGGCGTAGTGGTTGGGCCCCGCGTCCTGAGCCTTGGGCGGGCCATCGGGCCGGAAGGCGCGGCCGTCGAAGGAGCCGACCAGGTAGCGTCCGTTGGCGGCGGTCAGCACCCATCGGCGCTGGCCGGGCTCTCCCTGCACCGGCATCTCGAAGAAGTCGGGACACTCCCAGCATCCGGGCATCTCCACGCGCTGCAGCTCGGTCCACCGAAGCAGGTCGTTCGACGCGAACAGACCGTAGGTGGACCCCTCGAGCCACAGGGCCAGGATCCACCTGCGGCTGGGAGCGTGCCAAGCGACCTTCGGGTCGCGGTTCTCTCCGACCACGTTCGGCAGCACGGGGTTGGCGGGATGCTGCACCCAGGTTCGTCCGCGGTCGGTGCTGAAGGCCAGGCGCTGGGTGAACGGCTTGCCCCGGCTTTCGGGGCACTTGCCGCCCGCAGCGGCGTAGAACGCCGCCAGCACCGGCGCGGAGCCCCGCCGCAGGCCCAGCGAATCGTCGCGATCGACCACGCACGAGCCGCTCCAAGCGCTGCCGTGCTCGTCGGGGTGCAGGGCGGGCGGCAGGTCGGTCCAGCGCAGCAGGTCCCTGCTCACGGCGTGGCCCCACCACTTCTCCGGACCGTCGTCCGGCGTGGGCCGCCATTGGTAGAACAGGTGCCACTCGCCTTCCAGCCACACCAGCCCGTTGGGGTCGTTCAGCCATCCGGAGGGAGCGGTGAAGTGGAACTGGGGGCGCAGCGGCTCGTCGCGCGGCGGCACCGGTTCGGGAAGCGTGCAGAGCCAGCCGAGCATGCCCGTTCACAGCCTCGCCAGGAACTCGAACGCGCGGTCGGAGGCCTCGGGAGGCGTCTCGTGCGCGTAGTCCGGATAGATCCACATCTCCTTGGGGGCTTGGATCTTGTTGTAGGCGGCGAACTGCGTCGACGGCGGGCAGATCGTGTCCATCAGGCCGGTGACGAACGCCGTGGTCGCGCGGATGCGCGGAGCCAGGTGCTGGCAGTCGATGTAGCCCAGCCGAGTGAAGATCTCCCTCTCGCTCCGGTGTCCTGGATCGAAGCAGCGGAAGTAATACTTGATCTCGTCGTAGGCGTCCTTGGCCAGGTCCATCTCCCACACGCGCAAGTAGTCACAGAGGAACGGATAAACCGGCGCGGCCTTCCGTATGCGCGGCTCGAGGGCTGCGCATGCCAGCGTGAGGCCGCCGCCTTGCGAGCCGCCCGTTGCCGCCACGCGGTCGGGGTCCACCTCGGGCAGGCCCATGGCGATGCGCGCGAGCTGGGCGCAGTCGAGGAACACGCTGCGGTAGTACAGGTCTTCGGGACGGCCGTCGAGGCCGCGCACGATGTGCCCCCTCAGGTTCATGCCGGGGCGAGGGCTGGCGTCCTGGCTCAATCCGCCCTGGCCGCGGACGTCCAGCGCCAGCGCGGAGAAGCCGAGCGCCACCCACCGGGCCAGATCGGCCAGCGCGCCGGCGTTGCCGGAGTAGCCGTGGAACTGCACGACCGCCGGGTGCGGCTCGTCGACGCCCTTGGGTCGCACGTACAGCGCGTGCAGCCTCGCGCCGCCGACTCCGGTGAACCACAGGTGGTGGAACTGCGCGTAGGGCGGCTGGAAGGCGTCGGGCACGATCTCGATCTGCGGGTCGACGGCGTCCAGCTCGCGCAGGGCGGCGTCCCAATAGGCGTCGAAGTCGTCGGGCTTGGGGTTGCGGCCTTGGTAGGCCTGCAGCTCGTGCAGGGGCATGTCGATCAGCGGCATGGATCGGTTCCTCCGCGGGGATCATGGCAGATGGCGGCGCGGGAAGCGCGCCCGGGCGCGCCGGGCGGGGGAGGCAGGCCTGCTCCGCGCGGGCCTCGGCTCTGGGGGAGCGGAGGATCCGGTCGGAGCAGGCGCTTGCCGGCGCGCTCGGACCTACGGAGGCCCGGCCTCGGGCCTGCGGCGCCCCTCTTCAGCAGCTGGCGCCTCCCGTCACGGCCCCAGGGTTTCCCCTGAGACGCCGCCGACGTCGTCAATCGCGCCGCCTCGACCTGTTGGTTTCAACTCACGCCCCCAGGGTTTCCCCTGAGACCCGGCACCTGCGACCGTTGGAGTCGACGAGCTCCAGCGCCAGTTTCAACTCACGGCCCCAGGGTTTCCCCTGAGACATGCCCATCCGGGCGCTGACGCTGGACCCTTGGTGGGCCCAGGTTTCAACTCACGGCCCCAGGGTTTCCCCTGAGACCCAACGCGTACGGTTCAGCGCTTGAGCTGGTTAGCCAAGTGTTTCAACTCACGGCCCCAGGGTTTCCCCTGAGACACCGTGATCATCAGAACCTCGCGTGGAGCGGTCGGTTTCAACTCACGGCCCCAGGGTTTCCCCTGAGACTGAATGGCACGAACCGCATGAATGGTACGAACCTCATGAAGTTTCAACTCACGGCCCCAGGGTTTCCCCTGAGACCGAGGAGTTTTACGAGCGCCAACTGTCCGACATTCTGTCGGAGTTTCAACTCACGGCCCCAGGGTTTCCCCTGAGACACCGCTAGTGAGCCTCACGCGTGCCCATAGATGCTAGTTTCAACTCACGGCCCCAGGGTTTCCCCTGAGACTTCGGACAGCTGGTCCGGGCGACCTGCACGATCGGCGGCGAGTTTCAACTCACGGCCCCAGGGTTTCCCCTGAGACCTCTGCCGCCGGCAGGTACGCCATGCCCAGGGCGTAGGGCGCGTTTCAACTCACGGCCCCAGGGTTTCCCCTGAGACACGCGAGCGTGACCGGCAACGTCGACCGCGACGGCGAGGGTTTCAACTCACGGCCCCAGGGTTTCCCCTGAGACCGGTCACGGGGATCGCGGCGGCGTGCCGCGCGGCGTGGCCGGAGTTTCAACTCACGGCCCCAGGGTTTCCCCTGAGACCAGCCTCGCCCAGGCAGTAGGGCGACAGGATCCGTGGAGTTTCAACTCACGGCCCCAGGGTTTCCCCTGAGACCTGACGCCCACTATGGATCTAGGAGCGGCGAGATCGCGTCTGTTTCAACTCACGGCCCCAGGGTTTCCCCTGAGACCGCCGAGCTCAAGGTGTTCCTGTTCCACAGCATCGACGGCGTGTTTCAACTCACGGCCCCAGGGTTTCCCCTGAGACCTTCGACGACACCCGGGCGCGCCGCGCCCTCGCCGAGATCGTGTTTCAACTCACGGCCCCAGGGTTTCCCCTGAGACATTGTGGCTCGGAAGACGCAACTCCGGCACGCCCTTAACGTTTCAACTCACGGCCCCAGGGTTTCCCCTGAGACGTCCCTTCGCCACGCAATAGCTC
>JAOACB010000047.1 GCA_026418055.1 Fimbriimonadales bacterium
TCTGGAAGGAGCGCAACGCTCGGGCCGCGATGTCGATGCCGTGGAATGCAGAGGGCATGTCAGGCCGCCTCGTCCAGCAACACGGCCGCCGAGCCCCTCTTGGCCTTGCTCCGAGCGTAGGACTGCTGCGAGTCGCTCGCGGCTTTGGCCACGAGGGTCATCGTGCCGTGGATGTAGTGCATCTCGTTCTCGATGAGCCTTTGGTTCTTTGAAAGAACCGCTTCGACGTTGCGCGCTGCGATCGTCACGCGGTTCGCCATAGCCTGGACCTGCTGCGCTTCGGCCTTGTCCAGCACGCGCACCAGACCTCGAAGGGAGGGCTCCGCCCCCAGCTCTTCGGCCAGCCCCTTGGCGCACGCCACAGCTCGGTCGTCGATCTCCTTCATCTTGGCGAGCAGCTTCTCCAGCTCCGGCTGGAGCCGCTCGACCCTCTGAACGTCGCGGAGCGTGAGCGCCGCGGTCTGCTCGTGGAGGGAATGCAGCAACCTCTCAGAGGTGCTGAGCCAGTCCCACCACAGAATCTGCAGCTCTTTGGTCTTCATCGGTGTTTCCTCATGCGGTTGTGTCGTTCCGTGGTTTGGAGTCGGATGCCTGGCCCGTCAGTGCGCGGGCTTTGGCCTGCGCCGCCACCGAGGCGGCCATGCTTTCGTACACCACTTTGCCGATGCCGAGAGACCCTCGGCGCCCGAGCGCCTCGGCCACGGCCTGATCGAAGAGGTCGCGGTAGATCTGGGCTCCGAAGCCTCCCTCCGAATCGCCCTCCGGCATCGCCCGGCGCATCGCCTGCAGCAAGTCTCGGAAGAACAGAGCCTCGATGCCCTCCGCGGCCTTCTTCAGGCGACGCAGGTCGGGCTCGATCTGCTCGGCCAGCCTCGCCTCGCTCATCAGAGTGTCGATCCTCATCACTGCACCTTGATGCGCGCCTTGAGCGCGCCCTGAGCCTTGAGGTCTTGCAGGATCGCGATGATGTCCTGGGCGCTCAGCCGGAGCTCCTGGAAGATCCTCGCCAAGTCCGCCACGGTCGCGTTCGGAGCCACCATGGCGACCTGCGTCTTGTCCTCGTCGGCGGTGACGCTCGTCTGCGTGGCCACCACGGTTGCGCCTCCCGCCAACGGTGTGTCGGGCTGGCTGATGATCGTCTGCTCTTGGATGCGCACCTGCAGGCTGCCCTTGGCGACCAAGGCAGGACCGACCTTGACGTTGCCGCCCACCACCACCGTTCCCGTGCGCTCGTTGATCACGACCACGGCCGGGATGTCCACCTTGACGGTCAAGCCCTCGATCTCGGCGATCGCCCCTACCGGGTTCTTGCCGGCGGGCAACCGCAGCTGCACCGTCCCGCCCGTGAGCGCCGTGGGCTGGTACTCCGGCTTCAGCTCACCCAGCTTCGCAGCGATGCGCTGCGCGGTGGTGAAATCGGCGTCGTCGATCTCCAGGTACATGGCGTCGCCGAAGACCAGCTGAGTCGCCACCGCGGCCTCCACGATTCCGCCCCCCGGGATGCGACCGACGTTCACATGGTTCTTTTGAACCGAATTGCCTCCGGCGGACACGTTGAAACCGCCGATGCTGACCGGGCCTTGCGCCACCACGTAGGCACGCGTCTTGTCCGCCGCGCCGTACAGGGGAGTTTGCAGCAGGTATCCGCCCTGCAGGCTCTTGGCGTCCCCGATCGACTGCACCGTCACATCGACCGTGTTGCCTGGAGAGGCGAACGGCGGAAGCTCGCAAGTGACCGCCACCGCCGCGATGTTCTTCAGGTTCATCTGCGAGGGATCGACCGCCGTGCCGAAGTCTCGCAGAGCGTTGGCGAGCAGCTGCTGCGTGAACGGGGTCTTTCTCGAGTCGCCCGTGCCCTCCAAGCCGATCACGAGGCCGAAGCCGCGCAACTGGTTGGGACGCACGCCTCGGAAGCGAGCCACGTCCTTGATGCGGACCTCGACCCCCTCCTTCTCGGCCTCGACGAAGCGCTTGAGGCGCTCCTGCTGCTCAGCCTGACGCGCCGCGCGCCGAGCCGCCGCGGGGTCGGCCTGTTGCGCCCCTACCGAGGCCGCCGCAGCAACCGCCAGAGCCAGAAGAGTGACCTTTCTCATGCGTTCCCCTCAGAACAGCCAGTCCAAGATGCGCGAGAGGATGCCTTTGCGCTGCTTCTCGCTGATCGCGCCCTTGCCGTCCACGCGCAGATCGGCCTCCGCGATGCTCTCGCTCAGCACCGTGTTGTCGGGACGCACGTCGTCGGGACGAACGATGCCCGACAGCACGAACGTCTGCAGGTCCTTGTTGACTCGCACGTAGCGCGTGCCCTCGATCACCAAGTTGCCGTTCGGCAGCACCTGCTTGACCACCGCGGACATCCTTGCCTGGAACCTTCCCACGCTCTGGGTGGTTCCCGTGCCCTTCGAGCTCAGGTTTCCGCTGGTGCTCCCGCTCAGGTTCGGCACCATCCAGGGAGCGATGGCGCTGAGGATCGGGACCACGGGCTTGGCCACGCTGTTGCCCTCGTTCCGCTGGGTCTCGGTCGTCGCCGAGAACGTGGCCGTCGACGTCTCGCTGATGATGATCGTCAGAACGTCGCCCTCCTTCCGAGCGGTCCGATCCAGGAACGGATTCCTGGCCACGTTCGACCACAGCGAGCCGGGGTTGTCGGGCTGGTCCTGCGGGCCCGCCTGCAGCCAGACCAAGGTGGCGAAAAGAACCGGAATCACAGCCTCACCTCCACGGTGTTCGGATCGACGAGAACGCCGGAATGGACCGTTCGAGCCTCGGTGATCACCCGCACGGTCTGTCCGACTCGAGCAGACTCTTGGAGCCGAGCAGGAAGCTCCAGGCAAGCCGCGCCGCTCCACACTCTCAGCCTCACGGTCGCGCCCGCCGCGGCCCGCGCCAGCGGACCGCCTCCCGGCGCCGTGGCGACCAGGCGGACGGTCCTGCCGCCGTGCCGAGAGCCCTCCACGAACCAGCCCACCACGACCGAGGCGCCCTCCGGACTGGTGGTCACGCGCTCGGCCTTCAGCTCCAAACGACCGGCGGGCGCCCGCACGTCCGTGGCGCGCTCTGGGCACATCAGCTCGACCCCGGGGCCGACGGCGGGTTTGGCCGCCTCGACCGCGGCGGCCACCAGCTGTTCGTGCCGCACGACCTGGAACGATCGGGACACCTCGACTCTAGCCGGCATCTCGAGGCGCCAGTCGTCCGGCTGGAGGCCTGCGCCGCGCAACGCCGCCAAAACCTGGGCCCTCGTGAGCACGGCCGTGCTGCCCGGCAACGGCGCCCGACCGAGCTCGATGGCGTCCGCCCTGGCCTTGGTCGCAGGGTCCGCGGTCACTTCCGCGACGTCTCCCAGGCGCACCAGGTCGGTTGCGACCTCGGACCGCGCGCGAAACACGATGCGTGGTTCCTCGGCCGTCTCTTGGCCCGCCCTTGTCGCGTGGGGCTGGACCGATCGGCTCGCAAGGATCCGGCCCGCACGCGGATCGCCTGGATGCACCAACGTCGGTCGACCTTCGGCCGTGAGGTACCCGGCTCCCTTCGGCTCGCGTCCGTCTTCGAACAGCGCGAGCGTCAGTCGCCCGATCCTGCGCGAGCCCTGGAGCACCCAACCATCGGGTTGGATCTCGAGCGGCTCGCCCTCCGTCGCCGACAGACGCGGGAAGAACAGAGCTCCACCCTCCTCGGCAAGCCAGCCTCCGCGGACCGTCGCTTGGGCCTGCTTGGCGTACACGATCAGCCCGTTGCGCACCATCCGCAGGTACCCCGGACCCTCGACTCGGATGCCGAGAGATCCTGCCAGCGCCAAGCACACGGAGAGGAGGGCAGTCATCGCGGCGTCACCTCACCAACTGGTTCACAACCTGCAGCATCTGGTCCGAGGCCTGGATCGCCTTCGAGTTGATCTCGTAGGCGCGCTGCGCGGTGATCATGCGCACCATCTCCTCGACCACCTGCACGTTGGAGGCCTCGAGGAACCTTTGCTGGATCGTGCCCGACCCCTCGGTGCCTGGCGTCACATCCTGGGGGTCTCCGCTGCCGCCCGAGCGAAGGAACAGGTTTTGACCCTTGCGCAGCAGCCCCGCCGGATTGGCGAACGTGACGATGGTGATCTGACCGATCACCTGAGGATCGTCGTTGCCGGGCACCTTCGCGGTGACGGTGCCGTCGGCCGCGATGTTCAGCGCGGTCGCACCGTTCGGAAGGGTGATCGCAGGCTCCAGAGGATAGCCGTCGGCGTTCACCACCTGGCCGTTGGCGTCGACTCGGAAGCTCCCGTCTCGGGTGAACGCTCGCGTGCCGTCCGGCAGCAGCACCGCGAAGAAGCCATCGCCGTTGATCGCCATGTCGAGCGGGTTGCCGGTCGATTGCAGCGCGCCCTGCGTGAACGAGGCCGAGGTCGAGCTGAACTTCGTGCCCAGTCCGATCTGCGTGGGGGTCGGTCCGCTCTGTCCCGTGGCCGCATCCGAAGCGTTCAGCGTGTCGTACATCAGGTCCTGAAACTCGGCACGCAGCTGCTTGAACGCCGTGGTGTTGACGTTCGCGAGGTTGTTCGCGATGGTGTCCAGATTCTTCTGTTGAGCGACCATTCCGGTCGCGGCGGTTTCCAAAGATCGCAGCATGGCGACACGTTGCTCCTGGCGCTCTGCGCCGTCGTCGCCTTCCCTGAGCCGCTGCGGAGGCGCGGTCCGTCGCCTCCTCTTCGCCCCCCTGGCCCCTGGGCCGAGGGTCCGGCGTGCTAGCGGTTCTGAAGGCTCTGGATCAGTCGTTGCATCAGTTCGTCTTGCTTGACGACCGAGCGATGAGCGAGCTCGAACGATCGGTTGAGTCGGATGAGTTCCACCATCTCGCCGATCGGGTTGACGTTGGATCCCTCGAGGAAGCCGACCTTGATCCTCGGCTCTTCGACGGGCTGCGGGTTGCCTCCCGCGACGAACAGGTTCCCGCCCGCCTTGATGAAGCGAGCGTTGAACACGCCGATCGTTCCCACCGGGCGGTCGCCCGAGCGGACGGTGCCGTCGGCATCCACCGACACCTGACCGACGGGTAGCTCGATCTCGTTGAGGCGGTCATCCAGCACCAGCTCTCCGCGCTGGGTTGTCAGGCGCCCTTCCGAGTCCACGCGGAACGAGCCGTCGCGCGTGAACCGAATCCGGCCCCGAGAGTCCCGGACGGCAAACGCTCCGTCGGGCGCATCGATCGCGAGGTCCAGCGGATTGCCGGTGGGTTGGAGCGGCCCCTGCTCGAACACGGTGGCGATCCCTCGGAAGGCCGGGCCAACGCCCAGGCTTCCGAGGCGCGGTCCGCGACCGCCGTCGGCCAGCAGCGTGCGTTCGAGCGCCTCATTGAAGAACGCCGCGTCGCGCTTGTAGCCGTTGGTCGACACGTTGGCCAGGTTGTTGGCCACGGCGTCCATCCACTGTTCGGTGGCTGCCATGCCGGAAGCGGTCGCGTAAATGCCGCGCAACATCCCACCATCAGTGTCGGCCAGCAAGATTGCCAGGCTCAGGGCGCAAACCTGACAATCCGCTTGAGGTTTGGGGGGCTCAGGCCTCGAGGAGGCTCCAGAGGTAGCGCACGTTCCGCTCGTGCATGGTTTCCGCCTCGGGTGTTTCCACGACGATCGGAATCGGCTCCAGCTTCGGGTGGTTCACCAGCGCCCGGAAGCACTCTTCGCCGATGAGCCCCTGGCCGAGGTGCTCGTGCCGATCGACGCGGGATCCGAGCGCCTTCTTGCTGTCGTTGCAGTGCACGGCGCGCAGCCGCTCTATCCCCACCACCCGATCGAACTCCTCCAGCACGCCGGCCAGGCCGCCGGGAGACGCCACGTCGTAGCCAGCCGCGAACACGTGCGCTGTGTCGAGACAGATCCCCAGCCGGGGGTGTCCGCCGCACCTCTCCAAGGTGTCTGCGAGGTGCTCGAAGCGCCAGTGCAGAGAAGACCCCTGTCCCGCCGTGGTTTCCATCCAAAGCCCCACGTCGTCGGGCGTCTCCGCTAGAGCGCGCAGAATGCCCTCGGCGGCCAGGCGGCGTCCCTCCTCCTCGCCCTGGCCGAGATGCGCCCCGATGTGCGAGACGGCGCCGGCGAGGCCCAGCCTGGAGCACCGCGTCAACTCACCGATCAGGCTGAGGACGGATTTCTCGCGCACCTCCGGGTCTGGCGCACAGAGGTTCACCAGGTAGCTGTCGTGGCTGAAGACGGGTCCGACTCCCGACTCCGACCACGCGGCTCGGAACCTGGCGACGAGGCCTTCGTCCAGCTCGCGAGCCTTCCACTGTTGGGGGCTGGACGTGAACACCTGCACGGCTGTGCAACCGATCGCCGCTCCGGCGGGGAGCGCCTTGTCCAAGCCCCTCCCGGTGGGCATGTGCGCGCCGAGGTACCGGGCCGCCATGGGTCAGCACAGGTTGGCGTCGAAGACGCCCTCGACCCTCCGCAACAGACGCAGATGCGCCGCATCGGGCACCCGATCCAGACCGATCTTCGAGATCAGACCGTAGGGGATCTTCACGTGCTCCGATTCGCCGGGCGTGTATCCGAGCTCGGCCAGAGCCTGCTGCACCGCTCCCAGCGCCTTGCCGTCGTGCCGCACGGCCAGCACGGCGACCGTCTGACCAGCTTTGGCGGTGTGGACTTCGTTCAAGACCGCCCCTGTCTTCACGAAGGCCTCGACGATCCGCACCGTCTCGATCGCCACCGCCTCCTGCGCCTGTTCGGTGCTGGCGCCGATGTGGTGCGTGCAGTACACATGGGGATGGTCCTTCATCGGGCCGTCGTACTCGCCCTCCGGGCTCGATGGTTCGTCCTCGAAGACGTCGAGGCCTGCGTAGATCGGCTTCGCATCCAAGGCCTCCAGCAAAGCCTGCGTGTCGACCACCTCCGCTCGGCTGGTGTTGATGAACACAGCCCCGGGCTTCATCGCTTCGAAGAACGATTTGCCGATCATGCCCCTGGTGCCTGGGTTCAGGCTCACGTGCACCGACACGAAGTCGGAGCGCTCAGCCACCTCGTCGACCGACTCGCAACGCCCGATGCCCAGGGCCCCGGCCACGTCGGGCGACAGCCATCGGCTGTAGGCGATCACGTGCATGCCGAACGCCTGGGCGCGCGGCACCATCTCCTGAGCGATGTTCCCCAACCCGATCAGCCCCAAGGTGCGACCGTACACGCCCTTGGCTTTGCTGTAGGCGGCCTTGTTCCAACGCCCGCGGCGCAGCTCCCCGACGCACTCGGGAATGTGCCGGTCGATCGCGAGCATGAGACCGAATGCCAGCTCGGCCACGGCGATGGCGTTCTTGCCCGGGCAGTTGGCCACGGCGACTCCGTTCTGGGCCGCCGCCTCCACGTCGATGGTGTTCACTCCGGCGCCCGCTCGGATCACCAGCTTCAGCGAGGTGCCGGTGACCATCGGCGCGGTCACCTTCGTCGATCGCACGACCAGAATCTCGGGCTGATACTCGCGGATCTTGTCTTCGAGGGCCTGCTCCTTGAGCGAGGGGTCGCTCAGCACTTCGACTCCGAGCGCCTTCAGCCCTTCCAGTCCCACTTTCTCGAACTTGTCGGCGACCAGAACCTTCATGCCGGCGAGTTTACACGACGCGGCCCTTCGTGAACGGCGGCGTCTGGTATCCTTTGAGGTGCTGCGACCTGCCGGGGTGGCGGAATGGTAGACGCGGCGGTCTCAAACACCGTTGGTGGCGACACCATGAGGGTTCGAGTCCCTCCCCCGGCACCACCTCACTTCAGCTTGCGGAACTGGTGCTTGCCCACCCGCAGCACCCTTCCCCTCAGCTCCTCCGGCCTGTAGGCGCGCACCGGGTCGTCGGCGCGCTCCGCGTCGAGGCTCACCCCCCCGGCCTGCATCAGCCGCCTGGCCTCGCTGTTCGTCTTGGCCAGTCCGAGCCGGGAGATGAGCGCCGGCAGAGACACGGTTCCATCCTCGCGAACCACGTCCGGCGGCAGGCAAGCCTCGGGAGCGTCCACCGGCTGCTTGCGCTGGCTGAAGGTCTCGAGGAAGTAGGCGTCGGCCTCCTCGGCAGCCTTGCGCCCGTGGTACAGGGCGACGATCTCGCGGGCCAGGCGCCGCTTCACGTCGCGCGGGTTCGCGCGCCCCTCCCGCGCGTCCGCGCAAAGGCTCCGCACCTCGTCCATCGGCACGTCCGTCGCCAGCTCGAAGTAGTTCTCCATGATCTCGTCGGGAATCGACATCGTCTTGCCGAACATGTCGTTGGGCGCGTCGACGATCGAGATGTAGTTCCCGAGGCTCTGCGACATCTTCTCCTTGCCGTCCGTGCCGACCAGCAACGGGCACAGCAGCACCACCTGCGGCTCCATGCCGTAGTGCTCCATCAGGGTCCGTCCCACGAGGCAGTTGAACTTCTGGTCGTTGCCGCCGATCTCCACGTCCGCCTTCATCGCCACCGAGTCCATGCCTTGGCAAAGGGGGTACAGGATCTCGTGCATCGCGATCGGGCGTTGCTCCGCGAGGCGCTTGGCGAAGTCGTCCCGCTCGAGGATGCGGGCCACCGTGTAGCGCGAAGCCAGTCGGATGACGTCCTCGAAGGTCATTGGCCCGAGCCAATCGCGGTTGAACAGGATCTCGGTCTTCGCTGGGTCGAGGATCTTGCCGATCTGCTGCATCACGGCGTCGACGTTCGCCTGCACCTCCTCCCGGCTCAGCTGGGGACGCGTCTTGCTCTTCCCGCTAGGGTCTCCGATCATCGACGTGAAGTCGCCGATGATGAGCACCGCCTGGTGACCGAGCCGCTGGAAATCGCGCAGCTTGCGGAGCACGACGGCCCACCCGAGCGTGACGTGGCGCGCGGTCGGGTCGACTCCGAGCTTCACCCTCAACGGCCGGTCCCTCTTCAGCTTCCGGGCGAGGTCCTCCTCGGAAAGGATCTCCGTGGTGCCTCGACGCAGCAACGCCAGCTGTTCCTCGACGGTCATTGAGGGAAGTTTACCGGCCGACGGACTTCCGCCTCCCGAGCCAGCCAGGCGCCTCCTCTGAACGGAAGGCCGCCCGAACATCAGAAGGCCGGTCGCTGCACCTGCCCCGAACCGTCCGGCCAACGGGCGGCGGACGGCAGCGGACACCATCCAGCCTAGCCACCTCGTTCGTATTCCGAATGGTCGCGCTCGCATGGTGGCGGTGCAGTCCGCGGTTGAGCAGCAAGCAAGCGCCGATCCGTCCTTCCGAGCCTCAAGTCCGCTGGCTGCCCAACCCGTGGGTCTAGGACCCGGCGGAGCTCCGCCGGGCGGAGAAAGCTTGGATCGCCACTGCGGATCCACCGAGGCCCGCCCGCCCCGGCAAACTCGCTCCCGCGGTGGCAGGAAGGGTCGCGGAGCCTGGCGAAACCGCGGCCCCGCCCGAGGACTTCCATTCGGTATCCGCACGGTATCGCCAAAGGCCGCAGAGCCGAAGCCAAAGAGGCCGGGGCACGACGCCCCCGTCGCCGCGCGGCGAGAGTCCAGTCGGAACCAGATCCGTTCGGATCCCACGGCGTCTCGGCCGAGGCTCCCCCGCCCCAGCCGATCGGCTGCGCCGATGGAACGGCCTGCGGGCCACAATGAGACGCCATGACCAACTTGGAGATCGCCCAAAGCGCGACCCTCAAGCCCATCGAGCAGATCGCCGAAGAGGCGGGCCTCTCGCCTCGCTGGATCCTTCCCTACGGCCGCTCGATGGCGAAGCTGGCGGAGGATGCGATCGAGTTCGCCCGCTCCAGGCCGCAGGGAAAGCTCATCCTCGTCACCGCGATCACGCCGACTCCGGCGGGCGAGGGAAAGACCACGACGACGATCGGCCTCGCCCAGGGGCTGAGGCGCCTCGGCCGCTCGGCGATCCCTGCCACTCGCGAGCCGGCGCTCGGTCCGATCTTCGGCATCAAGGGGGGCGCTTGCGGCGGTGGCTACAGCCAGGTTCTTCCGATGGAGGAGATCAACCTCTTCTTCACGGGCGACTTCCCCGCGGTTTCCGCGGCGCACAACCTGCTGTCGGCGATGCTCGACGCGCACGTCCACAATGGCAACGCCTTGGGCATCGACGTGCGATCCGTGTTCTGGCCCCGGACGGTGGACATGAACGACAGGGCGCTCCGACAGATCGTGGTGGGATTGGGAGGAAGGGCCAACGGCTATCCGCGGGAAGACGGTTTCGTCGTCACTCCGGCTAGCGAGGTCATGGCGACGCTCTGCCTGTCCCGATCCTTGCAGGAGCTGAAGCGGCGCCTCGGTTGCATCATCGTGGCCGAGCGGGGCGATCGAAGCCCCGTCACCGCGAGGGATCTGCAGGCCAACGGCGCGATGGCGGCGTTGCTGAAGGACGCCATCAAGCCGAACCTCGTGCAAACGATCGAGGGCGGCCCGGCCTTCGTGCACGGCGGGCCGTTCGGCAACATCGCCCACGGTTGCTCGTCGATCATCGCCACCGAGTGCGGTCTCGGCTTGGCGGAGTACCTCGTCACCGAGGCAGGGTTCGGATCGGACCTCGGGGGCGAGAAGTTCCTGAACATCGTGTGCCGTGAGCTGGGCCGAGGCCCGGATGCGATCGTGCTCGTCGCCACGATCCGGGCGCTCAAGCACCACGGCGGGTCCGAGGACACGGAGGGTCTCGAGCGAGGGCTGGCCAACCTCTTCCGACACATCGCGCACCTTCGGCACTACGGCCCGCCGATCGTGGTGGCGGTCAACCGGTTCCCCACCGACACGCGCGAGGAGTTCGAGATCGTCCGAGAGGCCTGCGCCTCCGTAGGTGTGCGAGCCGTCTGGGCAGATCCTTTCGGACGAGGCGGCGAGGGATGTCTCGAGCTCGGCGAAGCCGTCATAGAACTCTCGAGCCAACCGAGCGAGTTCCGCCACCTGTATCCCACCGACACCCCGCTCGACAAGATGATCGAGGCTGTGGCGAAGAGGGCCTATGGGGCGGCGTCCGTGTCGATCGACCTCGCCGCGCAAAGAAGGCTCCGGTGGGCGGCCGAGCACCGGTGCAGCCTCGACATGGTGGTGTGCATCGCGAAGACCCAGTACAGCTTTTCGCACGACCCCAAGCTGCTGAATGCCCCGGAGGACTTCGAGATCGAGATCCGTGAGGTGCGCACCTCGGCCGGCGCAGGGTTCGTGGTAGCTCTCGCGGGAGACATCATGCTCATGCCGGGGCTGGGGAAGGAGCCGAACGCCGCAAAGATCGACGTGGACGAGGGAGGGCGGCTTGTGGGCCTGTTCTGAGCCCGCTGATCGAACGCCGGCCGAACCAGTATGCTTCTTAGCGGAATGAGCGTTGCGCTGCGCCCTTGGCGAAGCTTCAAGGTCTTCCTGCAGATGGTGAAGATCGAGCATTCGATCTTCGCCCTGCCGTTCGCGATGCTGGGCATGATGTGGGCTGCCGACGGCTGGCCCGGTTGGCACAAATTCCTTTGGATCGTGGCAGCCATGGTCTCGGCGAGAAGCGCCGCCATGGCCTTCAACCGAATCGCCGATCGGCACATCGACGCGCTCAACCCGAGAACCCGGGATCGGGCGATCCCCGCCGGTCTTCTGCGCCTCGCCGACGCGGCTCTTTTCCTCGTGCTGAGCATCGTGGCGTTCCTGCTCAGCGCCGCGATGCTCAACTCTTTGACGCTCGCGCTGGCGCCGGTCGCGCTCGCCGTCTCTCTGGGATACAGCCTGACCAAGCGCTTCACGCCGCTCTCGCACTTCGTGCTGGGCCTGAGCCTCGGGATCGCGCCGGCGGGGGCCTGGATCGCCGTGCGAGGGGACCTCGACCCGCGCATCGGATGGCTGACCGGGGCCGTGCTTCTATGGACTGCAGGCTTCGACATCATCTATGCCCTGCAGGACGATCGCTTCGACCAGGAGCATGGGCTGCGTTCCCTGCCGCAAACCCTGGGTCGGAGAAAGTCCCTTCTCGTCTCCAGAGTGTGCCACGGGCTATCCTTGGCGATGCTGATCGGCGCCGGCCTGGCGTTCGGAGTCGGACCCGCGTACTTCGCTGGGGTGGTCGTGGCCGCGGCCTTGTTGGCTTACGAGCAGAGCCTGGTGAAGCCGGACGATCTCAGCCGCATCGATCTGGCCTTCTTCACGCTGAACGGATACGTGTCGATCGGCTTGTTCCTGTTCGCTTGGCTGGACCGCCTGCTCAGGGGGCTGGCGTCGTGAGCCGCATTCTGGGTCGGACGAACGAGCCATGGCCGGAGATGTGGCTGCGCCTGGTTCCAACGCCCGGCTGGCCCGAAACGCTCAGGGCGGCTACCGACTCCGGCCTGCCGATCGACGTCTCGCTGCAGACGGGCCTGTGGGGCCACGGATTGGTCGAGCACCGCGGCCCTCTCGTGGCGGTCGGCGAGACCGACCTTTCCACGCTCCGCCCGCAATCGTTGGGCGATGCTCTGATGGCCGAGCTGATCCAGTTGCTGAGCAGCCTTTCGGGTAGGCGTCCTGAGCTGTGGTTCCTCCGCGCGCGGAACCCTCTGTCGGAGGAGCAGTGCCGAGCCGCGTTCGAGGTGCTGGAAACAGCCCGCTCTGACGGGGCCTTCCGGTTCCTTGGTCTGTTCGCCGAGCGCTCGTCCGACGCCGCCCTTTCGGTTTGGGCGCTCCACGACGCGTTCGAGGTGCTGATGGTGCCGGAATACCTTCCCGAGCGTGGAACGCTGGAGGACCTGGCGCGTCGGCGAAGGGTGGGCGTGGTGACGTTGGGTGGCTCGAACGGCTTCCGCGTGGTGGAGGTGCGGTCGCCGCAGGAGGTGGAGGCCGCGATGGGTGAGGTGGGATGACCGAGCAGGAGTTCGGCAGCTTCGCCCGCTTCGTGCAGTGGCTGGTGCTCGCGCTCGCGTTCGCCAACCTGTTGCTCTTGCCCAAGCGAGGGAGGCAGGCGGCATGGATGGCCGGCGCCGGCGTCTCCATGTTCCTCGCACTCTGGTTGCGCACCCAGTCCGTCCCTGCTTGGATCGCCCAAGCGTGTTGGCTCGGCGTGATCGTGTGCCTCATCGGACACCGAGCAAGCGCCAAGAAGCCTGGGTCGACATGAGGATCGTCTACCGCAACGCCAGAGACCCCTTCGACGGTTCCCTGCGCGACGTCTGCGTGCAGGACGGACGCATCGTCCGAGGGCCCGTGCGCGACTCCCAGGTGGTCGACCTCCGCGGAGCGGAGCTCCGCCCGAAGTTCGTGGACGCCCACGCCCACGTGCTTCCCATGGGATTGGACTTGGTGCGCCCCTCGGTGGCTGGGTGCGCCACCCGGTCCGAAGTCCTGGACCGCATCCGGGACGGCTTGAGGGGCCTGGCCCGCGGCGAGTGGCTGATCGTCAGCGGCTACGACCCCGACCGCCACCGTGGAGAGCCGACGCTGCTCGCGGCTGATCTCGACCGGCTATCGGCGGAGACTCCCATCGTGTTGCGGCACGCCAGCGGGCACGGCAGCGTGGTGAACAGCGCGGTGCTGCGCCTCGCGGGCTTCACGGAGCAGACCCCCGACCCGCCAGGCGGATCGATCGTGCGAGGACGCGACGGCCGGCCGAACGGCTGGTTGCTCGAGAGAGCGAACGAGATGCTCCGCAAGCACGCGCCCAAAGAGGACGTGTCCACGATGGCGGAGGCGATCCTTCGGGCTTGCGAGCGCATCGCCTCGATGGGCATCGGCACGGTCTCGGACATGATGACGGGCTACTACGACCTGAACCGAGAGTTGCAGGCGTATAAGGAGGCCTCGCAGCGAGGATGCCCCGTTCGACTCCGACTCTACGTGCAATGGTCGAGCGCGTTCGGACCGCGAAGCCGTCCGGACTGGATCGAGACCCTTTCGGGCGCGGACCCTCACCGGTGCAGGGTGGCGGGGATCAAGGTGTTCGCCGACGGGGCCCTCGGAGCTCGAACAGCCGCGATTCGTGGAGCGTACGAGGGTCAGGACGCTCCCTCCCGCGGCTGGAGCGGCATCCTGACCTATCGTCCGAGCCGGTTGCGCGAGATGGTCCGCAGGGCGAGCGAGGAGGGCTGGTCGGTGGCGATCCACGCCATCGGGGACCATGCGCTCGACGTGGCTCTGCGGGCCGTGCGCGACTCGGGCGTGCCCAGCCGCCACCGCATCGAGCACGCGATGCTGGCGGATGACCGTCAGATCGAGCAGCTGGCCGAGCTAGGGTGCTTCGTGTGCGCCCAACCCGAGTTCCTCGCTGACTTCTCCTCCGCCTACCGCGAGAGCTTGGGGCTCGAACGCATGGCGAGGCTCAACCCGCTCGGATCGATGGACCGCGCCGGGGTTCGCCTTTGCTTCGGCACAGACCGGCCGATCTGCTTGGGAGAGCCTTGGACGTGCGTGCGCCTGGCGGCCCGGCGGCCGGAGGGCTTCGATCCGAACGAGGCCGTGTCGGAGAGCCTGGCCTACCGTTGCTTCACCGAGCTATCCGCCCAAGCGCTGGGGGACCGGGACCTCGGCCACCTGCGTCCCGGCGCTTGGGCGGATCTGTTGCCCGTCGAGGCCGCCGTCTAGGCCTTGCGCACGCGGTCCCGGATGGCGATCAGCCGTTTCATCAGCGGGTAGAGCTCAGCCGTGGAGCCACGGACGCCGAACGCGTCGTGCAGCAGCTTGTAAAGCTCGTACAGCTCCGCGTACACCGAGGCGTTCTCCGCAATGGGCTCGTAAACCGTCTCCTTGAGGCCCGTCATGCGCTCTTGGGCGGCCTGAGCGTTCGGGTAGACGCCAGCCACCACCGCGCCGAAGATCGCGGCGCCCAGCGCGCAGGTCTGCGAGGACCGGCTGAGCCGGTAAGGACGGTTGCACACGTCGGCGAACACCTGCATGGCGAACGCGTTCTTCTCCGGGATGCCGCCGCCCGCGACGATCGACTCGATGCGCACGCCGTACTCCTCGAACCGCTCGATGATCCGCAACGATCCAAAGGCGGTGGCCTCGATGAGGGCGCGGTAGATCTCGGGCGCCGAGGAGTGCAGGGTTTGCCCGACCAGCAAGCCCGTCAGGAGCGGATCCACGAGGATCGTGCGGTTGCCGTTGTTCCAGTCCAAGGCGAGGAGGCCGGATTCTCCCGGCTTCATCCGCGCCGCTGCCTCGCTCAGCAGGCGGTGCGGGTCCTCGGCGTACTCAGCGGGACAGAGCTCGCTGACGAACCAGTTGTACACGTCACCCATCGCGGACTGACCCGCCTCGAGGCCCAGCATCCCCGGCAAGATCGAGCCAGGGACGATGCCGCACAGCCCGGGAATGTCCGGAGCGCTCTCGGCGACCGTCATGTCGCACGAGCTCGTGCCCATGATCTTCACCAGAACCCCAGGTCGGACGCCGGAACCGACGGCGCCCATGTGCGCATCGAACGCACCCACGGCTACCGGCGTTCCCTCGGGGATCCCGAGCTTGTCGGCCCACTCGGCAGACAGCCCTCCTGCGGAGTGGTCCGAGGGAACGGCCTCCTCGTACAGCCGGTCCCTCAGGTACGCCAGCTTCGGATCCAGGCCCGCCAAGAACTCCTTGCTCGGCAGCCCTCCCCACGCGGGGTGATACATCGCCTTGTGGCCGGCGGCGCACACGCCGCGGCGGACACGCTCCGGCTTGGCGTTCCCGGTGACCCACGCGGGAATGAAGTCGGCGCACTCCACCCAGCTGTAAGCGGCCTCGAAGACCTCGGGCGACGTCCTCAGGCAGTGGAGCACCTTGGACCAGAACCATTCGGACGAGTACGTTCCCCCGCACTTCGCAAGGTAGGGATACCCCCCTTTCTCGGCCTTCTCCGTGATCTCGGCGGCCTCCGCGAACGACGTGTGGTCCTTCCACAGCCAAGCCATCGCCGCAGGGTTGTCGCGGAACTCGTCGTGGAACGCCAGCGGCACCCCGTCGCGGTCGACGGGCAACGGGGTGGAACCGGTTGTGTCGACGCCGATCCCGACGATGCGCGCCGGGTCGAAGCCGGGTTCGACGTCTCGGGCGATGCGGATCGCCTCCTTCGCCGCGCGCTCAAACCCCAACAGATAGTCCGCGGGATGCTGCCTCGCCAGGTTCGGGTCCTTGGGATCGAGCAGGATGCCCTCCTCGCCGGACGGATACGGAAACACGTGCGTGGCGACCTCGCGCCCATCCTCGACATCGACGATCAAGGACCTCACGCTGTTGGTCCCATAGTCCAATCCCAAAGCGTATCGTTTGTGCTCCGCCATGACCGAACTCCGGCACCATCATGCAACGAACCTTGGGCCTTTTGCACGCGTCGGGAACGAAGCTCGGTTCGGTCTTGCGCTTTTCGGGTCAGTTTAGCGGATTCTTCCGAACCCGGAAGACAGCCTGCGTTATAGTGTTTTTGCTGGTTTGCCGGTCGCGAGGAGGGGCGGCCGAGCCCGCTCGGCAGGGAAGCCAACGCACGGGGCAGCGGAGGTGGGTGCTCATGGCGGTCGTGCCGAGAAGCGTCGTTTCGGAGATGCATGGGGAGGGTGACAACACTCCTCGAAGACTGAAGGTGCTTCTCGTAGAGGATTCGGAGGACGACGCCATCCTCGTTGGCAGAGCCCTGCGCCAGAGCGGCTTCGACCCGATCGTGCTGCGGGTGGAGGCCTTTGGGGCTCTGTCCGCCGCCCTGCGCAAGGACGACTGGGACATCGTGCTCTCCGACCACAACCTTCCAGGCTTCACCGCCCAGCAGGCGTTGGAGCTCGTGCGCAACCGATGGCCCGAGCTGCCGTTCGTCGTGGTGTCCGGCTGCATCGGAGAGGAGGCGGCCGTGGCCCTCATGCGAGCGGGAGCCCAGGATTACGTGCTCAAGGGCAACCTAGCCAAGCTCGGCCCGGTGGTCGAGCGGGAGATCGCCGAGCACCGGATGCGCCTGGAGCGCCGCAGAGCCGAGGAGGCGCAGAGGGAGGTGGAGGCGATCCATCAGGCCATCCTCCAGAACGCGGCCGAAGGGATCGTCACCTTCGGCGAAGATGGCTGCATCCGCTCCCTCAACCGTTGCGCCTGCGAGATGTTCGGGTATCTCCCTCAGGAGGCGCTCGGACAGTCCATCCTCAGCCTCTTTCACCGAGATTTTTCGGAGGCCTGCCGAATGCTCCTGGAACAACCTGCCCGCTGCACGGACTCCAGCTTCGCCGTGCCCTCGATCGAGATCTTGGCTGTGCGCAAGGATCGAAGCACCTTCTGCGCCCAGGTCAACGCCAGCGGCGTGAGGCTGGGAGCCGGCTGGTTCCTGACGCTGTTCCTGCGCGACGTGACCGAGCAGAAGCGCGCTGAGATGCGCTACCGGCAACAGGTCGAGCGGCTCGGGGCCCTGCGTCGCGTCGACATCGCGATCAACTCGTCGCTGAACCTCAACCTGATGCTCTCGGTGATCGTCGACCAAGTGATCGCCCAGACCGACGCCGACGCGGCGGACGTGCTGCTGCTCGACGGCGACACGCAGGCGTTGAAGTACGCCTCCGGACGAGGCCTGCTGAGCCCCGACGCGCGGAAGCGATGCATCAGGGTAGGGGAGGGTTGCGCGGGCAAAGCCGCTTTGGAACGACGGATGGTCCGCTGGTCGCGCCTCCGGGGCAACCACGACCTCTGCGTGCACGGATGTGAAATCCAGTCGGAAGGGTTCCAAGCCGGATGGGCGGTCCCGCTGGCTTCCAAGGGCAAGCTGCTGGGTGTGCTGGAGGCATTTTTCCGCAGGGAACCGGAGGCTTCCGACGAGTTGATGGAGTTCGTCGAGGTGCTGGCGTCCCAGGGTGCGCTCGCCATCGAGAGCGCGTCGCTCTTCGAGCGGTTGCTTCGCACCAACACGGAGCTGCAGATCGCCTACGACGCGACCCTGGAGGGCTGGTCCAAAGCCATGGACCTCAGGGACCACGAGACCGAGGGACACAGCCAGCGCGTCACCGCGGCGGTGGTGGAGCTCGCAAGGGCTTTCGGACTGGAGGACGAGGACATCGCCCACGTGCGCAGGGGGGCCCTTCTCCACGACATCGGCAAGCTGGGCATACCGGACTCGATCCTGCTGAAACCGGGCCCCCTCACGGAAGACGAGTGGGTGCAGATGCGGAAGCACCCCGTGTACGCCTACGAGAGGCTCTTTCCGATCGAGTACCTCCGTCCTGCGATCGACATCCCCTACTGCCACCACGAGGAGGGGGACGGTTCAGGCTATCCCCGTGGTCTGAGGGGAGAGGAGATCCCGCTCTCCGCTCGCCTGTTCGCCGTGATCGACGTTTGGGACGCCCTGCTGTCCGATCGGCCGTATCGGAAAGCCTGGAGGCGGGAGGATGCCCTGGCGTACATCCGCTCGCAGTCCGGGACGCACTTCGATCCGGCGGTGGTCCGACGGTTCGTGGACATCGAACCGGCTCTGCCGAGGGACTGAGCCTTCCCGGGCGCTTTACCCGCGGGAGCGTTCGCCCTACAATCATGGTGATTCCCCTCGCGGCGAGCGAGGCGGGGGCGGGATATGTCTAAATCGTCTCAACGACCGTTGAACACCGACGCGGATCCTCTAGAGGCCAAGGGCGAGCTTCGCCTTCCCGCTTCCTTCCCGTACCGGGACTATGTTCCCTTCGGCTACCTCGACAATCCCTGGCACAGCGCGGTGCTGAACCGCAGCGGGGTGATCCGAACCGTTCCTCCGCTGGGTTTCGGCTTCTGGTGCCGCAGGCTTCCCTGGCCGTACGGCGAGGGACCCAAGCGCAATCTGAACTACCTCTCGCTGGCGCACCCGGCGGTCGCGATCGGCGACTCCGTGTTCTTCGAATCCGAAGATTTCAGCGTCCGGGGCGTCAAGCTCGCCAGCAGGTACCACACGAAGAACTGCACCACCTACGATTTCTCGTTCTGCGGAGTCTCCGTTTCGCTGCAGTGGTTCCTCGTCTCGGAGCACGCGCTCGTCTGCCGGGCCGTGTTCGAGAACGGCAACGAGGAACCGATTCCGATCTCGCTCCACGCGAGCAACGTGTACGGCTTCCCCGAGCAGAACTGGTGGGGATGCAACGGCGTGGTCGCCAGACCCTGCCGAGGGGGCATCGGCATGGTGTCGAAGATGTGGGCCTATGGCGACCATTTCGCGATAGGCGGAGATCGCGAGGCCGACGCGCTGAAGGCCACGGGCAACCGCGCGGAATGGAGGAGCTGGATCCGGGGCAACGACCTGTCGTCCAACGCCGGCGCGGCTGTCGGCACGCCGAACGCGGTCTACAGCGTCGCCTCCTACGCGCTCACGGTGGCCGCCAAAGCGAGGGAGGAATTCGTGTTCGCCCTTGCGCGCGGGGTCAACGAGCGGGACGCGATCGGCCGCCTGCGGAACACGATCGCCTCGTGGCGGGAAACGGCGGAGGCGAGGCTGGAGGAGGACGAGCGCTTCTACCGTCAGGCTCCCTTGCTCGAGGGGGACTGGTCGCCGCAGTGGAAGGAGGGCTGGATCTACGATCTGGAGACCCTGCGGATGACCATCCGCCCGCCCATGGGCGTCTTCACCAGGCCGTGGGACGGCATGCAGATCCACACCCCGCGAATGGTGCTCGGCGAAACCATGCTCGACAGCCTCGCGCTGAGCTACGCGGACCCCGAGCTCGCCAAGGAGGTCGTGCTGGGCACGTTCGAGGACGCCCCCGCGCCGAACATCCCCTGCTGCCGGGAGGACGGCAGCGTGAACATGGTCGGACAGAGCGGCGAGGAGTGCGGCACGGCGCCGATCTGGGGTCTGCCGTTCCTCACCATCCGTCAGATCTTCGCCCGAACGGGCGATCGGGCCTGGCTCGAGCGTCTGTTCCCCCGCCTCGAGGAGTTCGTCGAGTGGTGGATCGAGAACCGCAGCGACGAGACGGGCTACTTCTTCTGCGACAACAGCTGGGAGTCCGGTCAGGACGGCTCCAAGCGCTTCCTGATCCCGATGACCTCGGAGGCGGCGGAAGGCGCCCAGGCGCGCTTCGTGCGCACCGTCGACGTGGAGGCCGCGATGGCCTCGGCCATGCTCCGACTGTCGGAGTTCGCCACGGAGCTCGGAATGAGCGAGCGCGCCGAGCACTGGCGCCGCGAGGCCGAGGGGAGGGTCCAGGCCACGCGAGGCATGTTCGTGGACGGGTGGTTCCGAGACTTCGATGCCCGCACGGGGTCGCCGATCATCCTGGACGACTACTGGGACGTGATGATGTTGCTGCCGGTGGCAGTCGGCATCGCCACGGAGGAGCAGATCCGGGAGGTCCAGCACCAATTCCAGAGGTTCTTCGACAACCCAAGGCACTGGCTGGAGTGGCCGTCCTTCCTCTACCCGTTCTGCGAGGCGGGCTACCGAGCGGGCCTGAGAAAGGAGATCTCGAACCTGCTCGCCCAGACGCTCGACCGTGTGTATGGCCGCACGTGCTCTCGCTCGCTCCACTGGCTCCCGAAGAACAGCTTCGGATTGCCGGACGAGTACAACTTCCGCATCCCGGGCGTCGCCTCCGAGTTCTGGCCGATCGAGCCCACCGGCCTGATGCACACCGGCTGCGAGGGTTACGGGTGGGGAGCCACGCTGCCTGCCCTCGTGCTGCGGCACATCATCGGCTTCCGCGAGGAGGACGAATCCGACGGTTTCGTGATCGCTCCCATGTTGCCGAGCACCCTCATGCGGCCCAAGCGAATCTACGGCGTGTCCAACCTGAAGCACCGGAGCGCTCGATTCGACCTGCGCATCGAGGTGCTGAACGGCGAAGAGCTCGCCGTGAGACTGACGCCGAAACCCGGTTCCAGCCCCGTCGCTCGGGAGGACGGCGCCATCTTCGAGGAGGCCGCGATCCCCAACGGGTCGGCGATCCGCCTGCGGGAGGCTGGATACGGGCGATAATCCGCCCATGGACCCATCCGAGAGGCCTAGGATCGGCATCCTCGTTGGCACCCACGGCCGGGGCTCGAACATGAGGGCTCTGGCGCTCGCTTGCCGCGAGGGGAGGTTGCCTGCGGAAGTGGCGCTCGTCGCCGGCCCGAGAGCCGACGCGCCCGCGCTCCTCGCGGCTCAAGAGCTGGGGTTGCCGACCGCCACCATCGACGTGTCGGCCCCGGACGCCGGGCGGAAGATCGCGGAGGCCTTCCTCGAAGCCCGATGCGACCTGTTGTGCCTGGCGGGCTACATGAGGCTGCTGCCCCGCGAGGTCCTGGAGGCTTTCCCCAACCGAGTCCTGAACATCCACCCTGCCCTGCTGCCGAAGTTCGGAGGCCGCGGGATGTATGGGATGCGCGTGCACGAGGCGGTTCTGGCGGGCGGGGAGTCGGAGAGCGGTTGCACGGTGCACCTGGTG
>JAOACB010000048.1 GCA_026418055.1 Fimbriimonadales bacterium
GGCCAAAAGGCCCCGCCGTTGCAGCAGGGCCTTCCAAGCTTCTCGGTCGAGCGGCTGCAAGCTACCTCAGCACGTGCACCCGTACCTTCTTGCGCCCGAATCCGAGCGCCTGGTGCCGACGGTCGAAGCAGAGGTCGATGCGGTTGCCACGGATCGCTCTTCCGGTGTCGGCGGCGATCGCGTAGCCGTAGCCCTCGACGAACAGCAACGTTCCGAGCGGGATGACCCTGGGGTCGACCGCTGCGACGCCGAACACCGCTCGGATGCCGGTGGCGGTTCGACCCGTGGCACGCGGCCCGATGGTCTGGGGGCTGGGGTCGTAGGCGGTGGCCTCCATCACGAGAACCCGTCCGCGCACGAACGCTCCTCGGCTGGCCGCATAGCCCGCCCGGCCCATGTGGTAGACGGCGGGAATCGGCTCGACGCGCTGCTCCCGCACCAACTTCCTCTCGACGGCTCCGTTCTCCTTCCTCTCGATGCGGAACACCCGCACCACCTCTCCCGGCTTGCCGTCCCGCACCTTCACCAGCCGTCCGGCGCCCACCGCACGGCTGAACTCGTATCGGACNTCGTAGGGGATCTCCTTTCGCTCCACACGGGTCTCGGTCTTCGGCTTCGGGGCGCTGGGGGCCGCCGCGGCGATCGTCCCGATCGCCAGGGCCAAACCCACGGCCCATGCTTGGATCGCGCAGTCGCGCATTCGGAACCTCCTCTTGCGTTGGGCTGTCGCAGGGCAAGGTTGTACCAGCGCTCCAGAACGAAGGACAACCCCGGCCATTTCCGGCGAAACGCGCTTCTCGGCCGGATAGCCCGGAATATGGAACGGATGCTTGCTTTTCCTTTCTCGCAAAATCTTGAGAAATCTGGGCCTTTCTCGCGGAAAGGACCTACGCGGCGCGTTCGATCCGGGCCGCCTCGCGCAGGTGCTTGCGAGCTCCGGCGATGCTGAACATCTCGTCGCGCAGAAGGCGCTTGACCAAGAAGATCGTGCGGATGTCCGAGGGTCGGTAGCGGCGCTGGCCTCCCGGCGTGCGCTCGGGCCGGAGGAACTCCTCGAACTCGCGCTCCCAATAGCGCAGGGTGTGGATCTCCACGCCGGTGATCTCGCTGGCCACGCTGATGCTGACCTTCTGCTCGCCGTTGCGGTTCTGCCGAGTCTTCGCCATGCTGGTCGGTGGGTTCTCCCGAAGCGGTCTGGAGCTTCAGCCCCTCCCTCTCATCGGCAGAATCCCGGCAGTTTTGCAGGGTCCGCCGAGTTCAGTCTTCGACGAGGTACTCCGCGAGCAGCAGCGCCGTGTCGTGCAGGGCGTCCCTGTGCGTGCGCTCGTAGCCGTGGCTGGTGTCGACCCCCGGGCCGAACAGCGCCACCTGCGCCCGTCCTCCCGAGCGCCAGTAGACCGTCCCGTCGGAGGTGTAGAACGGATACACGTCGGTCTTCAGCTCGATGCCGGCCTGATCCGCGATGGTTCGCAGCTTCTCGTTGAGCGCGGAGCTGTAGGGTCCGCCGGAGTCCATCATGCACAGCGAGCAATGGAACTCGTCGCCTTGCAGGCCCTCTCCGATGGATCCCATGTCGAGCACAACCATCTCAGCCAGGTCCTCCGGCAGGCCGTCGCGCCCGCCGTGGGAGACCTCCTCGTGCACGCTGAACAGCAGCGTGGTCTGCTGGGCCGGCGTGATGCCGTTGTCGCGCAGGCACTTGAGGGCGGCGAGCATCGCGGCGACGCATGCCTTGTCGTCCAGGAACCGGGAGCGCACGAAGCCCGCGTCCCCGACCTCGACGCGCGGATCGAACGCCACGGAGTCTCCCACCTCGATGCCCAGCACGCGCGTCTCCTCGGCCGAGGAGGTTCTCTCGTCCAGCCGTACCTCCAGCGTGTCGGCGTTGCGCTCCTTGGTGCGGGCCTCCCGGTTGGCGTGGGCGGAGCCGTTGGCCAGCACGACGCTGCCCCGGATCTGGCGGCCCTGGCGCGTGGCCACCCAGACGCCCTCGCTCTCGACGGTCGGCCACACGACGCCGTTCAGCGCCGCGAGCTTGAGGCGGCCGTTCGGCTTGATCTGGGCCACCATCGCGCCGAGCGTGTCCAGGTGCGCGGTCACCGCGCGGGGCCGGTCGCGTCGCAGACCCTCGAGGGTGGCCACCAAGGCGCCCTTCGGGGTGCGCTCGCTGGGGATGCCGAGCGCCTCCAGCTCCTGCTGCACGAAGCCCACGGCCCAGTCGGTCGAGCCGGTGGGGCTCGGCGTGTTCAGCAGGTCGACGAGAAAGCGGACCAGGTAGTCGAGATCGATTTGGAAGCGCGCCACGGCAGACCTCTGGTCACAGGTTTACCCGCTCGCCGCGCGCCACCCAAGGATCACTGGCCGATCTTTTCGAAACCTCCCGGGTAGTACACGAACCGCACGAGGGCGTCCGAGCCAGGCTGGAAGCCGGTCCGCTTGAAGAACGCCCCGCGCGGACCGATCTGCCAGCCCCAATCGGGCTTGGCCTCGTAGGTTTGGAACACCACCTCGGGCGTGTAGCGGAGGGCGAAGTTGAACTGTCCCACGGGTCCCCAGTCGGCGGCGAGCGAGGTGTCGTACACGGCGAAGCGCAACATGCCGTCCAAGCCGCCCCGGCCGATCGGCGCCTCCCACCGCAGGCGCAGGGCGTGCGTCGAACTGGCCTTGAAGGTCACCTTGATCCCGTGGATGCGCTCGGACCGAGCGTAGGGCAGCTTGTTCCGCACGCCCACCAGCAGCTCGGGATCCTCGAAGGTCTTGGGCGCGGAGGCGGGAACGACCGCCACGGGGTTGCGGTCCCAAGTGGCTTCGAAGCGGATGTCGTAGCCGCGCCCGACCAAGGGGTTCTGCGCCACCACGGGCAGAAGGATCGTGGCGGGGATGTCGCGCGGGGCGTCGTTCTTGAACCAGGCCAGCGTCTCGAACGCGCCGGCATCCGGCCCCAGCGTCGCCGACACGCTCAGCCCCTGCATGCGCACGGCCCCTCGGGCCTCCCTGCAGCCGGGCACGCCCGTGTAGACCACGGCGGCGTCCGCGGGAAGGCCTGGGACCGGCTGGGAGAGGAGGAGGGCGAGACAGGCTGTCAGACTCATGCTTCCAGATACGCGCACGGCGACGCTGCGGGTTCGCCGAAGCTTCTCTTAACAAGTCCTTAACATTTTCGCGGTAGTTTCGCTACGGATTTCAGCGGGAGGAAGTGAACGGAGCATGAAGATTCGAACGGGTTTCCTCGTCCTTGCGGCGTTGATGGCGATCGGTTGCGGCGGCCCCAAGGAGGAGGCGGGCGGCGGCGCGGCGTCCGGCGGCTCGGAGGCCGGTTCGTTGCAGGGTGCGGTCAGCATCGACGGCTCGAGCACCGTGTTCCCCATCACGCAGGCGTTGGCCGAGGAGTTCATGAACGAGAACCGCGGCGTGAACGTGACGGTGGCCGAGAGCGGCACCGGAGGAGGCTTCAAGAAGTTCGGCCGCGGGGAGATCGACATCACGGGCGCGTCTCGTCCGATCGAACCGAGCGAGGAAGAGCTCTGCAAGAAGAACGGCGTGGAGTATCTGGAGATCCCCATCGCGTTCGACGGCCTCACCGTCGTGGTGAACCCGAAGAACACGTGGGCCGAGAGCCTGACCGTCGCCGAGCTCAAGAAGATCTGGGAGCCCGCCAGCAAGGTCAACAACTGGTCGCAGGTTCGCGCAGGCTTCCCGAACAAGCCGCTCAAGCTGTACGGTCCGGGAACCGACTCGGGGACGTTCGACTACTTCTGCGAGGCGATCAACGGCGGCAAGGGCAAGAGCCGGTCGGACTACACGGCCAGCGAAGACGACAACGTGCTGGTGCAGGGCGTGGCGGGAGACGAGGGCGCGCTCGGCTACTTCGGCATCGCGTACTTCATGGAGAACAAGGACAAGATCCGGGCCGTGAAGATCGACGGCGGCGAGGGTCCCGTCGAGCCGAGCCCCGAGACGATCCGGTCCGGCAAGTATCAGCCCCTGTCCCGTCCTTTGTTCCTTTACGTGAACGCCAAGAGCCTGGACAAGCCTCAGGTCAAGGCCTTCCTGGAGTACTGCATGGACCATGCGGAGACGCTGGTCGGCCAGGTGGGCTACGTGGCGTTGCCGGCAGAAGCCTATGGGATCGGCAAGAAGATCGTGGCCGAGCGGCGGACGGGCTCCCGGTTCTTGGGTGAGACCGCCAAGGGCATGAAGATCGAGGACGTGCTCGCCCGCGAGAAGTGAGGGAGCGGCGTTGATCGAAGCCGAGGCAGCCAAACCGGTAGTCCCGGCCGGGGCGGAGAGGTTCCGCCGCCGGCCGGGACCGGCCGTTTACGTGGAGACGGCCATCCGTTGGCTGTGCTTCGCCGCCGCCGCGGTCTCGATCCTCACGACGCTCGGCATCGTGTTCGTTCTGGTGAAGGAGGCGTACCTGTTCTTCAAGCAGGTGTCGCCGAGCGAGTTCTTCACCGGAACCCGTTGGGCGCCGCTGTTCCAGCCGCGCAGCTTCGGCGTTCTGCCGCTGATCGTCGGCACGCTGATGATCACCGTGGGGGCGGGACTGATCGCCATCCCGCTCGGCACCCTGGTGGGGCTGTACCTCAGCGAATACGCGTCGGTGAAGGTGCGCGCTGTGGTCAAGCCGGCGCTGGAGATCCTTGCCGGCATCCCGACGGTGGTGTACGGCTACTTCGGCGTGTTCTTCGTGACGCCGCTGCTGCGGATGTTCGTGCCGAACGTCGAGGTGTTCAACGCGGCGAGCGGCGCCATCGTCGTGGGCATCATGATCCTTCCCCTGGTGAGCTCGCTGTGCGAGGACGCTCTGTCGGCGGTGCCACGCGGGTTGCGCGAGGGCGCCTACGCGCTGGGGGCGACGAAGTTCGAGGTCGGCTGGAGGACCGTGTTCCCCGCCGCGCTCTCCGGCATCATGGCGTCCTTCGTTCTGGCCCTTTCGCGCGCGGTGGGAGAGACCATGGCCGTGACCCTCGCGGCCGGCATGTCCCCCAAGCTCACGTTCAACCCCGCGGAGAGCATCCAGACGATGACCGCCTACATCGTGCAGATCAGCCGGGGCGACACTCCGGCCGGCACCGTGGAGTACCAAACGATCTTCGCGGTGGGAGTCACGCTGTTCGCGTTCACCATGGCGATGAACATCCTGGCCATCCGTCTCGTCAAGCGCTTCCGGCAGGTGTACTCGTGAGCGGAGCGGAGCGGTACGGCAAGAGGCTCAGCCTGCGGGGTCTGAAGGACGCGCTGTTCACGAACCTTTGTCTCGTGGCCACCCTTGCGGGCATCGCGCTGCTGGCGATCCTGCTGTACAGCGTGTTCCGCGACGGCAGCCAGAGGCTCAGCTGGGAGTTTCTGAGCTCGTACCCGTCTCGCTTCCCCGAGCGGTCCGGCATCAAGTCGGCGCTGTTCGGCTCGCTGTGGGTGGTCGTGCTGACGGGGCTCATCGCGGTGCCGACGGGCATCGCGGCGGCCATCTATCTGGAGGAGTTCCAGCGCCGCCGCAACTGGCTCACCGAACTGATCCAGGTCAACATCAGCAACCTCGCCGGAGTGCCGTCGATCGTGTACGGCCTGCTGGGCTTGGCCGTGTTCGTGCGGTGGATGGCGCTCGACCGCAGCGTGATCTCCGGCGCGCTGACCATGTCGCTGCTGATCCTGCCGATGCTGATCACCGTGTCGCAGGAGGCGCTGAAGGCGGTGCCGGACTCCTACCGCGAGGGCAGCCTGGCGCTCGGGGCGACGCAGTGGCAGACCATCTACCGGCAGGTTCTGCCCGCCGCGCTGCCGGGGATCCTCACGGGCGTGATCCTGAGTCTCTCGCGCGCGCTGGGCGAGACGGCGCCGCTGATCCTCATCGGCGCGGTGTCGTTCGTGCGCTTCGTGCCGGAGAGCCTGAGCTCCTCGTTCACCGTGCTGCCGATCCAGATCTTCAACTGGACTTCCCAGCCGCAGAAGGGCTTCCAGGAGGCCGCCGCGGCCGGCATCATCGTGCTGCTCGTGGTTCTGCTGAGCCTGAACGCCGCGGCGATCATCCTTCGGCAGAAGGCCAGCCGCCACCACTGAGGGATCTGCCAAACTCGGGCGGTATGCGTCCCGAGTCTTTGGATTTCCTTCGCGCGATCGTCGACACCCCTTCGCCCTCCGGCTACGAGGAGCGGGCGGCCGAGGTGTTCCGCCAGTACACGCGGCCCTTCGCCGACAGCGTCGTGACCGACGTGCACGGCAACGTGTGGGCCGCGCTGCATCCCGAGGCGGAGATGCGGGTCATGCTGGCCGGCCACATGGACGAGATCGGCTTCATCATCCACCACATCGACGACAAGGGCCTCCTGTACTTCAGCGGCATCGGCGGCCACGACAGCACCATCCCGGTCGGGCAGCGGGTTTGGGTGCACGGCAAGCGGCGGGTCCCCGGCGTGATCGGCCGCAAGCCGATCCATCTGCTGGAGGAAGAGGAGCGCAAGCGCAAGCCCAACCTGCACGACCTGTGGATCGACATCGGCGCGACCAGCCGCGCCGAGGCGGAGGAGCTCGTGTCGCTCGGCGACGTGGCCACGTACCAGGTGGAGTTCCAGCCGCTGCTGGGAGACCGTGCGACGGCCCGCGGCTTCGACAACAAAATGGGCTCGTTCATCGTCGCGGAGGCGCTCCGCCTCCTCAGCGAGCAGGGAGGGCTGGACCCGAACGTCGGGGTGTTCGCGGTGGCGACCGTGCAGGAGGAGATCGGGCTGCGCGGCGCGAGGACGAGCTCGTTCACGATCAACGCCCAGTCGGGCCTGTGCGTGGATGTCAACCACGCCATCGACTATCCGGGAGTCAGCCCGTCCCGCTATGGCAAGCTGGACGTGGGAGCCGGACCGTCGCTCACCCGGGGAGCCAACACGAACCCGATCGTGTTCCGCATGGTTCAGGAGGCGGCGCAGGAGGAGGGAATCCCCTACCAGGTGGACGTCGCTCCGGGCGGCACGGGAACGGACGGCAACGCGATGCAGCTCAACCGCGGCGGCATGGCGGTGGGCATCCTCGGCGTGGCTCTGCGCTACATGCACACGCCGTGCGAGCTGCTCAGCCTGACCGACGTGGAGAACTGCGCCAAGCTCATGGCCGCGTACTGCCGGAGGGTGCGGCCGGACACCGACTTCACGCCGCGTCTGCTGGACTAGGCCCCGCGCGCGAGGCTCGCCAGCAGCTGCGCGGTCCGGGCGATGCCGTCGGCCGGCCCGAGCAGGCCCTCGAGCTCCCGAAAGGCGAGCAACTGGTCCTCTCGGGCCGGACCGTGCCAGACCGCCTCGGCTTGGCCACGGATGGCTTGCGGGGTGGCGGCGTCGTCCACGAGCTCGGGCACGGCGCTGCGTTGCAGCAGGATGTTCGGCAGGGAGATGTGCCGCACCCGAATGCGCAGCAGCCGGACTTCGACCCGCATGGCTCGGGACAGGCGGTAGACCACCACCATCGGGCATCCGCACAGCGCCGCCTCGAGGGTGGCCGTTCCGCTGCACACCACCGCGGCGCGGCAACCGAGCAGCGCCCTGGCGGCGCCGTCCGTGCGGAACTCGTCGCCGGCGCGTCCCGTCAGGCGCAGCCAGCGCTCGCGGAGGGTCTCCGCGGCGAGCGTCGGCGCGACCGGGAACACGATCGGGGTGGGCCAGTCCCGCAGCGCCTCGGCCAAGGCGGGCAGGTTCGCCTCCAGCTCGTGCAGCCTGCTGCCGGGCAGCACCGCCAGAGCCTCGCGGCGCTCGGGCGCGTCGCCTCCGGCCTCCTGGACGAGCTGCCGCAACGGATGGCCGAACCAGTGGGCCTGGATGCCGTCCCGGCGGAGGTTCTCGGCGGACCACGGGAAGGGCGTGCTCACGGCGTCCACCAGCTCGCGCAGCCCTTGGCCGCCCCGGTCCCGTCGCCAGCAGCCCGGCGGGATGAAGTACAGCACCTTCCAGCCGAGTCCTTTGGCCCTGCGGGCTAGGCGCGTGTTGAAGAAGCCGAAGTCGATCGGCACCAGCCAGCCCGGCTGCTCCGAACGCAGGCGGCGCAGCGTGCGATAAAAGCCGATCGCCGCGCGCGGCGCGACCCTCAGCGACTGCACGACCCCCATGGCTCCCCAAGAGGACGTGTCCTCCCAGAGGGAGACGCCCGCCGCGAGCAGGCGCCTGCCGCCGAGCGCGGCCCACTGGGCGTCCGGCAACAGAGGCCGCGCGTGGCGGACCAAGGCGGCACCGTAGGCGTCGCCGGACGCCTCGCCAGCCGACAGCACGATCCTCACGGCTGGTCGCCGCGGCCGTGCTTGCCGCGGTAGAGGCGTTGCTGGAAGGCGATGAGGTACTCGACCTCGGGTGTGGCGGGGACCTCGCGCCGCAGGGTTTCGATGGCGTTGGCCAGGTTCAGGCGGGACTTGAACAGCAGCTTGCAGGCTTTGTGCAGGGCCATGCGCGACTGCACGTCCACCCCCAGCCGCCGCAGGCCGACGGCGTTGATGTCGTGCACCTCCTGGTTGGGCCCGCTCACCAGCATGAACGGCGGCACGTCGCGCGCCACCGGCGTGAAGCCTCCCACCATCGCGTAGCGCCCGATGCGGACGTACTGGTGCACGGCCACCATGCCGCCGATGGTGACCGCCGTCTCCACGGTGACATGGCCCCCCAGCGCCACGCAGTTGGCCATCGTCACGCCGTCCTCCAGCGTGGCGTTGTGTCCGACGTGGCTATAGGCCATCAGGTAGCAGTTCGAGCCGATGGTGGTGCACTTGCCTTCGCCGGTGGCACGGTGCAACGTGACGTACTCTCGGAACACGTTGCCGTCGCCAATGCGCAGAAAGGTGGGCTCGCCGGAGTACTTACGGTCCTGCGGGTCTCCGCCGATCGAGGCGCCCTGGCCCACGAAGTTGTCGCGGCCCATGGTCACGCCTCCGCGCACGATGGCGTGACCCTCCAGGACGCAACCCGGACCGATGACCGCTCCCGCCTCCACGATGCAGAACGGTCCGACGACGACGTCCTCGGCGAGTTCGGCTCGGGGATCGACGACGGCGAGCGGATGGATGCGCGCCACTACGGCTCCTTGGCTCCTTCCTTCGAAGTGCCGCTGGGGATCAGCGTGAACGTCATCTCGCACTGCGCGACGGTCTGGCCGTCGACGGTGGAGTGGCACTGGATGCGGCCGACGTTGCGCTTGAACCACAGCAGCTCGACGTCGGTGATCAGCTGGTCACCGGGCACGACCTTCCGCTTGAACTTCACCCCGTCGATCGCGGCCAGCAGCGGCGTCATGCCGAGGTACTGCTCGTCGGTCAGCAGCAGCATCGCGCCGGCCTGGGCCATCGCCTCCAGGATCAGCACGCCCGGCATCACGGGCATCCCCGGGTAGTGGCCTTGGAAGAACGGCTCGTTGATGGTGACGTTCTTCAGGCCTCTGCAGGACTTGCCCTTCTCCAGTTGCAGGACCCGGTCGACCAGCAGCATCGGGTAACGGTGCGGCAACGCGGCGAGAATGTCCTCGATGTTCGGCACTCGTGATGTCCCCGCCCCCGGCTTCGGAACTGGTTCGGCCGGACGGCACCGGTAGGTTACCCGAGGTTCTTCGGAAGCGGGACCCGGGCGGATATACTGGGCTCGTGCGCAGGGAAGAGGGCACGGTGTCTCGGGCTTCGGCCCGGCGCCGCTTCGATTGGACGCCGTGGATCCTGTTGCTCCTGCTGGCGGCCAGCGTGTGGTTCTTCTGGATCCAGCCGATGCGGCACGGCCCACCCGAGCTGAGCATCGAGTTCGAAAAGGCGGACGGATGAAGGTTGGTTTGATCGGTTTCCAGGCGGCGGGCAAGACCACGCTGTTCCAGGCGGTCGCGGCAGGAGCGGGCAAGGGCTCGATCGCCGCGGTGCGTGTGCCGGACCCGCGGTTCGACAGGATCGTTGCGCAGGTGAGGCCCAAGAAGGCCACGCCTGCAACCGTGACGGTGACCGACGATCTGGACGACGCCCAGGGCGGCACCGGAAGGCTGTTCACCCAGAGGTTTCTGGACGAAGCCCGCAAGCTGGACCTTCTGCTGCACGTGGTGCGGGCGTTCGAGTCGGACACGGCGCCCTACCACGCGGAGGTCGACCCCCAGCGCGACATCTCCACCGTCGAGGACGAGCTGGTGCTCACGGACCTGCAGATCGTGGAGAACCGGCTGGAGCGGCTGAAGAAGTCCCCCAACGCCCGGACGCCGGGCACGCCCGACTACCTGGACCGCGTGTTCTTCGAGCGCATCCGAGGCGAGCTGGAATCGGGGCGGCCGATCCGCGCGCTCGAGCTCAGCGACGAGGAGGCCGCGATCGCCCGCAACTACCAGTTCCTCAGCGCGAAGCCGATGGTCGTCGCGGTGAACGTGGGAGAGAAGGAGGCCGGATCTCCCGGCGCGAAGGTGCGGGCGATCATCGACAGGCTCGGCGAGCTGGGCACGCAGGCGTTCGCGGTGAGCGCCGAGGTGGAGATGGAGATCTCGCAGCTCGACGCGGAGGCGCAGAGGGAGTTCCTGGCGGACTACGGCTTGGAGGAGCCCGCCAGCGCGCGCTTGGTGCGCGCGGTGTACGACGCTCTGGGCCTCATCACGTTCTTCACCGCCGGCGAGAACGAAACCCGCGCCTGGGCGCTGCGCCGCGGATCCACGGCGCTGAAGGCGGCGGACACCATCCACAGCGACATCGCGAGGGGCTTCATCCGTGCGGAGGTGGTTTCGTACGCGGATTGGGAGGCCGCCGGCTCGTGGGAGGCCGCGGTGGCGCAGGGAAGGATGCGCCTGGAGGGCAAGGAGTACGTCGTTCAGGACGGCGACCTGCTGCACATCCGCAACAAGAGCTAGGCGGCGACGGCCTGGTCGGAGGTTCCGTCGGGCCCGGCGTTCGGACCGGTGGAGACGCAAGAGGCCCCGCCCGGGGGCGGGGCCTGAGCTTCTTCGAGGGGTGGAAAGGGAGTCCGCTCTCAGCGGATCCGGTCGGCGATCGCCCGGCGGATCATCGCCTCGGCGATGTCGGCGCCGGAAGGGTTGTACTCGCCGGCCTCGATCCTTGCGCGGAGCTCGGCGATCAGCTCTTCGCGTTCGGGCATGGCCATCACCTTCGCGGCGATCTCTCGAACGAGGTCTTGGTCCTCCTCTCTGGCCGCTGGCTTGGAGATCGGACCGATCAACGGGTCGTGGTACGCCGCGGCGAGATCCGAGGCAAGCACCTTCTTCACTTGTTCGTCTGAAATTCGCATCGTCACCCACTCCAGGCTTCGTGCTCCTTCCAGACAGGCAACCGGCTGTCTAACGTGAGACCCTTGGCTTTGCGCGATCGGGGTCGCCCCCGTCTTGCCTTTTTCTGTCCGAAACGGACCTATCGTTATCAACGGCATCTTCAGGCCGTTTCTTTAGGGTTTCCCCGCAAAAACCCGGGGATTTCGGGACCCTCACCTCCTGCGGTTCGGCTGGCGCGGCGACTGGTGGCGCGAGGGTGGCGCTTGGTTGCCTCGGACCTTCCTGTGGCGGGCTGGAGGATCGGGTTGGCCGAGGTCGGCGATCGCCAGGTAGTCCTTGCGGTAGCGCATCCGAGCGACGATCTCCCTCTCGAGGTCCGCCGCCTCCTGGAGCGACCGCAGGCCGTAGTCCTGGACGATCTGGGCGAGCACCTGGGGCAGGGGGTCGAGCTTGCCGGTGTTGACCTTGCGGTCCATCAGGGTGGCCAAGCCCGCTTCGGTGCGCACGATGTCGCCGACGCGCACGCGCTCGGTCCGGTCGCCTACAGGCACCTCGACCACGTCGTCCTCGGGATAGAACATCGCCATGGCCGTGCGGATCTGGGCCATTCGGTAGGCCTCGCTCCGCTGGCCAGCACGCTGGAACACCGCGATGAGCCCGGGGTGGTCGATGATCGCCTGGGCCGCGTCGGCTCCGCGCCGCTCGGCCCCGTCGCTGGGTCGCACCACCGCGAGCCGCCCGTCCGGCAACACGTCGATGCCGAAGGCGCGGAAGTCGCGCTGGAAGTCCGCGGGGTTCTCGGTCTTGTGGCGCAGCAGCATCGCGCCGAGCGAGCCCGCGCCGGAGGACAGGCAGGCGAACTGGATGAAGCCGACCGAGACGAAGCCGGTGTCGTACGTGTTGACCGAGTCGAAGCCGCCCTCGAGCAGCGACACCGCCTGCATCACCCTCTGAACCTTGGGCTGCAGGCCCGCCTTGCGGAACAGCGTCTCGAGGTCCTGCCGGGGGAGCGTGCGCACGCTCGTGCCGGCGGACATCACGCCCTGAGGGAACCGGTAGTACGCATAGCGCGCTCGCATCGGCGTGTGGTTCGTGTAGGTCAGCACCGTGCCGTCATCGAAGCGCACCGTGGCCTGCACGGGGCGCACGGCCTCGGCAAGGCGCGGCGCGGGGCCCAGCTGGTCCAGCAGTTCCTGAGGCTGGGGGCCGGGCGCGGGCGGCGCTGCCGGCGGGACCAGCCCGAAGGTGCGGCCGGTCTCCGCCAGGTTGTTCCGCTCGGCGTCCTGCGCGGCAAGGTGTCGGTCGTGGTCGACCTTCGATTGGACCCACGCCTCCCAGACCGCCTGGCGGTCGGTCTGCGCCTTGGGGTCCTGGCTGGGGGGCAGCTTGCCCGGTGCGATCAAGCGGTTGTAGGCCAACAGCCAGCGGCTGCCCTCCACCGTGAGGTTCACTCGCCAAGGACCGCTGGTCTCCGCCTGGGGCGGGAGGCGGTATTCGATCCGCCCCGGCGCGCTCCAGAACGAAAGGACCGCGATGCGCTCCGCATCGGTGAAGGCGGGGGGAGGCTCCGGTTGCAGGGGGTTCTGCGATCCCCCCAGCATCAGGCCCACTCCCAGCAGGGCCGGTGTCCGCCATCCCATACCGCGCATTATGGGTCGGAGCGATCGCCCGACAAGGGGTCGGACTCGGCTCCGACCCCGTCGGAAGCGAGGGCCATCACGCGAGGTACAGCTCCACCACCGGCACGGGAACGTCGGGCTTGACGACCGGCACGCGCAGCGTCAGCGTTTCGCCGGCGGTCTTCATGCCCACCTCGCTGGCGTCGTGCAGCAGCTGCGCGTAGGCCACCTTGCCGGCGAACCCGTCGAGGTGCAGCTCGCCGATCGGCCAGTGCAACAGGTGCACGTAGAGTCTTCCCAGCGCGGGGTTGTGCGTGAGGCGGCATCCGCTGGGGGCGACGAACCCTGCGGGTGCGGGCCCGCAGCCGTAGATCGCGCGTCCGTGGCGGTGCAGCCACTCCCCCATCGCGGCGAGACGGCTCTTGGCGCGGTGGTCGAACTCTCCCCGGGCGGTGGGACCCACGTTCAGCAGGAGGTTTCCGCCGTTGGCCACCGTGTCGATCAGCAGGTACAGCAGCTGGTCCACCGACTTCCAGGTGGCCTCGTCGCGGTGGTAGCCCCACGATCCCGAGAACGTTTGGCACGTCTCCCACAGGATCGGCTGGCCTCGGAAGGTCATCGGCTCGCGCACCATGAACTGCTCCGGGGTCTTGAAGTCCCAGCCGCCCTGCTCCTCCAGATCCAGGCGGTCGTTGACGAGGATGCCGGGCTGGAGCTCGCGCACCATGCGCAGAAGCTCCTCCGAACCCCAGTCGTCGCGGCCCTTGCCGTCCTCGCCAGGGTAGCTGAAGTCGAAGAACAGGTAGTCGACTTTGCCGTATTGGGTGAGCAGCTCGCGCACCTGGCCGTGGAGATACTCGCGGTAGCGGGCGAAGTCGCGCTGGGCGTTGGCTGCCCTTGCCTGCGGGTCGTCGCGCTGCGGATGCATGCAGTCCACGGTGTAGTGGGGGTGGTGCCAGTCGATGAGCGAGTGGTAGAAGCCGACCTTCAGGCCCTCCTCCCGAAAGGCCTCGACCATCGGGCGCAGCAGGTCGCGCCCGCACGGGGTGTTCGTCGCCTTGTAGTCGGTGAGTCGCGAGTCGAACAGGCAGAAGCCCTCGTGGTGCTTGGTGGTGATCACGAAGTAGCGCATGCCGGCCTGCCTGGCGGTTCGAGCCCACTCCCTCGGGTCGTACAGGTCCGGGTCGAAGCGCTCGAAGTACTTCCGATACGCCTCGTTGTCGATCCGCTCGTGGTGCTTGACCCACTCGTGGCGCGCGGGCAGGGCGTAGAGGCCCCAGTGCAGGAACAGCCCGAAGCGGGCCTCGGGGAACCAGCGGGCCGATGCGGGAACGTTGCGCGGGTCGATGGGCATGCGGAGAACCTCCGGGCCGGTGTATACCTGTCGGTCGGTCTCAGGCGCCGATCGGCCGGATCGCCTCGGGGGAGTCGAAGCGAGGATTGCCCACGCGCCGGTCCACAGCCACAACCTCCATGTCCGGCCAGGGGACGGGGGCGAGAAGGTCCGCCAGGGCCTCGGGCCTTTGCAGGCCTGGGTCCAGCCACCGGTCGAACTCCGCGGTCGGCACCAGCACCGGCATGCGGCCGTGGTAGGGGGAGACGAGTTCGTTGCTGGAGGTGGTCAGCAGCGCCACCGACTCGAACGCCCCGTCGGCGCCTTCGTAGGCCTCCCACAGTCCGGCGATGCCGAACGGTTGGCCGTCCTTGCGGCGGAACAGATAGGGCTGTTTCCTTCCGCCCTCCTCGCGCCATTCGAAGAAGCCGGTCGCGGGCACCAGGCAGCGCCTTCGGCGCATGGCCGTGCGGAAGGTGGGCTTCTCAGCGGCTGTCTCGGCGCGGGCGTTGATCGGGCCGGAGCTCGGGTCCTTGGCCCAAGGCGGCACGAGCCCCCAGCGGAAGAGCCTCAATTGCCGAGGGGCGTTGGGCGGTTGCAGAACGCCGGCGACGGGGGTCAATGGGGCGATGTTGTAGCGGGGAGGCAGATCGGGGGGCTCGGGCAGTCCGAACAGCGAACCGATGACCTCCGCGGGTGCCGCGAGGCAGAACCGGGCGCACATGGCCGCAGGTTATCCCAGCTCCGCCTCGCGGGATCGGGCTCGCTCAGAGCTGGCGTCCGGCGCCTGCTCCGCCCTGCTGGTTCTGGCGGCGCCGCTGCTCCAGCGGCCGAGGCCCGCCCGGGTTGTTCAGGAACGGCCGCAGTGGCGGCAGCTGCGCCTCGCGGATCACCCGCAGCTCGGCCTTGTCGACCTTGAGCAGCTGGTTGCCCCGCAGGATGTAGAGGAACTGGTTGTCACCGGTCATGACGGGCTGGCCGAGCTGCATCAGCCTCTGTCCAATCGGCGGGAACTGGCCCGGAAACCCCTGTTCCTGCGGCGGCTGCGGACCCTGGGGTCCCTGTGCGAGCGCCCAGGCCGCCACGCCGACGGCCAACGTCGCGGCTCCGATGCCCCAAAGCGGTTTGTGCGTCATCGTCGTTCACCTCCGAACGGCGATGACGCACGCTGGCGAGGGGAGTTCGGTCTACTGCTCGATCTCCCAAACGGACTCGATCTTGGGAGCCGCCCTCAACGTCGAGATGACGGTGCAGTACTTGCTGTCGCTCAGCTCCACCGCTCTGGCGACGGCGGCCGGATCGAGGTTCTCGCCTTTGACGATGTGCCGCACCGTGAGGGAAAGGAACGGCCGAGGGTACTGGCCCTCCGGGCCGCGCTCCCCCTCGACCTCGACCCGATACTCGGTGACATTCTGCTTCTTCTTGCGCAGGATGGAGATCACGTCCATCGCCGAGCAGGCGGCGACGCTGGACAGCATCGCCTCGAGCGGCGTCGGCCCGAGGTTGCCGCCTCCCGACTCCGGGTACGCGTCCATCACGAACTTAACCCCGCTGGGAGGGGTGGCCTCGAAGGCCATGTTGCCTTTCCAATCGACTCGAACCATCGTCACGAAAGAGTGTCGCACCGGGCGCGGGGGATTCGCTAGGGCTGGGAGGAGGGCCCGATGAGGGCGCCGCCACAACCCGGCGGGAGCGTCTCTCGCGGGGCGCGGAGGACGGGGGTCCCGAAGAGTCCTTCCGATGCATGCCCCGGCGGTCCGGGTGTGGCGGCTCAACCCATGCTGCTCGATCGTGGGATTCCGGAAGCTACCCTCCTCCCACAGAACTCTTGTTGGCGAAAAGTCCGCAATTCTTCAGGGGTACTCCGGAAAGTGCTACGAAAAAGTTTGGAAGGTGAACCAGACGACCATCGCCGCGCCGAGGGCCACGATGGCCTTGCGGAGCCTCTCGGCGTCGACGCGTTGGCTGAGGCGCGCCGCGGCGAACCCGCCGCAGAGCGCGCCCAGCGCCAGCGCAAGGCCGGGCAGGGGAAGCACCAAGCCCTTGCGCAGCAGCTCGATCGACGCCACCAGATTGATCACGATGCCCAGCCACGCCTTGAAGGCGTTCAGCTCGTGGATGTTGCCGTCGATGAACAGCGCGAACACCGCCAGCATCATGATGCCCATGCCCGCGCCGAAGTACCCGCCGTACACCGACACGAGGAACTGCAACAGAGCCCCAAGCGCCACCGGCACGCGGCGCTTGCGGCCGAAGATCCAGGCTCGGATCTGCGGCTGGAACGCCAGCAGCACCGTGGCCAACAAGATCAGCACCGGAACCGCGAAGCGGAACAGCTCCTCGCTGGTCTGCACGAGCAACCAAGCCCCGAACCAGGCTCCCAGGGCCGTCGGCAGCACAAGGTCCCTCAGGTGGTGCACCGTGGCCGGCAGCAGGTTGCGGAAGCCGAGGGCGCTGCCCAGGGAGCCCGGCCAGATCCCGACCGAGTTGGTGGCGTTGGCCTGCAACGGCGGAACCCCCAGTGCCACGAGCAACGGAAAGGAGATCAGCGAGCCGCCGCCCGCGACGGCGTTGATCGCGGCGGCCATGGCTCCCGCGACGAACAGCGCGGCGAGCCCGAGCGGACCGGAAGCGGTCACGGGCCTTCCTCCCCTTGCGTTCCCCCTGGGTCGGCTCGGCGCAGACCCTCCAGCACCAGCGTGAACTCCCCTTTGGAAGGCACCTCCTGCTCGGTCGGCAGCTGCGGCAATCTCGAACGGAACACCTGCTGGTGGAGCTTGGTCATCTCTCGGCAGACGGCGTAGCGGCGGCCGGGCGCCACGTCGGCCAACGCCTCCAGAGTCTTGCGGAACCGGTGGGGCGAGTCGAACCACACGAGGGTGAGAGGCGATTCGGCGAACGGCTGGAACAGCGCCCGCAGGGGCCCGGGCTTGCGCGGTAGGAAGCCCAGGAACGCGTAGCGCTGCGCGAAGAAGCCAGAGAGCGCCAAGGCGAGCGTCGGCGCGCTGGGACCGGGCACGGCGTCCACGGGGATCCCCTCCTCGAGGCAGCGGTCCACCAGTCGGGAGCCCGGGTCGCTGACGCAAGGAGTGCCCGCGTCGGTCAGAAGGGCCGCGCGGGCTCCCGCGCGAAGCTCGTCCACCAGGCGTTCGACGGCCGGCTCGGGAGTGTGGTCGTGCAAGGTGCGCATCGGCGGCCTCGCTCCCAGAAGGGTCTGCAGCTTGCCCGAGACGCGGGTGTCCTCGACGATCCAGAGGTCGGCCGATCGAAGTTGCTCGCCCGCCCTGGGCGACAGGTCGCCCAGGTTGCCCAAGGGCGTCGCGACCAAGACCAGACCGCCGGCGCTCACTTCTTGCCGGATTCCGCTGGGGCGCTCTGCCGCGCCTTCTGACGCTCGGCCTCCAGCTTGGCCTTCTCCTCGGCCTCCAGCCGCTTGGCCTCTTCCGCGTCCTTCCTTGCCTGCTCCTCCTCGAAGCGGCGCTGCTCGGCGAGCATCTTGTCGTTCTCGGCCTTCTCCTGAACCCAGCGCTCGAGCTCCCTCTCGACGGCCTTGCGCTGGGCCTCGTCGATCAGCTTCGCCTTCCAGAGCCGCTCGAGCTTCTGCCGGATCTGCTTGTGGTGGGACTCGTTGATCGGGTCGAACCCGGTGTTGACCTCGGCGGCGCTAAGCAGCTGCTCGTAGGCCCGCTCGCCCTGCTTGAGGTCCAGGAACAGCTGCGCCAGCTCGAGGCGCAGGGCCGGGTCCTCGGCGATCGTGAGCAGGGCGGCGATGGCCTCGGCGCGGGCCTCCCGCAGAGCTCCCCGCTCCTTCTCCGGCGCGAGGCTCCAGGCGTCCTCGACCGAGGCGTAGCGCGCGAGGATGGCCTGGGGCAAGCCCACCGTGGACTCGCTCTCCGCGGCGGCGCGGGCCTCCTCGGCCACCTTCAGCAGAGCCTCGCGCGTTCGGGGCGCCTGAGACCAGTCGTAAAGAGCCTTGAAGCCCGGGTCCTTCCAAACGATCGGCGAAGCCTTCTCCAGCTCGGCGATCTTCGTCTGCAGGGCCAGGTTCGCCTGCTCGTCCACGTACCGCGACTTGTACTGGTCTTTCTTCTGTTCGAAATCCTTCGGGGTCTCGTTCACGATGTCCCGGACGTGGAAGATCAGCCCGCCGGTCGGCGACTCGACGAAGCCGCTGGACTGACCCTTCTTCAGGCTGAGCACGGGTCGGTACTCCGGCAGCATGGCCAGGAACGCGCGGGGCATCCGCTGGCCCTCGAGCACGTCGACGCTGGGGTTCTTCCGGTCCTTGTACTTCTTGGCAACCGCGTCGAACCCTTCGGACCGAACCTCCTCCGCGATCTTCCGGCCGAGCTCCCGCGCCTCCTCGGGCTTGTCGCTGGAGAGCGCCACGCGGATCGTGCCGAGCACGTAGGAGTCGAACATCGTCTTGACCTCCGCGTCGGTGGCGTTGGCGAACCTGGCCCGCTCGGCGTCGCGCAGGCCCTGGTCGGCGTAGCGGGCGGCGAGCACCCGCCGCAGGTCCTCCTCCTGCAGCATCCGCTCGAGGATGGCGCGCATCTCGCCCACCTGGCGCTGCACGACCGGGAGCTGAGCGACCTGTTCCACGGTGGTCTTCTCCGGGATCTGCTTGCTGGAGAGCAGCGCGCCGTGAAGGTTGGCCACGATGGCGTCGATCTCGCGGTCGATGCCGTTGCGGATGGCCGCGTCGTCCATCTTGACGCCAGCCTGCTCTGCCAGCTGGAGCATCTTGGCTTTGAGGGTGAGCTCCTGCAGGACGCCCGCGTACACCTGAGCCCTGAACATCGGAGGCAGCGCCTCCAGACGAGCCCCCTGAGAGGCGGCGGCCGCCTGCGCCAGCATCTCGACCGCCTGGGTCGGCACCGCAAGGTCGCCCGCTTGAAAGGCCACCGGGCTGCCGCCCCCGTTGCCCGCGGAGCCGCCGGTCTGCCCGTAGAGCACGATGCCCAGAAGCATGATCACGCCGACGACGACCGAGACGATGAGGCCGCAGCCGGACCTCTCGATGAACTTGCGCGTTTTCGTGATGGACACTCGCCTACACCACCGGATGACTTTCGATGCCGAAAGAGTATGGCACGTTGCGGAGATCGCTCCCGGACGGTCGGGAAAAACGTAGACAGAACCGCTGTATAATGAACAGCAGCGTCTACACCGACGCTCCGGGGGGATCGATGTCGAAGGGCCTGACGAAGAAGCAGCAGGAGATCCTGCAGTTTGTCGTGGAGTACATCCAACAGGAGGGCTATCCGCCCTCGATCCGAGAGATCGGCAACCACTTCGCCATCGGGTCGCTGCGCGGAGTGACGGTGCATCTGGACGCCCTGCAGAAGAAGGGATACATCACGCGCTCGAACATGCCGAGGAGCATCAAGGTCGTGCACCCGCAGTACCAGGCGGGTTCCCGCGTGAAGATGCTGCCGCTGCTCGGTACGATCGCCGCGGGCGTCCCGATCTACGCGGAGGAGAACGTCAGCGACCTGATTCCCGTGCCGTCGGAGATGGTCCGGAACATCGAGAACGCGTTCCTGCTCAAGGTCAAGGGCGACTCGATGACCGGCGAGGGCATTCTGCCGCGAGACCTGGTGATCATCAAGCCGCAGAGCACGGCGCAGCACGGCGACCTGGTGGCCGTGCTGCTGGGGGACGAGGCCACGGTCAAGCGCATCCACTTCGACGCGCGCGGCGTGCGCCTGATGCCGGCCAACCCGGCCTACGAGCCGATCGAGGTGCGCCGCGAGGACGCCCGCGTGATCGGCAAGGTGGTGGGTCTGCTGCGGGACTACGAGGGAAACGCCTTCTAGCCGAAGCGCTCGAGCACGCGCCTCTCGGCCAGCTCGGCGCTGATCAGCACCATGGGCAGGCCGTTGCCCGGCACCGTGCTCGCCCCGACGTACAGCACGCCATCCCGATCGACGTTCGACGGTCGGAAGCACGCCGACTGGAAGAAGTCGTGCGCCAAGCCGAACGCCGCCCCGTTGTGGAGGTTGAGCTGGGTGCGCCAATCCTCGGGACCGAACACGGCGCTCGCGACGATGCCCTCCCGTCGGAAGGAGGAGATCCGCTCCAGCCGGGACAGCGCCGCGCCGAGCAGGCGCTCCGCCTCGCCGGGAGCCAGCGGACGCTCCAGGTTCGGGCAGGGAAGCAGGAGCATCAGGTTGTGGTGCCCCTCCGCCGCCTTGGCCGGGTCCGTGAGGCTGCTCACGCAGCAGTAGAAGGCTGGGTCCGGAACGGCCGGTCCGCCACGGAACACCCATCGGAGGTTGGCCAGATAGTCCTCCCCGAACACGAAGCTGTGGTGGAGCAACCCGTCCAGAGGACCGGCGTAGTCGGCGTACAGCATGAGCGCGCTGCACGAGTCCCTCTGGCGGCGGCGCGGGGAGAGACCTCGCAGCTCGCGCTGGGCGTAGGGGAGATCGGCGTTGCAGACCACGGCGTCGTAGCGGTGCTCCAGACCGCAGACCTCGAGCGACCGCGGACCGACCCGCTGGACGGGGGCCTCGAACCAGAACCTCGCGCCGCGGCTCTCGGCCAGCCGGTGGAGGGTCTCGGAGAGTCTCGTGAGGCCGCCCATGGGGTACCAGATCCCTCCTCCGTACTCCATGAACGCCAGCAC
>JAOACB010000049.1 GCA_026418055.1 Fimbriimonadales bacterium
CCTTCGGCCGCGCTCCCGCCTGCACGATCAGCACCGCCTCTGCCCAGTTCGCGTGGTCATGGTCGATGCCGTCTCCCGCGTCGGACACGCGCAGCTCGACGGTCCGGGCGCCCTGCAACGGAACGTCGCACGATTGGGCGGGCTGTCCGCCGCGCATCACTCCCGATCGCCACACCGGCTTGCCATCCGCCAACACCAGAAACTCCACGCTTCCGCGGTCGCCCACCTCGTCGTCCACGCCAACCTTGGCTCGGAACCTCTCGGCTTTCCCGGAGACCACCACGGTGAGCGTGCTGTTGGCGTGCGTTCCCACTCCGGTGCCGAACTTGGCTCCACCGATCGATAGGGGGTTTCCGTCCACCGATCGGTTCCGCCGAGGCTCGCCCCACTCCTGCACCATCGCCCCCAGATCGAGGTCCTGCAACGGGATCGCGGTGCTCTGCACGCAGAACGCCATCAACGCCCAATGCCACATGCCGTTTGGATTCGGCGTCCGGCACAAGGACTCCTTCCCCGGACACGGCGAGAAGCCGACACTAAAGATTCAGGTTGCCGAGTCCGAAACCTAGAGTGGTTCCTCATGTTCGAGCTGGCAACACGACTCATCCTCGCGGGAACGGCGACCCTGCTCGCCGGACTGCTCGCGCCCGATGCCTTCTCCCTCGTCTGGAAGGTCTCCTCGATCGTGGGGATCTACAGCCTGCTGCTGCACCTCTTGGAGCTCCGAGGTTGGCGCAACGTCGGGATTTCGGGCCTGGCTGCGGCTCTGGACGCCGCTGCGACCGCCGTGGTTCTCGGTTCGGCCGGGCAGTTGGAGCGGTTCGGATTCCTGGTGCTCGCACCGACGGCCTTCGCCACGGTCCGCCACGGCATCCATGCGGCGGCGGTAGCCCCTCTGGCCGCGGGAGCGCTGCTCGGCCCGGGAACGATGGCAGGCGGGCTCGATCCGTCCCCCGTGCTGTTGGCCCAGGCCGCCTGCGTGCTGGCCGTGGGGCTGCTGCTGAACCAGAGGAGAGTGAGCGAGAGCCTCGCGTTCCACCCCGAGCCGTTGGCTCACACCGAAGACGAGGCCGAGCCCGATGCCCTCCTGGAGCTCCGGGAGAGCTATCGGCAACTGAAGGACCAGTATCGGAGCCTCGAGATCCGAGCTCGCCGCGACCGACTGGTGCGCCAGTTGGCGGAGGCGGAGCCCAGCCGGGGCCAGTCGTCGATGGTCGCGCTGGCGGATCGGTTGCGGTCCGTGGCCGAGTGCCGTTCCGTGACGCTGTACTCGCTCTCGCAGGACGGCACGCGGATGGTGGTGCATGCGGTCTCCGGCGATCCGGGCGGCTCGCTGACCGAGGAGTCGGTGGCGGTCGACGTGAGGGATTCGGCGGCGGCGATGAAGGACCGCCTGCAGAGGGCCTTAAGAGCGGCGTACAGTCCGGCTGAGGCTCCGCCCATGGCGAACGTCCTGCTCACCGATTCGGGCAGGGTGGTGGGCATGCTGCACGCTACCGCCGACAACGAGCAGGCGTTGGAGCGGGCGACCGTTGCGCTGGAGGACGCGGCTCCGTACCTCGCCCGACGCCTCGCGGACGACCGCCGTCGCGCGGCCGTGGAACGCAGGCTCCGGGAGACCGAGCTTCTGTACGAGCTGTCCAGCACCTTCCTGGGAGCGACCACGCCCAACACCGCCGCCGCTCGCGTCGTCCGGGAGCTGTTCGCCGTTCTCGAGGCCGACCACCTGAGCGTGCAGTGGGTGGAGGACGGAGAGTGCCTGATCGCGGCCCAGGCCGGCGCCCGACTGCGGTTCTTGGACGCGATGAGCTTCGCCGCCGGGCCGGGAGTCGGCGGATGGCTGGGGATCGGCGCTCCCGAGATCGCCATCTTCGACACCGGCGAGGACTCGCGCTGCGAGCCGACGGAGTTCCTCAAGCGGAGAGTGAGGAGCCTTTGCATCGTCCCGCTGGTCGACGGCGAGAGGGTGGTGGGCTTGGTGGCAGCGGCATCGCACCGCACGGGAGGCATCCAAGAGGCGCAGGTGCGCACGCTCCGGGCCGTGGCCGCGGAGCTCGCCCGAACCGTGGGGCGGCTGACCCGGGGTCGCGACCTCCCCGAGGGCCTCATGACGCCCGGGGAGTTCCGAAGGGTGGCGGAGGGTTGCCCGGAGGGTGCGCTCGTGCATCTCGAAACGTTGCGCAAGGAGTCGCTCGTGGAGTCGTTCGGACGCCCGGCGATCGAGCATGCCCTGCGCAAGCTGGCCGTGCGGATCCGTTCCCGCCTGCCTGCGGGAGGGGCGGTGTGCCGCAGAGACGAGATGGACTTCGTCGTGCTGCTGCCGCGCCACTCCGAGACCGACGCCGCGAAGTGGGCCAACGAGGCGGCTGCGCACGCCTCCATGATCGGCCTTCGGACCCCCGACGGTTCCGCGAGGATTCCCCTCGCCGTCCGGGCAAGGGTGGCCAGCCTGAACTCGCTCGAGGCGTCCGAGACGGAGTCTGCGGCCGCATGACCGCCAAACCGGCAAGTTTACGAGCCATGATTCGACCCAGCATCCGCTATCCTGAGGTTCACGTGGGGTCTGCGTGAGGCCCCGGCCTGAGATGGCCCAAAGGGAGGGAGCAACCGCGATGCGTACGACGGACATGGGAGGAGATCGGGAGCGGGGCGCTTGGGGTGTCCTGCAGAGGGGCGAACGGTTGTTGCGTCTGGGCGACCCCGAGGGAGCGGCGGTCTGCGCGCGCCGCGTGGCGGCTAGGGATCCGGATCACCTGGGGGCTCTCGAGCTGCTCTCCAAAGCTCTGTGGCAACTCGGAGACCTGGAGGAGGTCGTTCGGTGCGCCCGAAGGCTCTCGAGCCTGTTCCCCTACGAGCCAGGCTACTTCGCGATGGAGGCCGAGGCGCTGAGCGAGCTCGGGCGGCTGGAGGAGGCCAAGGCGGCCCGGCAACGCGCGAACGAAGCGGTGTTGCTGTCGCGCCAAGCGGCGGTCGGCGACTCCGATTGGGAGTCTCCCTCGGCGCGGGGCGCGGTGTTCCTTCCCGTCTCCGAGGACGGCCCGGACCGAACGGAGGCGATCGCGGTCGCCCGACCGATCCTTCGGCGGCCCTGGACGGCCTGATCCGTGTTGCGCACCCAAGCCAGTGTGGAGTATCCTCTCTCCGTCCGCGCAGGGGTATAGCTCAGTTGGTAGAGCGGCGGTCTCCAAAAACGCAGGGCGCGGGTTCAAGTCCTTCTGCCCCTGCCACTCCCCGATCCCGAAAGGGTAACGTCGTTCGGTGGCACCCCGGACCGTCCTCTTGGCCAGCATCGACGGCCTGCGCCCCGATGCCCTCTCCCCGCAGCGAACGCCGAACCTCTGGAGCCTGCTGAACCGAGGTTGCCACACGCTGAGCGCGCGATCGGTGATGCCCTCGGTCACCCTCCCCTGCCACACCTCGATGATGCGCGGGGTCGACGTCGACCGCCACGGCATCACGACGAACCTCTTCCAGCCGTTGGCGCGCCCCGTCCCGTCCCTCTTCGACGTGGCCACGGGCCAAGGCGTGGAGTGCGCGATGTTCTTCAACTGGGGCCCGTTGAGGGACCTCTGCGAGCCGGAGAGCGCGGCCGACATCGTGATCCACGCCTCCTTCAGTCAACCTGAGGACGACGCGTTCGTCACAGAGGCCCTGGAGAGGTACGTGGCCCGCAGGCGCTACGGCCTCGTCTTCCTCTACCTCGGCCACACCGACCACACGGGCCATCAGTTCGGCTGGATGTCCGACGAGTATCTGGCGGCGGCCTCCCATGCCGACGCCTGCCTGGGAAGAGCCATCCGAGCCATCGCCGACCGTTGGGGCGAGCCGAACGTTTTGGCGTTGTCGGACCACGGCGGCCACGGCAGGGCGCACGGGACCGACCTGCCGGAGGACATGACCATCCCGTTCCTGCTGGCCGGCCCGGACGTGCCGCGACTCGGCGAGCTGCCGGGCGAGGTGCGCCTCTTCGACGCGGCCCCGACCGTCGCTGGCCTGCTGGGCATCCAGCCGTCGCCGATCTGGGAAGGCCGCGACGCGCTGGACCGGCTCAAGGCCGCCGAGGCATGATCGGGCGAGCCCTGGGCGCGTCGTAAACCTCCGTGCGCAGGCCGGACTCGGCGGCCGCCATCCTGCGGCCGTTCGACAACCCTTCACCCGCCTCGAACACCCTCCCACAGAAGGCCGGGCTCCCACCAACCTCTCGCCATCGAGCCGCCCCCGGCCCCTTCCCGCAACCACCCTGCGAACGCCCTCAGAGCGCCAGCCACCAAACCCTCGGCGGGGCGGCGCCTACGACCAGCCGGGGCCTCCTCCTCCCGGTCGCGAAGAGCGTCCGCCTACACCAGGCCGCACCACCGCGCGAGCACGCCCATCCAATTCGCCTCCGAGTCGGTGGCTGCGAGCACGGCGACGCTGGCGCAGAGGCCCATCGCACCCGGCGCCGGCCTCCGCGGGTAGACGAACGGGACTCCCCTCCGTGCACCATCGTGGGCCGGATCGGTCCAGCGCGGGTAGCCCTGCAGCCGATAACCGGCCTCGCGACACGACACCGCGCGTGAGCCCGCCCGGAAGTTTGGGGCGTGCGGCGGCTCTTCCCGGGTTTGGGCGCTTCAGGGCACCGTGTTCCCTTGCGGAGGATCGAACGCGGCGGGATTCGCCTGAAGCCGAGCCCGCACGATCGGGCTGCGGGAGAGCGCCCCCTCCAAGGGCTACCGAACGATGCGCGCTTGAAGGCCGTGGGCCCCGCGCCGCCAGGGGGTCGAGGCGAAGTCTGGTTTGCCCCTTCGCGTGGCGATCCCCCCTGCCTTCCTTGTCGGGCATCTCCCCGAGGCAGAGGGCCTTGGCCTCGGCCGCGCAGACCTCCGGACCGATCGGGCGTGCCGACAGCGTTGGCGTGATGGTCCAGACATGGCCGCCGCAGGAGGCGAACCTCCGCCCGGCAGACACCGCCCCCGAAGCTTGCGCGGCAAGGGCGCGGGCCCGATCGGCCAAGGGGCCCTGGCGCAACTCCTTCGCCAAGCGTGGGAAGCTCATCGCCACGCCGGCCGCGGGCCGCGGCGCGAGCTTGTCGACACCGGGCCTCCATGCGCGTCGGAACCGAGAACCCGCACGCAGGCCGTTCTCGAGCCCTCCCCGTGCGAACCAAGCCGCTTTGCGTCGGACGGGCACCGGGCAAACCGGCGGCGGCCCCCGCTCCCAAGCGAACGCCCGCAGCGCCCGCACCTTCGTGGCAAAGGGAGACCACCGGACCACGCGGCAGGAAGCAAAGGCCGCATCGGATCCACCCTGTGGGCTCACGGGGCCGACCGAGAGCCCCCGTGCCCGCCCTTGGCCTCCTCTGGCCAGAGGCATCCGACCGCGGCCGAGCAGCCGAGCTTCCGGTCCTGCAGATCGAATCCGTCGCGCCCCTGCGCCGCAGGCCATCTCAGGCTCCGAAAGCCTCGTTCCGTCGAGACCTCCGCCAACGGAATCGTCATTCGGCCCGGCGGCGGCACGCGGCGTTGCGCTCCTGCTCCCAGGATCGGCCGCTCCGAGCTGCTCTCGTCCGGAGGCTCGAGGTGCTCCACGCCGGGAAGCACCGCCTGGTGGTGGCTCGATGGCACCGACCACGCGCGGGCCGAGGCTAAAGCGATCCAGCTCGGACGGATGGGCTCGGGCTCGCACTCGATGCGGAGTTCGGTGCTCCGCCAGCCCCGCGCCAGGCGAACCATCGTCCAGACAACCCCGCCGGGTGTTCGAAGCCTCGAGACGGTTCCCATGGGGACCACCGAACGCCAGGCTTGCCTCGGAACCGACTGCAACGGATCTCCGTGCCCACGACCGCGCCGAACCAAGGCTCGAACCAATTGCGGGCCACAAGAGCCCCGGAAGCCGCCAACGCCGCCCCTCCGTGCTCGTTGGCGGACAGCAAGAGCCGCAAGCCGCCCATGTCAAGGGACGGATCGGAGGGCGATACCCGAGGCATTCTTCCGCGCGGCCACTCCTCCTCCCTCAGGGTGCGGCGCACGAGGACGACAGCCTTGCCCATCGACATCGACCCACCCCTGCCTGAAAGGTCGATCCACAGACGAAAGCCGGGACCGTGGAGCCCGAGAAGAGCCGACTCGAGGGTGAGTGGCTGGACCACTCGGTACCTCACCCAGAGGGACGCGGAATGGTCGACCGGATGCGCCCGGTCCGTCCCGAGCGCCTGGAGCCTGCCGGAGACGGGGTAGCTGGCTGCCAGCTCCACCCCGCGCTCCTCTCGGAGACCGGCCAGTTCAGGTGAGTCGAACCAGGGTTCCGGGATCTTCCAGCTGACCTAAAGGCAACCCGTGTCGACTGAGAAAGATTTCAGGCCGAGCACGACCCTCCAGACGCCCCGCTGGGGAGGATCGTCCTCCCGACCGGGGAGGACCCATGGGCGCCGGCTCCGCAGAACGACGCCAGCAGAACGCGCGCCCAAGCCACCAAACGACCTTGCGGTCCCCGGATCGGTTCGAGCACCTGAGCTCCGGGCTGGCTCGTGCCACCCATCGACCACAACGGTGCTACAGCTTGCTGATCGCTTCGAGCACCTCTTCCGCGTGCCCTTCCGGCTTCACTATCCTCCAAACCTTGCGCACGACGCCCTCCGAGTCCACCAGAAAGGTTGTCCGCTCGATGCCCATGTACTTCTTGCCGTACATGGACTTTTCGACCCAGACGCCGCAGGCCTCGGCCAAGAGATGCTCGGTGTCGGCAAGAAGCGGGAAGTCCAGTCCGTGCTTCTTCGCAAACTTGCCGTGGGACTCCGCGCTATCCGGACTGATACCCACCACGTGCGCCCCCGCGAAGCGCGGCAACTGGTCCCGAAAACCGCAAGCCTCTTTGGTGCACCCGGGGGTGTCGTCCTTCGGATAAAAGTAGAACACGGTCGGCTTGCCCCGAAAATCCGACCTTTTCCGCGCCGCGCCGTGCTGATCCATCAGCTCGAAATCCGGAAAGACGGCTCCTTCCTCAATCATGTCCTCCTCCATCCCTACCATAGCGATCCAGCCCGGCGAGCGTTCGCCGGGCTGGTGGGCCGAACCGCGAGGAACCGGGAAGACGGGTCTTAGGACCCAGAGTCCGAGTTTCCCTCGCCCTCCGCGTCAGGCGCGCGCTTCCTTCTCTTCCGCATCTTCACCAGCTTCGGTCGGCCATCCCGATCGAAAGCCAGGCGGTATCCCTTGGGAATCTGCTGAAGCGCCTCCTTGACCACATCCGGCACCTCAGGGACGGAGCGACCCCGGCCGGAGCGGCGCGCCGAGCCTTCGCGACCCAGCTCCACGTATGCCTCGCTTGCGTCCTCTTGGGCTCCCATCGGCTTCAGCTGTCTTCCCTCCACTCGGTAAAGGCCCGCCAGTCCGGGCAAGGTGACGAACGCGTAGTGCTCCGAGAAAACCACTTTGGCCTCGACGGGCAGAGCGTATTTCCTGGCGCCGTTCTTCACCATGATCGATCCATCCTTCGCGGAGATGAGCGACTTTAGGCGCCGAACGAGCTTGCCCACGTTCTTTTCCGACATCGGATTGGAACCACCTCCGACTTACAGTCTACTACGGCGATCCCCCTCGGAACAACCTTAGAGGTTAATCCTCGTGCAATCCGATGTTGTCGATCAGCCGCACCCCTCCCAGGCGGACCGCCGCGATCAGCCGAGAGTCCTCCTTCAGGCGATCCACCGGATCCATCGTCTGAGGATCGATCCATGCCACGTAATCCACTGCGAACCCCTCCTGCTCCAGACGCATCCGCACCCGATCGAGGGTGATGGCCAAAGAACGGCCTTCGGCCGCCTCCGACCTGCACTCGCAAAGAGCGCGATAGAGCGACGAAGCCCTCCTCCGTTCTTCCGACGTCAGGTAACGGTTGCGGCTCGACATCGCCAGGCCGTCCGGCTCGCGCACCGTCGCGCAGAAACGGAGCTCCACCGGGAAGTTCAGATCCTCGACCATGCGCCGAATCACCGCACACTGCTGCAGGTCCTTCAGTCCAAAGTAGGCGGCGTCCGGCTGCACGATGTGAAACAGCTTGGCGACGACCGTCGTCACGCCGTCGAAGTGCCCGGGACGGAAAGCGCCCTCCCACCTCTCCGTCACGCCGCGCACGGCGACGACCGTCGTACGCCGCGGGTACATCGTGCGCACGTCGGGGGCGAACACCGCGTCCACCCCCACGGACTCGCAGAGCCGCAGATCCTCGGCTTCGTCGCGCGGGTACCGCTCGTAGTCCTCGTTCGGGCCGAACTGCGTGGGATTGACGAAGATCGACGCAACCACCACGGCGCACTCTCGGCGGGCTTGGCGCATCAGGCTCAGATGGCCCTCGTGCAGGGCTCCCATCGTGGGCACGAAGCCCACGCGCGCCCCCTCCGGCTTGCGCCATTCCTGAGGAACTCGAAACACCCTCAAAAGCTGTTCTCCTTTGTCGGAAACCTCTTGGCTCGGACGTCCTCGGCATAGGCGCGCAAAGCCCCGACCGCGGCCGCCCCAAGCTCCGCGTAGCGTCGAACGTGCCGGAAGGTTTCGGGAGTGAAGCCCAGCACGTCGTGCCAGACTTGGATCTGGCCGTCGCACGCCGGTCCGGCGCCGATGCCGATCGTTGGGATCGTCAGTCGGTCTGTGATCTCGCCCGCCAGCTCGGCGGGAACGAGCTCGAGAACCAGGGCGCAGGCTCCGGCGTCCTGCAGCCTGCAAGCCGCGGCCACAACCTGCTCGGCTTGCTCGCCACGGCCCTGCACGCGGAAACCCCCGAAGCGATGGACGGACTGGGGGGTCATCCCCAAGTGCGACACCACGGGGATCCCCGCCCTCACGATGGCGTCGATCTGCCGCGGGTAGTCGCCCTCCAGCTTCACGGCCTCCGCGCCTGCCTTGGCGACCGCCACCGCGCTGCGCACGGACTCCTCCACGGACGCCTGGTACGAGCCGAACGGCAGATCGGTGACCAGCAGCGGCCTGCGGCAAACCGAGGCCACAGCCCTCGTGTGCACCACCATGTCCTCGAGCGAAACCGGCAGCGTGTTGGCGTGGCCCAGAAGCACGTTGCCCAGGGAGTCTCCCACGAGGACCAGATCCACGCCGGCCTCCTCGGCGGCCCTCGCCGTGGGCACGTCGTAGGCGGTGACGCACACGATCGGGCGCCCCTCGGCCTTGAACGCCGCCAAGCGCGGAGCCGTCACCTTGTCCATGGCGCGAGTTTACCAACGGCCCGCCCTTCGGCCGGCGTGAAAGCAACGGCGGGGCGGCCCGACCATCGGACCACCCCGCCCCCGGACTCCCACCGGTTCGGAGATCTAACCTCGAACGCTCATCTCATCTCGGCGGGCATGCCGCTGGGATCGCCGCCCGCTGGTTGCTGACCGGCGGTTCCCGCCTCGGCGTCGCGACCGCCTCCGGGAGGCATGGGCAACTCGCCCACCACCTCTTCCTTCGGTCCGGACATCGTCTTGAACGCGGAGAAGCCCGCGGCGACGACCGCCAGGATCACGACGACGATCAAGATGATCTTCTTGGTGTTGTCGTCCATCGCCTCAGTTCTTGAACTTCTCGTTGAAGTGATAGAGGTTGCGGACGCCCGCGTCCTCCTGCGCCTGAGTCCATGGATAGACGTCCTGGAAGATCGTGGACCTGCGGTCCATCGCCTTCACGTGGCCGTCGGCGAAGCCATAGATCGACTGGTTGCCGTAGGCTCCGATCGACATGCGCGCCGCGCCCGGCTTGGCCGAGCACCAGGTGAAGGAGAGGGCCTGAGGATAGGTCGGGATGCCGCCGCGCACGATGCCCACCTGGTCCGTGTACCAGCGATAGTACGCGTAGCCGTTGGTGTAGGACGCCGTGGTCCAGAGCGGATACATGTGGATGGTTGCGGCCGGGGCTCCCACCTGGCTCTGGGTGAGCGACGGTCGAGCCTGCGCCACCGTCCAGGTCGGATGGTTGTAGCCGTGCAGACCGAACAGGCGGATGTCGTCGTTGCGGTAGTGGGTCCAGCTGAAGCTGATCGGCTTGCCGAACGGCTGGTTGCAGTCGTCGCGCTCGTACGGGTCGGCCGGATCCTTGAAGATGTCCTCGTTCTTGATGTACGGCCGCAGCATGTCCTCGGCGCCGATCGCCCAGTTGAGGCCGGTGGTGCCGGCGTCGATGCGGCTGCGGATGAGATGGTAGTTGTCGTCGTTGTCCGGCAGGTACATCTGCGCGGCGAGCAGCAGCTGCTTGGCGTTCGAGATGCCTGCGGTCTTCTTGGCCGCGAGCTTGGCCTGGGCGAAGACGGGGAACAGAATGGCAGCCAGAATCGCGATGATCGCGATCACCACCAGAAGCTCGATCAGAGTGAAGGCTTTGCGCATAGGAATGGCTCCTTGGTTCAGACAAGCACGCGACGTTGCGTGACGCGCCAATCTATGCTAGCAGAAGTCCTGCCATCTTGCAAGACCCCAGCGAAACACTCGGCTGAAAACCCGCATCGCTCAGTTCGGTTCGTCGGCAAATTCGGCAGAATGCCGGAAAAGGTTCAGCAAGCGGCGCGCAGCGGCGAACGAACTCGTTCTGCCGGCGAGCACGTCGCGCTCGATCGCCGGCATCGCCCTCCGCACCGCCTGGTCCCCGAAGAACTGGTCCTCCAGCGCGTAGCGGATCGTTTCCAGCATCCATTCCCTGGCCTGCCGCTTGCGGTTGCTCTCGAAGTGCCCGTTGGCCTTCGTCAGCTGCACGTACCGCAGCACGTCCTCCCAGATCTCCGCGATCCCCATGCCCTCGACCGCGCTGCAGAGCCTCACCACCGGCGACCAACCCGAGGGGCTGGGCGGGAAAAGGTGCAGCGCGTTCTCGTACTCGCGTTTGGCGGCCTCGGCGCGCACGCGGTTGTCGCCCTCGGCCTTCGTGATGGCGATCAGGTCCGCCATCTCCATGATGCCGCGCTTGATGCCTTGGAGCTCGTCGCCGGCCCCAGCGAGCATCAGCAGGAGGAAGAAGTCGGTCATCCCGTGCACCGCCGCTTCGCTCTGGCCGACGCCCACGGTTTCGACCAACACCACGTCGAAGCCGGCCGCCTCGCACAGCAGGATGGTCTCTCGGGTCTTGCGTGCCACGCCGCCCAAGGAGCCGCCGCTGGGAGACGGCCGCACGAAGGCGTCGGGGTCGGTGGCGAGCGTCTCCATGCGGCTCTTGTCGCCGAGGATGCTTCCGCGCGACACCTGGCTGCTCGGATCGACGGCCAGCACCGCCACCTTGTGCCCCAGGGCGCGGGTCAGGTGCGTGCCGAGAGCCTCGATGAGCGTGCTCTTGCCCACCCCGGGCACGCCGGTGACGCCGACCCGCACGGACTTGCCGGTGTTCGGAAGGCACGCCTCTAGGATCCGCTCGGCCTGCTCCTGGTCCTCGGGGCGGGAGCTCTCGATGAGCGTGATGGCCCTGCTGAGCGCCACCCGGTCGCCGCGCAGGATGCCGGAGACGTACTGCTCGTCGGGCCATCTGCGCCGCCGATATCGGCCTGCGAGGGCTCGGTTGACGTTGTCCGGCTGCGGAACGCCGGCCTGCACCGAAAGAGCGACGGGCTCTCGGCTCATCCTAACGGGAGTGTATCCGTTGGCGCCGTGAGCCCGCCGACCTTCGGATCAGCGGCGTCGCCGCGCTCGGGAGAGCCCCAGCAACCCGAGCCCCAACGCCGCGAGCGTCGCCGGCTCGGGCACCGGCTCCGCCGTGACGGTCACGTTGTCGAATCGCCACGTCCCCGTCGGGGCGTAGTTGCTGCCCGATCGCGACGCCTGGTAGCCGCTGCCGTCCGCAAAGGCCGCCAAGATGCGGAACGCGAACTTCGTGTTGTTGCCCACACCCGCGACGGACGAGAGGTCCACGCTCCTCGAGAACCACGTGTCGCCGGCGTTGGCCGTGAACGTGCGAGCCTCGATCCAGTTCAGGCCGTCCAAGGTGTACTGGAACGAGACGGTGTTCGCGGCCGTGTTGCTGTGCCTGTGGTCCCACGACACCACGATCGACCGGTAGCCGGTGGTGTCCACCGAGAACCGCACGCCCGCCGTCTTGTTCCCCGTTCCCTGCGCCGGGTAGCTGGTCGTGTTCCAACCTCGGCCCCCGCCGAAGCCAGTCGCGAACGTGGCGGAGGTGCCGCCGACGAGCGCCGCCACGCCGTTGCCGACCGAAGGCGTGGTCACATCCCCTTCGAAGTCCCATTTCACGAGGGTCCCGGCGAAAGCCGAGGACGCCGCCAAGGCAACCAATCCGATTCCAAGCAGCCTCATCATCCATCAGGATAGCGGGAATGCGTAAAGCGGAGGTTAAATGGGGCGGGGTCGGCCCGACCGCGCCGACCCCGCCCCATTCCCGATCCGTCGTCAAGCCTTGTCGGGCATCAGCAGACGCAGGATCTCCTGAGCGGCCACGGGAATCCGGGTGCCGGGTCCGAACACGGCCGCCACTCCGGCGTCGAACAGGAACTGGTAGTCCTGCTGCGGGATCACCCCTCCCACCACCACCAGGATGTCGTCCCTGCCGAGCTTCCTCAGCTCCTCGATCACGGCAGGAACGAGCGTCTTGTGACCTGCCGCCAAGCTCGACACTCCGAGGATGTGCACGTCGTTCTCCACCGCGTTCTTCGCGGCCTCCTCCGGCGTCTGGAACAGCGGCCCGATGTCCACGTCGAAGCCGATGTCGGCGAACGCGGTGGAAATGACCTTGGCGCCACGGTCGTGGCCGTCTTGGCCCATCTTGGCCACCATGATGCGCGGACGTCGGCCTTCCAGCCGGGCGAACTCGTCGGCCATCGCCCTGGCCTTCTGAAACTCGTCGTCGTTGGCGGCCTCGGAGCTGTACACGCCGGACACGCTGGCAATGTTCGCCGTGTAGCGACCGAACACCTTCTCCATCGCCATGCTGATCTCTCCCAGCGTGGCCCTGGCCCGAGCCGCCTCGACGGCCAGCTCCAGCAGGTTGCCCTCGCCGGTGCGGGCGCACTCGGTGATGGCGTTCAGCGCGGCCTCGACGCGCGCGGAGTCCCTCTTGGCCTTGACCTGCTGGATCCGTCGGATCTGGTTCTCGCGCACGGCGGTGTTGTCCACCTCCAGCACCTCGATCGGTTCCTCGCGGTCGAGGCGGAACGCGTTCGCGCCCACGATGATGTCGCGGCCCGTGTCGATGAGAGCCTGTCTCCGCGCCGCGGCCTCCTCGATGCGCAGCTTCGGCAGGCCTTGCTCGATCGCCTTGGCCATGCCGCCGAGCTGCTCCACCTCCTGGATGAGCGCCCAAGCGCGCCGGGCCAGCTCGTGGGTGAGACGCTCGACGGTGAAGGAGCCGCCCCACGGGTCGACCACCCGGCAGATGCCGGTCTCCTCCTGCAGGAAGATCTGCGTGTTCCGCGCGATGCGGGCGCTGAACTCGGTCGGCAGCGCGATCGCCTCGTCCAGGGCGTTGGTGTGCAGCGACTGCGTGTGCCCCATCGCGGCCGCCAGCGCCTCGATGCAGGTCCTCGCCACGTTGTTGAACGGATCCTGCTCCGTGAGGCTCCAGCCCGAAGTCTGGCTGTGCGTCCGCAGCGCCATCGACTTGGGGTTCTTGGGATGGAACGACCGGACGATCTTGGCCCACAGCAGGCGGCCGGCCCGCATTTTGGCGATCTCCATCAGGTGGTTCATCCCGATGCACCAGAAGAAGCTCAGCCGGGGTGCGAAGTCGTCGATCGCCAACCCGGCGTTGATGCCTGCTCTCAGGTACTCCAGGCCGTCCGCCAGCGTGTAGGCCAGCTCCAGATCCAGCGTGGCCCCAGCCTCCTGCATGTGGTAGCCGCTGATGCTGATGCTGTTGAACTTCGGCATCTTCTGCGCGCAGTAGCGGAAGATGTCGGAGATGATCCGCATCGAGGGCTGGGGCGGATAGATGTAGGTGTTGCGGACCATGAACTCCTTGAGGATGTCGTTCTGGATGGTCCCCGACAGCTTCTCCGTCGGAACGCCCTGCTCCTCCGCGGCCACGATGTAGAACGCCATCACCGGGATGACCGCGCCGTTCATGGTCATCGACACGGACATCTGGTCGAGCGGGATCTGGTCGAACAGGATCTTCATGTCCTCGACCGTGTCGATGGCGACTCCCGCCTTGCCCACGTCTCCCACCACGCGAGGATGGTCGGAGTCATAGCCCCGGTGCGTGGCTAGGTCGAAGGCGACCGACAGGCCTTTCTGGCCAGCGGCCAGGTTCGCCCGGTAGAAGGCGTTGGAATCCTCGGCCGTGGAGAAGCCGGCGTACTGCCGGATGGTCCACGGCCGGAGCGCGTACATGGTGGAGTAGGGACCTCGCAGGAAGGGCGGAAGGCCCGCGGCGTAATCCAAGTGCTCCACGCCCTCGAGGTCCGAGGGAGTGCCGAACGGCGGCACCGCGACGCCCTCGGGGCTGACCCAAGGCTCGAGCCGAGGCGGCTCGATGGCGGCAGGCTCGGGCAACTCCAGCTCCAGGTTCGTGAAATCGGGTCTCATCGGTCCTCACCTCGCTTGTCCTCGTTGGAGGGCAGGAGCCTCCTCCGGAACTGGCGCAGGGTCTCCAGCGCGTTGCTGCGGACGTGCACGAACTCGTCGAACCCCGCCTCGCGCAGGCCCTCCACCAGGTCCTGAGGGTAGCCGGCCAGCACCAGCAGAGGCCTGGGCTGCAGCTTCGAGACTGCCGCCGCCGCCTGTGGGCCGAACGTCGCGTATTCCTCGTCGCTGCTGCACAGCACGATGGCGTCGGCTCCTGCCTGCGCGGCATCCCGGACGCCCTCCTCGACGTCGGTCGCGCCGGGACCCTCCAAGATCTGGAAGCCCGCGCACCCCAGCAGGTTCAGCACGAAGTTCGCCCGGGCCTTGCGCATGGCGAGGTTGCCGATGGTGAGCAGGTACACCACCGGACGCTTGGCGCCGTCGCGGACCGCGCGCTCCACGCCCAGCCGCACCTCCTCGAAGGGCTCGGCGGCGCGGTAGGGCCGCAACGGCTCGAAGGCGGGCGCCGCAGGAACGTCGGGCAGCGGCGCGGGCTTGGGCTCCGGCTGGGAAACCTGCTCGAGCATCGTCTCCTTCAGGTTCGGGTAGTTGTTGGTGCCGACCAGCACGATGCGCCGCTGGGCCACCTGCTGGTCCTTCTCGGCGCGGGCTTCGGCCACCCGCTTCTGGATCGTGCCGGCCTCCAGAGCCTTGAGGCAACCCCCTTCCCCCTCGATCTCCTGGAACAGCCTCCATCCGTGTTGGGCGAGCTGGTACGTGAGCCATTCCACGTAGTAGCTGCCGCCGGCGGGATCCTGCACCTTGCCCAGGCGCGCCTCTTCCCGGGCCAGGATCTGCGTGTTGCGCGCCAGGCGTTGCGCGAAGTCCGAGGGGGACTCATACGGAAGATCGAAGGGCGTCACCGAGATCGAGTCGGCTCCACCGATGGCGGCCGCCAGCGTTTCGGTGGTGGCCCGCAACAGGTTGACGTACGGGTCGAACACCGTCTTGTTCCAAAGGCACGTGCGCGCGTGCAGCGTCGGCTTGCGCGCCTCTTCCGACAGGCCGAAGGCGGCGACCATGCGGTCCCACAGAGCGCGCAGGGCCCTCAGCTTGGCCACCTCGAAGAAGAAGTTGGGGCCGATCGCGACCTCGAGCCGCACCGACCGGGCCGCAGCCTCCGGGTCCTCCGCCGCGGCGAGGTACTCCGCTCCGGAGGCGAGCGCGAAGGCGAGCTCTTGGGCGGTGGTGCCGCCGCTTTCCAAGATCCACCCGCTGTGCACCTCCAGCGCCTTGACCTTGGGCATTCGGCGCATCAGCGCCAGATGGGCGTTGAGGTCCCTGCGGAAGTCGTCCAGACCCTTGAAGCCGCGCGTCCCGAGCGCGAGGTCGGCGATCGGGTCGTAGCCGATCGTTCCCCGAACCTGGGCCGGGTCGCAGCCCCTGCGCTCGACCTCGCTGGCGTACCACACGGCCACGTGCTCGGCCAGGCAGCCGCTCTCCCAATCCACCGGCGCGGCCGTCGGATCGATGCCTTCGAGGGCCGTCGCCAGGTCCGAGGCTGTGTGCACGTACACCCCGGTGCAACCGCCGGCCTTGGGCCTGGTCACGAAGGCGACGCTCTCGGCTCCCCGCAGCAACGCATCCTTGGCCTGTCGGTTGGCCTCCGCCGGGTCCTGTGCGCAGACGTCCTGTCGGATGGTCCACCCCAGCCGGCCCGGCTCCGCGCCCCGCGCGAACGGCTCCTGGCCCGGTTGGCCTCCCCAAAGAGGCTTGAGCGCGCTGACGTCCTCCTTCCGGAAGAACGGCTTCACGCGGATTCGCTCGGGGCTTCGCCAAACCAGCTTCTTGTCGAAGTCGGCGCCCTTCAGGTCCTTCTCGATCTCGGCCAGCCAGGCCTCGCTCGGGATCGGAGGAAACTCCTCAAACAGGCGCTCGGGAACATGGGTCGCATCGCTCATGGGCTCACCCCTTGGTCGCAGGGTCCTCCACGATCTCGTACAGCACGCCGAACGGCGCGTCCTCGCGCGACTTGGGGTGCAGGAAGAAGATGGTGGTGCCGCGCGATCCGGGCCCGGGCTTGTCGGAGGTCATCCGGAAGCCCTTGGCCTTGAGGGCGTCGAACGCGGCCTGGGCGTCGCGCACGCGGAACGCCACGTGCTCGACCCCGCCCCGACCGTCGCGCTTGGCGATCGCCTTGGCGACCGGCGACTCTTCCGAGGTGGGCTCCAGAAGCTGGATCAGGTTGGGCCCGTCTCCGATCTGCAGCAGCACCTCGCGCACGAAGTGCGGCGACGGCACCTCCTCGCGGTGCAGCACGCGGAAACCCAGCATCTCGTAGGCGGCGACCATGGCGTCCAGCTGGCCGGACGGCACCGAGATCGCCACGTGGTCGATGAAAAGGAATCCGGGGATCTCCTCCGGCTTGACGGTCTGATGCTCGCTCATCGTGCAAACCTCCGAACCCTTCGCTCGGGTTCTGCTCTGGGGCGGCGGGGCCGCCCCTTTGGTTCGGAGGCCCGGCCCTGTCGGCCGGGCCTCCGCTGTCTCACTCGGCCTCGTCGAGTTCTACGAGGGCTTGGTTGACCTTCACGGCGTCTCCAGGCTTGACGTGCACCGCCTTGACGGTGCCGGCGAACGGAGCCTGGATGTTCGTCTCCATCTTCATCGCCTCGATGATGATGAGGGTCTGGTCGGCCTCCACCTTCTGGCCCGGCTCGACCAGCACCTTCCAGATGTTGCCGGCCAAGGGGCTGGTGACCGTGCCCTTCCCCGCCGGGGCCGAGGGGCCGGCCGGTCTGGGAGCCGCCGGCGCCGGACCGCTCGGGCGGGACGACCGTCCGCCGCCGGCGCGGCGAGGGGCGGGGGCCTGCGGGAACGGCATGTAGAAGTCCTCCGCACCCTCCACGACCTCGACGGTCACCTCGTAGGTCTTGCCTTCGACTTCGACTTTCAGCTTCATCTTGGGTTCTCTCTCGTGCTTGTCACCAGTCCTGCGAGAAGCGCAGGTGCGAACGCTGGATCGAGATGCGGCCTTGCGTGCCCCACAGGTTCGTGTGGCCTGGCTGGACGATCGCGATGTCGCGGATCTTCACCGGCTTGCCGAACACGGCGGCGAGCGCGGCGAAAATCACGGCCAGGTGATCCTCCGGCACCTCGCCGTTCCCGGCGGGTTGCTGCGCCTGCTGGGCGGCCGCCGGCTCCGGCTTCGAAGCTTCTGGAACGGGCTTGGGAGGCGCCGCGGCCGGCTGAGACGGCAGGCGTCCCTCCAGCCTCCGCAGCACGCTCTCCGCGATCTCGTCCGCCAGGGATCCCTCGCGGAGCTGCCGCCGCAACTCCCGGAGGACCTCCTCGACGATCTGCGGAACGATCGATTGGGGATCCATGGTTCGCCTCCGCTCAGAGCGGGATCAGGCCGTGCTTCTTGCTCGGCCGCATGCCGCGCTTGGTCTCCAGCGCCTCCAGCGCGCGGGCCAGGTAGCGCCGGGTCTCCGCCGGGTCGATGATGTCGTCCACCAGCCCGCGCGAGGCCGCCAGATAGGGGTTGGCGAACTTCTCGCGGTACTCATGGATCTTCTGCTGGCGCATGGCCGCGGGGTCCTCGGCGGACTTGATCTCCTTGCGGAACACGATCTCGGCGGCGCCCTCGGCGCCCATCACCGCGATCTCCGCGCTCGGCCAGGCGTACACGCGGTCCGCGCCGAGGTCCTTGGCGCACATGGCCAGGTATCCGCCGCCATAGGCCTTGCGCAGCACCACCGTGAGCTTCGGCACCGTTGCCGCGGAGTAGGCGAACAGCATCTTGGCTCCGTGGCGGATGATGCCGCCGTACTCCTGGTCCACGCCGGGCAGGAAGCCGGGCACGTCGACCAGCGTGACGAGAGGGATGTTGAACGCGTTGCAGAAGCGGATGAAGCGCGCCGCCTTGTCGGAGGAGTTCACATCCAGCACTCCTGCCAGCACCTTCGGCTGGTTGGCGATGATGCCGATCGTGTGCCCGGTGAGGCGCCCGAAGCCCACCACGATGTTCTGCGCGTACTTGGGTTGGATCTCCAGGAAGTCGCCGTCGTCGACGATCCCGTCGATCACGTCGTGCACGTCGTAGGCCTTCTTCGGATCGTCCGGGATGATGTCGCGCATGGCGGGGTTCGGCGCGACGCTGTACTGCCCGGGGATCACGGGCGGGTCCTCGAGGTTGTTCGAGGGCAGGTAGCTGAGCAGGCGCTGGCAGATCTCGATGGCCTCCTCGTCGTTCTCGGCCTCGAAGTGCACGACGCCGGAGTAGCCCATCTGGGCGTCCACGCCGCCCAGATCCTCCGCGGTGACCTCCTCGCCGGTGACCTGCTTGATCACCTGCGGGCCGGTGATGAACATCTGGGCCTGGCGCGTCTGGATGATGAAGTCGGTCAGGGCGGGGCTGTACGCCGCGCCGCCGGCGCACGGGCCGCAGATCAGCGAGATCTGGGGCACCACGCCGCTGAGCTCGACGTTCGCGTAGAACACCCGGCCGTAGCCGCCGAGGCTGTCCACGCCCTCCTGCACGCGCGCTCCTCCGGAGTCGTTGATGAAGATGAACGGCGTGCCGGTCTTGAGGGAGGCCTGCATCGCCTCCACGATCTTGTTGCAGTGGATCTCGCCGGCGGAGCCGCCGAACACCGTGAAGTCCTGGCTCGCGACGTGCACCAGCCGACCGTCGATCTTTGCCGCGCCGGTCACCACCCCGTCCGCCGGCAGCTCTTGGCTCTCCATGCCGAAGTGGGTGCAACGGTGGCGGGCAAACAGCGAGAACTCCTGGAACGAGTCTTGGTCGATCAGCCGCTCCAGGCGCTCTCGGGCGGTGAGCTTGCCCTGCTGGTGCTGCTTTTCGATGCGCTCGGGGCCGCCACCCTGGTACAGCTTCTCTCTCTTCTGCTGGAGCTCGGCGAGCTTCTCTCTCATGCCCATGGGGGTCACCTTCCTGGGGCTCGGCCGAATCGGCCCTCGCGGCGCCCCCGTCCGCGACGACGGGGCATCCGTACCTTTCGCCTGGCTCGGCGGCCGCGACCGACTGGATTTCGACGAACCGGCCCGAGGCCCGGATGGGAGGATACCTTGGGGCTTTCGGCCTTTGCTGGCGGCCGCAGCTACTTTTTCAACCAGAGTTGAATCGCGATGGCGACCAGCAACACCGCGAAGGCGCGCCGCAGCGTCGCGTCCGGAACCAGCACCGCGTACCTCGAGCTGGCATAGGCCCCAGCGACGAAGCCGGCCACGATCAGCCCCGCCACCTTGGCGTCCACGCCGCCGGCCTTCCAGTAGTTGACCACGGCGGGAAGGCCGATCGGCAGCAACATCGCCGCGAGCGAGGTTCCCTGAGCCTTCTTCTGGTCGAAGCCCATCAGCAGCGTCATGGCGGGAATCATCCCGATGCCGCCGCCGATGCCGAACAGCCCCGAGAGCGAGCCCGCCAGCAGGCCGATCAGAACCGAGAACGCCGCTTCCGCCATCGGCGACAGTATGCAGCGGACGCAGGACTGCGCGCGCCTGCCGGCGAACTCTCCTTGCATGACCAGGGTCGGGTTGTTGGGGGCCGGCGGCATGGGGTCGGTGCACGCCGCCCAATACGCCAAGATGCCGGACGTGGAGCTGCGCGCCTACGCGCCCCGCGCGGACCAGGCGCGTCGCTTGGCGGACCGCTTCGGTTGCAGTCTTTGCGCCTCGGAGGACGAGCTCGTTTCGTGGGCCGACGTGGTGGATGTCTGCACGCCGACAGACACGCACCTGCACCTTGGGCTGAAGGCGATCGCCGCGGGCAGGGC
>JAOACB010000050.1 GCA_026418055.1 Fimbriimonadales bacterium
CCCGCCAATGGCTCAGCCGCTCCGCCACGCAGACAACCCTGCGGCCCGCGCCGACCTCCAGCTGCACCACCCAGTCGCCCGAGTAGCGGCACTCCGTGTGGAAGCGCAGGCCCCGTCGGCGGAACAGCACGGAAGAAGCCAGCACGCGGTTCTCGTACAGCAGCCACGGCAGAAGGTCCTGCACCGGCTCCTTGGGCCAGTCGGCGTGCACGTCCTGGGAGGTGTCGAGGCGGCCCTCGGCGTCGGCGACCCAACCGAGCGTGTAGCAATAGGGGCATTCCGGCCGCTCCTCCAACGCCCGGACCTGCAGCTCGAGCTTGCCCGGCTCCCAGAAGTCGTCGGAGTTGAGAATCGCGACGAATTCGGAATCGGTCTTCTCCAACCCTCGCTGCTGGGTTCCGTACGTGCCGAGGTTCGAGGGGTTCGACTCCACCCGCAGCCGAGGGTCCCGGATCGAGGAGGCGACCTCGAGGCTGCCGTCGGTGCTGCCGTCGTCGAGCACCAGCACCTCCAGGTCCCGCAGCGTCTGCCGCAAGGCCGATTCGAGAGCCGTGCGCAGGAACGGCGCGTGGTTGAAGCTTGGGACGAGCACAGAGACTTTCGGCATGGGCTTCGAAGGGGGTCGCCACGCCCGGGCGTCCCAACTGTAGACTACCGGAACCCCTCGCGCCGCGATGTGGCGCGAAGGGAGGGTGAACCCATGCGAACGAGGTTTCTGCTTGTCGTGGCGGCGCTGGTCGCAATGTTCGGGCTCTCCTCCGCCGTGGCCCGGGCCCAGAGCCCGACGGTTCGGGTCGCGCGCGAAGCCGTGGAGACGCTGCTGGAAAGGCGGTTCGGCGACGTCGGATCGTTCCGATTCTCCAACGAGCGCGAGCGGATCTTCGGTTTGCAGACGGAGGTGGACGGCCGCGGCGAATGCCGCATCCGAGGGGAGTTCAAGTCGTTCCGCTACCTGGCCACCGTCGACCGCTTCGGCCGCGCGCGCGGCGTGCGCGTCGAGTTCCCCAGCGGCTTGGTGGTGACGGACGACGGCGGCGGTTCTGGCGAGGTTGGGCTGCGCATCCTCGAGCCCCGCGACGGCTCGAGGCTGAACCAGAACAGGGTGCGGATCTCGGGCGATGCGCTGGACCGCGAGGTGCGGATCCTGGTGTACGACCGTTGGAGCAACAGCCTGGTGGCCAGCGAGTACGCGCGGGTCAGCGGAGGCCGGTGGTCGGTCACCCTTCCGCTCGGCCGAGGAAGCTACCGCGCCGTGGCGGAGGGGCCCGGCCGGCAGCGCGACGAGGTCCGGTTCACCGTGGAGGGCGAGCCCGGCTTCGGAGGCGAGGCCCGCATCGTGCGGCCTCGCAACCGAGAGGAGATCCGGTCCAGCACGATCGAAGTGGAGGGAACCAGCAACGTGCGCCAGCTGCGCGTGCAGCTCACCACGCGCCTGAACACCGTGCTGCAGGAGGAACGGATCTTGGTTTCGTCGGCGCGGTTCCGGGTGAGCTTCCCGAACGTCCGGGACGGCGACTACAAGGTGCGGCTGGTATCCATGGAAGGCCGGGCTCTGGACGAGGCGACGGTGATCGTCCGCGGAGGCTGGGGAGGATCGGGAGGCTGGGGAGGATCCGGCGGCATCGCCATCGATCGACCGCGCCAAGGGGAGACGATCGCCGGCACCAACCGCGTCACGATCTCGGGACGCGCTCCGGGCGACCGCGAGGTGAGGATCGAGGTGCGCCAGGGGTTCCGGCGCTTGGCGGAGGCCACCGCCGTGGTGCGCGGCGGACGCTACTCCGCTACGCTGGAGGTCGACGGCAGCGGCGAGATGGCGGCGCAGGTGCGCGGCGCCGACTCCGGCGAGCGCACGACCGTCTCCTTCCGGCTGCAACCGCGCTGAGCCCCATTCGGATCCCGGCCGGGCCTCCCCGAGGCCCGGCCGGGGTCTCCATGCCTCAGAACGGCCCGCGGACGACCTCGATCTCTTGGTCGCCCGCCAGCGATCGGCCGCGCAGGCGCCGCACCTTCGCGCCCTGCTTCAGGTGCAGGCGCGTCACCGAAGCGTACGGCAGGGTGACGAAGTTGTCGAACAACGGCGATCCGCCCTCCGGATCGTAGAGCATGAGGTCCACCACGGGCAGGTCGTTCCAGAGCTGCCCCATGCCTTCCTCGTCGATCCGGAATCGCAGCCGCGGACGGGCGAACCGGCAGTCCTTCGGGCTCGCGAGCAGCTGCCACGCGTCGTAGATCTCGTCCAGGCTCGCGTGCAGGAGGGTTCGGCTCGCGGGAAGGCCCGCCACGTCCGCCTCCAGAACCACCGCCCTCTCGCCAGGATCCACCGAAACAACCTCGGCCCACTCGCGCACCACCCTGCCCTCCAGCAGGTCGACGGCGACGAGCTCGAGGGAGCCGTCCTCGATCGCGGTGTCCGGCGAGTCGTTGACCACATGCACCCGCACTTTGGATCCGTCGCGCTCGATGCTCACCAGAACGTCGTCGTAGAGCCGCATCAGCTCGTGGGCTGCCGCCTTCCAGTTCCCGCCGGAATCCACCACGGCCCAGCTCTGCACCGGCCAGCAGTCGTTCAGCTGCCAGATCAGGGCGCCCTTGCAGTGCCGGGAGCGTCGCCAGTGCTCGATGCCGAAGCGCAAGGCGTCCCGCTGGTTCAGCTGGGTGTAGTACACCCAGTCCTCCAGGGTGTCGGCCTGCGGGTAGAACAGCTCGGCGAAGCTCCGGAACGTGGGCCAGTCCTTGCCTGTCTTGTCGTGCCACCGAACCACCGGGGAATCGGGACGCCAGTCGCGGGCCTCGGCGCACGTCCTCCACAGGTCGAGGCTCATCGACGAGGCGAAGCCGAACTCCGAGACGAAGCGGGCGCGGGACTTGGCGTAGTTCCGCCAGTCCGGGGAGCCGTGCCAGATGGACCAGTCGTGCACGTCGCCGACCGGATCCTCGTTGCAGTGCTTCTCCCCGCCCCACGGGCTGCTGGGGGTGTAGGAGCGGTCCGGATCCAGCCGCGCCAGCACCTCGGGGATCACCTCGTCGTAGATCTTCTCTCCGAAGTAGCGGTGCGGCTTGGTGTCGGCGTGGCCCCAGGCCTGCCACATGATCAGGTTCTCGTTGTTGCCGCACCAGTGGGCCAGCGAGGCTCGGTTGCGCAGGCGCTTCACAGCCGCCTCGGCCTCGGTGCGCGCCTGCTCGGCGTAGGCGCCGGTGTCGGGGTAGTAGGCGCAGGCGTAGGCGAAGTCCTGCCACACCAGGATCCCCACCTGGTCGCAAGCGTCGTAAAACGCCTCGTCCTCGTACAGGCCGCCGCCCCAAACCCGCAGCATGTTCATGCCCATCATCGCCGCGTTGTCCACCTGGTGGCGGTAGCGCCGGGCGTCGATCCGAGACGGGAAGCTGTCGTCGGGGATCCAGTTGGCGCCGCGCACCCAGAGCCCCACGCCGTTCAGCTCGAACCGGAAGCTCTCGCCGAACTCGTCCTGCTCCCGGATCAGCCGCACGGTGCGCAGGCCGATGCGGCGCTCCGAGGCGTCGAGCACCGAGCCGTCCTTCACGAGGAACGTCGCGAGCGTGTACAGGTGCGGGTACCCCAGGTCGTGCGTCCACCACAGCCTCGGCTCGGGCACCACGATGGTGCCGTCGCCCTCCAGCGTGCCGATCACGGTCCCGTCCTCGTCGCACAGCGTGTGCAGGGCCGTGGCGTCTCCCTCGACCTCGGTGCGAATCTCGACCGCCCACGCACCGTCGTCCAAGGGCCGGCTGCGGGCCCACACGTCGGTCAGCCTCGCCGAGAACTCGATCAGCGACACCGGCTTCCAGATGCCGCACGAGATCAGGCGGGGCCCCCAGTCCCAACCGAACATGCACTGCGACTTGCGCACGAACGAGCGCTCGGCGAACCGCTCGACGTGCTGCTGAAGACCCTCCCGCTCGAGGTACTCCGCCTTGCGCCTCTCGCCCACCAGACGGGCCGACTGGAAGTCGACCCTCAGCTCGTTCTCGCCCTCCCGCAGCAGGTCCGTGACGTCCACCTCCAGCGGCACGTGCATGTTCTCGTGCCGGGCGATCTCGTCGCCGTTCAGGCGGACGGTGCAGATCGTGTCCAGCCCCTCGAACCGCAGCACGCGCCGCTCCAAACCCGGCTTGGGCGACCATGGGAACCTCGTTCGGTAGCTCCAGTCGGCGTCGTCGACCCAGCGGAGGCCGTCCTCGTTCATCCGGTAGAACGGGTCGCCGATGATGCCGGCCTCCAGGAGGTCCAGGTGCACGTGGCCCGGCACGGCTGCCGGCAACCACGGCGCGCTGCCCTCGCGGGCGGTCTCGACGAACTCCCAGCCGAGGTTCAGGTGGGTCCTTTCCAGACTTCGCATTCCGCGCCCATGTTAGCCGTTCTGAGGGGTTCGATGCACCGTGGTCTGGACGGCGGGTCGTGCCCTGAGTCATACTGCGGCAGTTGGCGAACTGTGCGAATCTTTCCGAGCCGACGCTGCGTTGGGCCGCCGGGGCCTTCGCCGCCCTCTCGCATCCCACGCGCCTGGTCGTGTTCCGGTTCCTGCTGGCGCAGACCGGCGAGGTGGCCTTGGAGGGCGGCGCGGGCGTGAGGCCCGTCCAAGGCTCCACGGTCGGCGACCTGTGCTGCCGCGTCTCGGGCAGCCGCAGGGTCACGCCGAACCTCTCGCAGCACATCCGGGTGCTCGCCGACGCGGGACTGATCGAGACCCGGCGCCATGGCCGGCACGTCGTCTGCTCCGCGCGCCCGGAGGCCGCCGACATCCTCCGCGGCATCCTGTCCGCCGACCAGGAGACCCCCCGATGCTGAGCGTTCTGTTCGTCTGCGTGCACAACGCCGGCCGCTCCCAGATGGCGGCCGCGCTGTTCAACCACCTTTGCTCCCAAAGGGGTCTGCCCTTCCGAGCCGACTCCGCCGGCACCCATCCCGCCGAGAGGGTGAACCCCGCCGCCGTCGAGGCGCTCCGCGAGCTCGGCATCGATCTGTCGGCCGAGAGGCCTCGGCAGCTCACCCAGTCGCTCGCGGACTCCGCCGGGCGCATCGTCACCATGGGATGCGGGGTGGACGCGACAGCCTGCCCGGCCCGGTTCCTCGTCAGCGAGGACTGGGGGTTGGACGACCCCGCCGGCCAGCCGATCGAGACGGTGCGCCGCATCCGCGACGAGATTCTGGACAGGGTCGAGCGCCTGATCCGCGAGCTGGAGGCGGAGCGAGGATGAACCGGGGGCTGGGTTTCCTCGACCGCTACCTCACGGGGTGGATCTTTCTGGCCATGCTCGCCGGCGCGCTGCTCGGCCGGTTCGCTCCGGGCGTCGGCCATGCGATCCACGGAATGGCGGTGGGGACGACGTCGATCCCCATCGCTCTGGGCCTGATCCTGATGATGTATCCGCCCCTGGCGAAGGTGCGCTACGAGGAACTGCCCAAGGTGTTCCGGAACACCCGGGTGGTCGCGTTCTCGCTGCTGCAGAACTGGGTCGTGGGGCCCCTGCTGATGTTCGCCCTGGCGATGCTGCTCCTGCGCGATCTGCCCGAGTACGCCATCGGTCTCATCCTCGTCGGGCTCGCGCGCTGCATCGCGATGGTCATCGTGTGGAACGACCTGGCCGGAGGAGACCGCGAGTATGCCGCGGGGCTCGTGGCGCTCAACTCGATCTTCCAGGTGTTCCTGTACAGCTTGTTCGCCTACCTGTTCCTCAAGGTGCTGCCGCCGCTGTTCGGCGTGTCGTTCGGAGACGTGGACCTCTCGAAGATCACGCTGCGGTCGATCGCCGAGAGCGTGTTCGTGTACCTCGGCATTCCGCTGCTGGCGGGCCTTTTCGGCCGCATCGCGCTGATTCGGGCCAAGGGAGAGCGGTGGTACGAGACGCGCTACCTGCCTCGGATCGGGCCGATCACCCTGGTCGCGCTTCTGTTCACCGTGGTGGTCATGTTCTCGCTGAAGGGCGACGCGCTGTTCGCGCGCCCTTGGGACGTGGTGCGCATCGCGATTCCCCTGTCGCTGTACTTCCTGCTGCTGTTCCTCGCGTCGTTCGCGGCGTCGCGGCGTCTCGGCGCGAGCTACGAGAAGAGCGCCACCGTGTCGTTCACCGCGGCGAGCAACAACTTCGAGCTGGCGATCGCGGTCGCGGTGGCGGTGTTCGGCATCCAGTCCAAGCAGGCGCTGGCGGCGGTCGTCGGGCCGCTCATCGAGGTTCCCGTGATGATCGGCCTGGTGCACGTCGCGATGTGGTTCCGCCGAACGCTGTTTCGGACCGCACCGGAGGCCGCCTGATCAGCGCGAGCGCGGGTCCAGTCGCTCGCGCAACCCGTCGCCCACGAAGTTCAGCGCGAAGATGGACAGGCTGAGGATCAGGCAGGGCCACAGCAGCAGCAGCGGGTAGGCGTTCATGTTGACCCGCGCGGCGTCGATCAGGCTGCCCCAGCTGGGGTCTGGCGCCTCGATGCCGATCCCAAGGAAGCTGAGCGAACTCTCGGCGAGGATGGTGCCCGCCAGCTCGACCATCGAGACGGCCAGCAGCAGGCCCACCATCTGCGGCAGCACGTGCCGCGTGACGACGTACGGCGTCGAGGCCCCCATGGCCTGCGCGGCCTGCACGAACTCGCGGTGCCTCAGCGAGGCCACCTGCGTGCGAACCAACCGCGCGATCCCGGGCCACGCGGTGATCGCCAGCGCCACGATCACCGGCACCATGCCGCGCTTCCAAACGCCGATGATCAGGATCGCCAGGAGGATGTCCGGAAACGCGAACATGCCGTCGGTGAAGCGCATCAGGGGGTTCGAGACCCAGCGCGGCGCGTAAACCCCCAGCACCCCGACCACCGTGCCGATGACCAAGGCGAGGCCCTGCACGATCAGTCCGACGGTGAGGGACACGCGCGCGCCGTACGCTACGCGCGCGAACACGTCGCGCCCCAGCTCGTCGGTGCCCAGCCAGAACCTCGCGCCGGGAGGCTCGAACGGCAAACCGACCCTCTCCAGATAATGGTGGCGGAAGGTCGGGCCGAACAGAGCCAGCACCACCAGGAAGCCTAGGAACCCGACGCCCATCCAGAAGAACAGGTCCCGCGCCCTCACACCTGCGCCTCCCGCACGCGCGGATCCAGGACCGGCAACAGCAGGTCGACGATCAGATTGACCAGCAGGAACATCGCGCCCGTGACCAGGATGCAGGCCTGCAGCACCGGGGTGTTGCCCTGCTGGATCGCCTCGATGGTCTCGCGCCCGATGCCCGGCAGCAGGAACGCCCGCTCGACGATGAACGATCCGGTGAGCAGGAACCCGAAGCTCGTGCCGATCGCCGTGACCACCGGCAGGATCGCGTTGCGCAGCGCGTGCCGGAGCACCAACCGCGCGGGCGGCACTCCCTTGGCGATCGCCAGACGGATGAACTCCTGCTTCAGCGTCTCGATCATGCTGGCGCGCGTGAGCCGCGTGAGCAGCGCGGCCGGCCGGGCCGACAGGATCACCACCGGCAGGATCAGATACGAGATGTCCGGCAGGGTCCTGACGGGCGACCAAACCTGCGGCACCAGCTCCAGCTGCAGCGAGAACACGTACACCAGCAGCGGCGCGAGCACGAAGTTCGGCACGGTCACGCCGAACGTGCTGAGCGTCAGCGCCACGCGGTCGGGCCAGCGGTTCTCCCACAGCGCGGCGACCGTTCCCAGCCCGATGCCCAGCGCCGCCGCCAGCGCGATCGCCATCGCCGCCAGGCGCGCGGTCATCGGCAGGTCGCGCCTCAGGATGTCGATCACCGGCTCCTTGATGCCGTAGTAGCTCGTGCCGAAGTCCAGGCGAGCCGCTTTCCCGACGAACTCCGCGTACCGCACGGGCCAAGGACGGTCCAGGCCGAGCTGCTCGCGCAGGCGCGCCTTCTCCGCCTCCGAGGCCTTCTCGCCGGCCAGCACCGTGACGGCGTCGCCCGGAGCCAGCTCGTCCGCGACGAAGGTGACGAACGACAGGAACACCAGGCTGAGCAGGCCGAACAGCAGACGAAGGACGAGCGCACGCGCCAGGCGCACGCCCGCGATTATAGTTCAGCCGAACCGGGGGCGGCTCAGTTGCCGGTGAGGATGGTGGCCTTGGTCACGCGGTCGCCCACCTCGATGCGCCTCACGACGTCCATCCCTTCTACGACCTGCCCGAACACCGTGTAGCTTCCGTCCAGAAAACGGTTGTTGTTCAGGTTGATGTAGAACTGGCAGTCCCCCGCGTCGCGCTCCTTGGGAGGCGTGCTGAGCCCCACGGCCCCGACCACGTTCGGCTTGCCGCTGTCCTCGTAGGGGATCTTCGCGCCGGTCCCTCCCTGCCCGATCGAGGGATCGTCCAACGGCTTGCTCTTGGTGTTGGGGTCTCCGAACTGCACGATGAACGGCCTGGGCGTGGTCACGACGCGGAAGAACCTCTGCCCGTCGTAGAAGCCGCTCTTGGCGAGCTGCACGATGTGCGCGGTCGTCTTGGGGGCCTCCTTGGTGAACAGCAGGATGCTCACGTTGCCCCTGCCCTCGATGGCCAGCACCAGCACCGTCTCCCCCGGCTTGGGCTGGTACCCGCTCGCCCAGGCCATCAGCGCGAGCACGAACAGCGACCAGATGGCAAACAGCTTCATCGTTCGACTCCCCCGATCGATCAGACGCCCGGCAGCGACGGCTGGCACGCCTCTTCCCGGAGCTTGCGCTCCGCGGAGGGTGCGCTCAGCAACCGCTGCGCCGCCGCCCAGGCCCGGCCGATGTCGGCCACCAGCAGGCTGTAGCCGCCGTCGCTGGCGGCTCCCTGCTGGCGCAGGATGTACGCCGGGTGCAGGGTCGCGATCGCCGTGCGGGCGAAGGCGCACGGAAAGTACCTGCCCCGCTCCCGCGTGATCGAGAAATCCCTCTTGATCAGATTCTTGGCGCTGGGCGCGCCGACGCACAGGATCACCTGGGGGGCGATCGCGCGCAGCTGCGCCTCCAGCCAGGGGCGGCACGCCGCAACCTCGGCGTCGGTGGGCGGTCGGTTGCGCGCGCGGTCGCCGTTCCAGTCGCACGCCCGGCACTTCACGGTGTTGCAGATGTACACCATGGTCCGGTCCAGCCCATTGTCGGCCAGAGCGCGGTCGAGCAACTGACCGGCCCGGCCCACGAACGGTCTCCCCGTCAGGTCCTCGGTCTCCCCGGGTCCCTCTCCCACGAGCACCAAGGGCGAGCGAGGGTTGCCCTCGCCGAACACCACGCTGTTGCGGCGGACGGCCAGGCCGCATCGGGTGCAACCGAGGCAATCCTGCCTGAGGACCTCCAGCTCCGTCACCGTCCGGCCTCCTCTTCCAGCGCGGACTTCAGGCGGTCGTAGCTCTCCCACAGGTCCTGCGGCAGAACCCGAACTCCTCCCACCACGGTCATGAAGTTGGTGTCGCCCGCCCAGCGCGGCACCACGTGCCAGTGGATGTGGTCGGGGATGCCCGCTCCGGCGGCCGAACCGAGGTTGACGCCGATGTTGAAACCCTCCGGACGGTAGGCTCGGCGGAGCCAGCGCAGGCTGCGCGCCACCAGCTGGTGGATCTCCAGCAGCTCCGCGTCTTCCAGCTCGTCCATGTCCGCGGTGTGCTTGTAGGGCGCGACCATCAGGTGGCCGTTCGTGTAGGGAAAGCGGTTCAGCATCACGAAAGCCGTGCGACCGCGGTGGAGGATCAGGTTGGCGCGGTCGTCCTCATGGGCGGGCAGCTCGACGAAGATGCACCCCGACGACCCGGGGCCCGACGCCTCGATGTAGCGCATGCGCCACGGCGCCCACAACCGCTCCAGCATGGGAGGGTTATAGCACGGCGAGGGCACCTTGTCAGGCCTGCAGAGGGAACAGAGGCCGCTCGGTCGGCTCGTGGCTCTCGAGCAGGCGCCTCTGCTCCTCGGACAGCGGACCGAGGCTCGGCGCCAGGCGCAGCGCCCTCTCGAACAAACGGGGGTCGCCCGGCGGAACCGCCGCGGTCGCTCCCAGCTCGAACAGAGTCCACCGCAGAGCCGCCTCGCTCAGGACCTCGTCCTCGATCGGCTCGTACCACGTGTTCTGAGACCATCGCTCGGCGCCCTCGGGCCAAGCCCGGCGGGCCATCGCCTTCAGGGCCAACAGCGCGCACCCTCGCCCGCGGGCCATCGGCACCAAGCGCCCGCCGAACCCTCCGCGCGTGTAGGCGAAGAAGTTGAGCGGCACCAGAACGGAGTCGAAGTCGAACAGCTCCAGCGCGGCGACCGCCGCGTCCTCGTCGTGCGCGCTGAAGCCCAGGTAGCGAACCTTGCCCTCCTCCCGAGCGCGCAGGAACGTCTCCATGGCCCCTCCCGGCGCGAACGCCCTCCGGACGTCCTCCAGGCTCGACAGCGCGTGCAGCTGGTACAGATCGAACCGATCGGTCCGCAAGCGCGCGAGCGAACGCTCGAGCTCGGCCCTCGAGCCCTCCGCCGTCCGGTCGGTCGTCTTGCAGGCGAGGAAGATCCGATCCCGGAACCCCGCCACCGCGGGTCCCATCTTCTCCTCGGCGTCGCCGTAGGACGGAGCCACGTCGAAGTAGGTCACCCCGGCCTCGAAGGCGCGGGCGCACGTTGCGGCGGCCTCCTCGGCAGACTGGCCCATCAGCACCACTCCGCCCAGCCCCACGATCGACAGGCGATCCGCATGTCGGCCGAACGCTCGTTGTTCGATGCTCACGTTGTCTGCTCCTTGTGCTCCCCGTCGGGGTCCCCTGCCAGCTCGGAACGCGCGAGCAGGTCCAGCCGCAACTCCTCGAGGCAGGCGTCCGAGGGGCTCGTCGAAGCCACTCCGGGCCCGCCTCGGAGCTCCGGCACCACCGGGGCCTCCAACGCGTCCCCGAGCTCGCGCAGCCTGTCGGCCGGCCGCCGCACGCCCGCCAAAGGGGGACTGCCGCTCTCCGGATAAGCCTCGAACAGCGCGGCTGCGTGCAACGGCTCCGCCATCGATCCGGCGGTAACTCGGACCGATCCTGTGCGCCATGGGGCGGCCTCGGCGCCGCGACGATCGTGCAGCGCCGCCGCAAACCCATGCCCGCGGCCGTGCCGCGCCCCCAGCCCCTCCGAGGGCGGCTGCAGCGCGGGGCTCAGCAGACTTTGGATGGAGCGGCGGCGTCTCACCCCCTTCGTCGCCCACGCACAGCGCCAGCCGTACCTCCACCGGAGCCGGCGGGTCTCTGGACTCAGCCTGGCCTCGCTCCCCGGCTCCCCCTCGGTTACGCGGATGGTGGCGACACCCACGGCGACGTTGGCGGCGGCCCCCGCGAGCAACCCCGGCGCTCCCGCCCACAGGTCGGGCTGGCCCGCCGCGACGGCGGTCAGGCCGAGCACAACCGACAGCCCTGCCAAGCCGCCGCCCAAGGCGAAGTTCACGCGAGCGCACGCAACCTCCCCCAGCCCGGCAAGGATCGCGGCGCGGCGAACCGGAAACCGGTCGAGCGAAGACTCGTCCTCAGCCATGGTCCTGGATTTTCCGGTACAGGTCCCGGAAGATCGGAGTTCGATGGCAACCGTAGGCGTACCGGATCGGGTGCCGACCCGGGTCGTGTCTCCAAGCGAGCTCCTCCGTCAGAACGGGCGCGGGCACGATCCTCGAGGGCACCCAGTCCGGGTTCACGCACCATGCGGTGGCGGCGACGTCCCACAGCTCCTTGCCCCACCCGAAGTGCTCGGCATGGTGGTCCCGCACGATCTGGGTGAGGTAGGCCCCGAGCTCGCCCGACGAGCCGATGTGGCTCTCCAGGTCCGGCACGGTGGCGATCAGGTGCGACGTGACCCCCATCGCGGGCAGCAGCAACAGATCGACGCCGGAGTCGAGCAGCGCGCGCGACGCGTGGGGGTCTCCGCTGAGGTTGAACTCTCGCGCGTGCGGCCAGTCGAACGAGTTGCCGCCGAGCCAAACCACGCCGATCCTGCCCACGAGATCCGGCCGCATGTTCAGCACCGAGGCCACGTTGGTGCAGGCGCCGATCGATAGAACCAGCAGCGGGTCGTCCTCTCGCTCCGCCAGCTCGATGATCGCGTCGGCGGCCTCCGACTCCACCGCGTCGTCCGACGCCTTGAGCCATCTGTCCGAGCCACGGTAGACCGGCGGATCGGCCGTGGGGATGCGGCGCAGCACCCGGCAGATCTCGTCCACGCTCGCCGTCACCGTCTCTTCCGGCGTCAGATGGCCGCTCTGGAACGGCGCGGCGCAGATCGCCTCGAGCCGAATGCGGTCCGGCGACAGGCATGCGTGGGCGATCGCGAACTGGTCGTCGATCTCGTTCGCGGTGTCGGTGTCGAGCACCACGCGCCATGGCTTGTCGCCCGGACGGAGACGGTTGACGGGGTCCATGCGGGGCAGTTTACACCCGCCCAAAGCAGCCGGGGCGGCGAGGCGGGAGTCCCGACCTCTTCCCGTCGCCTCGTCCGCAAGACCGCTTCCGCTATCGGATCGGTCGCGGTTCCTCGCCGGCCGCAGCGAGTTCTTGCTCCTGGGAGCGCAAGAACCCGCCCCCGGCATCGGGGGGTGCGTCGCGGCTTCGAGTATCCTTCGGCCCATGCGCGCGACGGTGCTGGGTGCAGGCAGCTGGGGCACGGCCTTGGCCATCCTGTTGGCGCGCAACGGACACGAGGTGGCGCTGTACGGCCACGACCCCGAGCACGTCGACACCCTTCGCGCGCTTCGCGAGAACCTGCGCTACCTTCCCGGGTTCGCGATCCCCGAGGCGGTCACCCCCAAGACAGCAGGCGACGACCTGCCGCCCTGCGACCTTTGGGTGGTGGCGGTGCCCTCGCACGCCGTGCGGTCGGTGGTGCACCTGGTGAGCGGCGATCGGCCGCTGGTGGTGCTGGCCTCCAAGGGGCTGGAGGTGGGCTCCGGCGAGCTGGTGAGCACGGTGTGCGGCCACGAGCTTCCGCACGCTAGGGTGGGGGCGCTCAGCGGCCCGAACTTGGCGGTCGAGATCGTGCGGGGGGTGCCGACGGCCGCCGTGGCGGCCTCGCACGACGAGCAGGCGGCGGAGGCGATCCGTGCGGCGTTCATGTGCCCCACCTACCGCGTGTACCTGAGCGACGACGTGGTCGGCGTGGAGCTCGCGGGCGCGCTCAAGAACGTCCTGGCCATCGGAGCCGGTATGGCCGACGGCCTGGGTTTCGGAGACAACACGAAGGGAGCGTTGCTGGCCCGGGGCCTGCACGAGATGATTCTGCTGGGCCGAACCATGGGCGGTCGGGTCGAGACGTTCATGGGGGTCGCGGGGGTGGGGGACCTGTTCGCGACCGCCGTCAGCCGGCTGAGCCGCAACTACCGCGTGGGCCGCGCCCTGGGCGAGGGCCGAACGCTGCGCGAGGCCCTGGACGAGATCGCCCAGGTGGCCGAGGGAGTGGACACGAGCGAGTGCGCCGTGCGGCTGGCCCGGCGCCATGGGATTCCCATGCCCGTGTTCGAAGCCATCGAGGCGGTTTTGCGCGGCAGGTGGACGCCCACCCAGGCCGTCACGGCGCTGATGGAGCGCACTCCCAAGCGCGAGGGCTTCCTTCAGCCGTAGGTTCGGCCCTTCCACTCCCGCGTTCCCCGCCGGTGGCGGATCCAGGAGCGCAGGATCGTCCAAGCCCCCACGCTGAGGCCCACGGGCGCCAGCGGCACCGTCCACCAAGGGGCTCGCACGCAGCGCGCGGCGGCGGCCGTCCCGGCGAGCAACGGGATCCCCCACGCGGGATGCAGAACCCACGCCCAGGCGCAGACCAAGAGGAAGGCCGCCAGCCCCCACGAGCCGATCGGGCCGGACACCTCCACCGCGTTCTTGGTCATGCCGTCCACCGTCTGGCGCCACGTTTCGTACATGCGCACGCCCCCCGCGCGTCCGAGCAGGAACACCTCCACCGGCACGCCCTCGCGCGCCAGCATCCTCCCGATCCGCACGTCCTCGAGGATCGCGCCCTTCAGCCTGCGGTGCGGCGTCAGCTCGGCGTACAGCCGCGAGGGCCAGAGCACGAACTGACCGTTCAGGAACCGGTTGTGGCCTTGGCGCACCAGCCGCACCCAACCGAACGGGTTGAGGGCCAGCAGGGACCACCAGACCCAGGCCAAGGCCAGCGGCTGAAGTCCCCGGCCGGGCAGCAGCGCCAGAAAGCCGGTGCCGACGCGGCCGCCGCCCGCCATCGCGGCGCAGCAGCCCGCCACGGCCTCCAGGAACCCAGCCCGCGGCTTGACGTCGGCGTCCAGGAACAGCAACCACTCGGCGGAGGCGTCCTCCAGCGCCGCCTGAGCCAGAGCGTCGCAGGCGCGGTTCTTGCCGACCCACCCCTCGGGCAGGGGTCCGCCCCGCAGGACGGTGGCCCCCAGCCGAGCCGCCAGCTCTCCGGTGCCGTCGTCCGACTCGTCGTCGAACACGTAGACCCTCGCCCCGGCACCCACGAGCGGCGGCAAGAGGTCCGGCAGGTTGCGAGCCTCGTTGCGGCAGGGGATCAGCACGACGAACGGCCAATCGGCGGACCGCGCGGCTCGCGGTCGGCGCATCAGCAGCCAGTTCGTCAGGCCGACGAACCCGACGAGCCCGTACAGCGCGCCGAGCAGAACGCTCATATCGCGTGGTCCGCGGGCAGAACCATGAGGCGCGCGATCGACACGTGCGGCGGCTGCTCCAGGGCCCACAGCACGCAGCGCGCGACGTCCTCCGGCTCCAAGGGCGTGCGCACCCCGAGCGACTCCCTGGGATGCACCTCGAAGGCGGCGTGCAGCTCGGTGGACACCAGTCCGGGCTCGATGCAGGTCACCTTCGCCCCGCTGCCCGCCAGCTCGATGCGGAGGTCCTCGCTCAGCGCCTCGATGGCGTGCTTGGTGCCCGCGTAGGCTCCCGCGGTGGGACGGATCTTCGTGCCCAGCACGCTGGAGAGGTTCACGAGGTGTCCCCTTCCCTGGGCCTTGAAGCGGCGAGCCGCGAAAAGGGCCACGCGATACGCCGCCTCCACGTTGACCCGAACCATCTGGGACACACGGTCCAGGTCGATGCGGTCGCAGGGGCCGGCAACCATCACGCCCGCGTTGTTCACCGCCACGTCGCAACCGCCGATCTGCCGGTCGGCCTCGTCGAACAGCCTCTCGGCGAACCCTGGTTCGGTGGCGTCCATCGCCACCCAGCGGACGGCGGGGTGGGCCTGGGCCAGCTCCCGCAGGCGCTCGGCCCGCCTCGCGGTGGCGAGCACTTCCGCCCCGGAGGCCGCGAGAGCCGCCGCTACCGCACGGCCGATGCCGCTGCTGGCTCCCGTGACGATGGCTCTTGTGCCGATCAGTGCCATAATGAGGTCTCTATTGCGGGGATCAACGCACGGGCTCGTCGAGCGGGAACGCGAAGGCCCGACGAACGTTCCTACGAGTGGGGAACGTCGGAAACGTGGTTTACCCGATGGATGAGCGAGATTCGAACCGCTTGGAAAGGATGAGGCGAGAGCTGGAGAGCCTCCGCTCGCTTTTGAGCGCAGGCGTCTCGAGCGGCCAGGTGCCGACCGTCGAAGAGATCCACGAGCTGGACGGTCTCCGATCGGCCGTGCGCGTTTTGGAGCGCTCGCTGCAGCGGCTGGAGGCCGAGCGGGACGCGGTCAAGACCGCCATGCTGGCGATCGACGCCGAAGGCCGCGTCGTGTCGTGGAACCGGCGCTTCTTGGAGATGTTTCTGCCCGAGTCGCCGATCCCGCTGCCGGAGGGGCGCTCGCTGCTCAGCCGGTTGGACGAACTGTGCCTCGAATCGGGAGCGCTGCTGCGGTGGGCCGCGACTCCCAGCCGCGACCTGCCGCGCACGTTGTTCCGACTGAAGGACGGTCGCACGGTGATCGCCGACGGGACGCGCCTGACCACCGACCCACCCTCGGTGCTGTACGAGTTCGTCGACGCGACCGGCTTGGCGGAGTCTCCCGGGAGCTGGCGCACGTTCGCCGATGCGGTGAGCGGCGCACCGTTGCGGCTGGAGCGCACGGCGGGCCGGTGGCGGCTGGTCTCGGTCGGAGCGGCGGTCCGAGCACTGACGGGACTCGACCCGCGCAAGCTCGTCGGCCAGCCCTCGCGCCTCTGGACCAGGCAGGTGCACACGGAGGACATCGCGATCCTGAGGAGCGCCTTCCGAGAGATCCTTCGCACCGGCCGCCGCCACGATGCGGAGTTCCGGCTCTGGCACGCGGACGGCGCCCTGCGCCGACTGACGGTCCGCCTCGTTCCCCAGCGAGACGCCTCGGGGAGGGTGCAGGCGATCGACGGCGTGTTGCTGGACGTCACCGCCCGCCGCGAGGATCAGGAGAACCTCCGAGCGGCGAGCACCCAGCTGCGGCGCCAGTCGGACGCTCTGGACCAGAGGACGCGCCAGCTGCAGTCGCTCAACGACCTAGCCCGGGGACTGCAGTCCGCGCGCTCCGTCGCGGAGGCCATCCGAAGCTTCTCGAGGAACGTGCCCCACCTGCTGCCGGGCTCCGCCGGGGCGGTCTACTGGAACGACACCGAAGGCGCCACGCAGGTGGCAGGGTCGTGGCCGCCGCAGACCAAGCAGAGGATCCCTCGGACGCTGCCGATCCGGGAGTGCTGGGCCGCCTGCCTGGGAAGGGCTGCGAACCCGGAGGGCCCCGAGCCCGAGCTGTGCCGCGGCTGCCCGAACAACGCCCCCGCCGGACGGCTGTGCTTCCCGCTGGCCGATCGGGACAGGGTGCTCGGCTTCGTGCACGTGCGCGCGGTCCATGCCGAGGGCCTGCCCCAGCACACGTGGGTTCTGGCCAAAGCGGCCTGCGAGCAGTTCGGCCTGGCGCTCAGCAACATCCGCCTGCGGGACGCGCTGCGGGAGGAGGCGGTGCGCGATCCGCTCACCGGTCTGTTCAACCGGCGGCACCTCGACGGAGCCGTCCGCGCGGAGTTCGAGAAGGCGGTCCGCCAAGGCGAGCCCACCTCGGTGCTGATGCTCGACCTCGACCGCTTCAAGGCTTACAACGACCGCTTCGGCCACGAGGCCGGAGACCGACTCCTGCAGGCCCTGGGCCGCTTCCTTGCACACGCCGTGCGCGCCGACGACGTTCCTTGCCGGTACGGCGGCGAGGAGTTCACGATCGTGCTGCACGACGCGCCTCTGGGGGCGGCCTTGGAGCGGGCCGAGGCGATCCGGCAGGGGGTCGAGCTGCTGCACCTCACCCAGAGCCGTCAGGTGCTGGCCCCGGTGACGGCGTCGATCGGCGTGGCGAGCTTCCCGCAGCACGGCAAGCACTTCGCCGGAGTGCTGCGCTCCGCCGACATGGCGCTGCTGCGCGCCAAGCGCGAGGGCCGCAACCGGGTGGCCGCGGCCTTGAGAGGCTAGACCTGCACCCTCTCGAACGCCTCGATGACGTCGCCCTCTTGGAACCCGGTCCAGCCGTCGAACTGGATGCCGCACTCGAACCCGGCGGTCATCTCGCGCACGTCGTCCTTGAGGTGCCTCAGCGAGGCGACGCGGCCCTCGTAGACGACTTCGCTGCCGCGCCGGACGCGCACCTGGCAACCGCGCACCACCTTGCCCTCGGTCACGTAGCAACCCGCGACCTTGCCGTACCGGCTCAGGTCGAACACCATGCGGATTTCGACGGCGCCCAGGCGCTGCTCCTCGAACTTCGGCTCGAGCATGCCTTGGATGGCCTTCTCGATGTCCTCCTTCAGCTCGTAGATGATCCGGTACGTGCGGATCTCCACGCCGCGCTGCTTGGCCTGGTTGCGCGCGTCCGACTCCGCGGAGACGTTGAAGCCCACGCAGATGGCCGTGGCGGTGTCCGCCAGGTCCACGTCGCTGCGGGTGACGTTGCCGACGCCTCGGTGGATGATCCTCACCTGCACCTCGTCGTTCTTGATCCTCTCCAGCTGGCCGCACACCGCCTCGACGGTGCCCTGCACGTCGGCTCGCACGATCAGGTTGAGCTCCTTCAGCTCTCCCTGGTTGAGCTTCTCCCGCAACCCCTTCAGGGTCAGGCCGCGTCCGGCGTGCGTCGGGCTCTTGCTGGCCTCGATGCGCCGCTCGGCCTCCTCGCGCGCGTCCGCCTCGCGCTCGAACACCTCCACCTTTTGGCCGGCGTCGGGCACCTCGTTGAGTCCCATCACCTCCGCGGGCACCGAGGGCCCCGCCTCGTCGATCGGCCTGCCGCGGTAGTCCAGCATGTTGCGGATGCGGCCGTAGGCCGTGCCGATCAGCAGCGACTGCCCCTTCCTGAGCGTGCCGTTCTTCACCAGGACGGTGGCCACGGGGCCGCGCCCCTTGTCGCGGCGCGCCTCCACCACGTAGGCCTCGAGCGGTCCCTTCGGGTCGGCGGTGAGCTGCAGCATCTCGGCCTGCAGAAGGATCATCTCGAGAAGGTTCGCGATGCCCTCTCCGGTGTGCGCCGAAACCTTGCAGACGATCGTGTCGCCCCCGAACGCCTCCGGCACGAGCCCCTCCTGGGTGAGGTCGGTCAGGATGCGGTCCGGATTCACGCCGGGAAGGTCGATCTTGTTGATCGCCACGATGATCGGCACCTTGGCGTTCTTCGCGTGGCTGATCGCCTCGCGGGTCTGCGGCATGACGCTGTCGTCCGCGGCCACGACGAGCACGGCGATGTCGGTGACCATGGCCCCCCGCGCGCGCATCGCCGTGAACGCCTCGTGGCCGGGGGTGTCGATGAACGTGATCTTCCCCTCGGGGAGCTCGACCTGGTACGCGCCGATGTGCTGGGTGATGCCGCCGTGCTCGGTGTCCACCACGTTGCTCTTGCGGATCTTGTCCAGCAGCGACGTCTTTCCGTGGTCGACGTGGCCCATGATCGTGACCACCGGAGGTCGCTTCTGCACGGCCGGCTGCTTGGGAGCGGGCCTCGGCTTGGGAGCGGCCGGCTTGGGCTCCGACGCCTCCTTCCACTCGAGCCTGGAGCCGAACAGCTCGAACAGCTTCTCCGCGACCTCCGGCTTCAGCTGCGTGGTCAGCGTGGCCATCGTGCGCAGCTTCGAGACCAGCGTCTTCTGCACCTCGCCGGCCTGCACTCCGAGCAGCGCCGCCGCCTCCCTGGGCGTCAAGGGGCCGCGCACCCGCAAGGGGGCGTCGCGGGGCACCTCGCGCAGCGCCTCGCGGATGAGTTCGAGGTCCTCGTCCGCCACCTCGAAGGAGGAATGGTCGTGCGCGATCTCGAGGTCGTCGAGCACGGTCACGACGTGCCCCGGTTTGAGGCCGAACTCGTTCGCCAGGTCAGCGATCTGAATGCTCATGTTCCTTGTTTCTACCCTCAATCGCTCGTCTCAGCCCGTCCAGAGCCTGCGCCACGGCCGGGTCGTCGGCCGGCACCCTCCAGGCGCGGGCCAAGCGTCCCTTGCGCCCCGAGGCCTCCAGGCACCTCAGGCTCGGGCACACGTAGGCGCTCCGTCCGTGGCCCGATCCACCCGTCCAAACGACCGCGCGTCCTCCGGCATCCCGGAAGACGCGCAGGAAAGTCGACGCGGGCCCCTTCCGCCTACATCCTATGCACGTCCTCTCGGGTTGCCGTTCCATCGCCCGACCGCCCGCATCGTCAGGCTCCGTGCTGCTTGCGAGGCTCGTCCTTCGCGCTCTCGGCGCGGAGGTCGATGTCCCAGCCCGTCAGCTTGGCCGCCAGCCGCACGTTCTGGCCGCCGCGGCCGATCGCCACGGTGAGGTTGCTGTCCGGCACGACCACGATCGCCTTGGGAAGCTTGCGCCGCTCGCCGCGATCCTCCCCCTTGGCGTCCTCGGCCGCGGGGGCCTCGGCCTTGGGCGCCTCGAAGGTCACGCTGAGCACCTTGGCCGGGTTCAAGGCGTTCCGGATGAACGTCTCGGGGTCGTCGCTGTACGGGATCACGTCGATCTTCTCGTCGTGCAGCTCCGTGGAGACGGCCTGGATGCGCGTGCCGCGCTGGCCGACGCAGGCTCCCACCGCGTCGATCCTCTCGTCCTTGCTCAGCACGGCCACCTTGCTGCGCTGCCCGGCCTCGCGCGCGATGCCCTTGATCTCCACGATCCCCTGCTGGATCTCCGGAACCTCCAGCTC
>JAOACB010000004.1:0-93963 GCA_026418055.1 Fimbriimonadales bacterium
AACGACGTCACCTGCACGATCGGGCCCGGGGTCACGGCGCTGCTGGGGATGAACGGCGCCGGCAAGACCACGATGATGCGTCTGATCACCGGCCAAATCAAGGCCAACACCGGTCAGGTGCGCGTGCTGGGCCACGACCCTTTCGCCAACCCCGACGTGTACCGCCTGCTGGGCTACTGCCCCGACGTGGACGCGTTCTACGAGTCGATGACCGGCAGGCAGTTCGTGACGTTGATGGCCCGCCTTGCAGGGTTCTCCTCGTCCGAGGCCAGGCGCAGGGCAGACGAGGCCATCGAGCGCGTGGGCATGGCGCAGCGCGCCGACCGCAAGCTGGCGGGATACTCCAAGGGCATGCGCCAGCGCATCAAGCTCGCCCAGGCGATGCTGCACGACCCGAGCATCATCCTGTTGGACGAGCCGCTCAACGGGTTGGATCCCGGCGGCCGGCGAGAGTTCATCCTGCTGTTGCGGCACCTGGCCGACGAGGGAAAGTCGATCATCGTGAGCAGCCACATCCTGTTCGAGGTGGAGCAGATGACGCGCAGCATCCTGTTGCTCCACCGGGGAAGGTTGAGGGCGACCGGCGACCTTCGGGTGATCCGCGAGCTGATCGACCGCCACCCGCACCGCATCCGGATCGAATCCCCCAAGCCGCGCGAGCTCGCGGCGAGGCTGGTGGGCCTGCCGTTCGTGCTGAGCGTGCAGCTCGAGGCGGGCGGGGAGGCCCTGGAGATCCAGACGCGCGAGCCGGGCCGCTTCTACGACGCTCTGCCCGATCTGGTGGAGCAGGGCACGCCGATCCTCGGGCTGTCGAGCCCCGACAACAACCTGGAGGCCGTGTTCCGTTACCTGGTGGAGTCATGATCGCGACGGTTCTCTTCGCGCACGCCCTGCAGGACTTCCTGCGCCTCCGCAGGTTGCTGGCGTGGGCGCTGGTGGTGCTGGGCGTGGCCGCCGCGGCTTGGGTGTGGTCGGGACTGATGGCGGACATGCGGCCGGACGACGTGTACGCACGGCTGTCCGCCATCCTGACCTTCCGGGTGCTGCCGCTGGCGGCGGCGGTGTTCGCCACGGCCGTGGTGGGGCAGGAGGTGGAGCAGAAGACGATCGTGTATCTGCTCACGAGGCCGGTCGGGAGGCCGACGCTGCTGCTCAGCCGGTCCGCGGCGGCCGTGGTCGTGGTGTACGCGATCGCTGCGGCGTGCGCCTTCGTGGTGGCGCTGGCCTCGGGGTTGCCGCAGGCGCAGCTCGGGGCGCTCGGCAGGGATCTGGTGGCGTTGCTCGTCGGATCGCTGGCCTACGTCGGCCTGTTCGTCGCGGCGAGCCTGCTGATCAACCGCGCGATGGTGGTGTGCCTGCTCTACGCGTTTGGATGGGAGACGTCGGTGGGCAACATGCCCGGCGATCTGTACCACCTCGCCGTGAGCAGCTACCTGTCGGCTTTGGGTTCCAAGCCCGCTCCCGCCTCGGGGAACCCGATGCTCGACCTGATGACGGGCCGCCTGGGCTTGAACCTGATCACGGAAGGCCGCGCCTGGACGGTGCTCTTGATCCTGATCGCCGTGTGCTTCGCGTTTTCGGCCCGGTGGTTCCAGACGCACGAGTACGTTCCCCGGGAGGACGCCGAATGAGCCGCAGCCTCTTCACGCGGATTTCACCGATCCAGTGGGTAGAACGCGGGGCATGGTCCGCGAAGGGTTCACGCTGATCGAGCTGCTCGTGGTGGTGGCCATCGTCGCCGTCCTGGCGGCGCTTCTGTTTCCCGTCTTCGCGCAGGCGAAGGAGGCCGCCAAGGCGACGGCGTGTCTTTCGAACCAGCGCCAGCTGGGACTGGGATTGACGCTGTATCGCGAGGACCACGACGGGGTTTGCTTCTTCTTCGCGCACAACGTCGACCTGTCCCGGAGCCGCCCTTGGGCTCCGTTCGGCGCGACGCGGGAGAACCGGTGGTGGAACCAGATTCTCCCCTACACGAGGACGCGAGGAGCGTTGCTCGTCTGCCCGAGCGACCCGGGTCGCGTCCCGCACGCCTTGGAGGACGGCCAGCCGGAGGGCGAGCCGTTCGTTCCCCGCTCCTACGTGGCGAACAGGGCTCTGGAGTCGCTCTCGGAGTCGCAGGTGGAGCGGCCGTCCGACGTGGCGATGGTCACCGAGAAGTCGTCCGCGCGCTGGGCGGACGACTCTTGGTTCGAGCCGCCGAAGAACCTGTACAACAAGGTCTCGGGCGGGGTGGACCTCGGAGAGCCCGTCCTGGCGTTCGGTCGGCACGCCGGGGCCGCCAACGCGATGTTCTTCGACGGCCACGCCCGGCGCGTGCCCCGTGGCGCTTGGCTGCGGGACCGCTGCGGCGAGCCGATCAGCGGGGTGGAGCTGCTCCGCCGCCACCCGATCCCCTTGGTTCCCGGGCGCACGATCTGGCACCCGAACTGCCCCGAGTGACCTGGGACTCTTTGCGGGGATCCTGCCTCGGGAGGCCGCCGTCGCTGTAGAGTGGGATCGTGACTGTCTGGACCGCTCTCGCTTTTTGGATCGCCTTGGGTCCCTCGGAACCGGTGGAGGTGGTCCGGGTCGAGACCGCGCGGGCCTTCGCGGGGAGGCTGGGGGACCGCGTGGAGCAGACGCTCGTGCTCCGCGACGGACTTGGCCGGGAGAGGACGGTCCGGCTGGGCCGCACCCACACGCGCGTCGCGGGGCGCCTTCCCTCGTTCCGCCCGGGGGATAGGCTTTGGCTGCCGACCGGCCGCTTCGCCCTGCTCGACTCGGTGCGCCGCTGACGGCCGCTCGCTGCCGGCGCGGAAACCCGCAAGAATGCTGGCCCTGTTGGGCCGCTTCGCGCGTATAATGGTGTTCGAAACGATTCGCGAATCGTTTCGAACGGCCCGATGCCAGCGACGATCAAGGACATCGCGAAGAGGCTGAACGTCTCGGTGAGCACCGTGAGCTACGCCCTCAACGGAGGGCCGCGGCCGGTGGCCCCCGAGCTTCGCGAGCGCATCCTCGCCGCGGCCCGCGAGATGGACTACCGCCCCAACCGGCTGGCTCGGTCTCTGATCACCCGCCGGTCGCACATCCTCGGCGTGGTGCGCGACGCCTCTGCGCACGACCTGGTGGCCAGCCCCTACGCCCAGAGCGTGCTGAACGGCATCCTCAACGAGGCCGAGAAGGCGGGGCGGCACGTGCTGATCGTCACGCGCTGCGAGCCGAGCGACCCCGAGGGCGCACTGGACCGGGTGTTGGAGGGCCACGCCGACGGCCTGATCTTCATGGCCACGTACACCCTCGAGGGCGTGTTCGAGGAGCTCGCGCGCAGAGGCTTCCCCTTCGTGGTGCTGTCGGGCATCGCGGACGGCGCTCCCAGCCTGTGCGCCGACAACGCGGGGGGTGTCCGGCAGGCCATCGAGCACCTTCACGGCCTGGGGCACCGAAGGATCGGCCACCTCGAGGGCATTCCGGGGCACCTGGACGGACGCGAGCGCAAGGAGGCTTTCCTCGAGATGGTCGGCGAGCTCGGCCTGCCGCTGCGCCCCCACTGGATCGCCCGCGGCAACTTCGAGCCCGTTCAGGGAGCCGAAGCGGCCCGGGCGGTGCTGCGCGGCGAGGATCGGCCGACCGCGCTGTTCTGCGCGAACGACGAGATGGCCATCGCGGCCCTCGCCGTCGCCCGCGAGCTCGGAATCCGGGTGCCGGACGAGCTCAGCATCGTGGGGTTCGACGACGCGGCCAACGCGTCGCTCACGGACCCTCCCCTCACCACCGTTCGCCAGCCTTCCGAGTCCATGGGCGCCGCCGCCGTGCGGGCCCTGTTGGAACGCATCGACCATCCCGACCGCGCCGGCGTGGTGCGTTTCCCCACGCGTCTCGTCGTGCGCGGCACGACCGCAACCCCAAAGAAGGGAACGTCCCAATGAAGAAAGCCTTCACACTCATCGAACTCTTGGTCGTCATCGCGATCATCGCCATCTTGGCGGCGATCCTCTTCCCGGTCTTCGCGCAGGCCAAGATGGCCGCCAAGCGCACCGCCGCCATCAGCAACGCCAAGCAGATCGCCACGGCGAACATGCTGTACATGAACGACTGGGACGACAGCCTGGTCCACAACTTCTTCGGCTTCCCGGCGTATCCGGCCTGCGACTGGGCCAACAACGGCGGGGCGCAGTGGTACTCCTGGCGACACGCCCTGGCGCCCTACCACAAGTCCAAGGGGCTGCTGCAGGACAACACGAACCCGTTCTACGCGGAGCAGTACTGGGTCGACCAAGCTTGGCTCGGTCCGAACCAGCCCCAGCCGCGCTATCCCACCAACTTCGCCACGAACAGCATGATCATCGGCTTCGCGAACGGCTGGTGCGGCGGACCGTGGACGCCTCCCGGCCTCGACAACCTGAACGTGGTCGAGGACGTGGCCGGCACGCTGATGATGCTTCCCAACCGCAGCCAGTGGACCGACCTGAAGCCGGAGTTCATCAGCTCCACGGTGGAGAAGCCCTGGTGGTGCATCACGCCCATCGGCTCGAGCAGCTACCAGTGCCCGGGCGGCGACAACGGGCCGATCCACGCCGTGGGCAAGCAGGTGGCTTGGATCTGGGCCGACGGGCACGTCAAGAGCAAGCCGGTGATCGCGACGCTGAACGTCAACGACCCGGTGAAGGACGACTGGGGCGCGTCGCAGTACGGCATCGACCCGAACACCGGCACGCACTACACGCAGGCCGACCGCCAGCGCTGGGCGGCGACCGCCTGGGGCGAGTACCGCTGATCGACGAGCGGAGGGCGGACGGGAAGTCCGTCCCTCCGCCCTCGCAGGAGGCACAGGATGCGCAAGCTCTCTTGGATCGTCGCGCCGATCGTTGGATTGTTCGCGCTGGCTGGTTGCGGACCGTCGGCGGGAGAGACTCCGGTGGAGGAGTACCGAGTGGAGCCGGGCAAGGAGCGACCGAAGGGCCCCGCCGTCAACCTGCCCCCCGAAGTACGACAAAAGCTGGAGCAGGGCCAGCAGGGCCAGTGACCCGACGTGGCAGGTCCGGGCTGGATCCCGGGCCTGCCCGCTGCTTCAGAACCGCACGCCGTACTGCAGGCAGAGGACGTGCTGCACGCCGTCCGAACGCCTCTCGGGCACGCCGACGCTCAGGGTGAGGCATAGCCCCGGAGTCAGGACCTCCCCGCACACGCCGAACCAAGCGGTCGCACCGTCGCCCCCGATCCAGTCGGCCATCACCGTCCAGGATCCCAGGGGAGCGTCGACGCCGGCGATCGGGCGGCTGACTCCGTCGCGCAGCCATCCTGCATGCAGCCTCCAGCCTCGGAAGTCGAGGCGTCCGACCACGAAGGGGGTCGCGCGGTCACCCTCGATGCTCTGCCAACCCACGCTGAGCGCCCCGGCCGGGCCTTCGGCCAGCAGCAGCTTGGCGTTCCATGTGGCTGTTCCCTCGAAGTCGTCGTCGTAGCCGATCTCCAGGCGGTCCCAGAGACCGACCTGCAGGCTGCCGCCGTGGTGGTACACGGGATCCACGCGCCGCTCGTTGCCCTGGGTCCACAGGTAGAGCATCGCCTCCCGGTGGCCAAGCACGTCGGCGATCGGCATCGCGTTCAGGGCCGTCGTGCCCGCCCAAACCGCCGGAGCCGCCAGCGCAGCTCCGAGCACCGCCCCCATCCTCCAAAACGGTCCCATCCCTCTCCTGTCAAGAGTGTTGTTCCACAATCCGATCGGCTTCTCCATGCGGGTTCGCGGTATCGTGGGGCACCGATGCACCAGGCCGAGCTGATCCTCTTTCTGCTGGGCATCATCGTCGCCGCCAAGGTGGCCGCCGAGCTGTGCGAGTGGCTGGGCCAGCCCACCGTTCTCGGCGAGATCCTCGCCGGCGTGGCTCTGTTCCAGATCCCGGCGTTCCGAGAGGCGCCCGATCATGAGGCGGTTCGGTTCCTGGCGGAGATGGGGGTGATTCTCCTGCTGTTCGAGGTCGGCTTGGAGAGCGAGCTGTCGCAGCTGCTGCGGGTCGGCGCCCAGGCCGTGGCGGTGGCGGTCATCGGGGTGGCGGTGCCCTTGCTCTCCGGCTGGCTCCTTCTGGAGCGCATGGGATATCCGACGTCCGAGGCGGTGTTCATGGGCGGGGTGCTGACCGCCACCAGCGTCGGCATCACGGCCCGCGTGCTGCGCGACCTGCGCGTGCTCCGCAGCAAGGCGGGCCAGGTGATTCTCGGCGCTGCGGTGGTGGACGACATCCTGGGGTTGCTGGTGCTGGCGGTTCTGGTCTCGACTCTGGCCCCCAAGGCGGGGCCGAGCGCCCACCCCGCGGTGCTGGTGGGCGGGGCGGTGCTCTTCCTGCTAGGGTCGGTGTTCGTCGGCATGAGGATCGCGCCCTATCTGATGGGACTCGTGCGGCGCATGAGGGCCGGCGGCACGCTCGTGGTGGCGGCCGTGGGTTTCTGCCTCGCGTTGGCCTACCTGGGAGAGCTCCTGGGGCTCGCGGCCATCGTCGGAGCGTTCGCCGCAGGCTTGGTGCTGGCATCCACCGAGGAGCGGGTGCCGATCGAGGACAAGGTCAAGCCCGCCTCCGAGCTGTTCGTGCCGGTGTTCTTCGTGCTCATCGGCATGCAGATCGACGTGTCGGTGTTCAACCCGTTCAACCCCGCCAACCACCCGGTGCTTCTGCTGGCCTTGGCTTTGATCGCGATCGCCGTGCCGGGCAAGCTGGCCTCCGGGTTGGGAGCCTTCGGCCCAGGCATCGACCGCCTGTTGGTGGGCATCGGCATGGTGCCGCGGGGTGAGGTGGGACTGATCTTCGCGACGATCGGCCTGCAGAGCGGCCTTTTGGGGCGCAGCGTCTACAGCGCCGCGGTGGTCGCGCTGCTGGCCACCACGCTCATCGTGCCGCCTTGGCTCAGTCGCCGGGCCGGCAGGCTCGCCCGAGCCTCCGACCCGGCTCCGGCTCAGGTCTAGGCCGCCAGTCGGCGGATCCTCTCGTCGGCCAGTTGGAAGGCGGCTGCCGCCTCTCTCAGTTGGAAGGCGGTTTCGCGGATCTGCGCCGCCATCGCGTCGATCTCCTCCGAGCTGGCCGCCGACTCCTCTCCCGACGCCGCGACGGCCTCCATCGCCGCGAAGATCTGTCCGGCGCCGTCCAGGGCCTCGCTGATGGAGGCGCCGTTGCGCTCGGCCGCTGCCGCCACCGACTCGAGCCTCGCGGCGAGCTCGCCAACGGCCTCGCCCGCGGCGACGGCCATGGCTTCCACGTCCGCGAAGCGGCCCACCACGGCCTCCACCAGGCTGAGCGCCTCGGCGATCGCCCGCCCGGCTTCCTCGCTCTGGGCGTTGCCCTCCTCCACCAGCCGCGTGGTCGACTCCATCGCCGACACGGCCCGTTCGACGTCGGAGCGAACGGCGTTCACCAGCTCGGCGATCTCTTTGGTGGACGCGCCGGACTGTTCGGCGAGCTTCCGCACCTCCTCGGCGACCACGGCGAAGCCGCGGCCGTGCTCGCCAGCCCTGGCCGCCTCGATGGCCGCGTTCAGCGCGAGCAGGTTCGTCTGCTCGGCGATTTGCTCGATCGCCGCGACGATGTCGCCGATGCGCTGGCCCTTGGCACCCAGCTCCCGCACCGCCTCGCTGGACTGCTCCACTTGGTCCCTGATGCGGGCGATGTTGCGCACGGTCAGCTCCACCTTGTGTCCGCCATCCCGGGCGCGCTCCGCCGCCGCCTGGGCCTCCTGCGCGATCTGCAGGCTTTCCTCAGCGGTTCGGCCCGTCGATCGTTGCGCCGCCTGCACGCTGCGGGCCGACTCGGAGATCTGCCCGAGCTGCTCGTCGGAAAGGCGATGCACGCTCTCCAGAGCGGCCCTGAGCGAGTCCATCGAGGCCGTGGTCTGGCTGGCGCCGGAGGCGAGCGTCTCGGCGGCGCGGCTGCCTTGGGACGCCGCCTCGGCCAGCCCTTGGCAGGCCTCCGACAGCTCCGCGGCCGCCGAACGCACGCGTCCGACGATCGACCGCAGGTTGGCCACCATGGCGGCGAACGCCTTCCCGAGCCGATCGCGATCCGACCGGGGGGCGACCTCCAAGGCGAGGTTGCCCGAGCCGATGGCCTCCGCCAATTCGGCCTTCTCCCTCAGGTATTCCACCAAGCCCCGGAAGGACTCGGCGAGCTCTCCCGCCTCGTCGTCGGCCCGATACTCCACCTCCACGCCGGTGTCCCCCTCGGCCACGCGGCGGCCGGCATCGGCCACGAGTCGAACGGGCCGCAGAAGCCTGGCCGCTGCGGCCGAGAAAGCCAGCATCGTGCCGACGGCCACCAGCACCGCCAGCGCCGACAGGGTGGCCAGCAGCCGGTTGCGCCCGTCCACGACGGCCTTCGCCGCGGCGGCGAAGTCCGATTCGTACGTCTTGGCTGCGAGCACCCAATCCCACGGAGCGTAGTAGGCCATGCGGACTTGCCCCGTCTCCTGGCGTCCGTCCAGGTTCTCGGAGAAGGACACCGACGCCTGCTCGCCCTCCCGGAGCGCCGTGGCCTTCTGCAACGCCTCCTCGCCGATGCCCGATCCGTCGATCTCCTGAACCTTCCTGCCGACCCAGTCCGAGTTGCCGGAGATGAGCACGCTGCCGCGCTGGTCCCCTCTCGTCAGCACGACGGACAGGTGGCCTTTCTCACCCATGCGGAAACGCTCGAGAGCCCGCCGCAGAGAGGGCACGCTCTCCATCCTCTTGCCGGCGTAGAACATGCCGACCACCCGGCCCGAGGCGTCCCGAATCGGCCGGTAGCTGGCCACGCACCATGAATCCACCACGAAGGCGATGCCGTGGTAATCCTTGCCCTGCAAGACGGTGGAGACCACGGGGTTCGGCTTACCGTCCGGGTTGACCGCCGGGATGTACGTCCCGATCGCGCGCTTGCCGTCTTTTGCGACGACCGTGGTGGCGACGCGCAGCATGTCTCCCTTCTCGTTCATCCGCTGGAAGAGCGTGGTGGTGCATCCGGTGAGCCTGCTCGCCACGTCCAGCACCGGCAGAGGCGCGCCAGGGTCGGACACCCGTCCGATCCAACGCCCGCCAAGCAGCACCTGCGGCAGGCGCACGGTCGTGGGTTGCTTGGTGAACTGGTCCACCGCCCTCCACTCGACGGCCTCCTTGCCGAGCGAGAAGCCGCCGACCGCCCTCAGTTCCCGCTCGAACGTCGAGAGCGCGTTGGCCACCTGCTCCCGCAACAGGGCGTCCTGCGTCTCCAAGATGCGGTAGGCCCCGTCGAGGACTTTGGCGAGTTGATGATCGGTCCATTCCTCGACATGTCGCTGCACTCGCTGCGAGAAAGACCCCAACTGCACGAACGTGGTAGCCAGAATCGCGAGCGAGACCATCAAAACCGCGGCCGCTCCGGCAGCCGCCACCTTGGCCCGGATCGAAAGCTTCATGCCCCAATCTCCCTTTTCAAGGAATCGGCGCACCCCTCGGGCTTCTTGACCCCCGCCGCGTCGGGACGGCCGGCCCACGGGTACTCTAGGCCTAGATGATCGATCGCTACTGCACCCCCGCGATGGAGGCGATCTGGAGCCGCGAGGCCAAGTATCGGCGGTGGCTCGAGGTGGAGCTGGCCATCTGCCGCGCCCACGCCGAGGCGGGCGCCATCCCTCAGGAGGACCTGCGCGAGATCGAGGCTCGAGCGGCGTTCGACCTCGCTCGTTGCGACGAGCTCGAGCTGGAGACGCGCCACGACCTGGTGGCGTTCGTGCGCAACCTCGAGGAGAACGTGAACGCGGGGGGGTCGACGGCCGGTCGGTGGATCCACTACGGCGTCACGAGCTACGACGTGATCGACACCGCGCTCGGCATGATGCTGCGCGACAGTTGCGGGGTGCTGCTGGCGAGCCTGGACCGCTTGGACGCCGAGGTGGTCCGCCTGGCTCGGGAGCACGCCGACACGCCGGAGATCGGGCGCACCCACGGCATCCATGCCGAGCCGATCACCTTCGGCTTCAAGGTGGCCAACTGGAGGGCCGAGCTGCAACGCAACCGCCGTCGCCTCGAGGCCCTTCGCGAGGAGGTCGCCGTGGGCAAGGTGAGCGGCGCCGTCGGCATCCACGCGCACACCGATCCATGGCTCGAGGCGCGGGTCCTGGAGCTCCTCGGCCTCCGGCCCGACGAAGCCAGCACGCAGATCGTCAACCGCGACCGCCACGCCGCCTTCCTGAACGGCTTGGCGTTGCTGGCCGCGGGGCTCGAGCGCATCGCCACCGAGCTGCGCAACCTCCAGCGCACGGAGATCTTGGAGGTGCAGGAGGCGTTCGCCAGCGGTCAGACCGGCTCGAGCGCGATGCCCCACAAGCGCAACCCTTGGAACAGCGAGACCGTGTGCGGCCTCGCCCGGCTGCTGCGAGCCAACGCCCACGCCATGCTGGAGAGCGTGGCCACTTGGCACGAGCGCGACCTCACCAACTCCTCGCTCGAGCGCGTCATCCTTCCCGACAGCTGCCACTTGGCGGACTTTCTGTTGAACCGCCTGACGAGGATCCTCTCGGGCCTGCAGGTGTTCCCCGATCGCATGGCCGCCAACCTTCGGCAAATGGGAGACCTGGTGTTCAGCGAACACCTGATGGTGGCCTTGGTGGGCAAGGGCATGGCCCGGGCCGACGCCTACAAGGTGGCCCAGCGGAACGCCGCGCGCGCATGGGAGGGTCACGACTTCCGGAGCTGCGTCGAGGCCGACCCGGACGTGCGGGCGCTGCTGACGGCGGAGGAGTTGGCGCGAGTGTTCAGCCTGGAGCACCACCTGCGCAACGCCCGGCACACGCTGAGGGCGGTGGGGATCGAGGTGTGACGTGAGGTTCGGTCTGTGCTGCGGACCGGACCGGGCGCCCGATGCCTTGAGGGCGGGATTCGACTACTCCGAGCTGCCCGCGGCGCCCTTGGCTGAGCTCCGCCCCGAGGAGCTGAAGTCGCTCGCCCGCGAGGCGCTCCCGGAGGCGACGAACCTGTTCTTCTCCGGAAGCGTGCGGCTTTACGGGCCCGGAGCGGCGGATTGGCGACCGATCGCCGAGAGAACCATCCGTGCCGCCGCTGGCGCCGGGGTCCGCGTGATGGTGCTAGGGAGCGGCGGGGCGCGCCGCGCGCCCGAAGCCTGGACCGCCGAACAGGCCGAGCGGCAGTTCCTCCTGGTGGCCGAGGAGCTGCAGAGGATGGCGGAACCGTTCGGCATCCGCATCGCGCCAGAGCCTCTCAATGCCGACGAGTGCGACGTGTGGAACGACCAAGGGGCCTTGGCGAGGGCTCTCGCCGAGAGGGGCGTCGGATACTGCCTCGACAGCTACCACCTCCTGCATTGGTGGCGCCGGAGCGAGCCCGAGGCCGAGCGACCGAGCCGGCGGTTCCTGGAGGAGCAGATCCCCCATGCTCCGGTGCATGCGCACTGGGCGAACTTCCCCTTCCGTTCCTGGCCTAAGCACGGGGACCCGGCGGCGCAGGCGGTTGCGGAGCGCCTTCGGACCGTGGGATACGACGGCAGAGTCAGCCTGGAGTGCCGCTTGGAGTGGCCGTCGGACGCGGAGCCCGCCCTGCTGGCCCTGCGCGGCCTGTTCGAGCTGTCCTAACCCTCCGAGATCTGCCGCACGACGGAGAGCATCTCGACGGCGGCCTGGGCCGCCTCGCGCCCTTTGTTCCCGTGCTTGAGGCCCGAGCGGTCCAGCGCCTGCTCGGCGGTGTTCGGGGTGAGCACGCCCCAGGCGATCGGAACGCCGGTCGAGGTTTGCAGGCCCATCAGAGCGGAACCCACGTCAGAGGCGAGCAGTCCCGCGTGGGGTGTCTCGCCCTGGAGGATGCAGCCCAACGCCACGACGGCGTCCGGCCGGTTGCTCGTTCGAGCCAGCAGGGCCCGCACCGCCACTGGGATCTCCCAGGTGCCCGGCACGTGCACGACCTCCACTTCGGGGGCGCCGAGCCTCTGGAGCTCCTCCAGCGCGCCATCCAGCAAGGCGCGCGTCACGAGCTCGTTCCAGCGGCTCACGACCACCGCCACGCGCTTGCCCGACGCATCCAGCTTGCCTCGGATCGTGTTCACGGCCCAGAGTATGGCATTCGGCCGTCAGGGATTGAGGGGCGCGAGCGTCTCGAGGATCCGCTTCGGCTCGTCCGGTTGCTCGGGGTTGGAGCCGAAGTACAGCCAGCGGACGATTCCATCCGCCTGCACGAGCATCAGGAACGGCGTGCCCGGCAACCCGAGCCTGTCCTCCACCACGTCCTTGCCGGCCATGTGCACGGGCAGACCTGGCACGGGCTTGCCGTCGTAGGAGAGGTACGCGACGTTGACGCCCTTGGCGGGCAGGGACTCGAACGTGCCCCGCAGCGCCTGCAGAAGGCGGCGGGAGGGCTCGCAGGACGCGCGCACGGCCACGATCAGCAGACCCTTGGGTCCCTTCAACGCGTCGAAGCCGACGCGCCGCCCGTTGGGCGCGGTCAGCGCGAAGGAGGGCAGGCGGGAGCCGATCTGCACCGGAACCGGGTCGCGCTCGAAGAACACGGGCGTGAAGCCGCTGGGGATGCGAGGCTTGAAAGCCGCGTCCGGGATGCTCTGCAGCAGGCGCCAGTTGCTGTACCTCTGCTCGCTGCGGCGCGTGCCCATCATCGATCGCACCTCCAGGCGATAGCGCAGCAACCGGCCTTGGTCGTCGATCCACAGGTCGGCGGTGGCGGTTCCCATCGGGTTCGACGCGGAGGTTTGCACGTGGTCCACGCCGACCGTCCCGATCTTCTCCCGACCGAGGAACTTGGCCGGCCGGCCGTCGCTGGGAACCGCCTCCGAAACCTTGCGCGCCAACAGGTAGTTCGGCAGGCCGATCGAGGCCGTTCTCGAGATCGCGGAGTCCGGGAAGGGCAGGCCGCCGGGCACGGGCGGGTACTCGGCGTAGTTGCGCGTCGCCCTCTCGAGCTCCAGAGCTCCCCAGGGACCGGCCGCGAACGTGTAGTCGCTCGGACCCCACTTCATGGCGAACAGCAGCCGGCGGTTCTGCGCGAACACCAGGCTGCCGGTGCCCTTGCCGGGATAGCCCTCCATGGTGGCCTCCAGGTCCACGCGGAACACCGGCGCGGAGCGCAGGTACCGATCGAGCCGCTGGATGGCGGCGTCGCCCGTGGCAGGTTGCGCGAGGGCGAGGGGCAGAAGCAGAGCGCCGATAGCCACGATGCCCGCATTATGCCCGGTTCCGGGCGAAGTCCCGTCGGTTTGCCGGGAAGCGGAGCGCAGGGCTTTGGCATATGCAGGAGAGAAGGGTGCAGGCCATGGCGGAGAACAAGTACGTGGTGTTTCGTTTGGGCCAAGAGAAGTACGCGATGCCGATCGAGAGCGTCGAGAGGATCCTGCCGCGGCAGGAGGTGACGCGTCTGCCGAAGAGCCCCAAGGTCATGCTGGGCGTGTTCGAGATGCGCGGATCCACGCTTCCGGTGATCGACGCCAGGCTCCGGTTCGAGCTTCCTGCGGGCGACGAGGCGCACAACTTCGTGGTCGTGCTCACCCAGGACGGCCGCTGCGCGCTGAGCGTCGACCGCGTCGAGGGCATCGTGACGCTGTCGGAGGACGCCATCGAGGACAAGTCGGCCATTCTGGACGGCAAGGACGACGGGTTCATCCGCGGCATCGGCAAGCATGGGGACCAGCTCTTGGTGGTTCTGGAACCCAACGGCCTCGCGCCCAAGTCCATGAAGAACAGGCTGGCGGCCGCGGCCTAGCAGCAAGCCCGCCGCTCAGTCGCGCGGCAGCCGATCGAGGATCGGCTGCCAAGCGCATTCCAAGACCCGCTCCTTGGGCAGGGTCGCGTCCAGGACCACCCACCGATCCGGTTCCAGGCGAGCCTCCTCCAGAAAGCCTCGGCGGACTGCCCGATGGAACTCCAGCGGCTCTCGGTCGAGGCGATCTCTGCTCTGCAGGCGCGCCAGTCCGATCTCCGGAGGCAGGTCCAGCAGCACGGTGAGGTCCGGCTTGAGGCCCGCCGTGGCGAAGGCGTTCCAGCGACGCAGCTGGTCGAGGTCCAGACCTCTTCCGTAGCCCTGGTACACCACGGTGCTGTCGGCGTGGCGGTCGCACAGCACCACGCGCCCTTCCGCCAAGGCCGGCCGCAGAACCTTCGCGGCGTGTTCGGCCCGATCGGCTAGGAACAGGAACAGCTCGGTCTTGGGGTCCATGCCCGCGCCCTCCAGCAGCAGCCTGCGGATCTGGCCGCCCATGGCAGCTCCGGGCTCGCGCGTCACGAGGGTGGCGCGCCCCAAGGCGCGGAGCCGCTCGTCCAAGGCCCCGATCAGAGTGGTCTTGCCCGCGCCCTCCGGCCCCTCGAAGCTGATGAACACCGGGCAGACGATACCCTTGGGCCATAATGCGGTGCGATGTTCCCCTCGCGCCCCCGGCCCAGCGCCGAGACCGCCTTCGTGGCCGTGCTCGGGCTGCTGGCTCTGGCGGCCTATCTGGGCGTCTACTGGCCCTTCCGAGAGGGCTCGGCGGCGACTCCGGCGCAGGTGCTGGGGATGGTGCCGCTGCTCGCGCTGGCCGTCGGCTTCGCCCTGCCGATGGGCTCGGAGCAGGCGGTGGAGGCTTGGCGGCGGGCGATCCGCGCGCGCCCGGGGCTCGTCTGGCTCTGCCCGTCCAGCCTGAGCCTCGCCTACCTGTTCGGCGCCGCGGCGGCGGGGCGATCGCTTTCCGAGGCGCTGGGGCTCGCCGTCTACCTCCATGCGCCCGTGGCTCTGGCCGTGGCCGCCGGACGCGCGTCGGAGCGGAGCTGGGCGGCTCGGGCGGCGGATTGGGCGTTCGTGCTCGCCGCATGGCTGCCGATCCAGCTGCGGTGGATCGATCTTCCCACGATCCCCTTGCCGGAGGGCAGGGACCAGGTGAAGCTCGACACGCTGCTCGCCGCGGCGGTGGCCTTCTGGTCGATTCTGGTGGCGCGGCGCCTCGAAGGCTTCCAGTTCCGGCTGTTCTTCACGCGCGGCGACCTGCATCTCGGCCTGAAGGTTTTCGCGGCGTACGCGCTCGTGGCGCTGCCTCTGGCGTTGGCCACCGGCTTCGTCCGGACCGGATGGGCGTTCACGCTGCACGAAACGGAGTTCCAGCAGCCGGCCTGGCTGGTCTACCCGTTGCTGCCGGTGGGCATGTACTTCGGCGTGGCGCTCATCGAGGAGGCGCTGTTCCGAGGGCTGCTGCAGAACCTGCTGGCGCGCACGCTCGGTTCGCCCTGGGTCGCGCTGGCCCTTGCCTCGGCGGCCTTCGGCGCCGTGCACCACAAGTTCGGGCAGCCGGGCCTGTATGTGCTGTTCTCCTCGCTGGCCGGGGCGTTCTACGGCTACGCCTACCTTCGGACGGGCCGCATCATGCCGGGCGCGGTGGCGCACGCTCTGGTCAACAGCGTCTGGCTCGCGCTGTTCAACCCCATGGCTTCCCGCTGAGCCGCCAAACCGACAAGAGGAGCGGGGGCCCCCTCATTGGGTAACCCTTAAACCGGGTGGGGCACGCGACGGAGTCGCATGCCCCAATTCTCCCTGCGCGCAATCGCGCCTACCCGTCACGCGGGCCTTCATTGCGAGCCTGAGGCTCGTTGTTTTCGTCCTGTCTCACGTTGTCCCGGCGAGCTTCCTTTTCTCGAGTCTCACCTCGCGGACAGACTACTTATACTATAGGCCGATTCCGCGGATTCCTCCCCCGTTTTTTTGGGGTTTTTCCGCTGGCCTACACTCCTGTAGACGGATCGAGCGCGTCGAGGGGTTCCGGAGGCGGGGGCGTCGGAGCTGGGCCATAATGCGCCCGTGGGCCTGGACACCTCGGAGCCGCTGGAGCGCGCCGTTCTCGTGTTCGTCAACGAGGACGACGAGGAGGACGCGTACGTCGAGGAGGAGCTGACGGGCCTTTGCGAGGCGGCTCTCGTCGAGCCCGTCGCATCCCTCCGGCAGCGGTTGCCGCGTCCGTCCAAAGCGACCTTCGTGGGAAAGGGGAAGGTTGGGGAGCTCCAGGCCGTGGTCGCCGAGACGAGCGCCGAAGTGGTGATCGTGGACGGCGAGCTCACGGGAGTGCAGCAGCGGAACCTCGAGGAGGCGCTCAACAGGAGGGTCGTCGACCGCACGCAGCTCATTCTCGACATCTTCGCGCGCCGAGCGCGGACAAAGGAGGGCATGCTGCAGGTGGAGCTGGCTCAGCTCACCTACATGCTGCCCAAGCTGATGAGCGTCTACACGAAGTTCGAGCGGCAGAAGGGCGGCATCGGTCTGCGGGGCCCGGGCGAGACCAAGCTCGAGACGGACCGCCGCCTGGTGCGCGACCGCATCGCCAAGCTCCGCCAGGAGATCGAGGAGGTGGGTCGGGTGCGCGAGCAGCAGCGGCAGGGTCGTCGCCGCCACCCGTTTCCTTTCGCCTGCCTCGTGGGCTACACGTCGGCCGGCAAGTCGACGCTCATGAACCGCTTGGCGGGCACCGAGCTGCTCGCCGACGCGATGCCGTTCGCGACGCTGGACCCGACCACCCGAAAGATCGACCTGCCGGACGGGTACGGGCTGTTCCTCACCGACACGGTGGGCTTCATCCGGAACCTGCCCACGCACCTCGTCGCGGCGTTCCGCTCCACCCTCGAGGAGGTGGTGCTGGCGGACTTCATCCTGAAGCTGGTCGACGCCAGCCACCCGAGCTGGGAGATCCAGCTCGACGCGGTGGAGGAGACCTTGGGAAGCCTCGGCGCGGCCGACAAGCCGAGCATCGTGGTGTTCAACAAGATCGACCGAATGCCCGAGCGGGCTTGGCTGGAGGGCATGCTGGAGGACTGGCCGGGGTCCGTGGCGATCAGCGCGAAGACCGGCGAGGGCATCGAGGACCTGCTCCGGGCGATCCTCCGCCAGGTCCAGGGTCTGCTGGGGAGGGTGCGGGCCCTGTTGCCGTACTCCGAGTCGGCGCTCGTCCAAGAGTGCTACGACTACGGACGGGTGCTGTCGGTGGAGTACCGCGAGGACGGCATCCTGCTGGAGGCCGAGGTCGTGCGCGAGATGCGGGCTCGACTCGAGCGCTACCGCGCCGATGCCTGAGGACTCCCCGGACGGTGGGACCTCCGGCAAGGTACACTGTCTGGCTCGTAAGGACCAGGTGACCGATGAAGAGGACCTACCAGCCCAACAACCGGCACAAGAAGAAGACGCACGGCTTCCGCGTCCGCATGCGCACCACGGACGGCCAGAACGTGATCAAGCGGCGCAGGCTCAAGGGCCGGCACCGACTCACCCACTGATGGCCCGACTGGCGGGTCCGCGCCAAACGCGCTTCGAGCAGATCTTCCGCGAAGGCCACGGGGAGGTTGCGCCCGGCCTGCGCGTCCGATGCCTGCCTGGCACCGGACGCGTCGGTTTGGCCGTGTCGCGCGCCGTCGGGTCGACGCCCCGGCGGAACCGCGCCCGCAGGCGCTTCCGAGAGGCTCTCCTCGGCTCCGAGGCGCTGCGACCGGACCGCGACTACGTGTTCGTGCTGGGAGAGCGCGCCTTGACCGAGCCTCTTCCCGCGCTCCGTGCGGCCGCCGAGGAGCTGCTGGTCCGCCTGAACGCCCGATGCGCCGGCTCGCCGTCCTCCTGATCGAACTCTATCAGCGATGCTCCCGCCGCCTTCCGCCCGTCTGTCGCTTCACGCCGACCTGCTCCGAGTACACGCGGCAGGCCATCCTCAAGCACGGACTCCTAAAAGGCGTTTGGCTGGGGTTGCGGCGGATCGTGCGCTGCCATCCGCTGAACCCGGGCGGCCACGACCCCGTGCCTTGAACGGAGGAGCGACCGACACACCGCTATGAGCCAGCAACGCCCGCAAAGCAACTTCTTCCAGACCCTGCTGATGGTCACGGTGATCTTCCTCGCCGTGCAGATGTTCCTGGGCACCAACACCCGCGTGCCGGACACCTCCACCCTGCAGGAGACGCTCGACAAGATGCGCCAGCTGAACGCCCAGGTGCGCGACGACTCGATCAGCCGCCTCAAGCCGGTCGCCCTGGGGAAGCTGGCGGAGCTCGAGAAGAAGAAGGAGATCCAGCCCGAGGTGGCCGAGCGCATCCGGCTGGAGATCCAGGTCCTGGTGTCGGACACGCTGCTGAAGGCGGGCACGAGGCTTCGCGACTTCAACAAGCTCACGCTGGCGTACAACGACCTGTCGTCGCTCGAAAGCCGCTACCGCGACGACGCCGTGTGGAGGGAGCCTTTCCGGGTCGGGCCCGACAAGGATTTCCCGCGCACCGAGACCTCGGCCGAGGCGCTGAAGGAGCTGGCGGGCAACAAGCTGCGCGAGCTTGGGATGGCGACGCCGGTCTGGGGGTTCTTCCCCGGCTACCAGATGGTGGACTTCCTCGTCCGCATCACTGGCGCGATCCCCTCGTTCAGCTACGCCTTCGCGGGCCTGCTGCTGGCGATCTTCGTGCGGGCCTTGGTGTGGCCGCTGGCCCAAAAGCAGCTGATGTTCGGGCGGCAGATGGCCCAGCTGCAGCCGCTTGCCGCCGAGCTGCGGGAGAAGTACACGGGCCAGGAGCTGCAGCAGAAGACGATGGAGCTGTACAGGGAGTACGGCATCAACCCGATGGCGGGATGCCTTCCTGCGCTCATCCAGATGCCGCTGTTCCTGCTCATCTACACCTCGATGCTGCACTACCGCTTCGAGTTCGAGAAGGGCACGTTCCTCTGGATCGGCTCGCCGCTCTCGGAGAAGTACCCCTGGTTCTTCGCCACCAACCTGGGGCACAAGGACTACCTGCTGATCATCCTGTACGGCATCTCGATGGTGGTCACCACGCTGCTGACCCCGGTGAGCGACCCCAACAACGCCCGTCAGCAGCGGCTGATGGGCATCTCCATCGCGGTGCTGTTCGCGATCCTCATGTTCTTCTGGCCGGTGCCTTCGGCGTTCGTGCTGTACTGGATCTTCACCAACATCCTGGCGACCTTCCAGAGCCTGCGCGCCTACCGCCTGCCCGTCCCGCCGCTGGTCAAGGTGAACGCTCCCGGCGGAGGCGTGTTCCCGGTCGACCCCAACTCGGTGGGCGCCGTCCGCACCGGCGCACCCAAGGTGCACAGAGCCAAGAAGAAGAGCCGCTGACGAAGTTTCGAGGGAACACCATGCAATCGATCGAAATCACCGACAAGTCCGTCCAAGATGCCGCGAAGGCTGCCGCGGAGAGGCTCGGCGTGCCCGTCGAGGCGCTGAAGGTCACCGTGCTCGAGGAACAGAAGGGCCTCTTCGGCCGCACGCAGGTGCGCATCCTGGCGGAGGTGGCCGAGGCTCCTGCGGCCGCGCCCGAAAGCCAGCCCGAGGCCCCGCCGGAGCCGGATCCCACGCCCGAGCCGTCGCCGTCGGCCGAAGAGACGGCGGCGGGCGGAGAGCAGGAGACGGAGTCCGCTCCGGAGACGGAGGACGCCGGCGAGGCGGCCGAAGCGGAGCCCGAGGTCGTCGCGACGGAGCAGGACGCCGAGGCTTTCGCCGGGGTGGTCCGGGAGCTGCTGGCGGCCGGCGGGTTCCGCGCCACCGTCAAGCTGAAGAGCCTCACCGGCAAGTATGTGAACCTCGAGATCGAGGGCCCAGACACCAACCACCTGATCGGCAAGCACGGCGAGGTGCTCAACAACCTGCAGTACCTGCTCAACACCATCTGCAGCCGCAAGTTCCAAACCGGCGTGCGGGCGACGCTGGACGCCAACAACTACCGCCAGCGGCGCGAGTCGGCGCTGCGCCAGCTGGCCCTCCGGCTGGCCGAGGAGGTTCGCAAGCGAGGCCAGGAGGCGGTGCTGGAGGCCCTTCCGGCGTTCGAGCGCCGCGTCGTGCACAAGGCGCTGGAGCACGAGCCGGGAGTGACCACCTACAGCGAGGGCGAGGAGCCCGACCGCCGTGTGGTCATCGCGCCCGCCGACTGAGGCGTTTCGCGCGGTCCCGCGGACGGCAGGCTTGCATCGCCCGCGGGATCGGGTATCCTACGGATTCGGCTGGGGAGTTGCCCGAGCGGTCAATGGGAACGGACTGTAAATCCGTCGGCGGACGCCTACGAAGGTTCGAATCCTTCACTCCCCACCAGCTCCTCCCTCACCGCTGGCTCGGCAGGTCGCTGAGGCGCGGTTGCCGCCCGAGCTCCTCGGCCTTGCGCCGGTACCACGCCCTGTACTCGTCCCACAGCTGCTCGAGGGTTCTGCCTCCGTAGCGTCTCCAGAACTCCGGGCTGTACTCTCCGCGCCGCGCGACCTCGTTCAGGCGCGTGAACAGGCGCCGGTCGTACAGGCGCTCGAGGTACGTGAGGAAGGCTCCCGCGGACCAGTACCCGTCGCGGTAGGGGCTGCGCTCGGGATCGTGCAGCGCCGAGTCCCTCTGCGGCTCGAACTTGCCGTAGCGGATGCCGTCCGCGATCCCCTCGGTGATCCAGCCCGGGACCGGCTTGCGGTACGCCTGCACCACGTGCACCAGCTCGTGGATCACCATTCCCCAGTCGTCGGGGCGCCGCCGGATCCAATCTTCCGAGATGTGGATGACGTCGCCTGCGGTGCCTGCCACCCCCTCCATCGGCTCGAAGCGCAGGGTGACCCTGCGGGGCGGCGTCCAGCCGCTTTGACGCAAAAGGTCCGCGAGCTCCGGGTACCACTCCTCCGCGAGAGCCTTGGCTTGGGCCGCCCACACCGCCGAGGAAGGCGAGCGGTTGACGTCGATCTCCACCGTGACTTTCGGGGCCGCCAGCAGGGCGGCCCCGGCGAGCAGGCTCCAGCCGACCATGGGAGCAAGCTACCCCAAGGCGCGGTTGGTAAACTCGCGGCCATGCTCGCCGCCTTTCTGGCTCTCACCGCGGTGACACGGCAGGCGCCGGACCTCGCGCTGTACCGCGGCGCGCCTCTGCCGGCGCGGCCCACGCCGCAGGCGCGGTACTGGGACGTGGCGGACACGACGCTCGATGCGCGCCTACCCGAGTCGAACTTCGGAGGCAGCACGGTCCTGCGGGGCGGTCCGGGGCGGTCCATCCTGCTGCGCTTCGGGGATTTGGCGCGAGCCATCGGCCCGGGCAAGAGGGTGGTCGACGCGCGCCTTCGGTTGACGCTCTTCGACGGCAAGGCCGCGGCGCCGCGATCGGTCGCTTCGCTGCAGGCCCCCTGGGGCGAGGGACCCGTCCGCACGATCGAGACCCCCGAGCCCGCGATCGGCAAGGAGACGCCCGCTCCCCGTTGGTCGTCCACGTGGCGGTTCCGCCGGGCAGGGGAGCAACCGATCCCGTGGCGAGGAGCGGGCGCCGCCGCGGCCGGGGACGCCAAGGCGCTGGAGGGTTGGAAGGCGCAGACCACCGAGACCGAACTGATCGTCGAGGGCCTCGCGCAGGAGGTCCAGAGGCAGTACCGGCGGTGGTACGACAACCACGGCATCGTGCTGACCTTCGACGAGCCCGTGCAGTTCTTCAGCTCGGAGGCAGCTCGCGGCCGTCCGGTCTTGGAGCTGCGGCTGGCCGAAGAGCCTCCGAAGACGGGGCCGGACCTGAGCGTGACGTACATCGAGCGCCTCCCGGAGTACGAGCGCTACGACAACCGAGGCGCCTACACGTACAAGGAGCAGAACGGCCACACGGCCGGCGTCATGGACAAGCCGGGGCTCGCGGACTCGAAGAAGTGGCCGGCCGACGGCGAGACCGTCGCGTACGTCGCCCACGTGAAGAACGTCGGAGACGCCCCCGCCCAAGGGTTCCTGTTCCGCTGGATCGTCCGCGAGGTGCCCGGGGCTGCCAGCGAGGCGTCGATGACCCTGCTGCCCGGTCAGGAGGCGACCTTCAAGCTCGAGAAGCCGTTCCGCAACTTCCACGCCGACCACCGCACGCAACCGATCGCGTTCCGCATCGAGCCCACCGGGCCGGACGCCAACCCGTACAACGACTGCGTGGAGATCCAGGAGAACGCCCTGGCCATCGGCATCTGGGTCGAACAGGCGTTCTACGAGCGGTTCGGACAGGAGACGAACCACGCCGGCAGCCGTGCGTTCGAAGACTGGATTCAGGAGCAGTTCCGCCTCTGGAACGGAACGTTCTTCCCCTACAGCCGGTTCTCGTTCGCACCGGACGGCATCCTCGAACGCACGCGCGTGGCCAGGATCACGATCGTGCCCAACGGAACGCTCAAGGGAGGCGCCCATCTGCCCAACGACGCCCCGACGCTGATCTACGACGGCGAGTGGGGCTTCGAGGGCTCGATGGCGGCCGACGGCTACATCGCGTCCGTGCGGCGGCAGGCGGACTTGGCGCTGCTGCACGAGCTCAGCCACCAGATCGGCTTGATGGACCTGTACACGATGAACGTCGATCCCAGCCGACCGGACGGCACCGGCGGCAAGGTGCGGCTCAAGGAGGGCGGATCCACGCCCACGAGGGGCTTCTACGACCGGTTCGGAGGGCTGATGGGTGGCGGCGACACGCGCAACGAGGCGATGGTTCCCCGCGCCTACCCGATCCCCTACGAGCCTTGGCCGGACGCCTTCCTCGATTCCATGAGTCTGGAGGCGACCGACCTGTACTCCGCCACCGACGCCTTCGCGCTGAACAGCCTGCTCGGTTTTCGGCGCGGCTTCTACGGGGAGTTCCTGTACGCCCTTCCGAACGTGAGCGTCGTCCGGGCGGTCGACCTTTCGGGCCAGCCCCTGCGCAACGTGGAGCTGGCGTTCTTCCAGATGTCCCAGGGCGCCATCCCCGACGCGCCGCCCGTGTTTACCGTGACCACGGACGCGAACGGCACGGCGCGCCTGCCAGCCCGGGACACGCTCGAGCCGGCGCCGTTCACCACCAAGACCGGCTTCACGCTGAGGCCCAACCCGTTCGGTAGGATCGACGTCGTCGGGTCCAACGGGGTGTTCCTGGTGCGCGCCAGGGCCCACGGCGCCACCGAGTGGGCCTTCCTGAAGCTCTGGCACCTGGTGGACGGCTACGCCCGTGGGCAGCGGGCGGCGCAGATCCGCGAGCTCCGGTTCAACCTGCCTGGGATGCCGCTGGACGAGGCGGCCAACGCCGCGAAGGACCGCTTCGTGCTCGATTCCGCGGGCACTCCCCCGGCCGAACTGAGCCGCATCGTCGACGGCGACCGCAGGCGCACCGTGCAGCTGCCGGGCAAGGCGGGCGACTGGATCGAGATCGACTTGGGCCGGGACCGACCGATCGGCGACGTTCGGCTATGGTCCGACACCACCGACTTCTGGCGGCGGTTCGACGTGCTCGTGTATTCGACCGGGCAGACCGCGGCCGACGCCCGGCCGTTCGCCCGGGAAGGGGACTGGCGCTGGACCGCCACCAACCGCAAGGACGCCGACCCCGGCGACGCGCGCTGGTTCCAGGTGAGCTATCGCGGCAATCCGGTGCGGGTGCGCTTCGTGCGCCTGGTTTGTCGCGAGGACACGCCGTTCGCACGGCTGTCGGAAATCGAGGTCGTGCCCGTCAGACCGACGGAGGCGCAGCAGTAGGGCGATGAAGGGTTGCGTGGTGCTGCTGAGCGGCGGTTTGGACTCCGCCACCACGCTGGCCGTGGCTCGCCGCGACGGCTTCGCGCCGCACGCCCTGACCGTGGCCTACGGCCAAAGGCACGCCGTCGAGGTTCGGGCGGCCGAGCGCGTCGCAGCCTCTCTGGGGGTCGTGGAGCACAAGGTGCTGCACCTGGATCTGACGGCGTTCGGCGGGTCTGCGCTCACCGACGCGATCGAGGTGCCCAAGGACCGGGACGACGAGGCGATGGCCGCCGAGATCCCCGTCACCTACGTGCCGGCGCGCAACACCGTCTTCCTGTCTCTGGCGCTGGCCTACGCGGAGGCCCGGGGTCTGCGGGACCTCTTCGTCGGGGTGAACGCGGTGGACTACAGCGGCTACCCCGATTGCCGCCCGGAGTTCCTCGAGGCCTTCGAGCGTCTGGCCAACGTTGCGACCAAGGCCGGCGTTCTGGGCGAGAGCTTCCGCGTGCACGCGCCGCTCGTGCATCTGCCGAAGAAGGAGATCATCCGGCTGGGGCTGTCCTTGGGCGTCGACTACTCGCTGACGCACTCCTGCTACGATCCGGACGAGCGAGGCAGGCCGTGCCGACGCTGCGACTCGTGCCTCATCCGGTTGCGCGCCTTCGAGGAGCTGGGGATGGCCGACCCCGCGCTGGCGGATGGCTAGGCTGCGCGTCGCCGAGGTCTTCGAGAGCATCCAAGGAGAGGGGCTGTGGGCCGGCACGCCCTCGGTGTTCGTGCGCGTTTCGGGCTGCAACCTGCGTTGCGCCTGGTGCGACACGCCGTACGCCAGCTGGGAGCCGGAGGGGCCCGTTTTGCCGGTGGAACGGGTGGCGGAGCGGGCGCTAGCCTCGAGCCTGCGGCACGTGGTGGTGACGGGCGGAGAGCCGATGCTGTTTCCCGGCGTGGCGGAGCTGTGCCGCTCGCTCCGTTCGGCGGGTCGGAAGGTCACGATCGAAACCGCCGGCACCGTGTGGCTCGAGGCGGATTGCGACCTGATGTCCGTCAGCCCGAAGCTCGCCAACAGCATGCCCACCGGCCGCTGGGGCCCGACGCACGAGGCGCGACGCCGGAACCTCGAGGTGCTGCGGAGGCTGGAGCGGCGCCGCTTCTGCCAGTGGAAGTTCGTCGTCGCCCCGCCGTACGGCCCGGACCTCGAGGAGATCGACCGCCTGCTGGACCAGATCGGCCCGGTCGACCCCGACCGCGTTCTGCTGATGCCGGAGGGCACCGACCTTCCGACGTTGCTCGAACGCTCGCGCGAGCTGGCGCCGATCTGCATGCGTCGCGGCTGGAGGCTCGGTCCGCGGATGCACATCGGGCTCTTCGGCAACGCTCGGGGCACCTGAACCCGGGCCGCCCGGGAGGCCGCACCGTGCGAGGGATACAATCTGTTGCATGATCCTGGTGATCGACAACTACGACAGCTTCACCTACAACCTGGTGCAGTACCTGGGAGTGGTGGGGGCCGAGGTGTCGGTGCACAGGAACGACCAGATCTCGCTCGACGAGGCCATCGCCCTCAAGCCGGACGGCATCCTGCTGTCGCCCGGCCCCTGCACACCGGCGCAGTCCGGCGTTTGCCTGGACATCCTCCGCGCCGCCATGGAGCCGGGTTCGGGGTGGAGGACGCCGATCCTCGGAGTCTGCCTGGGCCATCAGGCGATCGGTCTGGTGGCTGGCGCCGTCGTCGATCGGGCCAAGAGGATCCGACACGGCAAGGCCAGCCCGATTCGTCACACCGGCGTGGGGGTTTTCGAGGGCCTGCCGAACCCGTTCAGCGCGATCCGCTACCACTCCCTGGTGATCCTGCGCGAGACGCTGCCGCCGAGCCTCGAGGTGACCGCCGAATCGGAGGACGACGGCGAGATCATGGGAGTGCGGCATCGCACGCTGCCGATCGAGGGCGTTCAGTTCCACCCGGAGTCCGTGCTGACCGAGGGCGGCATGGACATCGTGCGCAACTTCGTGCGGCGCGCGGGGGCGAGCGTCTAGCTGGCCACGCCCCTGGGCAGCTTGTCGTCGCGGTAGATCGCGGCCAGGGAGTCGCCGCGCCGGAACGGCGCGTGGTACAGCAGGTGCAGATACGGCTTCTGGCGTCCCGTGCGGATGCGGTCCAGCAGCAGCTCTGCGGCGCGCTCGCCGATCCCGATCCAGTCCTGCACGCATCCGGCCAGCTCCCTGCTGCCGGTCACCTGACGGACCACCCCGTCGAAGCCGGCCACCGTGCACTGCTGGGGCACCTTCACTCCCAGCCGCCGCATGGCGGCGATCAGCTGCAGGGCCAGCTCGTCGTTGAGCGCGAGCATGGCGGTGGGTCGGTTCGGGAGGGTGAGGAGGCGGCGCACGATGCGCTCGTAGGCCTGCTCGGTGGTTTCGCCCGGAAGCGAGTCGGCGGTCTCCAAGAGCTCCTCGCGGAAGGGGATGGACGCCATCTCGAGGGCTCGCCGGTAGCCTTCGACGCGCTCTCGGATCGACGACACCCTCTCGTTGCTGGCGACGCAGGCGATGCGTCGGTGTCCAAGGTCGATGAGGGCGGTGGTGGCGCGCCTCGCGGCACCGAAGTGGTCGGTGGACACGATGTCGGCCTCGAAGCCGCACGGCGGCAGTCGGTCCACGAACACGATCGGGATGCCCCGGTGGCGGATCGCCTCCAGGTAGGGGCGGTTCACCTCGCCGCCCAGGTACCAGACCAGCACTCCCCTTGCGTGCGGGTCCTCGGCCACCTGCTGCAGGAACCTGCCCTCCATCAGCACCAGCTCGGGAGCGGTGGGCGCCTCGATGCGGCGGGACACCATCACCAAGCGGTGGCGCGTGGCGCTGAGGATGTGCCGCACGCCCTCGGCGACCAGCGTCACAGGGCAGTGGCCCTCGGTCGGCCAGAGGCATGCCGCGACGTAGTCGTTGCCGCGCATCTCGCCCGCCTGGGGAGACACTCCGGCGGTCATCGCCACCCGGGGCCTGCAGCGCGGCTCGCGCTCGAGCAGGCACTCCGCTTCCATGCGGCGCAGCGCGTTCTGAACCACCGTGCGGCTCACCCCCATCTCCGCGGCCAGCTCTCGCTCGGGAGGAAGGAAGCTGCCGGCGGGGTAGGTGCCGTCGTCGATGCGCTGCGACAGGATCCGGACGACCTCGTTCGCATCCATGGGACCATTTTGGCCCTTGGTTCGGAGCCGACGCTCCCTGTTGCGTTCGCCGGGTTTCCGCTCCCTGCGGCGGAGTGGAACGCGCCTTGCAGGCCGTTGCGCCATCGGCCGGAGCCGACGGAAGGCCCAGCGCCGCGCCTCCGCGGATCCGCAATACTGTTTGAAGCGTTGAAAACTGCGATAATCGCCACAAGTCCGCGATGACCTTGTTCCGACGGCATCCCCAAGGGTTCCGAGCTGTCCCTCGTTCAGGAAAGGAGCGCTCCGCGCACGCCGGCCCCAGGCTCGGGCCGATCCGGCTGGCTTCGCCCCACCACCGAACGGCGATGGAATCCGCGTCCGCACGATCCCACGACCAACCATGTTCGCGACGCACCTGAAACGAGTCCTGTTCTTCGCGCTCCTCGGCGCCCTGGTGGGTGGCGGGGTCTTCGTGCTCAGCCCCCGGGTCTACGAGGCCAGCGTGCCGCTTCTGATCGCCATCGACACCGGAGGGGTGCGCACCGGAACGAGCGACGACGTGTCGGCGATCCTCTCCACCGGCGTCAGCCAGAACGTGGCGACCGAGGCGTCGATCCTCCGCGGCAAGGCCCTGTTCGCCGAGGCGCTCAGCCGACACGCCGAGAAGACGGGAGATCGCTCGCTGCTGCTGCCCGACCGGATCAACGACCTGTTCCAGATGTACGAGGTGATGGCGGGCCGCGACAGCCGCGTGGTGAACATCGTGGTCAAAGCCAACGACCCGAAGCTGGCCGCGGACCTCGCCAACACGATCGTCGAGACCTACAACCAGTTGCGCCAAACCAGCGCGGAGACGTCGATCTCCCAGGCGCAGCTGTACCTGCAGTCCCAGCTCGATCAGGCTCGCGTCGACCTTCGCATGGCGGAGGCGGCCCTTCGCAATTTCAAAGCCCAGTCCGGCATCGCCGACCTCGGCTCGCGCAGCCAGCAGCTGGTGGCGTACCAGTCCACGCTGATGCAGCAGCTCGACCAGGCGAAGCTGGAGGAGCGGACGCTGCAGAGCCAGATCAACGTCATCCGGCAGAACCTGCCGAAGCTGCCGACGATGGTCACGGAGTCGTACAACGAGACGCAGAGCCCGCTCGTGCAGCGCCTGGAGCAGCAGCTGGCGGAATACGAGGCGAGCCGCACGGAGCTGCTGCGCACGTTCACCGAGGACTCGCGCAGGGTCCGGGAGCTCGACGATCTGATCAAGCGCACCCAGGAGAAGCTCGTCGAGGCGCGCAAGAACGAATGGAGGCAAGCCTCCCGCGGCTTCGTGAAGGACACCGTGCGCAAGCAGTTCGAGGACTCGCTGGTCACGAGCCAGGTTCAGCTGGCCGCGGTGCGACAGCGCATCCGCCAGCTGACCGACACTCTGGGCCGCGTGCAGTCGCAGATCGAGCAGCTGCCGGAGAAGGAGATGAAGCTCGCCCAGCTCACGCGCGACCGCGAGGTGTTCGACGAGAAGTACCAGCGGTTGCGCCGCCAGATGGAGGACGTCCGCTATCGGAGCATCGGAGGCATGCGGCAGGCCACCGCGCTGTTCCCGGCCACCGAGAACCCCAACCCCGTCGCGCCGAACCTCGCGCGTCTGCTCTTGGTCTGCTCGTTCGGCGGCGCGGTCGTGGGCTTCCTGTACAGCCTGGCCCGCGAGTCGATGCGCACCACGGCTCAGACGTCGACGGAGCTGTCGCACCTCATGGGCCTGCCGGTCTCCGCCACCTCGCCGATGCTGCCTCCCAAGGTGCTCGAGCGCAATCTCAAGTCGCTCGCCTCCGCGAGCTTCCAGCCGCAGGAGTCGTTCAAGTTCATGGCGTTCGCCACCCTGTTCAGCCAGGGCGAGAGCCCTCGTCGGGTGCTGTTCACCGGCATCCGGGGCTCGGTGGGCTGTTCGCCCAGCGCGGGGCAGTTCGCGGTCGCCGCCTCGAGGACCGGCAGGCGAACGATTCTGGTGGACGCCGACCTGCGGCATGCCACCCTCAGCAAGGTGTTCCAGTGCCAAGGCAAGCCTGGCGTGCGCGAGCTGATCACCCACAGGATGCTGCCGAACGAGAACCCCGAGATCTCGATCGAGACCGAGCACCCTCAGCTGCGCATCGTGCCGGCCGGGGCCGCGGATGGCCCGACGATCAGCGACGTGCCGGTCGCCGATGTGATCGGCTTCCTGGACGCCCTGCAGGAGCAGGCGGACCTGATCGTGATCGACGCCCCGCCGATCGACGCGGTGGCGGACACCGTGCGCTTCGTGCCGTTCGTCGACCAGGTGTGCCTGGTGGTTTCGGCGAAGACCACGCGCTTTGGAGACATCCCCATCGCCACGGATCTGCTCAAGCGCGCGGGGGCGAAGTCGGTCAACGTGGTGCTCACCGGCACCGATCCCGAGGAGGAGCCGTTCAGCCGGAAGAGCTCCTATCTGGTGGGGTGAGCGCGTGGTGCGGGGCCGAGCCTCGGTCATCGTGCCCTGCTTCAACGCCTCGGGGACGCTGCGCCAGGCGATCGACTCCGCTCTAGCCCAGACCCACGCCGACACGGAGGTCGTCGTCGTGGACGACGGCTCGACCGACGGGTCGGCGGCCATCGCGGCGTCCTACGGCGAGCGCGTTGTGTTGGTCCGCCAGCCGAACCGGGGCCTGTCCGCGGCGCGCAACGCAGGGGTCGCCGAGTCGTCGGGCGAGTTTCTGACGCTGCTCGACGCAGACGACGCGCTGATGCCCGAGTGCGTGGCGCGCCGCGTGGCTGTGCTGCTGCGGCACCCCGAGGTGGGGTTGGTGGCCGGCTACTACCGGGAGATCGACGCGGAGGGAAGGCTGCGCGAGCGCGTGCCGGAGCAGCGCCGCGTGGGTCCTCTGCCGCCGTTTCGTCAGGCGGTGAGGAGGAACTGGGGGCCTCCGGTCGGCTGGACGTTCCGACGGGAGGCCTTCGAGCGTTGCGGGGGCTTCGATCCGTTGCTGCGCAGCTGCGAGGACTGGGACTTCGTGATCCGCGTCGCCTCCCGCTACGCGATCGCCTACGATCCGGAGCCGCACGCGCTGTACCGCATCAGCCCCGGGCAGATGTCCTCGAACTTCGAGCGGATGCTCGATGCCGCGCGCCGCGTGCGTCTGAAGAACGCCGCCTACGCGGAACACCCCTGGCTGTACCGTTGGGACGCGCTGTGGGGCCAGTTCGAGCTCGGTCGGCGCATCCTGTTCGCCTCGCTGTTCCAATCGGGACCGGGTGGAGGGAGGCGCACCGCAGCCTTGGTGGCCCGGCACCCTCACCTGCTGTGGGTGGGGGTGCTGTCCGCGCTCTCGTACCTCGCGGGCAAACGCCCCTCGTCGGGGGGCCGCCGTGGCTGATCTCACGGCAGCGGTCGTGCTGCCTGCCCACAACGCCGAGGGCACCATCGCCCGCGCCGTGCGCTCGGCATGGGAGCAAGAGCCGCGGCCACAGGAGGTGGTCGTGGGGGACGACGGCAGCACCGACGGCACGGCGCGGGAGGCCGAGCGGGCCGGAGCGCGGGTCCTGCGCCTGCCCAAGGCCAACGCCAACGTAGCCCGCAACGCGGCCGCCCGGGCCACCCGCGCGGACGTGCTGTTCTTCCTGGACGCCGACGACTGGTTCGCGCCGGGCAAGGTCGCCGCGCACCTGTCGGTCCACGGGCAGCGGCGCCCCAGCATCGTGTTCGATCCTGCCGCGCGCGTCACTCCGGAGGGCAAGCGGCTGGGTCTCAGCGGGCCGGCGCTCGGCGGCCCGATCGGCTGGCGCCAGGTGTGCGGCCGAACCTATTGGTACGGCGGATCGACCGCCTCGGTGCGCCGAGAGACGTTCGAGGCGGTCGGCGGGTTCCGCGAGGAGCTGTCGAGCCAGCAGGATCTGGACTTCTGGATCCGCGTGCTGCACCGTTGCGGCGAGGGCTGGGTTCTGCCGAGCCAGCACACGTTCTGGCTCTGCCACCCGGGCTCGCTCAGCCACAACCCCCATGGGGTCCTTGAGAACCTCGAGCGGCTGCTGAGGGGCCTCGAGTTCCTCCCTCGGTCCGATGCGGCCCGCCTGCGGAGCCACGTGCTGTTCAACGCGGCCGACAACCTGCCGCTGGGGAGCGCCCTCCCGCTGCTGGCTCGCGCGCTGGATCGTGCCTACGACCCTCGGTTCGCCAAGGCCCTGTTCCGCTCGCTCCGCCGAACCTTCCGATGAGCCGAGCCTGGGTTCTCACTGGCCGAGGTTCTGCCGGATCTCCTTCTCGGTCTCGACCAGCGTCTCGTAGTGGGTTCTGGCGCGCTCCTCGTTGCCCGCGTGGAACTCGAGGAAGGGAGCCCTCTGGTCGGGGCTCAGAGAGGCCCATCCGCCGGTGGCGTTCCGCGCCACCTCGGACATCTTGGGGAGCAGTGCCTGCTTGGCGGGGTCCGACAGCGGGGCCGGCTCCTCCTTCGAGGTGACCGGCGCGCTCTCGTCTTGAGGGCCGCCGCAGGCAGCCAACGACAGAGCAAGGCCAACGATCAGCAAAAGGTTCCGAAGCGTTCTCATGCCGGGTGGGTCGAGGGGGATCGGGCCGGCTCCGGCCGCTGAGGCCGGAGCCGGCAGACCGCGGACGAGGCCGGTCAGTTCTGGACCGGCAGCCCGGTCATGGGGTCGAGCAGCTGCTGGCCCGCGGCGGTGTACATCCGCGGTCCCCACAGGTAGCTGCTGGGGTTGACCGTCCGGCTGAACTTGGCGTACTTGGCGGAGCCGTCCACCATGCCGTAGTTGTCGCCTTCGCTCCAGCGGTCCCAGCTGTGGTAGGTGATCAGCGGCAGGGTGCCGCTGGGGTTGGTGCGGCAACCCAGCAGGGCCGGCTTGATCCGCTCGGCGTTGATCGCGAACAGCGGGCTGAAGGAGCCGTCGGTGTTCTCTCCCAGGTACTGCACGGTGTTGTCGGCGTCCTTGGTGGCCGCGTTGGTGGAGCGGTGCGAGCTGTTGCGCAGGCCCGTTCCCAGCGACTGGCCGTTGAGGCACTGCAGGTTGTCCACCAAGCCTGCGATCAGGATGGTGTTCGAGACGTTCTCGACCGTCGACTGGCTGATCACCTTGATGCCGCCCTCGACGACGTCGCGGATGTTCCGCAGGCGCGGCATCACCGCCGAGTTGACGGTGTAGCTCAGGCGGGGAGCCTGCAAGTCCACGATGAAGCCGTTCAGTTGCGGCACGCCGGGAGGCGTGTTGCCGCCCACGGGGCACCGGTCGGCCTGCTGGCCGCTCGGCCAGCCCTTGCCGCTGTTGTTGTTCGCCGAGGAGAAGCACGTGGGCGCGTGGCCGCCGATCTTGTCGCCGGGGCTCACAAAGATGTCCACGTTCTTGACGTAGGGCATCACCATGCCGGACCAGTGGATGTATCCGCCGGCGGTGCCGCCCGCGGCCGGGTTGAACGCCCTGTGGAAGTAGGCGCTGGGATACACGTCGTCGTTGTCGGCGATGTACATCAGCAGCGAGGTGTTCAGCTGCTTGACGTTGCTCAGGTCGCTCGACTTCTTGGCGGAGTTCTTCGCCTGCGCGAACACGGGAAAGAGAATCGCGGCGAGGATCGCGATGATCGCGATGACGACCAGAAGCTCGATGAGGGTGAACGCTCTTTTCATACGACCGCTCTCTTGTGGGCTCGAACTAGGTCTGAAGACCCACGTCCATCACGGTATCACCCGAGCGTTAAGAGCGCTTTAAGGTTGTATTGGGAAACTCAAAAACGGAGGATTCGGGAATCCAATCCGGCATTTCCGCAGGCGTGCGGCCGTCAGCGGCTCAAGCGACTGTGTTCCTCGGCGCGCCCTGCAGGAAGCTGCGCACGTTCTCCGCCGCGGCGTCCAGGAGCCTGCGGCGTGCCGCGCGAGTGGCCCACGCGATGTGCGGGGTGACCACGCAGTTCGGCGCGGACAGCAGCGGATTGTCCTCGGGCGGGGGCTCCACCGCCAGCACGTCCACAGCGGCCGCGGCGATCCGTCCGCCCGCCAGCGCCTCCGCCAGGTCCCGCTCGTCGACCAAAGGACCCCGGGCGGTGTTGACCAGCCAGGCGGTCGGCTTCATCAGGCTCAGGGCGCGCCGATCGATCAGGCCGCGATTCTGGGGCGTCAGCGGACAGTGCAGGCTGACGACGTCCGCCCGCCGCAGAAGCTCGTCCAAGGGCACGAGCGGCACGTCCGCCTCCGCGACGGCGGGGTCGTGGGCGAGAACCCCCATGCCGAAGGCCCTGCCGAGCGCGGCCGTGGCTCTGCCGATGCGTCCGTAGCCGACCAGGCCCAGCGTGAGGCCCTCCAGCTCCACCAGCTCGCCCTCCCAGAAGCAGAAGTCCGGCGAGGCCGACCAGCTCCCTGTTCGGCACAGCTCGCTGTGCCGTCCGACCCGGTGGGCGAGCTCCAGGATCAGCGCGAACGTGAGCTGGGCCACCGACCGCGTCCCGTATTCCGGAACGTTGGTGACGACGATTCCTCGGCGGCGCGCTTCGCCGACGTCCACGATGTTGTAGCCCGTGGCCAGGACGCCCACGTAGCGCAGATCCGGCAGCCGCTCGAACGCCTCCGAACCGATGGGGACCTTGTTCGTCAGCACGATCGGCGCGCCGGCGCAGCGCGGCACGACCAGCTCGGGCGGCGTGCGCGGATGCACCGTCAGCTCGCCCAAGGCTTCCAGCGGCTCCCAGGACAGGTCTCCTGGGTTGAGGGTGTATCCGTCGAGCACGACGATGCGGGACCGCTCCATCGCTCAGGCCTTCTCGAAGGAAACCCCAGGATTGGCGAGGTGGGCGGAGATGCTGGCCTGCTGCGCCAGCCGCCTCGCGATGTCGCGGAAGGCCTGCGCCTGCGGCGAGTCGGGAAACCGCACGAGGCTGGGCGTTCCGTCGTCCGACGAGGAGCTCACGGCAGGGTCCAAAGGAATGGCGCCGAGGTAGGGAAGGTCGTAGCGCAGCGAGAGCTCCTCGCCCGACAGGCCGGAGAAGATCTGCGTGACGGTTCCGCATCCGGGGCACACGAAGCCGGCCATGTTCTCCAGCACCCCCAGCACGGGAGCGTTCAGCCTGCGGAACAGCTGCACGGACTTGGCGGCGATGTTGGCGGCCATGTGCTGGGGTGTGGTGACGATCACCACGCCGGTCAGCGGCACGGTTTGCGCGAGCGTCATCGGAGCGTCGCCGGTGCCCGGGGGCAGATCGACCAGCAGGTAGTCCAGCTCCCCCCACTCCACGTCGGCCAGCAACTGGCGCACCGTGCCGGCGACCATCGGCCCCCGCCACAGCACGGCCTGGCCCTCCTCCATCAGGAAGCCGATCGACATCATCTTGACGCCGTGCCGCTCGATCGGCAGAATCTTCTGGTTGCGCGCCTCGGGGTGTTCCCCAGCGCAACCCATCATGAGCGGGATGCTGGGGCCGTACACGTCGGCGTCCAGCAGGCCCACGCGGGCACCGGACTGCGCCAGTGCGATGGCCAGGTTCACCGAGACGGTGCTTTTGCCCACGCCGCCCTTGCCGCTGGCGATGGCCAGCGAGTGCGCCACGCCGGGAATCGGGTTGTCGAGGTTGGTCTCTCGACCCACCACCCGCGCGGTCATCGCCACCTCCACCCCTGTGACGCCCGGCAGAGCCATCACCGCCTCCTCGGCCTGCTGCTTGAGCAGATCCTTGACCGGGCACGCCGGCGTCGTGAGCTCGATCTTGAACGCGACCGCGCCGCCGCAGACCTCCAGATCCTTCACGAAGCCCAGGGAAACGATGTCCCGGTGGAGGTCGGGATCCCGCACCGTGCGCAGCGCGTTCAGAACATCCTGTTCGGTGACCGACATGGTTCTCAGATGGTACCTACGAGCCCGCCGGCCGCCCGAGCGACGGGCGTGGGTCCCCGGTTCGGCGGTTACGCCCCCGCCGATTTGCTAGAATGGGCCATGCGCATCAGATGGGCGGCCCTCGTGGCCTTGCTGCTGTTCGCCTTCGGGTGCCAGCCCGAGCCCAACAAGATCCAGCCGCCGAAAGTCGCCACCAAGGTTGCAAGCCTGAGTCCGAGCCTGACCGAGATCGTCACCGTGTACGGTCGGACCGACATCCTCGTGGGAAGGACGGCCAGCTGCAACTATCCTCCCTACATCGGCAAGACTGCCGTGGTGATGTCGGGCATCAAGCCGGACTACGAGAAGGTCGCCTCCGTGAAGCCGGAGCTGGTGGTGTACGACTCCGACATCCTCTCGGAGGCCGACATGGCCAAGTTCCAGGAGCTGGGCATCCCGACGTTCGGGCTCAAGGCGAACGACATCGACGAGTTCGAGAGGGAGCTGTTCCGCCTCGGCTCGTTGATCGGCACGGAGACGCGCACCAGCGACTACGTCGACAAGATCGAGGCCGCGCGCGCTCTGGCGCGGGTCCAGAAACCCCAGACGCCGCCGACGGTCGCGATCGTGCTTCCGGGATCCGGCACGGAGCACATGGTCGCCGGCACCCAGAGCTTCCTGGCCAAGGTGTTCGCCGAGTGCGGAGCGCGCGTGCTGGGGCCGGAGTCGGCCAAGTTCGAGCCGCTGAACGCGGAGACGCTGATCCAGCAGGACCCCGACTTCGTTTTCGTTGCGGGCGAGCCCGCCCTGTTCCTGCAAGACGCGAGGTTCAAGGGGCTCAAGGCGATCCGCGAACGCCACCTGTTCGGGCTGAACCCCGACGTCGCCCTGCGCAAGGGTTCCAGGCTGGACACCCTGATCAAGAACGTCTCCAATCTGCTGACGGGAAGATGACGAGCATGGAACAGAGAGCCGAGATCGGGGTGTTCGGCGGTTCGGGCTTCTACAGCCTGCTGTCGGACGTGCGCGAAGTGAAGGTGGACACGCCGTACGGGCCCCCGAGCGACAAGATCGCCCTGGCCACGGTGCACGGCCGCAAGGTGGCGTTCCTGCCGCGGCACGGACGCGACCACTCGATTCCGCCGCACGCGATCAACTACCGCGCCAACGTGTGGGCGATGCGCTCGCTGGGCGTGCAGGCGGTGATCAGCCCTTGCGCCGCCGGCTCCTTGCAGGCGCACGTCAAGCCCGGGGACTTCGTGGTGTGCGACCAGTTCGTCGACCGGACGACGGGCCGCAAGGACACGTTCTACGACGGCCCGATCGTCACCCACGTCTCCCCCGCGGAAACCTACGACCCTGTGCTGCGCAGGTTGGCGATCGAGACGATCCGAGACCACGGCATCCCGTGCCACGAGACCGGCACCGTGGTGGTGATCCAGGGACCCCGCTTCAGCACGAAGGCAGAGAGCCTGTGGTTCACCAGCATGGGATGGCAGGTCATCAACATGACCCAGTATCCCGAGGCCTACCTGTGCCGCGAGCTCGGCATGGCGGTGGTCAACATCTCGCTGATCACCGACTACGACTGCGGCGTGGTTGCCGACACCGCCGCGGTCACGGCGCACGACGTGCTCGAGGTGTTCCGCACGAACTCCGAGCGCATCAAGGCGGTGGTTCTGGACCTGATCTCCCGCATGCCCGCGGACCTCGGCACCCTCGGCGCCGCGCAGGCTCTCCAATACAGCAGGGGCGACGGCGGATCCGCCGATCCGCTGGACGTTCGCCTCTTCCAGATTCTCGATTGAAGCCATGTTGATGCTCGCCTCCCTCGCTGCGGTCGGGTCGCTGTCCCAGGCCGCTTCGGCGCCGTTGCCGGTGGATGTGGTGGTCGATGGAAGGGAGGTGAGGGTCGAGATCCCTGGGGGCGGTTGGGAGCCTCTGCCCGGCTCGGCGATCCTTCGGGACGGCGAGTGGCGCTACCTCCTCAACGCCCGGGGAAGGGCCTTCGCGCGCGTGGCGGACCGAGGAGGGTGGTCGGATCTGGCGGCGTTGCACCGTCGGGCGGAGCAGCGCCAAGGGATCGAGCCCGTCGTCTGGAGAGTCAAGGCCTTCGTGTTCCGCCGGTGGGACGACCTGATGGAGGCGGGCGGGCTGTTGCGCCAGGTTCGCGCGACGCTGGAGCCCAGCCGGTTGCAGTTCGTCCTGCAGAGCCTCGGTCGCCTGGCGGTTGCGGCCAAGGCGTTCTCCGGCGGTCAGATCCGCTTGGAGATCGACGTCGACGTCGAGGAGCCTGCGATCGATCGCGCCTTCCTGCAGAACGAAGCCGCCCGATTCGTCGCGGCGCGCACCAACCGCGGGGAGTTCGAGGCGGAGGACAGGGTGTTCCGAGGCCCGTACGATCTGGTGCTGCTGCTGGCCGCGCAGCCCGAGGGCATGCGTCTCGAGAGCCCGCGCATCCCAGGCGTCAGGCTGGTGGCCGTCTCGGCCGAGGCAGAGGCGGGGGAGGAGTCGGCGATGCTCGCGCGCCTGTTGGACGCTTGGGCGGCGAGCCTGGCCGATGGCGCGCGCGCCCACGGCTGGGGGGAGTTCGAGCTCGAGGGCCTGACGGTCGACACGCCGTCCGGACCGTACTCCGACTTGCCAGCCGTGCTGAGCCTCGGACCGTTCGCCCGAAGCCGGCCGGCCAAGCCCGCGGCCACCGAAGCTTGGCTCCAGAACGTCGCCGGAGGCTTCCCGCTGGCCGGGTGCGGCATGGGCTCCTCGGAGGCCGAGGGCGTCCGCTGGGCCGAGGCCGCGCTGGCGGCCGCGCACCCGGAGGCGTTTCCGACGGTGCGGGTGGTGCGGGCCGATCCGGACGGCCCGAAGCTGGGGGACGCGGGCAGGCTGCCGTCCTGGCTCGGCAGCCGGGAAGCCCAGCCGAACTCGGGGCCCGACGCTTTGCCCGTTCGCGCGGCGACTCCCGCGGACGAGCCGGGGACGAACGTGGAGCCCTCCAAAGACCCCGGCGCGACGGCGGCCGCGAGGGCGGCCTACGCTTGGCGCATCGCCCGCTCGGGACAGGCGGAGCCGGGGGACGCCGCCCTGCTCGTGCGATGGATCGCCGAACGAGACGACTCGCTGCGGATCCATGCCTGCCGAGCCCTCCAGCGCGTTCCGGACCCCGCGGCGCTGCCGCAGCTTGCCGCACTGTTCCTCGAGTTCAACCCCCGTGTGGCGGAGGAGGCTGTGAAGGCTGTGGCCGCCATCGGCACCCCCGAGGCCTGGGAGGTCCTCAGGCGGGGCGCGATGTTCGGGCGCTACGACCACACCCGCGAGGCCTGCGCCCGCGAGCTTGGCAGAACCGGCGACCCGAGGCACGCGTCCGCGATCAGCACGCTGCTGTCGACCCGCAGCTGGCGCTCGAGGGAGGCCGGAGCCCGCGCCCTGGCGGGTCTGAAGGAACCGATGGCCCAGATGATGGCGCTCGCGTTCCTGAGCGACGTCGACCCCTTGGTTCGCCTGGCGGTGGTCGAGGGTGTGGATGTGGGCTTGGACGCGGTGTGCCGACGCCTCCTCTGGCTCAGCGTGAACGACCCGAGCGACCAGGTGAGGATGCGCAGCATGCTGAGGCTGATGCAGTCTCCGAAGGCCGAGTTCCAGAACGAGGGACTGAAGGGGGTGCGCGACGAGAGCCGAGGAGTGCGCCTGGGTTTGGCCCGGGCTTTCGCCGAGATCCCCGAGGCGCTGCGCCTGCGGGCGGCGCAGTTCCTGCTGGCCGATTCCGACCCCACCGTGCGGGCGGCCGCGGTCGGCCCGGCGCCCGCGGCCGCCCTCGAGTCCGTCTGGGGCGACGCGGATCCGCGCGTGCAGCTGGCTCTTGCCGAGCGCGCCAAGCTCGAGGAGCTGCCCGTTCCCCCCGGGGCCTTGGAGGCGTGGGTGCGGAGCATCGACCCGCGCGTAGCTCGCGCCGCCCAGGAGTTGCGGGGATGAGGATCGCCGTCGGCACCGACCACGCCGGCTTTCCTCTGGCGGTGTTGGTCGCGGAGTGGCTCAAGCAGCAGGGGCACGAGGTCGAGTGGCACGGGGCGGACAGCCCTGAGAGCTACGACTACCCCGATGCGGCCCGGTCGCTCTGCGCCGCTGTGCTCCGGGATCCTTCGAGCTTGGGGATTCTGGTGTGCGGCTCGGGGATCGGCATGAGTATTGCCGCCAATCGCATCCGAGGCGTCCGCGCCGCGCTCTGCTGCTCCGAGGAGATGGCAGAGCTCGCGCGACGCCACAACCACGCCAACGTGCTGTGCCTCGGCGCCCGGCTGACGGACGCCGATCGGGCGCGGCGCATCCTGGAAGCGTTCCTGAGGACTGAGCCCGATCGGGACGAAAGGCACGCCAGGCGCGTCGCGAAGCTGGACGATGGCGTTGATCGTCTAAAGGCCGATTCATGAAGATTCTTCGTTCCCTGTGCGTCATCGCGCTGCTGTCGGCTCTGGGCAGCGTGGCTTTCCTCCATGGCGTCGGCAGGCGCCTCGAAGTCGACAGGGCCGCCCTGCTGGCGTCCTCTCCCTTGGCGGGAACGTTGCTCGCCTCGAGGCAGCCGGCCCAGATCGACGAGACGGCGTACTTCGAGAGCATGTCCTCCCTCGTGCGCGACACCTACGTGGAGCCGAACGTCGAGCAGAGCAAGCTGGCTCTCGGAGCGGTGCGGGGGATGGTGCTGGGGTTGCGGGACGTGGATTGTCGCTTCATGGACCCCCGGCAGTACCAGATCTTCCGCAACGCGCAGGCCGGCAACTACGAGGGCATCGGCATCGAGGTGGCTCTGGAGCGGCCTGCCAACGCCCAAGAGGCCGAGCTGCCCACCGAGGGCGAGAACGAGGGCATGCGGCCCTCGGCCCTGACCACCGCCGTCGTGAGCCGCGTGGTGCCGGGAAGCTCCGCCGAGCAGGCGGGGATGCGCCCCGGCGACGTTCTGGATTCGCTCGACGGCAAGTGGGTGGTGAGCGCGCAGGCGGTGCTGGATCTGCAGACCCTGCAGAAGCAGGTTCTGGAGGGCAAAGCCACCGCGCGCGACCTGAACCTCAAGCGAGAGGAGCTGAGAAAGCGGTTGCAGAACGCCATGATGCCCGCGAGGGCGGCGGAGAGAGCGATGTCCGGCACCGAGGGAGAGGTGGAGGTCGCTTGGCTGCGCGGGGGCCAGAGGTTCTCGGCCAAGCTGCGCCGGGGTCCATGGCGGATGCCGATCGTCAGCGAGCGGCCGGGGGGCGCGCTGGTCGTGCGGCTCGTGCCGGGCGCGGCGGAGGAGTTGGGTAAGAGGATCGCCGGCAAGACGGCGGTCACCCTGGATCTGCGGGGCGAGGCCAGCGGCGACTTCGAGGCGATGCGGGCCGTGCTGGCGAAGCTGGCTCCCAAGGGCCAGTACGGCCGTTTGGTGCGCTTCAATCCAGAGCGGAAGACCGCGCCTCTGAGCATCGAGACGGGCAACCCCAAGCCGCCGAAGGTCACGCTCCTCGTCGACCGCTTCACGTCCGGCGCCGCCGAGATCCTGGCCACGGCGCTCGCCTCGAAGGGAGCGAAGCTGCAAGGAACGAAGATGTCCGGAGACCGCCGGAAGATCGAGGTCGTGCCTCTGCCGGACGGCGGGGCGTTCACGCTCGTCACGGCGCAGTTCGAAACCGGTGGAGGCGTGCAGTGAGGCTCGTGTTCGTCAAGCTCGGGGTCGCCCTCGTGTTCCTCGCCTTCTGCTTCGTGCTGGGGTTCGCCCTCAAGGACCTGGGCAACGGCCGGCTGCCGACCGGGGAGAAGCTGCTGGCGGCGGTCGGCATCGAGCAGCCCAAGGCGTTCGTTCCTTCGAGGCTCTACTCGTCGACCTTCCAGAAGATCCAGACGGACTACTACAAGAAGGTCGACCGCAGCGAGCTCAAGTACGCTTCGATGGCGGGCATGATGGCCTCGCTGGGGGATCCGCACACGTCGTTCCTGGATCCGAAGGCCGCGCGCGAGTTCGCCATCGAGACGTCGGGCAACTTCGTCGGCGTCGGAGCGCGGCTGTCCGCGGATCCGCTCGGGGCGAAGGTGGTCAGCGTCTTCGAAGGCAGCCCCGCCGAGAAGGCCGGGCTCCGGGCGGCCGACGTGATCACCCGCGTGGACGGCGAGTCGGTGGCCGGCGTGCCGCTCGACCGCATCGTGTCCAAGATCCGCGGCGAGCCGAACACCGCCGTGACGCTCACGGTCATCCGCGGGAGCTCAGACAAGCCCGTGACGATCCGCGCCGTGCGGGCGCCCATCGTGGCTCCGACCGTGGAAGGGCGCATGCTGGACGATTCCGGCGTGGCCTACATCGAGATCACCAACTTCGCCGAACCCACGGTGCAGCAGTTCGACAGGGTGTGGGAGCGGCTCTCCAAGCAAGGGCCGGTCGGGCTGGTGATCGACGTGCGCGGCAATCCGGGCGGGTTGCTGCAGACCGCGGTCGACCTTCTCTCGAGGTTCGTCGACAACAAGGTGGTCGTGAAGATGAGGATGAGGGGCGGGCAGGAGGAGACCGCCCGCACCGAGAGCGGCAGGCTGGCAGGGATCGACGTGCCCATCGCCGTTCTGATCAACGAGGACTCCGCCAGCGCAGCCGAGATCTTCGCCGGGGTGCTGCGGGACTACCGGCTGGCGACGCTCGTCGGCGAGCACACCTACGGCAAGGCGTCGGTCCAGAACGTGTTCCAGCTGATCGACGGCGCGAACGCCAAGATCACCATCGCGCGCTATTACCTGCCGTCCGGCGAGTACATCGGGCGCAAGGTGGACGAGGACGGACAGTACCTTTCCGGCGGGCTGGTGCCCGAGCACCGCATCGACCTGGATTGGTCGTCCGATCCCGTGCTGGGCGATCTGGCCAAGGACGCGCAGCTCCAGAAGGCCGTCGAGGTCGTCAAGAACCAGCGCTGAGGCGTGGCGCGGCAGGTCCCGGTCGGCGTCCTCGGCCGGTCGGGACCTTGTGCCGTTTCCGGGGAGTTCCCGGAATGGTCTTTGGGCCCGGTCTGAGGGTTCAACCCCGGTTGCACCTGCACAATGGGGCCATGGAGTCGGCCGAGGCTCGCAGCCGGCGTAGGTTCGCCAAGTTCGCCACCTTCCTCCTGGGATTCACGATGCTCGTGATCGTGTGGGGGGCGTTCGTGCGCGCCAGCCTCTCGGGCGATGGATGCGGCGCTCACTGGCCCTTGTGCAACGGCGTGGTGGTTCCGTTGGGAGCGGAGACGGAGACGCTGATCGAGTACTTCCACCGCCTCACCAGCGGTCTCTGCCTGCCTTTGGCGATCGCGCTGTACGTGTGGTCGCGCCGCATTTCCGAGCCCCGCAGCGCCCTGCGCAAGGCGGCCGGCCTTTCGGTGGTGTTCATGGTCACCGAGGCGCTGGTGGGGGCGTGGCTGGTGCTGAAGGAGCTGGTCGCGGAGAACGATTCGATCTTCCGCGCGATCTGGATGGCGGTGCACCTTGCCAACACGTTCCTTTTGCTCGGTGCGATCGGCATGACGGTGTACCTGGCCCGCGGCGGGCCGGTGCCGAGGCTGCGCGGCCAGGGCTCGCTGTTTCCGGCGCTGCTGCTCGCCCTTGTGGCCATGCTGGTGCTCGGCGTGTCGGGCGCTGTGACGGCGCTGGGCGACACGCTGTTCCCCTCGCGCTCGCTCATCGAGGGGCTGAAGCAGGACGTCTCCCCCACGGCGCACTTCCTGATCCGTCTGAGGCTGTTCCACCCACTGATCGCCACGTCGGTGGGGCTGTACCTGGTGCTCGTGCTCGGGGTGGCGGCCTCGCTGCGTCGCTCGCCGCTGCTGCTGCGCCTCAACCGCTGGGTGCTGGGCCTGTTCGCCGCCCAGATGGTGCACGGGTTCCTGAACGTGCTGACGCTCGCGCCCATCCCGATGCAGCTGATGCACCTCTTCCTGGCCGACGTGCTGTGGCTGTCGCTTCTGTGGGCGGTCGCGGCCGCGCTCGGCGAGGGCGTTCCGCAGGTGGAGACCCAGGGCGCCCATGAAGGTCCGCCGGCGGCCGTCGAGCCGGTGGGGGCTAGGGCCATGGTCCAGGCCTACGTGGCGCTCACCAAGCCCAGGGTGATCAGCCTGTTGCTGTTCACGGCGCTGACGGCGATGTTCGCCGCGGCCGGCGGTTGGCCGGGCATGGGGCTGTTCCTGGCGGTGGCGCTGGGAGGCTACATGGCCGCGGGCGCCGCCAACGCGATCAACATGGTTCTGGAGCGGGACCTGGACGCGAAGATGACCCGCACGTCCCGTCGCCCCACGGTCACTCAGGCGATCTCGAGCCGCAACGCCCTGGCCTTCGGCTTCGCCCTGGCGACCGGCTCGTTCGCTCTGCTGTGGGCTGCCGCCAACCTACTCAGCGCGGTGATGGCCCTGTCGGGGCTGGTGTTCTACGTGATGGTGTACACCCTCCTGCTCAAGCGCCGCACGTGGCAGAACATCGTCATCGGCGGCGCGGCCGGCGCGTTCCCCCCGCTGGTGGGATGGACCGCCGTGACCGGCCAGCTGCATCCGCTGGCGCTGACGCTGTTCGCAATCATCTTCATGTGGACGCCGGTGCACTTCTGGGCGCTCAGCCTCCTGATCAAGGACGACTATGCCCGCGCAGGCGTCCCAATGTTGCCGGTGGTGCACGGCGAGCGGGTGACGCTGCTGCAGATCGCCCTCTACGCGGTGCTCACGGCCCTGGTCTCGGTGATGCCGCTGCTGCAGGGCCACGTCGGCTGGATGTACCTCTGGGCCTCGGTTCTGCTGAACGGCGCGCTGCTGTTGAGGAGCGTCGGGCTGCTGCAACGGTCCGACAGGCCGAGGATCGTGTCTTTCTACAAGTTCTCGATGGCCTACCTTGGGTTGCTGTTCCTGGTTCTGGCGGTGGACCGTTCCTGGCTGATCTGAACGGCCCAAGCCGAGAAAACCATGGTTAAGTCTTTCGGCCCGGTTTGAGCGTATTCTGAGGGTTAGGACGAGGGTGCGAAGATATCCTGTCGGGTGGCGTGGAGGGGTCCAACCGCGGTTGAACCGCGGTCCGTCTGCGGATGTGAGGGTTGCTTCCGATGGCTAGGCTGTTCTCTCCTGTGGCGAACACGATCGCCCGCGCGAGCCTCGTGGCGGCGGTGGCGATTCCTGTGGGCGCGATCGTGATGGGCTCGGTGATCAGCCGCTCGCCCGCGAACACGAACGTGGGCATCGCGGTCGATCAGCCGGTGCCGTTCAGCCACGCGCACCACGCGACGGAGCTGGGCATCGACTGCCGCTACTGCCACACCTCCGTGACGAAGTCCTCCTCCGCCGGGATGCCGTCCACGGAGACGTGCATGTCCTGTCACTCGCAGATCTGGACCGACAGCCCGTTGCTGGAGCCGGTGCGCAAGAGCTGGGCGGAGGGCAAACCGATCGAGTTCGCGGCCAAGAACGACGTGGGTTGGGTCAAAGTCGCCAAGGTTCCGGAGTTCGTGTACTTCAACCACAGCATCCACATCGCCCGGGGGATCTCGTGCAACGAGTGCCACGGCAACATCCAGGAGCAGCACATGACGGCCAAGAGCAAGCCGTTCTTCATGAAGTGGTGCCTGGACTGCCACCGCAAGCCGGAGAGGGTGCTGTACACGGACGAGCAGCAGCCGGAGCTCACGCCGCAGGAGAAGGTGTTCGCGTTCTACCGCAAGATCCAGGAGGGCTCGAGGCTGAGCGCCCGAGAAATGGCGCTGAAGAAGGGCCGCGACTACCAGCCGACCGCCGAGGAGCTGCGGAAGGGCCGGGAGCTCGTGCAGAAGATGGACATCCAGGTCAAGACCCTCTCCGACTGCTACATCTGCCACCGCTGATCAGGGCCGACAAGATGGAAGAGACGAAGACTCCGAACGCTTTGGACATCGAAGAGATCCGTCGGCGCCTGCGCGGGGAGCGCGGCCAGCGGTATTGGCGGAGCCTGGAGGAGGTGGCCGAGACCCCCGAGTTCCAGAGGTTTCTCGAGGACGAATTCCCGAACCGATCCTCTCTGCTCGATCTGGACCGGCGCTCGTTCCTGAAGGTCATGGGCGCGTCGCTCGCGCTCGCCGGGTTGTCCGGCTGCCGTTTCCTGCCCAAGGAGAAGATCGTTCCCTACGTCAAAGCCCCCGAGGAGGTGGTGCCGGGCAAGCCGAGCTACTACGCCACGGCCATGGCGTTCGGGGGCAGCTCGATCGGTCTGATCGCGAAGGCGGTCATGGGCAGGCCGATCAAGCTGGAAGGCAACGAGAGCCACCCGTGGAGCCTCGGCGCCAGCGACGTGTTCTCCCAGGCCGCGATCCTCAGCCTGTACGATCCCGACAGGGGCGCCACCGTCAAGAACAAGGGCTTCGTCGCGACCTGGGAGGAGTTCCTCGCGGAGGCCCGCAAGACGCTGCCGACGGCCGCGGGCATCCGCCTGGTGGTCGGGGACGCCGCCTCGCCGACGCTGGCCCGCCAGATCGGGGACTTCCGACGGGTCTACCCCGCGACGCGGGTGGTGCGGCACGAGCCGGTGGGCCGCGACCGCGTGCTGCGCGGCGCGCAGATGGCGCTGGGCCAGCCGGCGCTGCCGATCTACGACTTCTCCAAGGCCAGGGTGGTGCTCGCGCTCGACGCGGACTTCCTCGCCTCCATGGCAGGTTCGGTGCGCTACGCGCGCGACTTCGCCGCGACGAGAAGGATCGACGAGCAGAACCAGAGCCCGAGCCGCCTCTACTGCGTCGAGCCTGCTCCCACGCCCACCGGCATCCTGGCGGACCACCGCCTCCCCGTGGCGCAGGCCGACCTCGAGGGCTTCGTGCGGCACGTGGCGTATCTGGTCGGAGCCGCGCCGCAGCCGGGCGACGCTTCGCTCGCGGGCGAGTCGTTCTGGAACGGCTTGGCCAAGGACCTGCGCGGCGCGGGGCCGCAGGCGCTCGTGCTGGCGGGCGACGCCTGCTCGCCCGAGGTGCACGCGCTGGTGGCGGCGATCCAGGCGAAGCTGGGTTGCGTGGGTTCCACCGTCCGGTATGTGGCCGCGCCCTCGGAGCCCAAGCCGGACCAAACGCTCGGACAGATGGTGGCCGATCTCGAGGCCGGCAAGGCCGACGTGGTGCTGTTCCTCGGCACCAATCCGGTTTACGGCTCGTCGCTCGGGCCGCGCCTCGCGGAGGCGCTCGGCAAGGCCAAGCTCGCCGCTTGCTTCGACCTGTACGAGACGGAGACGTCGGCCGCCTGCTCCTGGTACCTTCCCGCGCCGCACTTCCTCGAGGACTGGAGCGACGCCCGGGCGATGGACGGAACGGTGTCGATCGTGCAGCCGCTCGTCGAGCCTCTGCACGACACGATGTCGGTGCACGCGCTGCTGCCGGCGCTGATGAACCGCCCGAGCGACGCGCTGACCGAGGTTCGAAGGACCTGGGGCGTCGACGACAAGACGTGGAGGGCCTGGCTGAACGAAGGGGTGGCTTCGGTGCCCAAGGCGCCGGAGGTTCCGGTGCCTGCGGCCATCCAGGTTCCGCCCCCGGGCCGGCGCGAGATGGGCGAGTTCGAGCTGGCCATCCGCCCCGACCCCAGCGTCTGGGACGGCCGCTTCGCCAACAACGGCTGGCTGCAGGAGCTGCCCAAGCCCTTCACCAAGCTCACTTGGGACAACGCGGTGCACCTGAGCTTCGCTGCAGCGGAGGCGCTGAAGGTTTCGAACGGCGACGTGGTGAAGGTCACCTTGGGCGAACGCTCGGTCGAGGGACCGGTCTGGATCCTGCCCGGTCTGGCGAAGAACACCGTCCTGCTGCACCTGGGATACGGTCGCCGGGCCGGCGGCCGCGTCGCCGAGGGCGCGGGCTTCGATGTCTATCCCCTGACCACCGAGGACTCCATCTGGGGCGGCGTGGGAGCGCGGTTGGAGAAGACGGGCCGGAGGGCGGTGCTGGCCAGCGCGCAGACGCACTTCAGCATGGAGGGTCGCGACATCGTGCGCATGGGAACGCTGGAGGAGTACCGCAAGAAACCCAGCCTGAAGCCGGAGCACGCGCACGGCGAGCCCCCTCGCAACCTGACGCTGTACAACGACGAGGAGAAGCGGCGAGAGCAGGAGGGCGTCCAGCAGTGGGGCATGGCGATCGACCTGAACCTCTGCATGGGCTGCAACGCCTGCGTCACCGCCTGCCAGGCCGAGAACAACATCCCCGTGGTGGGCAAGGACCAGGTGCATCGCGGCCGCGAGATGCACTGGATCCGCATCGACCATTACTACGGGCCGCGCAACGGCGACGGATCGGGAGACAACCCCGCGCATATCGTGCAGCCCGTCAACTGCCAGCAGTGCGAGAACGCGCCCTGCGAGCCCGTGTGCCCCGTCGCGGCCACGGTGCACAGCCACGAGGGCCTGAACCAGATGGTCTACAACCGGTGCGTCGGCACGCGGTACTGCAGCAACAACTGCCCTTACAAGGTGCGGCGGTTCAACTACCTGAACTACCAGTTCGCGCAGAGGAACTTCGACCGGAAGGAGGACATCCCGCTCCTGAAGCTCCTCAACAACCCGGACGTGACGGTGCGAGGGCGCGGCGTGATGGAGAAGTGCACCTACTGCGTGCAGCGCATCAACGCCGCGCGCATCGAGGCGAAGAAGCAGGGCCGCAAGATCGCCGACGGAGAGGTGGTCACCGCCTGCCAGCAGGCCTGCCCCTCGCAGGCGATCGTTTTCGGCGACATCTCCGACCCGAACAGCCGCGTGTCGCAGATCAAGCGCAACCAGAGGAACTACTCGCTGCTCGGCGAGCTGAACGTGCGTCCACGCACCACCTACCTCGCCCGCGTCACCAACCCGAACCCCGAGATCGAGGCGTGATCCCATGGCCGAAACGCTGACGAAACCGCACGACGAAGAGCCGCTGATCGAAGGCAACCAGACGTACGCCTCCCTGACCGAGACCGTCGCGGGCGTCGTCCAGCGGCAGAAGGAGCACCCCAAGTCTTGGTTCGTGGCCTTCGTGCTCGGCTTCGGCCTGGTCAACGTGCTGCTGCTGTCGATCACCTACCTGGTGTACATGGGCATCGGAATCTGGGGGAACAACCAGCCGGTCGCGTGGTCGTTCGACATCATCAACTTCGTCTGGTGGATCGGCATCGGCCATGCGGGCACGCTGATCTCCGCGATCCTCCTGCTGATGCGGCAGGAGTGGCGGACCTCGATCAACCGGTTCGCGGAGGCCATGACGATCTTCGCGGTGATGTGCGCGGGCATGTATCCGCTGCTGCACACCGGCCGCCCCTGGGTCGCCTACTGGCTGCTGCCCTATCCGAACATCCTGGCGATGTGGCCTCAGCCGCGCAGCCCCTTGGTCTGGGACGTGTTCGCGGTGAGCACCTACATGACCGTGTCGATCCTGTTCTGGTACACGGGCCTGGTGCCGGACCTGGCCACGCTGCGCGACAGGGTGAAGAACCGGTTCGCCCGCGTCCTGGCCGGCATGGGCAGCCTCGGCTGGAGGGGCTCGGCGAAGCACTGGATGCGCTACGAGCAGGCCTACATCATCCTGGCCGGACTCAGCACGCCGCTGGTGCTGTCGGTGCACACCATCGTGAGCTTCGACTTCGCGGTGTCGCTGCTGCCGGGCTGGCAGGCCACGATCTTCCCGCCGTACTTCGTCGCCGGAGCCGTCTACGCCGGCTTCGCGATGGTGCTCACCTTCATGATCCCGATGCGACGTTGGTACCGCATCGAGCACCTGGTGACGATGAACCACATCGACTGGATGGCGAAGATCATGCTCACGACGGGCCTGATCGTGTTCTACGGCTACATCGTGGAGGTCTTCTACGCGTGGTACAGCGCGAACCCCTACGAGCAATTCATGATGTGGAACCGCTGGAAGGGCCCCTACGCTCCGGCCTACTGGCTGCTGATCGTGTGCAACGGCGTCATCCCGCAGCTGCTGTGGAGCAAGAAGAACCGCAGGAACCTGTCCTTGGTCTTCGGAATCTCCCTCGTGGTGAGCCTCGGCATGTGGCTGGAGCGGTTCATCATCATCCCGGTCAGCCTCCACCGCGACTTCCTGCCCAGCAGCTGGGGCATGTACTACCCCACCATCTGGGACTTCGCCATGTTCTTCGGCACGATCGGCTTCTTCGTGATGATGATGTTCCTCTTCGTGCGGTTCATCCCGATGATCTCCATCTTCGAGGTTCGGGAGCTCTGGAGCCGCATCCGCCCCAAGCAGCCTGAGAGAAGGGAGGTGGGCGCGTGAGCCACGCGATCGAGGTGACCCAAGGCCCCAAGGTCTACGGGTACATCGCCGAGTTCGAGGAGCCGGAGCAGCTGGTCGAAGCCGCCCGCAAGACCGCCGAGGCGGGCTACCGGGACTTCGACGCCTACTCGCCGTTCCCCATCCACGGCCTGGCCGAAGCGATGCGCTTCAAGGATGCCAGGGTGCCATGGATCATCTTCGTCTGCGGGATCATCGGCGCGGCGGTGGGCTATGGCCTGCAGTACTACGTCACCGTGTTCGACTACCCGATGAACGTGGGAGGCAGGCCGAACCACTCCTGGGTGCAGTACGTCCCGATCACCTTCGAGTGCGGGGTGCTGTTCGCCGCGCTCGGCGCGGTCGTCGGCATGTTCGGCCTGAACGGTCTGCCTCGGCCTTACCACCCGGTGTTCGAGGCCAAGAACTTCGAGCGGGCGAGCGACGACCGCTTCTTCCTGGTGATCGAGGCGTCGGACGGCAAGTTCGACCCGGAGGGCACGCGGCGGTTCCTCGAGGGACTCGGGCCGGTGGAGGTGAATCTCGTGGAGGCGGAAGAGGTATGAGGGCGAGAACGCTGGCTCTGGCTGGTTTCGCGGTGTTGCTCGGCGGATGCCACACCGATATGTGGGTGCAGCCGCGCACCAAGGACTTCCAGCAGTCCGAGTTCTTCGCGGACAAGAGCGGCGCCCGAACGCCGCCCGCTGGCACGGTACCGCGCGGCAAGGCCAGGCTGGACGACGCCAAGTACACCGGACGCACGCCGGACGGCAAGCTCGTCACAGAGCTTCCCGCAGTGCTCGTTCTGGACGGCGTGCAGGTCGACACGCGCGGGCAGCTCGCCCAGGTGCTGCGCGTCGGCAAGGACCGCTTCACGGCGCAGTGCTCGCACTGCCACGGGGCCGCGGGCGACGGCCAGGGCATGATCACCCAGCGCGGGCTGATCCTGAGGAGGCCGCCCGCCAGCTACCACACGGATCGGTTGCGACAGATGCCGATCGGCCACTTCTTCGACGTGATGACCAACGGATTCGGCACCATGTTTCCCGCCAACTATAGGCTCGATCCGGACGAGCGGTGGGCCGTCGCGGCGTACATCCGCGCCCTCCAGTTCAGCCAGGCCGCCGATCCCGGCCTGCTGCCGGCCGAGGAGCGGGCCAAGCTAGAGGGAGGCTCCAACTGATGGCCGTCGTGCAGGCATTCTCCGAAACCACCCGGGTTCGGGCCGCTCTGAACCTCTTCGGCGTGCTGGCCCTCGGCGGCTTGCTGGCGGGCTACCTCGATCAGCCGACGCCCGCGCTGCAGTCCTACCTGTACGCCTGGATCCTGTTCCTCGTGCTCACCTTGGGCCTGCTCGGGCTGACCCTGCTGGCGCACGTGCTGAAGGCCCAATGGACCAGGCCGTTGCTGCGCATCTTCGAGGCTGGCGGCGGGGCGCCCTCGCTGGCGCTGATGCTCGTGCTGTTCGTGCCGATCCTGCTGCAACTCCCGCGGCTGTACATCTGGGCCGACCCTGAGGTGGTGAAGCAGGACCACATCCTGCACCTCAAGCAGCTGTACCTGAACGTGCCGTTCTTCCTCGGTCGGCTGACGTTCTTCTTCGCGGTATGGATGCTGCTGGCGGCGCTCCTGCGCCGCTCGTCGCTGCGGCAGGATCGGACCGGCGACCCGGCGGAGAGGGACTACCGCACGAACCTGGCCAGCGGCGGCCTAGCGGCGTTCTGCGTGCTCGTCACGTTCGCCGTCACCGACTGGGTGATGAGCCTCGAGCCGCACTGGTTCAGTTCGGTGTACGGCATCTGGTTCCTCACGCAGATGGCGGTCACGGGCCTGGCCTTCGCGACCGCTGTGTTGCTGCTGCAGGCCAACAAGCGGCCTTACGCCGAGGAGGTGACGCCGAAGCTGCTGAAGGACTTGGGGACGCTGATGTTCGCCTTCTCGATGTTCTGGGCGTACATCACCCTCAGCCAGTACCTGATCATCTACTCCGCGAACCTGCCCGAGTTCGTGCCGTACTACCTCCACCGCAGCCAGCACGGATGGCAGGCGCTGATGTGGGTCGTCGCCGCGCTGCAGTTCCTCCTGCCGTTCTTCGTGCTGCTGTCTCCCGCCGCAAAGCGCAACGCCAGGATCGTGCTGGGGATGGTGCTGGTCATCCTGGCCGCCCGCGTCGTGGACACGTTCTGGATCGTGATGCCGGCGCTGCGGCACGAGGGCTTCGAACTGCGCTGGACGGATCCGGTCGCCGTGGCGGCCGTGGCCGCACTCTGGTTCAGCGTGTTCCTGGGACAGTTGCGGAAGGGTGCGCTCGTCCCGTCGTATCTCCCATCGAAGGGGGCGGATTCCCATGCATCACACTGAGAACTACGAGCCCGACGTGAGCCGAGGGCACGAGGCCGGCGACATCCGCCTCAAGCCGTTGCTGTGGTCCATCATTGGCTTCTTCGCGTTCACCATCGCGTCGATCCTGGTGACCATCGCGGTGTTCGAGGTGATGGTTCCGGGCGGCTTCTCCTCCCAGTTCCAGCCCGACGTGGCGAACCGCCGCCTGCCGCCGGAGCCGCTGCCTAGGCTGCAGAGCAACTTCACCGCCAAGAAGGACATGGCGGATCTGCGCAGGCGGGAGCGCCAGATCCTCGAGAGCTACGGTTCCTCGGAAGCCGCGCCGGGCAAGGTGCGCGTGCCTTTGGACACGGCGCTCGAGGTGGTCTCCAAGCAGGGCCTTCCCCGGTGGGACGCTCCCAAGCCCCAGGAGGCGGTTCGATGAGGCTGCTCGCTCTGGTCGGCCTCGCCGCAGCGGGCGCTTCCGCTCTGGCGCAGAGTCAGAACCTGAGGGACGCGATCGGCATCGACCAGCTCCTCGAGGCGAAGGTGCCGCTCGACGCGCGGTTCACCGACAGCGAGGGGCGCGCGGTCCGGCTCGGAGACCTCTTCAGCAGGGGCAAGGGCGTGTTGCTGGTGCCCGTGTTCTACGAGTGCAAGGGTGTCTGCACGACGATCCTCACCAACGTGACTCGATCGCTGCGCAGCATGCAGGCGATGAGCGTCGGGCGCGACTTCGAGGTCGTCACGATCAGCATCCATCCCAAGGAGACTCCCCGGCAGGCGGCCGAGGCCAAGCGGGATTTCCTGCAGGTTTACAACCGTCCGGGCGCGGAGAAGGGTTGGCACTTCCTGGTCGGCGGCCTCGACCAGATCCGCAGGGTGACGGATGCGGTCGGCTACCGGTTCCTGTACGACCCCGAGCGAGACGCCGTGTCGCACCCCGCCGGCATCCTCGTCCTCACGCCGGACGGGCGGGTGAGCCGCTACTTCTACGGCATCGAGTTCTCGGCGAAGCTGCTGATGCAGGCCATCGCGGACGCCGGCCAGGGCAGGATCGGCAGGAAGACCGAGCCTCTGTTCTGGGGTTGCGTGATGTACGACCCGAAGTCCGGCAAGTACACGCTGGTGGTGGACCGCGCCCTGAAGATCGGCGGCGCGCTCACGCTGCTCATCCTCGGGACGACGATCTTCGTGCTCTCCCGGCGGGGATCGGTGCACGGCGCGGGCGGAGGCGCGCCCGGAAGCCCCGCCTAGGGGAGCCTAAGGAATCCACGAGCCATGAACTTCCCTTTGATGCCCGATCAAGCGTCGAACTTCGCGCGGCCCTACGACGCGCTGTTCTTCGCGCTCACCGCCCTCACGATCCTCTTCACCGTCATCGTGGGAGCCTTGGTGCTGTACTTCGCGGTCAAGTACCGCAAGGGGAACCGGGTGGACCGCAGCGGCGCGGTCGAGTCGCACCTTGGCCTGGAGATCACTTGGACCGTCATTCCGCTGATCCTCGGCTTGGTGATGTTTTGGTGGGCCGCGAAGCTGTACGTCGACACGCGCCAGCCTCCGCAGGACGCGATGGAGATCTTCGTGATCGGCAAGCAGTGGATGTGGCACGCTCAGCACGCCAATGGCGTGAGGGAGAACAACGAGCTGCACGTCCCGGTCGGCGTTCCCGTTCGCCTGACGATGATCAGCCAGGATGTGATCCATTCGTTCTTCGTCCCGCAATTCCGCATCAAGCAGGACGTTCTTCCGGGCCGCTACACCCAGCAATGGTTCATCGCCACGAAACCCGGCAAGTACAACCTGTTCTGCGCCGAGTACTGCGGCACCCAGCACAGCGAAATGGGGGGCTACATCTACGCCCTGCCCCCTCAGGAGTTCCAGAAGTGGCTCGCCAGCGGAGGGGATAAGAAGCGCCCCAACCAGCCCACCATGGCCGACCTCGGAAAGCAGCTGTACGACCGGCTGGCTTGCGGCAACTGCCACGGCTCGCAGGATTCGCCGCGCGGCCCGTCGCTCTACGGCCTGTACGGAGCGCGGCGCAGGATGACCGACGGCTCGATCGTGGAGGCCACCGCTTCGTACATCCGCGAAGCGATCAAGAACCCGTACGCGAAGATCAACGAGGGTTATCAGAACACCATGCCGGAGTACCGCGAGCTGACCGAGGAGGATCTGCTGAACCTGATCGCCTACATCAGGACGCTCGGCACGTCCAAGGCGCCCGGCCCCGTGTTGGGCAACGCCATGCCGGCCCAGATCGACGGAGGAAACCGATGAGCACCGTGGCACCCGTGTTCCAGGGCGAATCGCCCCAGTCTCCGCCCAGCTATCTCAAGGCAGGGCACACGATCAAGTCGTGGCTGCTGACCGGCGACCACAAGCGGATCGCCATCCTGTACTTGATCGCCGTTTCGGTGTTCTTCTTCTTCGGCAGCATCGCGGCGTCGATGATCCGCGTCGAGCTGGTCTCGCCGCGCGGCGTGATGCTGGAGAACGACACCTACAACAAGGTGTTCACGGCCCACGGCATCATCATGATCTTCTTCTTCCTCATCCCGGCCATTCCGGCCGTGCTGGGGAACTTCCTGCTGCCGATCATGATCGGCGCCAGAGACCTGGCGTTCCCGCGGCTCAACCTGCTGAGCTGGTACCTGTACGTGGCCGGCGGCCTCTGCGCGCTGCTGGCCATGGCGTTCGGCGGCGTCGACACCGGCTGGACGTTCTACACGCCGTACTCCTCGATGTACAGCAACACGAACGTGACGCTGACGATCGTGGGCGCGTTCATCGCCGGGTTCTCGTCGATCGCCACCGGCATCAACTTCATCGTGACCGTGCACAAGATGCGGGCCCCCGGCATGACGTGGTTCCGTCTGCCTCTGATGGTTTGGGGGAGCTACGCCACGTCGGTCATCATCGTGCTCGGCACCCCCGTCGTGGCGATCACCCTGCTGCTCGTCGTGATGGAGCGCGTGTTCCACATCGGGGTGTTCAGCCCCGAGCTGGGCGGCGATCCGGTGCTCTTCCAGCACCTGTTCTGGTTCTACAGCCACCCTGCGGTGTACATCATGATCCTGCCCGCGATGGGCGTGATCAACGAGGTCATCACCTGCTTCACGCGCAAGCGGATCTTCGGCTACCACTTCATCGCGTTCTCGTCCCTCGCGATCGCCGGACTGGGATTCCTGGTGTGGGGCCACCACATGTTCGTGTCCAGCCAGTCGATGTACCAGGGCATGGTGTTCTCGCTGCTGAGCTACCTGGTGGCCGTGCCCTCGGCGATCAAGACGTTCAACTGGACGGCCACCATCTACAAGGGCTCGGTGCGCTTTCAGACGCCGTTCCTGTACGTGCTGGGGTTCATCGGGCTGTTCGTGGTGGGCGGCCTCACGGGGCTGTTCCTCGCGGCGATGAGCACCGACGTGCACCTGACGGACACGTACTTCGTCGTGGCGCACTTCCACTACGTGATGGTTGGAGGGACGATCATGGGCTTCCTGGCTGGCCTGCACTTCTGGTGGCCCAAGTTCTTCGGCAAGATGTATCCCGACAACTGGGGCAAGCTGTCGGCTCTGATCATCTTCATCGGGTTCAACCTCACGTTCCTGCCGCAGTTCGTGCTGGGCTACCTGGGAATGCCGCGGCGCTACCACTACTACTACTTCGCTCCCGAGTTCCAGTTCTGGCACATCGCTTCCACGGCGGGCGCCTCGATCTTGGCCGTGGGCTTCCTGATCCCGGCCGTCTACCTGCTGTGGTCGCTCAAGTACGGACCGGACGCCGGCCCCAACCCTTGGGGCGCCAAGGGACTGGAGTGGACGATCCCGTCCCCGCCGCCCACCACGAACTTCGTGGAGATCCCGGTGGTGAGGGAGGAGCCGTACGCCTACGACGCCGAGGCGGATGAGCGCGAGGAGCGAGTGCCCGCGGAGACGAAGCGATGAGCATGAAGACCGAAGCCCTGCAGGCGGCCCACGGGGCCGAGGAGCAACCGCTCCACCATCAGTTCGAAGAGCTGCCGCAGCAGAACGAATCCTACGTGGTGGGGATGTGGGTGTTCCTCGTCACGGAGATCATGTTCTTCGGCGGGATGTTCCTGGCTTACGTGCTGTACCGCTGGCGCTACTCGGAGGCGTGGTTCGAGGCGCACACCAAGCTCGACATCCCCCTGGGCACGACCAACACGGTGGTTTTGCTCACCAGCTCCCTGACGATGGCCTTGGCGGTGCACTTCGCCCAGCTGCGCAACAAGAGGCTGCAGCTCGCGATGCTGGGAGCTACGATCGGCCTCGCCTGCGTCTTCCTGGTGATCAAGGCGTTCGAGTGGAGCGCCAAGTTCCAGCACGGCTTGGTGCCGGGGCCGAACTTCACGTGGGAGGGCCTGGTGCCGGCTCCCCAGGCCCAGCTGTTCTACAGCCTGTACTTCGGGATGACGGGCCTGCACGCCCTGCACGTGATCATCGGCATCGTGGTGATCGGCGTGCTGGCGCTGCTCACAGCGCTCGACCATCCCCTCGTGAAGAACGACTTCATCCCGACGGAGCTGGTCGGCCTCTACTGGCACTTCGTCGACATCGTGGGGATCTTCCTGTTCCCGCTGTTCTATCTGATCCCCAAGTGAGCCCGCCATGAAGATCGATCACTCGCACGCGCATCCGATCAGCATGTATCTGAAGACCTTCTTCGCCCTCTTGGTGCTGATGGTCCTGACGGTGGTCATGGCGTTCGTGCACGTGGGCCCGGAGGGCAACAGCGTGCTGAACAACCTGATCGCGATGGCGATCGCGGTCACGAAGGCGGTGCTCGTGGTGCTGTTCTTCATGCACGTGAAGTTCAGCACGCAGCTGACGAAGTTCTGGGCGATCCTTGGCTTCCTGTGGTTCCTGCTGATGTTCATCATGTTCGCGGACTACACGACGCGTCCGCGGGAGTACATCCGGGGATGGGAGCCGGCCGCCGAGGATCCCAACGCGCCGGCGGCCCTGCCTCAGCCGCCCGCACGCTGAGTTCCGCTCAAGGCCTCAAGAGGGGGTGCGTCCTTCGGACGTACCCCCTGAGATTCTCCAGAGGCAGCTTGACGACGTACGAGCCCTCGGCGTACGGTCCGACCTCGTAGGGGGCGAACAGCCAAACGAGCGCGGTCGGCGTCGCCACGAAGCTGCCCAGGGCTCGATCGTCGATGGCGGCGACCGCTTCGGCTCCGCGTTGCTCCTTCTGCTCGTTCAGCGCCGGCAGCAGCCACCAGTCCAGCAGATTCTGTCTCTGGCCGGGCATCAGCAGGTCCTGCAGCCTCACCGGGCGCGCGCGCCCGCCTTCCGCGACGTAGTTGAACGTCTCGAACCAACGGTTCGGATGGGCTCCTCCCGTGAACGTGTCGACCTCGAGGTAGGCGCTGACGCGGGACCGCTGGTTGAGGCTGACCTTCGGCGTCACCTTCAGCCAAAGCTCCCACCGCGGCGCGTCCCTGTGCTCGCGCATCCGCCGCAGGGTCTCTCGAGCGGCGGCGGCGAAGTCTTGGAGGATCGCCTCGGCGCGGGCGCGCATCGCCCGCGTCGCGGCTACCTGAGCCGGGCCGTTCCCGAAGTCGGCCACGACGACGCGCACGCTGGCTCGCAGACCCGCGGGCGCGGCCAGCGTGCACAGGCGCACCAGGTCCTGCGCGGACGAAGGGGCGAGCACGAGAGACGCGACGAGAGCTGGGCCAAGGGCCATGCCCGCACTTTACCGTCGGAAGCGGCGCCTCAACCCCTCGGAATCGGCTGCATCTCCATCCAGTTGGACCCGATCTTCGCGTCCGCCTCGATCGGCACGTTCAGGCGCATCGCGTTCTGCATGGCGGAGCGGATCGGCTCGATCAGGTCCTCCTCGCCCTCCGGCATCTCGAACACCAGCTCGTCGTGCACTTGGAGCAGCAGCCGGGTTCGGCGCCCCTCGAGCAGCGGCCGCAGGTCGATCATCGCCTTCTTGATGAGGTCCGCGGAGGAGCCCTGGATCGGGGCGTTCACCGCCTGGCGCTCGGCGGCCTGCCGCACGCTCCAGTTCGGCGCGTTGATCTCGGGGAAGTATCTGCGCCGGCCCCAAAGGGTTCTCGTGAAGCCCATCTGGCGCGCTTCGGACACAGTCTGCTCGATGTACTGGCGCACCCTGGGGAAGCGCTGGAAATACTGGTCGATCAGTCCCTTGGCCTCCGCGGCGCTGATCGCCCCGCCCATCTGCTGGGCCAGCCCGTAGTTCGACACGCCGTACAGCACCGCGTAGTTGAGCAGCTTGGCGCGGTTGCGCTGGTCCTTCGTGACTTGGTCCTCCGCCACACCGAAGGTGAGCGCCGCCGTGGCCGCGTGGATGTCTTTGCCCTCCTGGAAGGCGCGGACCAGGTTCTCGTCGCCGCACAGGTGGGCCAGCAGCCGGAGCTCGATCTGGGAGTAGTCGAACGAGGCGAGGCGCGAGCCGGGGGGAGCCACGAAGGCCCTGCGGATCTGTCGCCCCAGCTCGGTGCGCACGGGGATGTTCTGCAGGTTCGGATCGTTGCTGCTCAGCCGTCCCGTGGCGGCCACCGTCTGGTTGAATGTGGTGTGGATCCTGCCGTCCGGGCCAACGAGCTTGGGCAGGCTCTCCGCGTAGGTCGATCGCAGCTTGGTCAGCTCGCGCCAGGCCAGCACGTCCGCAACGATCTCGTGTCCGGGCGCCAGGTCCTGCAGCACCTCGACGCCGGTCGCCCACCCGGTCTTGGTTTTCTTGCCCGGGAGGCCCAGTCGCTCGAACAGCACCTCGCCGAGCTGCTTGGGCGAGCCGATGTTGAACGGTCCCCCGGCGGCCTCATGGATCTTGGCTTCGAGCTGCTGGATCTGCACCTGCAGCGACTTGCTGAAGTCCTGCAGCATCGCCGTGTCCACCGCGATGCCGGCGGACTCCATCTCCGCCAAGAGGGGCGTGAGCGGGAGCTCGAGCTGGTTGAGCACCGCCTCCTGATCCTCCTTCCGCAGGCGATCGCGCATCGGTTCCTCCAGCAAGGCCAGGGCGGAGGCCAGCGAATGCGGGTCCCGCTCGAACCTCGTCTCCAGGTAGCCGGCCGCGAGGTCCTCGAGGAGGTAGGCGCTGCGGTCGGAGCGCAGCACGTAGCCTGCGAGCATCGCGTCGAAACGCACCGGCCTGTGCAGCGACGTCCTTCGGAGGAACGGCTTCGCGTCGTGGACGATCGCCCTGTCGGGGTGTTGCGAAACCCAACCGTCCGCCAGCCCGACGGGCACCTCCGCGACGTTCAGGCTGGAAGCGACGAACGCGCGCAGGCGCGGCTCGTCGCCGATCAGCTTCTGCTCCCCCTCGGGGACCCACAGCACCGCGAAGGGCCCATCGCCGACGAGGCTCCGCAGCTCCGCCTCGTTCGCCACGACGCTCTTGCGCGGCTCCAACGCTTCGGCGACGCGCTCGACGTGCGGCGCGAGGTCCTCCGATCCGTCGAGGTACGGCTGGAGCACCCTCGGCAGGCGTCGGAGGAACGATCGGAACTCGAACTCCTCGAGGACGCGCAGCGCCTCCTGCAGCTGCGACTGGCTCAGGCGGTAGGGCTGGAAGTCGATCTCGAGCGGCACGTCGCGCTGGATCGTCGCCAGGCGCTTGCAGAGCAGCAGCTGCTCCCTCGCGGGTTCGATCCGCTTTTGGTACTTCGGCGGCAGCTCGTCGAACCTCTCGAGGATCTGCTCCGCACCTCCGAAGTTCTGGATCAGCTCGGTGGCGCCCTTCTCGCCGATGCCGGGCACTCCGGGGATGTTGTCGCTGGAGTCCCCGGCGATGGCCTTGAAGTCCGCGATCCGCTCCGGACCGAAACCGTAGCGCTCGACCACGGCCTCGGGTGTGTAAACGCGCATCTCGCTGACCCCCTTGGAGGGAGTGACCACGGTGACCCAGTCGTCGACCAGCTGGAGGGCGTCGCCGTCGCCGGTGACCACGGTGGCGTGGTAGCCGTGCTGCCGGGCGATGAGGGTGACCGTGCCGATCACGTCATCGGCTTCGTACCCGGTCAGCTCCAAGGAAGGGATGCCGAGGGCCTGGACGAGCCTGCGCGCCTCCGGCAGCTGGGCTTGGAGCGCCTCGGGCGTCTCGCGCCGGGTGGCCTTGTACTCGGCGAAGTCGGCGTGGCGGAAGGTCTTGCCCGGGGCGTCGAAGGCCACGAGCACGCAGTCGGGCCTCTCCCTCTCGAGAATCTGCGCCAGCATGTTGAGGAAGCCGAACAGCGCGTTCGTCGGCTTGCCGGCGGCGGTTCCCAGAGCGCTGGTGGCGTAGAACGCCCGGAAGAGGAGACTGTAGCCGTCGAGGATGACCAACCGCTTGTCGCCCATGGCGTGCACGTTACCCGGAAGGGCTCCAGAGGCAGGGAACCCGGAGAAAAGCGGGTACAATAGGGTACCAGGAGGGGCGATGGTATTCGGACCGGTCAAGGAAGTCCGGTCGTTTTCATCGAGAGGAAGCCAATGATCTATCGTCCTTTGCGCTACGAGCAGATGATGCGTGCGGCGGAGCACCTCGACGTCCGAGCGCGCCGCATGTCGACGGGGATGGGCGTCTTCACGGGCGAGAAGATGTTCGCGTTCCTCTACGGCGAGGACATCGGCTTGAAGCTCTCGCCGGAGGACCTCAGCGAGGCGATGAAGCTTCCGGGCGCCGGTCCGGTCCAGCCGGATCCCAGCGCCGAACCGATGCGGGAGTACGTCAAGTTACCGAAGGAGATCCTCGACAACTTCGAGCAGTTCCGCGCCTGGGTCGAGAAGAGCGCCAACTACGCGCGGCGCCGCATGAGCCACTGAGGCCGCGTCGGAATCCGGACGGGCCGTCGGGCGTTCTCCGCCCGCAGGTATCCTAGGCAGGTTCGTCCGAGGCAGAGCGCTCGTGCCCGATCAGCCCCTGTCCATGGCCGTGGTCGTTCCGCCGGCACGTTCCGTGCTGGCGGAGCCGCCGGCCATGCTTCGCAGGAGCGGCGTCCTCGGCACCCCTCAGGAGCAGGAGCAAACGATGTCCAACGGTCAGTTCGATGCGGATCTCGTCGTGATCGGTGCCGGCCCCGGCGGCTACGTCGCTGCCATCCGCGCCGCCCAGCTCGGAGCGCAGGTGGTGTGCGTCGAGAAGGAGTACTTGGGCGGCACGTGCCTCAACTGGGGCTGCATCCCGAGCAAGGCGATGATCGCCCCCGTCGAGCGGCTGAACCACGTGCGCCACGCGGACGCGATGGGCATCGAGCTTCCGGGCGAGCCGAAGTTCGACTTCGGCAAGATGATGGCCCGCAAGGACAAGATCGTGCAGACCCTGCGCGGCGGCATCGGCAGTCTGTTCAAGAAGAACAAGATCCGGCACGTCGAGGGGTTCGCGAGGTTCGTCGACCCCCACACCATCGAGGTCGACAAGGACGGTCAGAAGACGCGGCTGACCGCCAAGAGCTTCATCCTGGCGATGGGCTCCTCCGTCATCCGGCTGAGCATCCCCGGCCTGGAGGGCGGCCGGGAAGAGGGGGTGTGGACCTCGGACGACGCGGTGACCGCGCCGTTCGTGCCCGAGAGCATGCTCATCCTGGGCGGAGGCGCCGTGGGATGCGAGTTCTCCTACGTGTTCAACGGCCTCGGCACCAAGGTGACGCTCGTGGAGATGATGCCCACGCTGCTGCCCCTGATGGACGCCGACCTCGGAACGGAGCTGGGCAGGGTGCTAGGCAAGCAAGGGATCAAGGTGCGCACCGGAGCCACCCTCGAGAGGGCGGAGCGCACCGACAAAGGCTGGCGGTGCCACGTCAAGAAGGGCACGGAGACCGAGGTGGTCGAGGTGCAGGTGGTTCTGCTGGGGGTTGGCCGGAAGGCGAACACCGAGGGCATGGATCTGGAGAAGATCGGCGTCAAGCTCCATCGGCGCGGCGTCGAGGTGGCCGACGACACCCTGCGCACGCACGTGCCGAACATCTTCGCGATCGGCGACGTCACGGGACGCATCCAGCTGGCGCACGTCGCCTCTGCCGAGGGCATCCTGGCCGCGACGAACGCCGTGACGGGCGCCAACAAGAAGATGGATTACAAGTGCGTGCCGAACTGCGTGTACACGGTGCCGGAGGTCGCGTCCGTGGGCCTCACGCAGGCCGAGGCCGAGGCCCAGGGCTACGACGTCGCCGTGGGCAAGTTCCAGTTCCGGGCTCTGGGCAAGGCCATGGCCACCGGCGACACCGAAGGCTTCGTGAAGGTCGTGGCCGAGAAGAAGTACGGCGAGGTGCTGGGAGTGCACATGATCGGCTCGCACGTGACCGACATGATCCACGAGGGCGTGGTGGCGCTAAAGCTCGAGGCCACGCTCGAATCGATGGCTGAAACGATCCACGCCCATCCCACGCTGAGCGAGGCTGTGCTCGAGGCGTTCGAGGACGCCCTGGGCCACGCCATCCACAAGTGACGCGCTAGGCGCCGACCTGGGCCTTCAGCACTTCGGCCGCCTTCTGGAGGGCCTGGTCGGCGGCCTGCGGGTTCCGTCCGCCCGCGGTGGCGAAGTCCGCGCGGCCTCCCCCTCCTCCGCCGGCCACCTTGGCGACCTCTCGGACGAGGTTGCCGGCGTGGGCCCCGGCCCTCAGCGCGTCGGCGCCGGCCTTGCACACGAACGACACCTTGCCCTCGCCGACCACCGCCACCACGGCCACGCGCGACGGCCTGCCGTCCACCAGGCGGTCGGCCGCCGCGGCGCCCTCCGCCTGCTCTCCGCCGTCGATGCGTTGCGTGGCGAGCTCCACGGACCCCAAGGAGACGACCGAGGCCTGGGAGCCCTGCAGCGACTGGGCTCGCAGGCGCTCCACGCGCCGCCGCTCCTCCCTCAGAGCGTCCAGCGTCTTCTCCACCGCGGACACGAGCTCGCCGGCGGGCGCCTTGAGCAGCGCGGCGGCCTGCTGGATGGTTCGTTGCTGGCCCAGCACCCAGTCGTAGGCTCGTTCTCCGGTCAGCGCCTCGATGCGCCGCACTCCGCTGGCCGCCGAGCCCTCCGAAACGATCTTGATGAGGCCGATCTCTCCGGTGCGGCCCACGTGGCAGCCTCCGCACAGCTCGCGGCTGAACCCCTCCACCTCGACCATCCGCACGCGCTCGCCGTACTTCTCGCCGAACAGCGCCATCGCGCCGCGTGCCCTGGCCTCGGCCAAGGGCAGGTCCTCGTGCACGCTCACCGGCAGGTCCTCCCACACTTGGCGGTTGGCCAGCCGCTCCACGGCCTCCAGCTCCTCGGGGCTGAGCGCCTGGCCGTGGGTGAAGTCGAAGCGCAGGTATTCGGGATGCACCAGCGATCCGGCCTGGGCGACGTGCGTGCCCAGAACCGACCGCAGGGCCGCGTGCAGCAGGTGGGTCGCCGTGTGGTTCCGGGTGATCGCCTTGCGGCGGTCCGCGGGAACTTCGGCCAGCACCTCCCTGCCCAGCATCGCGTCGCTCAGCAACCCGCGGGCCTCCTCCTCCGGCAGTCCGGTCGCATCGGGCCCGTCCAGCACTTCGACGTCGTGCCAAACGGTGCCGTCGACCTTCCAGGTGCGCAGCACCCCGAGCCTGAGGCCCTCGGCCGTCATGGTGCCGACATCCGCCACCTGGCCACCGCTCTCGGCGTAGAACGGGGTCTCCTCCAGCGCCACCCGCAGACGACCGTGCACCCGCGCCTGATCGTCCAAGTCCGCCTCGACCCGGACGATCCGCGAGCGGTGCTCCAGCGACCGGTACCCCACGAAGGTGGAGTCCTTCGGAGCGTCGTGCGTCGCCAGCGACAGCTTGCGGGCCGCTCCCTCCGCGTAAACGGTCTCCATGCCGTCGGCGGATCGGGACCGCCGTTGCGCCTCGGCCAGGGCGGCCTCGAAGCCTTCTGAATCCACCGCCACGCCCGCTTCGGCGCAGATCTCCCGCGTGACCTCCAGCGGAAAGCCGTAGGTGTCGTACAGCCGGAACGCGGCCTGGCCGTCGAGAGTGTCGCCGGGGCGCAGCTCCCGGAGGTGGTCCGCTAGCATCTGCGAGCCCTGCGCGAGCGTGCGGCGGAACAGGCGCTCCTCGCTGAGCAGGGTTCGCACGATGGTCTCCCTGCGGTCGGTCAGCTCGGGATAGGCGTCGGCCATGGCCTCGGCAACTCCCTCGTACACCCGGTGGAAGAACGGCTCCTCGAAGCGGAGCACCCTCTGCCCCTTGAGGACCGCCCTACGGATCAGGCGCCGGAGCACGTAGCCTCGGCCCGAGTTGCCCGGCAGGATTCCGTCGGCGATGCAGAACACCGCGGTGCGGATGTGGTCCGCGATGATGCGCGCGGCGGTGTCCTGTTCGCCTTCGCCTCCCCCGTAGGCGTACGTTCCGCCCGCGGCCTCCTCGAGCCTGCGGAAGATCGGCTGGAACACGTCCGTGGCGTACACGCTGGCATGCCCAGCCAGCACGGCCGCGGTTCGCTCCAGACCCATCCCCGTGTCGACGCTCCGGAACGGCAACGGATCCATCCCTTCCTTCTCGTAGCCGTCCGACGGCCGATCGGGGTTGCGCGGGCGCCCGCGCCACTCGTACTGGATGAACACGTCGTTCCAGATCTCGAGCCACTTGCCGGCCTTCTCGTCCCGCAGGTAGTCCTGGCGGCTGTAGGCTCCGCTGGGCGGCTCGCCGGCGCCGTCGACCCAGTAGAACATCTCGGTGTTCGGTCCGCACGGGCCGGGAGGACCGGAGCTGAACGCGCCCGCTGGCCAGTAGTTGGTCTCCTCGCCGAGCCGGAACACGCGGGTCGCAGGATCGATGCCAGCCTCCCTCAGGTGCGCCGACCAGAGCTCGAACGCCTCGTCGTCCTCCTCGAACACCGTGAACGCCAGACGCCGAGGGTCCAGGCCGAGCCAATCGGGCGAAGTGAGGAACTCCCACGACAGCGCGATCGCCTCCTCCTTGAAATAGTCGCCGAAGCTGAAGTTGCCCAGCATCTCGAAGAACGTCAGGTGCGAGTGGTCGCCGACCGAATCGATGTCGCCGGTCCGCACGCACTTCTGCGCCGTCGTCAGGCGTCGGCACGAGGGCTCCGCGGCCCCTCGGAAGAACGGCTTGAACTGCACCATGCCGGCCCCGTTGAACAGCAGCGACTCGTCGAGCTTGCCGGTCACGTCGTACGGGATCAGCGAGCCGGAGGGGTAGCGCTGGTGTCCCTTCGTTTCGAAGAAGCGCAGGTATTTCTCGCGGAGTTCGCGCGCGGTCATTCCAACCCTGCAGGGTACCCGCTCGCTCGGATTCCTCCTGCGGACGACACGTTCTCGCGCGAACTAGGGGTTGGGTTATAATCCGACCAGCCCCCGAGGGAGGAGTCCGTTGGCTGGAGTTTCTTTTCGCAACGTCACGAAGGTTTTTGGCAAAGACGTCAAGGCCGTCAACAATCTGACGCTCGACATCCGGGACCAGGAGTTCATGGTTCTCGTCGGGCCATCCGGTTGCGGCAAGACCACGGCCCTGCGCATGATCGCCGGCTTGGAGGAGGCCACCGAGGGAGACATCCTGATCGGCGATGTGCGGGTGAACGACGTGCCTCCCAAGGATCGCGACATCGCGATGGTGTTCCAGAACTACGCGCTGTACCCGCACATGAACGTTTACGACAACATCGCGTTCGGCCTGCGGTTGCGCGAGCTGAAGGGCTTCGTCTGGCAACTCACCCACTGGAACGAGGCTCGCGAGATCAAGAAGGACATCGATCGCCGCGTGCGGGAAACCGCCGCGATGCTGGGCATCGAGGGGTACCTGAACCGAAGGCCGAAGGAGCTTTCGGGAGGCCAGCGCCAGCGCGTGGCCCTGGGCCGCGCGATCGTCCGCAAGCCCAAGGTGTTCCTCATGGACGAGCCGCTCTCGAACTTGGACGCCAAGCTGCGCGTGCAGACGCGAGCCGAGCTGATCCGGCTCCACCGCTCGCTGGGCATCACCACGATCTACGTCACCCACGACCAGGTCGAGGCCATGACGATGGGCCAGAGGATCGCCATCATGCGCGACGGCGTGCTGCAGCAGTGCGACAAGCCGGAGGTGGTGTACCAGAGGCCGGCCAACCGGTTCGTCGCCGGCTTCATCGGGTCCCCGCCCATGAACTTCCTCGAGGCCAAGCTGGTGCAGGAGAACGGCCAAGTGGTGGTGGACGCGGGGGAGATCCGCTTTCCGGTCGTGGGCAACGAGGCTGCGAAGGACGCGGTCGGCAAGGAGGTGCTGCTGGGCGTGCGACCGGAGTCGATCTTCGACGCGAGCCTCGAGAGCCACGTGAAGCCGACCGACTTCAACACGTTCGTGGCGAAGGTGGACGTTCTGGAGCCTCTCGGGCACGAGTACGTGGCCTACCTCAAGTGCGGGAAGCACACGCTGCTGGCCTCCATCGAAACGGGCACGAAGATCGCGATCGACCAGGAGGCGAGGTTCGTCGTCAACCTGGAACAGATCCACATCTTCGACAAGGAGACCGAGGTCGCCATCCGCTAGGCCCCTCCCGCCGCCCGGTAGAATGGCCGGATGGATCCGATCGTGTTCGAGGAGAGCGCCCTCAACGCTCTCCGCCACGCCCGGGAGCACTTTCTGCGCCATCTCCGCGGCATCACGGAGGAGCAGACCGAGCACAAGCCCTGCCGCGATTGCAAGAGCATCCGCGAGACCGTGGCCCATCTTGTAGTTGTGGACGTCGCGGCCGCGGAGAGTCTGAGGAAAGGCCAAGCCCCGGACTTCGGGCGGCTCGAGGCGCCGACCGGGTCGCTCGACGAGCTTCTCAGGAGGCTGATGGAGTCCCACGCGTCGGTGCTGGCGGCGATGGCCGAGGCCCTGAAGAAGTCGGGATCCCACGGAGACGTGTGCGCCTTCGGCGAGTGGTGCCACCCTTGCGAGGCCACCTCGCTGCTGGCGTCGGAGGACTACTACCACGCCGGCCAGGTGGCAGCGATCCGCATGGCCACCGATCCCGGCTGGGACTACTACCGTTCGGTGTATGGAGATTGAGCGCTTCGGCCGCGTGCGCGCGGTGTTCTTCGACCTGGACGACACGCTCTGCGGCTACTGGGACGCCGCCAAGACCGGCCTACGGCGCACCTTCGAGGCGATGCCGTTGCCCGGCCTCGGCACCGAGCAGGCGCTGCTGGAGTGGGCCGCGGCCTTCCGAGAGTTCTGCCCCACCATCAAGCGCTCGGACTGGTACGCGCTGTACCTGGAGAAAGGGCGCACGACGCGCGCCGAACTGATGCGCCGCACGCTGCTGCGGGTCGGCCTCGACGACCCCGCTCGCGCCGAGGAGCTGGCGGACCGCTACGGGGCGGAGCGCCGGGCCGCTCTCGCCCTGTTCCCCGGCACCCTGGACGTTCTGAGGGAGGTGGGCGCCCGCCATCCCATGGGCCTGATCACCAACGGGCCGGCCGACGTGCAGAGGGAGGAGATCCGCGACCTGGGCTTGGAGCCGCTGTTCCAATGGATTCTCATCGAGGGCGAGCTCGGATACGGCAAGCCCGATCCAAGGGTGTTCCGCCTCGCCGAGCGGCTCAGCGGCTGCGCGCCCGAGGAGATCCTGTTCGTGGGCAACAGCTACCGACATGACGTCCGCCCGGCCCAGGCCGCCGGATGGCGGACCGTTTGGGTAAGACGGCCCTCCGACGTGCCCCCCAGCGCGGATCCGTCCGCGAAGCCCGAGGGCAAGCCGGAGGGAGCGCCGGACGCCGACGCCGAGATCGGCGACCTGCGTGAGCTCCTGACGCTGCTAGCCTAGAGCGCCGCTCCCCGCAGCTCGTCCAGAGACCGGACTCCCTCGCGATCCATCCGCTCCAGCAGGCCGTGCAGGATGCGGGCCACGGTCTTGGGGCCGCCGTACACCCATCCGGTGTAAAGCTGCACCAGGTGGGCACCGAGCGCGATCTTGCGCCAGGCGTCGTCCGCGTCGAACACGCCGCCCACGCCGATCAGGGTCAGCCTCCCTTCGGATCCCCTCGCCAGCCGCGCCAGCGCCGCGTCCGCCAGCGGTTGCAGCGGCTTGCCCGAGAGCCCTCCGTCGATCCCCGGGTTCCTGCCGAGGCCCTCTCGGGACACGGTGGTGTTCGTGGCGACGATGCCGTCCAAGCCTTCCTGCAGCGCAAGGTCGAGCAAGGCGTCGAGCTGGGCAGGCTCGAGGTCTGGCGCGACCTTCACGAGAAGCGGTTTGCGCGGTTGCACCCCGCGGATCGCTTGCAGGATGTCGCGAAGCGCCGCCGGGTCCTGCAGGCTGCGCAAACCGGGGGTGTTGGGCGAGGACACGTTCACGACGAAGTAGGCTCCCCAAGGCGCGAGCATCCTGTAGAGCGCCGCGTATTCGGCGGGCGCCTCCGTCAAGGGCGTTTGCCTGTTCTTGCCCAGGTTGATGCCGATCGGCACGCGGGGCCACGAGGCCTGCAGGCGCACCCGCATCGCATGCGCTCCGGCGTTGTTGAAGCCCATGCGGTTGATCAGAGCCCTGTCCTTGGGAAGGCGGTAGAGTCGGGGCCGGGGGTTGCCCGGCTGCGGACGAAGGGTCACCGTGCCGACCTCGACGTGCCCGAAGCCGAGGGCGTCCCACCAATCGACCGCCACCGCGTCCTTGTCGAACCCCGCCGCCAAGCCGATCGGGTTCGAGAGGCGAAGTCCCAGAGCCTGCACGGCGAGCCGGCCGTCCTGGGGGGTGCGGCATTCGAACATGCCCGAGGCGACCCAGCCGAGGGCCAGCTCGTGCGCCGCTTCCGGTGGCAGCAGAAAGGCCAAGGGACGAACCAGCTTCTCGTAAAGGGGCACGGTCCATTGTAGACCGTTCGAAGAATCTGGTAGACGCAGGGTAACCTGTCTCCGTGATCGCACGGCTCCGCGGGGAGTTGCTCGAGGTTGCGGACGGGTCGGTGGTGGTGGAGGCCGGCGGAGTGGGCTACCAGGTGCTCGTGCCGGAGTCCGTGCTGGCGGGCCTGCCGCCCGTCGGCGAGGCCGTCGACCTTCACATCCGGCAGGTGTTCCGCGAGGACGGCGTCTCGCTGTACGGCTTCTCCGCTCCGTTCCAGCGAAGGCTGTTCGACCTGCTGCTCGAGGTGAAGGGTTGCGGGCCCAAGATCGGGCTGGCGCTCCTCGGGTTGCTCGGCGAGGACGCGGTGGTCGGCGCGATCCAAGCTCAAGACGTCCGGGCGCTGTGCCGCGCGCCAGGGGTGGGCGCCAAGCTGGCGGAGCGCATCGTGCTGGAGCTGCGGGACAAGGTGCAGCACGAGGCCCTCGTCCGAAGATCCGAGGCGGTCGCACGGCGGGGCGCCGCCCGCGCCGACGACGACCTCGTGCTGGCGCTGCTCGAGCTGGGGTATCGACGAGCGGAGGCTGAGGACGCCGCGGCGCACGCCCGCTCGCAGTCGGATGTGCTCGAGGAGCAGCTGAAGATCGCCGTCAGGAGCCTGTCCCGATGAACCGCAACGCCGAACTGCAGCCGGACCCTCAGCCGGGCGAACCGCCGATCGAGCAGTCGCTGCGGCCCCGGCGCCTGCACGAGTTCATCGGCCAGCAGCGGCTCAAGGACAACCTCGGCGTGTTCCTCGAAGCCGCGCGCCAGAGGCGCGAGGCTCTGGACCACCTGCTGCTGTACGGTCCGCCAGGATTGGGCAAAACCACGATCGCCCACATCGTGGCCAACGAGCTGGGGGCGACCCTCCACGTGACGAGCGGCCCGGCCATCGAGCGTCCGGGCGACCTGGTGGGCATCCTGACCAACCTCGAGGACGGCGCGGTGCTGTTCATCGACGAGATCCACCGCCTCAGCCGGCCCGTCGAGGAGATCCTGTATCCAGCGATGGAGGATCGCAAGGTCGACATCCTGATCGGCAAGGGTCCCGCGGCGCGCTCCATCCGACTGGACGTTCCGGCGTTCACCGTGGTCGGAGCCACCACGAGACAGGGTTTGCTCACCGGCCCGTTGCGCGATCGGTTCGGCATCGTGCTCCACTTCGGCTACTACGCTCCGGAGGCGCTGCTGGCGATCCTTCAGCGCTCCTCCGCCATCCTTGGCTACGCGATCGACGCCGAAGGCGCTCAGGAGATCGCCCGACGCTCGAGAGGCACCCCGCGCATCGCGAACCGGTTGCTGCGCCGCGTGCGGGACTTCGCCCAGGTGGCGGGCTCGGAGACCATCACGCTCGAGATCGCCCGGCGAGCCCTGGAGGCTCTGGAGGTGGACCACCTCGGCTTGGACCGAGTGGACCGCACCCTGCTGGAGACCATGATCCGCAAGTACGGCGGGGGGCCCGTCGGCCTGGACACCCTCGCCGCCAGCACCGGCGAGGACGCCGGAACGATCGAGGACGTCTACGAACCGTACCTCCTGCAACAGGGACTCATCCAGCGGACGCCGCGAGGGCGCTGCGCCACGGCGCAGGCCTACCGGCATCTCGGTCTGCCGGAGCCGCGCCGGTCCGAGGGGCCGGCGCTGTTCGACGAGTGAGCCTCAGTCGATGCGCAACAGACCCTCGTAGGCCTCCCTCGCGTAATCCTTGTCCGACGGATCCAGTTCGTCGAACGGGATCGGTCGGTCCTGCGGACGCAGCCCCTTCTGGTTGATCCGGTTCATCAGGCTCCAGTCGCGCTGGGGTCGATCGGGCTCTTGGGCATGCAGGTCGTAGCGGGTCAGATCGATCACCCTCCAGGGGGTGCGCTCGGTCCAGTCCCGCAGGATCGCTAGGCGCAGGCGGCGATCCATGTGCCAGCGGATCTCGAGCTCGGCGTCCGAGCCGAACACGCCGGTTCCCCGCTGGACGAAGCGATACACCAGGCTCGCGTTGTCGGGATGTTCTCTGCGGAACGCCTCGGCGAACTCGCCCATGGGCACCACGCGCAGGTCGTCCCATTGGCCGATCGCCTCCCGAAGGAAACGCTCGAACTCGGGGGTCCGGTCGCCGAACTGCTCGATCAGGGAAACCTCCCAAGCCAGCGTGCACCAGCCGAAGCCGTTGAGCCGGTACCCGCGGTCGTAGTGGGTGGAGGCGGTCTCCATCATCTGGAACAGCCCTTGGGCGATCGGCATGTTGCCTTGGTAGAGAGCCTCGATCGGTCCGATGCCCAGCCGGCTGTTGTAGCCTGGACCGGTTCCCGCGCGGCGCGCCGCCAGGAAGTCGACCGTCCAACCGTCCAGGTTCAGGCAGTCGACCTGGTCCGCCCTCCCCTGCGCGGGCTTCAGCGCGTGTTCCGACGAGGGGTAGTAGGGGTAGGCGATCGAGCCGTCGCTGTCCCCAAGGTCGATCGCGTGCTGGCTCCACATGTGCCCCTGGCAGGCGCGGACGCCGTGCCGCTCGGACAGGGTCCGTTGGTTGGCGGCGGACAGGAACCCTGCGATCACGAACCGAGGCCGGTAGGCCCCGCCGACCCAGTCCGAGAGCGTTGCCAGCCCGTCGGCGACGTCGCGATCGACCTCCTCGCGCGTGTTGTGCATGTTGGCGAAGAAGCCTCCGACGGTCAGGGTGGGCTCGTCGCCGCGCTCGGCGTGGCACTGCAGCGCGTAGTCTCGGATGGCTCGGTAGTTGTCGCGCGGATCCGTCAGCGCGAGCGGGCTGAACCCCCAGCCCACCTTCGCCGAGGGCACGGCCCGGGCGATCGCCTCTCGGAGACGGCGCACGGCATCCAGCGTGTGCCATTGGCTCTCGTCCGCACCGAGGTTCCTGCCCTTGCCGGCTTCGATCTGGTTGACGCGTACGAGCAGGTTGATCGTCAGGAACCTTCCGCCGGTCACGCCTTTCGCCGGTTGGGGCTTGGATTGCGCCTGGGCGTTGGGCGCCAGCCGACCCCCCAATCCGAGCGTCAGAGCGTGGCGGAAGAACTCCCTGCGGTTCATGGCTCGACCAACGGCAACTCCAAGCGGTGCCTGCCCGATCCGAGCTCCAACGCCGGCCCGACGTCCCTCGGCAGCGGCTTGCCGTCCAACTTGACGCGGGAGCGGTCTTCGGGAAGCGGCACCTCGGCTCGGACGTTCGGCGGGACCTCCACCTCGAGACGCAAAGTCTTGCCGCGCTTGCGCCAGGCCACGCGGATCGGCCCGCGGATGCTGTCGTAGGACGCCTCGGCCCAGCTCAAACCGCGAACGGGCAACGGCTGGATGCGCACGCGGCGGAACCCGGGCTCGGCGGGCCGCAAGCCGGCGACCGATTCGAACAGGAACTGCCCCACCGAGCCGAAGGCGTAGTGGTTGAAGGAGTTCATGCCGGGGTCTTGGAAGCCTCGGTCCGGCAACCATCCGTCCCAGCGCTCCCAGATCGTGGTCGCGCCGAGCTTCACGGCGAGCAGCCAGCTTGGGAACTCCTCTTGGAGCAGCACCCTCTGGGCCACATCCTCCAAGCCCGCCTTCTGCAGGGCGGGCAACAGGATCGGCGTGCCGATGAACCCGGTGGCGTTCTTGAAACCGTGCCTGGCCATCTCCTCCCGGAACTTCGCCGCTGTCTTGGCTCGCAGGTGGTCCGGCACGAGGTCGAAGGCGAAGGCCAGCGCGTAGCCGGTCTGGCTGCTCTCCAGCAGGGAGCCGTCGGGCTGCAGGAACGCCTGTTGGAAGCGAGCCTTCACGCGGTCCGCGCGTTCGAACCAGCTCCGCGCCTGGTCTTCGCGGTCCAAGGCCGCATGCATCTCGGCGATCAGCCGCAGCATCTGGGCGTGGTAGGCCGTGCCGATGACCTCGGCTTTGGCTCCGCCCCCCAGGTTCAGCCAGTCCCCGTATGCGCCAACCCCGCGAACGCCGTCGTCGCTGCGCTGGGCCATGTACTCGGCGTATCGCTCGAAGGCAGGCAGGTAGCGCTCCAGCACCCGGCGGTCTCCGTACACGCGGTGGATGCGCTCGGTGCAGATCAGCGCGGCGTCCCCCCAAGCGACGTTGCCGGTGCCGAGGTTCAGGTTCGGCGCGATGTCCGGGAAGGCTCCCTCGGCGTCTTGACCGTCCGTGATCAGGTCCTCGAGCCACTTGGCGAAGAACGACGAGACGTCCATCATGTACGCCGCGGTGCCCATGAAGAACTGGGCGTCCCCGGTCCAGCCCGCGCGCTCGTCTCGCTGAGGACAGTCGGTGGGAACGTCCAGGTAGTTGCCCTTCTGGCCCCACAGGATGTTGTGGACGAGCTGGTTGAGCAGCGGGTGCGAGCAACGGAAGCTTCCCGTGGTGTCCAGGTCGGAGTTCAGGACCACTCCCACCACGTCGGACGGCTTCGGCCTGCGGGTCAGGCCGGACACCTCCACGTAACGGAAGCCGTGGAAGGTGAACGCCGGCTCGAGCGTTTGGGGCCCTCCGGCCAGAACGAACTCGTCGATCGCCCGGGCGCCCCGAAGGTTGGTGGTGTACACCGTGCGATCCGGGTTCAGCATCTCGGCGTGCCGCAGGCGCACGGTCTGCCCCGGCTCGCCGTGGATCCTCAGTTGCACCCAGCCGACCATGTTCTGGCCGAGGTCGAACGTCCAGACGCCGGGCGCGACCTCCCAGCAGTCCACCGCCGTGAGCCTCTCCTGGCGTCGGATCGGCTCGCCGGGGTGGCAGCGGAACACCGGCGCGCCCGGCGAGTCGGCGGTCTCGACGGCCCGCCAGGATCGGTCGTCGTATCCCCAGCGGGTCCACTCTCCCAGGTCGACTCGGGTGTCGGTTCGCGTTCCCATGAGAAGGTCCGCGTACTCCATCGGACCGGTGGAGGCCTTCCATGAGCCATCCGTGGCCAGGCGGTCCTTGGAACCGTCCGAGTACTCCACCTCGACCTGCACGAACAGCTTCGGGAAGCCCCCGAACCAGCGGTCCCTGCCGGTGAAGCAAAGGTAGCTCCCGAACCAACCTTCGGCGAGCATCGCTCCGATGGCGTTGGGTCCCTCCCGCAGGAAGGGAGTGACGTCGTAGGCGAGGGCGTGCACCCGTTTGCGGAAGTCCACGTAGCCGGGCATCAGCTCGTCGTCGTGGACCCGTCGACCGTTGATCCACAGACGGTACGTTCCCAGGGCGGACACGAACGCGGTCGCCCGAGCCACCGGCTTGGCGAGGGTGAATTCCCGGCGCAGGTGCACGGGAGGGCCGATCCGATGGAACGGCACAGGCGTCAGGCCGTACCACGGGTTTTCGCCGGCGGCCGGACCCTCGGAGGCGGTCTGCCAGCGCGCGTCGTCGAACGCGGGGCTCTGCCACCCTTCGGGCAGCTTGGAGCTGGCCTTCCACTCGCCGTTCGAGGCCACGGTCTTCCAGCCTTGCGGAGTGCGCAGAGCCAGCAGGCAGGCCACCGCGCTCGGACCCTTGCCGTAGTTGGTCACCTCGATGGCCAGCGTGTGGAAGCCCGCCGCCAACGTGCCTAAATCGATCTTCGCGACCGCCTTGTGGCTGTCGCCGAGGCGCACGAAGTTGCCGTCCAGATGCACGCGGAACCCGTCGTCGGCCGCGATGTACAGCCAGCCCTGACTCTCCTTCTCCGCGACGAACGTTCGCCGCACCCCGAAGCGGCCCGCAGGGGCGTTCATCAGGTCGCCGACCCCGATCCACCGGGCTCCCTTCAGCGCGGCGCGCTCGTCCTCCTCGGGATCCGCGGGCGGTTTGGTGTCGAGGCCGATCCACTTCGCCACGGCGTTCTCCGGCCCCAGCAGACCCATGCCCCAGAAGCTCGGTTGGCTCCAAGGTCCCTCGCGCCCCGCCTCGTCCCAAACCTTGGCCTTCCAGTACGCCCGCTGCGCCATCGCCAAAGGCCGACCCTGGTAGACGATCTGGGCGGTCTCGGAGGAGTCGACCTTGCCGGTGTCCCAAAGGTCGTACTCTCCCGCCTCCAAGTTCTGGAGGGAGCTCGCGACCACGATGCGGTAGGCGGTTTGGGAGCGGTTCCGGCTGTCGGGCGGAGACGCCTCGAGGCGGAAGGACAGACGGGGGTGGGGATCCTCGATGCCCAGCGGTTCGCGGCGGTATTCACAGCGAAGATCGATCGGGGTGAGGTGCATCGGACTAGACTCCGGAAAGGCGAACAAGAGGCCGAGGATCATGGCCGCGGGGAGGCGTAGACGAAGTCCCCTAGGCCGCGGGACACCTCGCCGCCGCGGCCGATCATCACGACGCTCAGCACGGGCTCGCCGGTTCGAGCCCGAATCCGGCCGTTGATGCCTTGGTTGTACATCACGTGTCCCGAGCCCGCGAGAATCACCATGACGGCGTTCGAGGAGCGGCCCCAGCGCTCCATGAACTTGAGGGCCGTGTCGGCCATTCCAACGTCCCACAGAACCTGCGCGGCGTACACGTTCTCGCCTTGGGAGCCGGTGAGCGGGTGGCCGCCCATCATGGCCTCGAACAGCCTGCGGTGATCCTTCCACCCAAGGTCGATGTCGCTCGGAAGCTCGGCTCTCTGCTCGGCAGTCAGAGCGGCGAGTCCGCCTCTGCCGACCGCCCGCACCCAGTCTCGCGGCACGTTCAGGGCCACCATCGGAAGGCGGTTGCTCCTGACGACCTCAAAGATCGGTCGGTAGAGCGCGAAGTCGAAGCCCCACTGGGTCTTCCATTCGGATTCGCGGAGGAACTCGTCCTCGGTGCGCCAGCCGAGGGTCCACGCGTGCAGGCGGTCCTGCACCGGGCGGGTGAACATCTCGAGGCCCACGATCACGTTGCGTCCGGCTTTCACGAGGGCCTGGATCGCCTCGGCCTGGAAGCGGTGGTGGGCGGCGTCGTCGTGAGACTCTCCCAGCAGGACGAAGCGACGGTCCTGGGCCGCGCGCACGAGGTCGTCCATCGACGCCGGTTTGCCGCTGGAGGCGTCCACCAGGCTGCCAGGCTCGACCCGGACGAAGCCGGGTGGTCCGATCGGTAGACGCAGGGGATCCGAGGGCCCTTGGACCATGGCTGCTGCGGCGAACAGCGGCAAACCGAACATGGCCCAGTATCCCACAGAACCGACCGGGGCGGGACGGGTAGCCTGAAGGCCCGATGGCTCCCGTCGCGCGATGCCTGGTCTGGCTGGCGCTGCTCTCCGCGGCCTGCTCGAGAGCGCCCGACGCGCCTGCCGCCGACACGGGGTCCTACGACCGCCTGCGGGAGCTGACGTTCGGCTACGGGGCCGTGGCGTCGCTGCTCGCGGACTGCGTGGAGTCGGCCGACGGCGCGCTGGCGCTCGCTCGGAACAAGCCTGCCACCCAGGGCGCTCTCCGCGAGATCCGCGGGCTGCTGGATTCTGCCGGATCGGCTCTGGCGGAGCACTCCGACGAGCCTCCGCCCATCGCGCGGGTGGCCTCGTCCCCGGGCGGCATCCAGGGGGCATTGTCCGCGGCGCTGGAGGCAGGCCGAGACGCGGCGGCGGAGCTGGAGGAGGCCCGCAACCAGCTGCTGGATCTGCTCGAGGTCGCGCCGCCCAGCCTGCAAAGCGCCCTGTCCGAGCTGCGGGATCGCGTCGAAGGGGTGCTGACCGAGCTCGGCGATCTGCTCGAAGCCTCGGAGCCTCCCGGTGCCGGCGGCGAGGCCGTCGGCGGCGGTTAGGGCCGCACGCTGAAAGGCCAGTTAGCCGTCGCGGCCTTGCCCTTGCCGTCCCGAACCACGAGGTACAGCCTGTAGTTGCGCAGGTCTCGCGGAGCGGCGAGGCGCACCGACGGTCCGCTCGAGAGCTCTGCCTCCGTCGGAACGGGCTCGTCGAACTTGGCGTTCGGATCGTCCACCAGCACGAACCAGCGGTAGGCGAGCTTGTCGCCGTCGGGGTCTGCGGTCTGCACCGAAGCCTCGATCGGATCGCCGGGCTTCAGCACGGCCCCGGCTTTCGAGCAACGGGCCTGCGAGATGCGCGGCGCGCGGTTCGCGGCCGGCTTCCCCGTCCAAGCCTCGGTCATCGCGTCGACCGCTCCCAGCATCTCCCCCGAGGGAAGCACCATGCCAAACCAGGTGGGCGTGCCCTCGGGCTTGTGTCCCCACAGGAAGGCGTAGCTGCCCAGAGCCCATCCGCGCTGGCTGGCCACGGCCAAGCGGTAGCCCTCGGCGTAGTCGCGGGCCTTCGCGGTGGAGTCGTCCTCGAAGGCGGCTCCGTAGGAGGCTTTCGGAGACTCCCAAGGCCCTCGGGGCCCGAATTCGGTCACGATGTACGGCTTCGTCCAGCCGGCCTTGTGCAGCCTCTCGGGCAGCGACCGAATCCCGCCGTAGCTGTTGATGCCCAGAACGTCGATGTCGGGCGCCAGGCGCTGGATCGCCCGGATCTTGGCCTCGTCGATCTCGGCCACCACGGTCATCGTGGGATGGTTGGGGTCCAGGCGCTTGACCATGCGTGCGATGTCGCCGACAGCCTTCCAAACGAGCTCGGAATCGGCGCCGACCTCCATCTCGTTGCCAAGGCCCCACATCAGCAGCGCCGGATGGTTGCGGTAGCGCAGCACGTCGCGCTCGGCGCGCTGAAGCTGCTCCTTGACCTGGGCCTCGTCGGCATAGTCGAAACCGTGCTGCCGGTGTCCCAGCCAGATGCCGACGGTGACGGTCAGCCCCAGCCTGTGGGCCTGGTCGAGCAGAGCGAGCTGGTTGTCGGCGCCCCAGGTGCGCACGCTGTTGGCGCCCTGCGCCTTGGCGAGCGGAAGGCTGAAGCTGCCTCCCACGCCGCGCACGAAGTAACGCTCGCCGCCCCTACGAAGCGACCAGAGCCCGTTTTCCCGAACGACGCGCACAGGAATCGGAGTCTCGAGCGAGGGAGTCAGCAGAACGGTCGCGGCGATCGAGGCCAGCATCATGCCTGCAAGTTTGACCGATCCGGCCCTGCGGCTTTGGCCGCCCGCTCGCGCACGATGCGACGCACGTTCCTCCCAAGGGCCGTGGCGCGCGCCGCAGCCTCCCTAGCCGACTCCGCGAGGCTCTCGGAGGGCGGAGCGTAGGCCAGGCTCTCCAAGGTTGCCGCCAGAGCGGCCGCCTCGTCCGCCGCCTCGCCGAGGTTGGGCATCGCTCTGCCCAGATACTCCGCTACCGTCTCCTCGGGCTTGCGAAGCACGCCGGCGGCCGGAGCCAGGGCAGCATCGTACAGCGCCACGGCCTTGACGAGGTCGCGATCCAACGGGGGAGATGCCGCCTTGGGTCGAGGCCGAAGGACCAGCCCGCCGACCAAGCCCAGGCAACCGAGCAAGGCCAACCCGCCGACCAAGATGCTCCGACCGCGCTCGGACCTCCACCACGGCTGGCCGTTGCGGTCCTCCGAGGTGTCCCGGTTCTTCACCGAGGCGTACTGCGTCGGGTCGAACGGGACCCACCCGACGCCGTCGAAGTAGATCTCCGCCCACGCGTGCGCTTCGTTCTCGCGGATGACCTGCCAGCCGCTTTCGTCCCTCTCGCCGTTCGCGGGATAGAAGCCGACGGCGTACCTCGCCGGCAGGCCGAGGGACCGGGCGGCCACCACCATCGAGGTGGCGTACAGGTCGCAGTAGCCCTCCTTGGCCTCGAAGAGGAACCAGTCCACAGCGTCCCGGTTGGAGGGCGCCGCGGGAGCGTCGGTGTTGTATACCGCTTGTCTTCCGATCGCCTCCTCGAGCCGCTTGGCCTTCTCGTAGTCGGTCTCGGCGCCGCGGGTTGCGCGCCGGGCGAACTCTCGCACCCGCTCCGAGGTTTCGCTCTGCGAGCCGTAAACGCCCACGAAGACATCCTCGGGCAGGAAGCGAGGGGCGTCGCTCGGCTGGAACTTCGGATCCGGAACGAGCGCCTTGGCGCGGAAGGTCAGCGAGCCCGGAGAGAGGTCGGACGCCCTCCAGCGCTGGCCCCTGGCCAGCAGCGGCTGCAGCTCCACCAGGCTCCCGGGCACCGGGAACGCGCCGCGAACCATGCCGGTGACCCGGAACCGGTAAGCGAGCTCCTCCAGCTTGGTGGCGCCGGGGCCCAGGTCCGGATTGCGGTGGCGCGCGACGCGGCCGAACGGATCCATCCGCCCCCAGCCGCCGACCGGATATCCCGAGACTCCGGCCTTCGTCCACTTCTTGCCGTCGAACAACTCGTAGGCGAAGCTGCGCAGGTACATCGGCTCGGGCAAGTCGACCCTCATGACCTCGGCCTTGCTCAGAAAGACCGGCCCATTGCCGACGGAGGTCTCGACCATGTCGCTCCGAGGGCCGCTACTGGCGGCTGGGCTCGAGCTGAGCGTGGGCGTCGCGTTGCGAGGCAGGGTGACGGCGAGCCCCCTAGTCACCGGCTCCACGGTCTGCTGGATCACTGGAGCGCCGATCAGGCTCGTGAGGACCACGCTCGCCGCCATGGCGGCGAACCAGAGCGGGCCCGCCTGGCCCCGCCAAGGGCCGGCCTGCAGGCGCTCCCTCCGCGCTCCCGACTCCTGCGCCATGCGCAGCATGCCGCGCCGGTGGGCCCTGGCCAGCAACGCTCCGGTGAGGCCGATGTACAGGTAGAACAGCCACCGTGCGCCGGGGAAGGTGTCCCAAGCGCCCACCATGCCGAACAGCGCCACCGACGGCACGGCCTGGAAGAGCAGGGCCGACTCGCTCCACGCGAACAGCGATCCGAGGATCCCCATCCAGATCAGCGCTGCCGTCACCGCGAGCATCTCGGGGAAGCCGCCGTCCGGAAGCATCCGATTCAGGGCCGGCGTGAGCACCACGGCCCCCGCCACCGCGCACACGTACAGGAATCCGCCGCTCTGGCGCACTCCCGGGCTCGTCGAGGCGAGCGTCAGGCTGAACAGGGTGCCCACGAGGACGGCGGCGAGGGAGAACAGCGCGATCGAAGGCTTGTAAACTCCCATGCCGGCCGCGTATACGGCGCAGGCCACCGAAGCGGCCGAGAGCAGGAAGTCGATGGGCCCAGGTTGAAGATCCCTCGGTTTCATGGCTGTTTGGGCTCCGGAAGAAGCTGCACGTTGGCCCCGACGGACCAGAGCAGGTCGAGGAACTCCGGGCTGGAGGCCGGTGGAGTCGCCCCACGGCTTCCGGAAGGGGGCAACGGGAGCACGAGCGCGTGCACCGAGCAGTTGCGGGCGCGCAGCTGACGGATGGCTTCGGCGAGGCTCGGATCGGACTCCGCAAGGAACAGGTACACGGCGGATCCCGGCGCCACCAAGGAGAGGCTGCGGGACACCTGAGCGCCGAAGGCCTCCTCCTGGGGGACCAGCGCCGCCAGCTCACGCAGCACCTCCACCAAACGCGCCTGGGGCTTCGCAGTGCCCTTGGACGAATCCAAGCCCGGGAGAGACACGTTCAGGCCCTGCCCAAGAAACGCCTCGGCGAGGTATGCGGCGTGTCCGCAGAGGAAGTCCAGCGGCGAGTGCCGCCCTGCGGGCCCGGCCGTTCCCGGCGAGCGCTGCACGAACACGCCGGCACGGGAGTACAGTCCCACCTCGAACTCCTTGACGAGCAGTCTTCCCGTGCGCGCCGAAGATCGCCAATGCACGTGCCGAAGGCTGTCGCCGGTCTGGTACTCGCGGATGCCCCGCGGGTCGATGCCGGGGCCTCGGCTCGGTCCTTGGTCGGCCTCGCCTCCGCCCCATCCGGCGGAGCTCGGGAGCACCAAGGGAAACGGCAGAGGCGCCGGCAGAACCGTGAGCGGCTCCGCATCCACGCGGTAAAGAGCGGTCTTCTTGGCCAGTCCCAGGGGGTCGCTTCCCGTGACCTCGATCACCGACCAGCGGAACACCCCACGACGCAGCGGCGTCAGTCGGTACTGCGTCACGGCGGTTTCTCCGGGAGCCGGGGCCACGGGCAGGCTCGGACTGACTTCGCTGACGAGCAGAGCCTCGGGAATGCGATCGCGCACCATCACGAGGGGACGGTTGTAGCGCGCCGTGGACGTGACTTCGATCTCGACGAGCACGGTGTCTCCCACCCGCACCGTCGGCAGAGGTCGGCGCCGGAAGCGAAGACCGCGAACCGCCATCCGGGCCTGAAACCTGCAAACGACGAGCAGGGCGAGCATCGCCGTGGCCATCGAGAACAGCACCGGCGAGTTCAGCGCCACCGCCACCACCACCAGAAACAGCGCCGAGGTGGTCAGCGCGATGTTCGAGACGTTGCGCAGCTCCCCAGTCATGCCAGGCTTCTGCTGACAGGCACCGGCACGGTCGCCAGCGCCTCCCGGATCGCATCCTCGACGGTGGACCCGCGCAGACCAAGGTCCGGTTGGGCGATCACTCTGTGGGCCAGCACCGGCACGGCCATCGCCTTCACGTCGTCCGGCCGCACGAACTCGTGGCCCTCGAGCGCCGCATGCGCCTGGGCCGCGCGCATCAGGTGCAGCGAGCCTCTGGGAGAGGCGCCCATCATGAAACGGGAGGACTCGCGCGTCGCCTGCACGATGTCGACGATGTAGGCCCTCACGCTCTCCGGGACGAACACGCCGCGAACCGCCTGCTGGAGATCCAGCAGCTCGGTCGGCTCGATGGCCTGGCGGACGGTCTCGAGCGGGTGCGCTTGCCGCTGCTCGCCGAGGATGCGCACCTCGCTGTCCCGGTCGGGATAGCCAAGGGAGATCCTCGCGAAGAACCGATCCAATTGGGCCTCGGGAAGCGGGTACGTGCCCGTCATCTCGATGGTGTTCTGCGTGGCGATCACGAAGAACGGGATCGGCAACGGGCGGGTCTCGCCGTCCACGGTGACTTGCCTCTCCTCCATCGATTCGAGCAGCGCCGACTGCGTCTTGGGGGTCGCCCGGTTGATCTCGTCGGCGAGGATCACGTTGCCGAAGATGGGGCCGGGCCGGAAGTCGAAGCGGGCCTCGCGCTGGTCCCACACCGACGAGCCGGTGATGTCGGAAGGCAGAAGGTCGGGCGTGAACTGGATGCGGCGGAACTCCCCCCCGATCGCCAAGGCGAGAGACTTGGCCAGCGTGGTCTTGCCCACGCCGGGGATGTCCTCGATGAGCAGGTGGCCGTTGCTGACCAGCGCCACAACCGCCGTCCGCACCGTCTCGTGCTTGCCGACGATCGCCTTCTCGACCTCCTCCACGATGCGGCCGGCTTTCACGGCCACGTCCGTAACCTGCATGGCTCCCCCTTTTCCGCGTCGTGCGACGCGGATAACCCGTTGTACGACACGGCCGTTCGGCAGGTGACCTTGCCGGGACCGGAGTGCCTATCGCGGTCCCAAAGCCCGCGTCCGGTTCTTGCTCGGAGAACCCGCCGCGCGCTACCGTGGGCCATGGACCGAAAGGCCCTTGCGGCGGCTTGGCATGAGATCGGGCTTCGGCCGGGGATGGTGGTCCTGGTCCACACGGCTCTGTCGAAGGTGGGCTGGATCGAAGGCGGCCCGGAGGTTTTCGCAAGATCGCTGGCCGACGCGGTCAGTCCCGGCGGGACGGTGCTGTTCCCCACCCTCTCCGACACCGGATGGGCCAGCCCCGAACGGCCGCCGTCGTTCCGGGTGAGCGACCGGCCGGCGCCCTGGGTCGGTAGGGTGCCTGCGGCCGCGATGAACTTGCCCGGAGCGGTGAGAAGCCTGCATCCAACCCACTCGGTGGCGGCCCTCGGCACCGACGCCGAAGCCATCGTGGCGGGCCACGAGCGCTGCGCCACTCCGTGCGCTTGGGACAGCCCGTACGGCGAGCTGGTGCGCCGGCGAGGATTCGTCCTTCTGGTGGGTTGCGACCACGAATCGAACACTTCGCTGCACCTGGCCGAGGAGTTCGCGGGGGTGCCCTACCACTTGCTGCCTGGCGTGGCGAAGTGCCCCGTGGAGGCGCCTAACGGAGCGAGGATCGCGGTGCGCACCCGCCTGCACCGGTGGGGCGTGCCGCGGCGGTTCCAGAGGCTGGACGCGGACCTGGATCACCTCGGCATCCAGCGGCGCGGACGGGTGGGAGGGGCGGAGGCCCGCTGGATCCACGCCGAACGCCTGTTCGCGTTCGCTGTGTGGCTGCTGCTGGCGAATCCCCGAGCGCTGCTCGCCTAGCCCTTCGCTCGGCCCACCGAGGAGGGAAGGGGATTCGAACCCCTGGACCCTTGCGGGTCTGCGGTTTTCAAGACCGCCGCATTCGACCGCTCTGCCATCCCTCCGCGGCAGGGAACGCGAGTTTACCTGCGGCCCTGGCGGGCCGCCGGCGAGGCGATCTCGTACCACAGCGTACGCTCTTCGCCGACGCTGAACTCCGACCACGATCCGATCCGGCGCACCCGCAGCTCCCGGGTTCTTCGTCCGCGCCCGTCCAGGGCGAACACCCGGAGTGGCCGCTGGGTCTGCAGGCGCACGACGCACGGCACCGGCTCGCAGACCGTAGGGCCCCTGCCCCAACGGTCGCCGACGGAGCTGCGGTCGGCGTTCCAGCCCATGCCTTGGTTCTCCACGCGCGAGGCCAAGGTGAGCAGCAGGGACGTCGAGGACCTCAGCGGCCTTCCGTCGCGGGGCACCAGGGTCAGCGCGGCGAAGCCCGAACCGATGCTTCCGAACCGGAACTCCGCGCCGCTCAACGCCACGCGCTTGCCGGATACCCTGCCGGAAACGGCCTTGGCCTTCTCCGCGTCCGCGCGGTAGCTGCCTTCCGCGAACGAGAGCGGCGACGGGCTGGCCTTGCCTTCGCGCACGATGCGGGTTCGGGAGCCGAGCCTCAGGGCGGTGGCCGTCCGCAAAGGATCGGGGAAGCCTCCCGCAGAGGCCCAGGCGTCGGACGCGGCTGGCAGGGCCAAGAAGGACCGCGGTCCGAGCTCGAGCACCGTGCGCTCCGAGGCCCGTGGGATCAGACCCTGTCGAAAGATCAGCGCGACGGACGGGAAGAAAGCCATCTTCGCCGGGTTTGTGCCGTGGGCGAACCATCCCTGGATGGCGTCGTTGGGCTGGCCGGAGACCGTCACGCCGTAGTCGAAGGGGTACAGCGCGTCCCAGCCGTGGAACGCCGCGAAGGTGCCCAGCAGCGGCATCTGTTCGGCCTGAGCGTCCAGAGGGGCGCAATGGTTGTACTCGCTGATGCTGTAGGGCTTGCCCGCGATGCGCCAGCGCGCGAGCTCGCCGAGCACGCCCGCGCCCGAGCCCATCTGATCGCTCATGGGGCGGTTCTCGATGCGCCACTTCACGGGGTCCCACGGGCCCTCGTAGAACCAGGGGTGCTGGTAGTAGGCGTGGTTGTCCGCCACCTCCATGGAGGCCTCGCGGTAGGGCCCCGTCAGGCCACCCCAGCTGATCTGGGTGTCGAGGATCGCGCACCGAACGCCTAGCTCCCGCCGCAGGAACGTCCGCATGCGTTCCGAGTAGGCCCGCTCGGTGTCCGCCAAGAACAGCAGCCAGTCTTGGGTCGTGGCCAGCGTTCCGCCGCGCGGCATCTCGATCTGGCCGAAGCGGGCGTCCTCCGGCAAGCCGCCACCACGGGTTCCGGGCCTCAGCGACACGCCGGAGATCCGCACCTCGCCGGTGGAGCCGCCGAGAACGAACGCCACGCGGGCGTGGTTCGGCACCGTGTTGCGCGCGGAGAACGTGAACTCGTATTCCCTCCACTCGGGCTCCAGCGTGATCGCCTCGGACAGCCCGACCACGCGCCAGTCCGGCTGGTCGAGGTTCACGGTGATCCTCGCCGATCGGGTTCGATCGGCCCGCGCCCGGAACGACAGCGTGTACGGCCTGCCGTTCTGAAGGTTCAGGCCGGTCAGATGCGCCTGGACGTGCCAGTCGGGCCCGGGGTTCGAGCCGATGCGCACCTCGATCGAGGGGGCGGCGTCGGCCCCGCCGTCGTTGCCTGGCCGGAACTCGACGTCGCCGTTGCTCTGGTTCTCTGTCGTCCACCGGCTGCGGCCCGTGGTCAGCGACGGGCCCAGGGTGCTCGCTCCGGCGGACCACGCCCTCCGCAACGCGGCGATCGAGCCGTACTTCCTCTCGAGCCACCGGTTCCACAGCGACCGGAGCTCCCCGCGGAACGGCTCCGGCAATGTCTGCAGACCTTGTCCGAGGCCCTCCCAAGGGCTGCCCACGAGGCTGTTCTCGTTGTTGATCTCCACCACCATCAGGGCGGGGTCTTCCGAAAGCCGGGTCCCCGTGTGCGGGTTTCGCCTGGCCAGCAACCGCCGGGCGAAGTCCTGCTGCAGTCGGATCATCCTCTCGTCGAACTTGTCGACGCGCTTTTGGAACTCGAACGGAATCTGCGCAACGCTGGCTGGCAGTCCCATCTCCGGCAGGTAAACGCGCGAGGTTTGGAGGTTGATGTTCCAGTAGATGCCCTCGCGCTTGAGCGCCGCCAACAGGTAGTCGAACTTGTCCAGCTGGCGGGGATCGATCTCGAGATACCTTCGTCCGGGCTTCCAGAGGCCGGGGTCCACCCATCCCGCCTGGAGGTGGTGGATGCGCACCAGGTTCACCCCCATCTTCGCCAGATGCCTGGCCAGGCGGTCGGCGTCGGCTCGGGAGGGGAAGCACTGCGCCCCGGTGATGTTGGTCGCCAGGAACCGCATCGGCCGGCCGGATCGGTCCCGCTCGGCCGCGAACCGCTCTCCGCGCGCCACGATGCGCCCGAACCTGCCCGCGGGCTTGTGGTTGAGGAACGACACGTCGGTCGCCGTGGGGGAGGCGTCGTCCCAAGGGATGACGAAGGGAAACCAGCCGGCCGGAGCGTCGGCGGGCGCCAGCATCGCGCCCGTTGCGAGCAACGAAACCCACAGTCCCATGGAAGACTGCTTCCACGGTTGCGGGGGTGATTCCTGCGCGGTCCGCTGCGACGGCTCCGCCGGTTCAGAAGGGCAGCTTGCTGAAGGCGAAGGCCCAAGCCTCCGGGGTCAGGGCCTTGAGCCGGGCTCCGTTCGCCGACGGCGGCCAGGCGCGGCTCGGCTCGGCGCCCAAGCTGCCCCAGCAGAACGCCGAGAACCCGCCGAAGCTCGGCACCAACGCGAAGTAGGAGCCGTGCTTGTCGAAGACCCTCTCGTAGATCGTTTCGGCGGCGTGCAGCGCGTAGGGGCAGAACACCGGGTTGTCGGCCTGCGTGACCACGATGCCTCGCGGCGAGAGCAGCCGCCGCACGTCCTGGTAGAAGTCGTCGGTGAACAGCGGCTCGCTGAGCGCCTGCTCGTCGTCCTCGTACACGTCCGTGCAGTCCACGACGATCAGGTCGTACGGTTCCAGCGCCTGCTTGACGAACGGGAACGCGTCGGCGATGTGGATCCGGACTCTCGGGTCGTCGAAGGCTCCGGCGCTCAGGTTCGGGAGATACTCCCGGCAAACCTCGATCACTTCGCCGTCGATCTCCACCAGGTCCACGTGGCGGATGCTGCTGGTGCGGCAGATCTCGCGCAGCACGCCGCCGTCACCGCCGCCCACCACGAGCGCCCGGGTCGGGTTCTCGAGAGACAGCAGAGGGATCTGCACCAGGGCCTCGTGATAGGATCGCTCGTCCAGCTCCGTCAGCTGGATGTGACCGTCCAAGAGCAGCAGCCTTCCGAACGGCATGGTGTCGATCACCTCGATCGTTTGGAACTTGGAGCGCCGCCGGTGAACGGTCTTCCCGGCCGGCATCGTCATCTCCAGCAGGTTCGGCCGAACGGGGAACGAGAGCGTCTCTCCCTGAATCACGAAAGCCTAGGGTACCTCGTCGGAAGCGGGCCGCCCAGGCCGGCGGCGCTTGCGCGTCGGAGCACGTTCCGCCTAAAGTGTGGTCATGAAGTTCACCCAAGGCGAGTGGCTGATGCGGCCGGGAGTCAAGGTCGCCTACGCGACGGAGATCTGGGACTGGGAGGTTCGCCAAGGCCAGCTGGACGCGCTCGCCACCACCAAGCCGATCCGCCACCGCGGCGACACCCTCGACGGGCCGGCTCTGAGGGTGCGGATCGGCTCTCCCCTGCCCGACGTGCTGGCCGTGCGGATCGACCACTTCCAGGGCGACGCCTGCCGAGGACCGCAGTTCGAGCTGTTCGGCCAGCCCGGCTTCGCGCCCGAGGTCGAGCTGGGAGCGGAGGCGGCGACGGTTTCGTCGGGCCGCCTGACGGCCAGGCTGCACCGTCGAGCCTGGCGGCTGGAGTTTCTGGGCGACGGCAAGCCGCTCACGCGCAGCGCTTGGCGCCACTTGGGCTACGCGCAGGTCGAAGGGGAAGGCGCGTTCGTGCACGAGGGGCTGGGACTGTCGGTGGGCGAGTGCGTGTACGGCCTGGGAGAGCGCTTCACCGCGTTCGTCAAGAACGGCCAGGTGGTCGACATGTGGCAGGAGGACGGCGGCACCGGCAGCGAGCACGCCTACAAGAACGTGCCCTTCTACCTGACCGACCGCGGCTACGGGGTTTTCGTGCGCCATCCGGGCAAGGTGTCGTTCGAGGTCGCCAGCGAGCGGGTTTCCCGCGTGCAGTTCAGCGTCCCGGGGGAGTGGCTCGAATACCTCGTGATCTACGGTCCGAGCCCCAAGGAGATCCTGAGCAAGTACACCGCGCTCACGGGCAGGCCCGCGCTGCCGCCCGCGTGGTCGTTCGGCCTGTGGCTGACCACTTCGTTCACCACCAGCTACGACGAAGCGACGGTGACGTCCTTCGTGCAGGGGATGGCCGAACGGGGGATCCCGCTGCACGTGTTCCATTTCGACTGCTTCTGGATGCGCGGGTTCCGTTGGTGCGACTTCCAGTGGGATCCTGAGGCGTTCCCCGATCCGGAGGGGTTCCTCGGCCGCCTGAAGCAGCGGGGCCTGCGGCTGTGCGCGTGGATCAACCCCTACATTGCGCAGCGCTCGGAGCTGTTCGAGGAGGGCGCGCGCAGGGGCTACCTGCTCCGCCGACCGGATGGCACCCCGTGGCAGACCGACCAGTGGCAGGCAGGCATGGGCATCGTGGACTTCACCAACCCCGCCGCCCGAGACTGGTTCGCCGGACACCTGGAGCGGTTGGTCGACCAAGGGATCGATTGCTTCAAGACCGACTTCGGCGAGCGCATCCCGACCGACGCGGCGTGGCACGACGGCAGCGACCCCCAACGCATGCGCAACTACTTCTCGCACCTCTACAACCGCACGGTGTTCGAGGTGCTCGAGCGCAGGCGAGGCAAGGGTGAGGCGGTGCTGTTCGCCCGCTCGGGCACAGCGGGCACGCAGAGGTATCCGGTGCATTGGGGTGGCGACTGCTGGTCGACCTTCGAGTCGATGGCCGAGACCCTGCGGGGAGGATTGTCGCTGGCTCTGTCGGGCTACGGCTTCTGGAGCCACGACATCGGCGGGTTCGAGGGCAAGCCGCCCGCGGCGGTGTACAAGCGCTGGGTGCAGTTCGGGCTTCTTTCGAGCCACAGCCGACTGCACGGCAGCAGCTCCTACCGCGTTCCGTGGGAGATCGACGAGGAGTCGGTCGAAGTCCTGCGGTTCTTCACCCGCCTCAAGTGCCGGCTCATGCCGTACCTGTACGCCAAGGCGGTCGAGGCTCACCTGACGGGCGTGCCGATGCTGCGGGCGATGCTGCTCGAATTCCCGGACGACCCGACCTGTCGCTGGCTGGACCGCCAATACATGCTGGGGGACGCGCTGCTCGTCGCGCCGGTGTTCGACGAGCAGGGGGAAGTGGAGTACTACCTGCCCGAAGGCTGGTGGACCAACCTGTTGGATGGACGCCGCGTGCAGGGCGCCCGGTGGGTCCGCGAGACGCACGGCTTCCTGAGCCTGCCTCTGATGGTGCGCGACGGCACGGTCTTGCCGGTCGGCTCGGTGGACGACCGTCCGGACTACGACTACGCCCACAACCTCTGCCTGGAGGTGTACGGCGTTCCGTCGGCGGCCACGCTGGAGATCCCCAACCTGGACGGGTCGACGAACGTGCTGGCGACGGCTTGGTCGGAAGGCGGCCAAACGGTGCTGCAGGTCGACCGGCCGCTGGACGGCTGGTCGGCTCTGCTCCTGGGCGTCGAGACCGCGGAGGTCGGAGGAGCCGACGCGGAAAGGACGCCCCGGGGTCTGCTGCTGAGGGCATCGCCGGGTTCGCAGAGGATCGTGGTCAACCGCTCTTGATCGAGAGGTCGCATGAACGTCGGGTCCCATCGGCTTGCCGCCGAAAGCCAGGGGAGGCAACAGCGATTCCCACGGGGTCGCTTCGGAGAGGGTGGCCGCCGCCGTGACCATGGACTCGGCAGGTTGCTGGGAGCAGATCGCCGCCTTGGCCCGCGAGGCTCAGGTGCTGAGCGACCGCTTCGCGGGTTTGGTGGACGCAGCCGTGGACGGAGACGTGGCGGCGGAGCGGCTCGCGCAGGAGGCGAGCGGGCAGGCAACGGTGGTGGCTGAAACGATCCAGAGCATCGCCGCCTTGGCGCAGGAGAATGCGGCCTCGGCGCAGCGAGCGCCGCGGCCGAAGCGATGAACGCCCGAGCGGAGGAGCTGGCCGGGAGCGAGCACGAGGTGGACCGACAGGTGGCGGCTCTTTGAGAGGCCGCTGGATCCAGTTCCAGGGCAAATGAGCAGCCGCGCCTCGCGGCCTGAGCCGGGCGGACCCGGGGCGTCAGCCGGAGGAGGCCTCCAGCGGCAGCTCGAGGCTGTCCGGCACGGGGCGAAGCAGTTCGTACCAAACGCGGATCGGCCTCTCGCCCTGGTCTCGGACCGGGACGGCCCAGCCGAGGCAATGGAACGGCATGGCCTGGCCGCTCGCGTCGGTCTTGCGCGGTCGAACGAAGAACAGCTGCCTCCAATTCGACCGATCCAAGATCCTCCGAGCGGTCGGCGCCTCGCGCGTGAGCGTGGACTGGCTCTCCCACTGCAGCATCGTCGGGCTGAGCAGCACGTCGGCGTAACGGGTCGTGGGAGAGAACTCGCGCTCGGACTTGTCCAGCGTGACCAGGTTGACGTCGATCCCCAGCTCTCGGACGAAGAACACCCCTTGCCGCATCGATCGGGGGTTGTCGCGGAACGGGGCCACGATCTCGTCGCGCGTGTACGCCGCGTGCAGGCAGAACGGCAAGTCCTCCAATCCCGTGGGATCGGGAGCGGAACGAGCCAGCGGTTCGAAGGGCCTCCCCGGAGAAGTCAGCAGCTCCAGCAGCTCCTCCAGCTCCTCGACCGTTCCACGATCCACGGGGTCGGCAGCCGTCGGGTCCTGAAGTAGCGCCGCTCGGAGTTGGCGCGCCCACGGTCCCTCGGTTTCTCCCCGGGCGGCGCGAACGTAGGCCTGCGCCCGAGAGCGGTCGCGCACGTGCAGCAGGCTCCCGAGGCGACGGTGTCCAGCCGAGGGCTGAAAGCTCCCACCCAAGGCGCGTTCGCGAACCTCCGTGAACGTCCGCCCTCCCGCATACAGCTGCTCTGGTTCGATGCCGGCTTGCTCGAGGAAGCGCCTCAGGGTGACCGGTCCATCGGCAGCCAGGCGCCGGTACTCCGAGACGAAGTCCGTCATCGAGGTCGGCACCGATCTTCGGAGAGCGTCCAAGACCCGCTGCTGGGTCACCTTGTCCAGGCGCACGTCGCAACCGGGCGGCAGGAAGCAGAAGCCGCGGCTTGCGCTCTGCTCCAAGCCCTTGCGGGAAAGGCCCGTGAGCGCTCGGAGCCGGAGGTCAAACCGGAACTTCTGGTTCTGCCGACCGACGAAGTCCAACACCGTCAGCGCGCGCTTGGTGGGATGCCGTCTCAGACCTCGCCCCAGTTGCTGGGTGAAGAGCAGAGCGCTCTCCGTGGGGCGCAGGAAGAGGATCGTATCGATCTCCGGAACGTCGACACCCTCGTTGAACAGGTCGACGGTACACACGAGCTGCAGATCGCCTCTGCGGAAGCGTTGCTCGATGTCCGCCCGCAAGCCGGGCTCCAGGCTCGCGTGAAGGGCCTCGGCCCGCAGCCCCGAGCGTCGGAACTCTTCGGCCATGTACTCGGCGTGGCGCACGGAAACGCAGAAGGCGACCGCCCGCATCGCGGACACGTCCTCCACCTTTTCGCTCAGGTGCCGCAGGATCGCCTCCACACGGGGCTGGCCGCGCTCGATGAACTCCCGCTCCAGCCCTCGGACGTCGTACCGCCCGTCTCTCCACTCCACGCGCGAGAGGTCCGTGCCGTCGTCGATGCCCCAGTAGTGGAACGGGCAGAGCAGGCCCCGATCCAGAGCGTGCCAGAGGCGCAGCTCGTAGGTCGGTCCTCCAAACCAATCCGCGACGTTGACGCCGTCCGTGCGTTCGGGGGTGGCCGTGAGGGCCAAGAGCTCGTTGCGTCGAACCAGGTCGAGCAGTCGCCGGTAGGTGGCCGCTTCGGCATGGTGGAACTCGTCGATCACCAGCACATCGGTTTCCAACCCGGCCAAGCGCTCGTCTTCCCAGCGAGAGAGCGACTGCACGGTCGCGAAAACGTGGTTCCACAGCTCGGGGGTTTCTTGTCCGGTGAGGAGCTCGCCGAACTGTCCGTCCCGCAGGACATGCCGGTAGGTGTCCCGCGCCTGCTGCAGGATCTCGCGCCGGTGGGCGACGAACAGAAGCCTCGGGAGGCGTCTCCGTTCCTCCGCGAGAGCCTTGTAGTCCAAGGCTGCCGTTACCGTCTTGCCCGTGCCGGTTGCTGCGACGATCAAGTTCGCGTGGCGGCCCTCCAGCCGGCTGAGTCGTAGCAGCTCCAGCGCCTCCTGCTGGTGGGGATAGGGCCGAACATCGAGGAAGGCCGCGAACTCTCGATCCCCGCCGGATTGGCACCTCAACGATCTGACGAGCCGCTCCTTGTCCTTTGCCGGATCGAACGGAGCGAAGACCGACTCGTCGTTCCAGAGCCTCTCGAACGTGTCGATCAATCCCTCGAGCAGCGACGAGCCGTCCATGGCTCCGAGCCGCACATTCCACTCGAGGCCGTCTACCAGCGCTCGGTGGGAGAGGTTGGACGACCCGATGGTGGCCGTCGTGAAGCCCGAGTGGCGGTGGAAGATCCAAGCTTTGGCATGGAGGCTGGTGCGCTGCTCGGGCCCCTCATAGGCGATCTTGACCCTCGCTCCCATCGCGGAGAGCTCCTCGAGCGCGCGGGCGCTCGTCGCGCCGAGGTAGGTGGTGGTGAGAACCCGCAGGTTCGAGCCCAACGCCGCGAGCCACGGCCTGAGCCTCAGGACTCCCTGGTAGCCGATGAACGGACAGATGAGATCCACCCGGTCGGCGCTCCTCAGTTCCGACGCGACGACCTCGAGGTAGTTCAGCTCCTGACGGTTGGTGACGAGTGCGCTGAAGGAGAGCGGCAGGATCGGCGGATCGTAAACGCGGCCGGAGACGTCGCGTATCTGCTTCAGCAGCGACACCGTCCAGCGGTCGGGATCTCCGAGGCTGCCCATCGCGCCGTCGGCCACCGCGAGCAACGGTTGAGGCCCGTCGTCGTCGGCTTTCTGCCGCAGCCGGCGCTTTGCTCGCTCGGCGAGCTCCCTGGCCAGGTAGTCGATCGCATCCTCGGGAGCGAGCTCCACGATCTCGGCGCGACGGTCGGTGCGCAGGCGCTCCAGGAGGGCGTCCGTCAGCAGCAGATCGTAGGCGCCGGGTGGGAATGCTCTCATGCAGCCAAAGTACCCCTGTGGGGTGGCCGTTGTCGAGGCGGGCCAGCGGGTAACGTGCCTTGCATGGAGCTTCGAGCTGGGGTGCCCTCGGATTGGCCAACCTCGGTGATTCCTTGGCTGGGGGAAGCCTTGCCGCGGGAGGGCATCGACGCCGGCAAGTTCGCCCGGCAGGTGCTCTGCGACCCGAACTTCGACCCCGCTGGGCTGATCGTGGCCTACGAGGCCTCGAAGCCCATCGGGCTGGCATGGGCTGCGCACCGCAGCGTCCCGCTCGAGAACGCGCCGCCCGATTCGGATCGCGGCTACGTCGTGTTGCTCGCCGTGCATCCCGAGCACCGCCGCAAGGGAGTCGGCACCGAGTTGCTGAGCGCCGCCGAGCGCTACCTTCGGGTTCGTGGAGCTCGCACCGCCTGGGTCTGCGGCTACGCCCCAGGCTACTTCCTTCCCGGCGTGGACCTCGCGTACGCCGGAGCCCCCGAGTTCTTCGAACGCAACGGCTATAGCGAAGTCTACAGGCCGCTCGCCATGCAGGCCCCGCTGTGGGATCTTTCGACGCCCGTGTGGGTGGCGGAGAGGCGTCGGATCCTCGAGGCGCAGGGGATTCGATTCCAGTCGTTCGAGCCGGAGCTGGCTTGGCCCGCGCTGGAGTTCGCCCGCGCGCACTTCGCGGGAGACTGGGTGCGATGGGTCAAGGAGGCGATCCGGGACATCACGCTGGGAGACGATCCCTCGAGGCTGGTTTTCGCCTGGAGGGACGGAGCTCGACCCGAAGTGCTCGGCTTTTCGCACTACCTCGGCGAGCGCTTCGGCCCGATCGGCGTCCGAAGCTCCGAGCGAGGGCGAGGAATCGGGCAGGTGCTGCTGTACGAGACGCTGCACGCCCAGAAGGCGCGCGGGCTTCGCTGCAGCTGGTTCCTATGGTCGGACGATCCGACCGCGGCTCGGCTCTACGAGGCGGCAGGCTTTGAGGAGATCCGCAGGTTCTCCTACCTCAAGAAGGAGCTGTGAAGATGGCTGTGGACGTTCTGGCGATCGGCGCGCACATGGGAGACGAGGTGGCGTGGGGCATGGCGCTCGCGGCCCTTCGCCGACAGGGCGCGAGCATCGGGCTGTTGCATCTGACGCCCGGCGAGAAGGGCCACAAGACGATGCCTCCCGAGCAGTACGCCGAACAGAAGCGCCGGGAGGCGGAGGCCTGCGCGGAGGCGTTGGGAGCCGAGATGTGGGCCTTGGACTACCGCGACGGCGAGCTCGCCGCGACCGACGAGGTCAAGCACCGCGTCGCCGCCGTTCTTCGCGAGGCCAGGCCAAAGCTGGCCATCACGCACTGGAAGGGCAGCATCCACAAGGACCACGCGGCCGCGCACGAGCTGCTGCCCGACGCTCGGTTCTACGCCGGCCTGCCGGCTTTTCCGGGGGAGCATCCGCCCCACTGGGTCGGTCGCGTCCTGTACGGGGAGAACTGGGAGGACAACCGGGGATTCGTCCCCGAGGTGTTTCTCGAGCTGCTGGAGGAGGATCTCGAGGCGTGGGAGAGAGCCATGCGATGCTACGCACTCTTCCGCGGAGAGGTGAGCCCGTTCCGCTATCTGGACTACTACAGAGCGCTGGTGCGAGCCCGGGGCTTGGAGGCGATGCGAGAGCACTGCTGCGCTTTCGCTGTACCCCCGGACCAGCACCGGCGGGTCGTGCGGAGCCTGTTGGAATGAAAAAGCCCGCCCCGGCGGGCGGGCTCGGTCGGGAGGAACGGGGAAGGATCAGTAAGCCTTCTTCGCCTTGTCCTTAGCCTTGTCCAAGCCGAGCGCCTTCATCACCGACTGCGGCAGGATCACCGTGTCGATGACATGGATGACGCCGTTGGAGGCGCCGATGTCGGCCTTGGCGACCTTGGCGTTGTTGAACTGCACGGTGCCGCCCTGGATGCGAACGCGCACCGTCTCGCCCTGCACGGTCTTGGGGCGGGCGCCATTCTTCAGGTCGCTGGACATCACCTTTCCGGCGATCACATGATAGGTGAGGACCTGCGTCAGGAGCTTCTTGTCGGCCAGAAGCCTGTCGACGACCTCCTTCGGGACCTTCTTGAACGCGTCGTCCGACGGAGCGAGGACCGTGAACGGGCCCTTGCCCTTCAGAGTCTCGACGAGTCCGGCCTCCTGGACCAGCTTCACCAGCGTGGTGAACTGCCCGGCACCGACGGCGGTGTCGACGATGTCTTTGGCCTGAGCGCGCGCGCCGGTGAGCGCGATCGCGAACAGCCCGAAGGCGAGCAGAGTCTTCTTCAGCATCGTTGTCTTCTCCGAACCGAGACTCAATGTCTCTCACAGGAGGTCTACGACGCCGAGTCTCGGGCGTCGGCGCGCTGGGACTTCGGTAGGTTTTCCAGGGAGGCCGGACTCTCAGTCGAGGCTGAGGCGGATCTCCGGCCACATCGGAACGTCGCCTTCCTCGATCTCCAGGGCCGACCAGACGGCCGCCTCCATCGCCTCGTAGCCCTCCTCGTCGAGAGGAACGATCCCGTGCGCGAGAATGGACCCGTTGCGCTTCTCGAGATGGCTCCTCAGTCGCTCGTACACCTTCGAAGAGCCTTGGAGTTCGCTTTGGGGAGCGAACCGCAGCAACTCGAAGGCGTTGGACAAGGCCACCTTGAACTTGCCGTCTTGGGGGCGGACTCCGCGCTCCAGAAGCCGCTGCCTGGCCTCCTGCGGCAGAGCTTCCTCCGGCACCTGACCCCTATTGGCTCCGAACGCCTGCCACAGGCGGTCCTGGGCGAACATCTCCACC
>JAOACB010000004.1:93973-113754 GCA_026418055.1 Fimbriimonadales bacterium
GTGCTCGCCGCGACGGGCTCGGCGGCGGGCGTTGGCCAGCAGCTCGAGCATCAGCGGCCTCAGGGATCGGGCTTGAGGCCGTTCCCCCGCCGAGACGATCTCCTGGCACGCCTGCCAGTGATCGATCAAGCTTTTCAGCGCTTCGGTCGCCTCCCATCCGATCAGTCTCTCCGGCTGGTCGGAACCCTCCAACGGCTGCTTGAGTTGGTTTCGGGCGACTCGGAAGTCGAAGCGGTCGATGGAGGCCAGCCCGGTGCAGAGGCTCTCCAGCCGTTGCAGCCTCTTCCGGACGCTCGGGGAGCAACCCTTGGAGGCCTCTCGCAGCACTCGGGCCGCCGAGCCGGGGTAGCCCATGGCCAGCAGGCGGTTCGCCGTCTCGAGCTGGGGCACGGCGAACCAGTCCAGCGGGTTGATCTCCTCCACGGGAGTCTCGGTTCCGCTCAGCACCGTGCCCGTGCCACCTTCGGAGCGCGCCCCGGCCACGTAGCTCAGGCGAAACCCCATGACCGAAGCCGCGAGCGCCAGGCCGGCGGCCATGGCTTTCGTCCCGCCCGTGATGTCCGCCAGAACGTCTCCCGGTTGACCTTTGAATTGGGTCAGCAACCGCCGCATCTCCTCGCGAACCGCCTGGAAGGTGCTGCTCGGCTTGTCCGGATCGACCACGGCAAAGGACGACCAAACCAGCCTCGGGGCGACATTCGGGACGATCCTCTTAGCAACCTCGTCCCGCGTCGCCTCCGACACCACGTACAGGACTGCCTCCGGTTGGCGGCTGTTCAGGCAGAAGACGATCGGCTCCGGTGTTCCCCCGACGGTGCAGACGACGAACCGAGGCTTCCGTTCTTGCTCCGGATCCATGCGGGAATCCTACAGCATTCCTGCTGGTTTCCGATCAGGACGTGCGTCCTCGCGTCCAAACAGCACGCATCTTGCAGAAGGACCCTGCAGGAGGTACGAACATGTTGTCCGCTCTGGTTACCTTGGGAATCGGATGGCTCTGCGCGGTCGGCCTCGGCCCTTCGATCGTGCACCTGGTTCCCGTTGCCGCCCCCGCCGTCTTGCAGAACGATGAGTCTGAGGACGATTTCTACCTGGATCTCTTCGGCTGGGCCGAGGTCACGATCATCCCGTCCGATCCGCCGTCGCTGGTCGCAGGGTCGGTCACGAAGGCCGACCTCATCCGATGGGTTTCGATGCCCCTGCGCGAGGAGGGGATCGAGGTCATCGACGATTTCTCCAAGACCGCGGAGAGGTTCAGGGCGAGGTACAAGGACGCCGGCAACGCAAGCGAGCGCCTGCTGGCGATGGACACGGCGATGTCCTGGCTCGGCGTGGAGCTCGCTGCGGTCAAGACCGCCGACGGAACGCGCGTGGTGTCCGTCGATCTCGTAGCCTTCCGCTCGGCGATCGTGCCCCCGTTCCGCCACACGGCGGCGGTCGTTTGGCGAGCCGGGCGCCTCGTGGCGGCAGGCCCCGAAGACAACCTTCGCGAGGAGATCCGGGGAGCGATCGCCGATCTCATGGCGCTGCTCGCCGCGGATGTGCGCAAGGCACGCAAGGTCAAGCCGTCTGACGACAGGCTGTTCGACGGCATCGAGAAGATCTACCGTCCGAACGAGACGGACAAGGAGCAGGGCACGGGCTACAGGTTCTGATCAGCGGCCGAACAGCTCCAGCAGCCGCTGGGAGCGGTACTCGAAGATGCGGGCGACGTCGCGGCGCACGAACAGGCGATCCGCGAGTCGCCCGCCCTTGGGCCAATAGTGCACCACGTCGGTCGCCAAGGTGCCGCCGTCCGCCGGCTCGAAGCCGTGTCGGTGGTGCCACAGCTCGTATGGACCCTTCAGCTGGCGATCCACGAAGCCCCGTGGGGGATCCCACTCCTCGATCTCCGTCAGCCATCCGAACGCCATGCCGCGCACGCGGATGCGGTAGCGAATGAGCGCCCCAGCCCTCATCTCGATCGGCAGCGGCGTCAGGATTCGGAAGTCCAGCCAATCGGGCGTGATCGCCTGCAGGTTGGTCGCTTCCGAGAAGAACGGGAACAGCTCGCGGGGGGCCAGCGGCAACCAGACGGAAGCCGACAGCCGGATCGCCGGTCGGGGCCTGCCGTTCCTCGGGAACGTGGTCTCCTCGAAACGGAGCTCGGGACGGGTCGCAACAGCCTGCATCACCGTTCCCTACGCGACGGCGGCCCGCGGATCCGCAGACATGGGCCGGTTGTCGGAACCGGCGAGGCCAAGGTATCCTATGCGTTCGCAAGCCGAAGCCAGTCGGGACCAGAGCATTCCATGAGCGAAGATAAGAACCTCATCAACGGCGGCTACGACGCCAAGGACAAGGATGCCGCGCAGGGCGAAGGCCGTCAGCGCGGTCGGCGCCGCCGCAAGGTCAGCTATCTGACCATCCAGAAGATCGACGTCATCGACTACAAGGACGTCGGCACCCTCAAGCGTTTCATCAACGAGCGCGGCAAGATGCTTCCGCGACGGCAGACCGGCAACACCGCCAGCCAGCAGCGCATGATCGCCCGCGCCATCAAGCGCGCTCGGGAGATGGCTCTCCTGCCGTTCGTGGTCACGGAGATGACCGCCGACAGGCGCGAGTTCCGCGGGCGCGAGCGCTTCCAGCCCCAGCCGGAGGCGCCGCCCCGGCAGGTCGAGGAGTCCGAGTCCGGCGAGGCCTGATTCCCACCTCGCGCGAACGCACAGCCCTCTCCGTTTCCGAATCGGAGAGGTCTTTTTCCGTTTCGGCTCGCCATTGGGCCCGGGCTGGGTCTTGGAATCCTCCCCGCTGCGTCTTAACCTGAGCCTAAGGAGGTTGCACTCTGATGGCTCGCAGAAGAGCGTTCACCCTGATCGAGCTTCTCGTCGTGATCGCCATCATCGCCATCTTGGCGGCGATCCTGTTCCCGGTGTTCGCGCAGGCAAAACAGTCGGCGAAGAAGGCGGTCGCGATCTCGCACAACAAGCAGATCGGTCTCGCCGGCCTCATGTACTCGGCGGACTACGACGACACCCTTCCGCTCGCCTACATGTATCCCCACTCGGGGCCCGGCGGCGGCTTCCCCTACGTGCTGTTGGTGTACCCGTACGTCAAGAACATCGACATCTACGTGACGCCGGCAGGCAAGCCGAACGCGGTGAGCAATCCCGACTGGGACTACATCTGGTCCTACGGCGCGATTCCGCGGGCCGAGATCAAGCGGTACCCGTACTACTTCGTCGGGGACAACGTGCCTGGGCGGGTGTTCGGCATCGTGGGTGCCCGCTACAACGGCGTGCTGGGAATCGGCCAGTGGGGCAACGTGTGGGGCTGCTGGGGGGACTACTGCTCGGTTTGGCCGGGCGAGATCAACGTTCCCAGCCGAAGCCAGTCGGCGATCGCCCGCGTGGCCGAGATGGCGTTCATCTTCGACTCCAACGAGCCGTTCGCGGACCACTTCACCCGCAACTGGGACGGCGGTTCGGAGCCGATCCAGGACCCGCTGCTGCGCTGCGCGGCGTTGCGGCGCACCTACAACCCCGGCTCTTGGTCGATCGGCGGAGCCACGCCCAGGTGGGGCGGCCCGCAGAGCTGCACCAACTGGCTGGCGACCTATGCGGCGTTCAACGCGAACTACAGCGAGGAGAACGCCCGCAAGCTCCAGCAGGGCATGGCGGTGGTGAACATGGCGGACGGCCACACGGTCACGATGGGCCTCAGCCGTCTGTACCAGCCGATGACGACCGGCGGCGGCACGGTGGTCCTCAAGAACTTCTGGCCGGACGAGTGAGAACGTGGCGATGAGGAGGCTCTGGGTTCTGACCGTCGCTTTGGTGGCGGCGTCGTTCGTGTCGGGTTGCGGCTCGGGAGACGGCGTCGGCAAGGCGACGGAGGAGGACAGGAAGAACATCGAGCGTTTGGCCCGAGAGGGCGTCGGGGCGCCCCGCGGCGCCGAGGAGGAGGCCAAGTAGGAACCTGCGAGGCGACGTGAGGAAGGTGGGGGGCGGCCCGTTGGCCGCCCCCCTCCTCTCAAGCTTGCTTCGGTTCCTCCGGCGCTTCGGACCCAGAGGCCCGCGGTCCGCCGGCCTCCGGAAGGTGCAGCACGATCTGTCCGCCCGATGCCTGCAGCGTCTGCAGCGCGCGCAGGGTCGCGAGGTTCGGGTTGCCTTCGAGCATCCTCGCCGCGTTGGCCAGCGACCGCAGCGCCGCTTGTTCGCCTCGGGCGCGCTCCAGTGCGGCGCGGCCCTCCTCTCTAGCCGCGGGGACCTGCGCGAACGCCCGGCGGAGTTCGGCGGGGAAGGTCAGGTCGCGGATCCTGAGGTCCTCTAGGGCCACTCCCCAAGGCCGAACCCGGTCCGCGACCGTTCGACGGATCTCCTCGGCCAGCGCGCCGCGGTCGGTCAGCAGCTGCTCGATCGGCCGTCCCAGCACCGCCTCGCGGATCGCCGCATGCGCGGCCTCGTAGACCGCGCTCCACAGTCCGGACCACGGATCGCCGGCGTCGGTCTCGGGCGCGAAGGAGCGCAAAGCCGCCGACGGGGAATCGATGCGGGCGGCGAGGGCCAGCCCGAGGCGCACGGGTACGCCGTCCTGGGTCGGCACCTCTTGGCCGCTGAGCTTGAGAAGGAAGGGCCTACGGTCTGCGACGACCAGCTCGGTGACTGCTCGGCGGTAGCGGTATCGGCCCGGCCCAAGCTCTCCGGCCAGCCTTCCCCGGACCATCCTCAGGGCGCGCTGCCACTCGTAGACCGTCACGGTCGGGAAGGCTCTGGAGAACCAGCGGGTGGCCGCGTAGGCAAGGAGCCAGGCCCCTGCGAGGAGAAGAAGAACCGGTGCCAGTTCGCTCATGCTCGATTCCTCGCGTCTCCGGCCGGGCGAGGACGCGGACCGCCGGCGGACAGAGTGGGGGCCCAAAGCCCGCAAGACCCTTTCCGCCGTTTCCGAAGGCGCGGTCGCTCCCGACCCGGCCGGCGCACGTAGCCACCTGCGGTGGGTGTGGGACCATGGCGAAGCGCTCGCCTACGGCCCGCGCCGCCTTATCCCTCGACGATTGTAGCTCATGCCTCGTGTAACATCCTGGTCCAGTTTGGAAGGATCGGCGGAGTTTCAACGCTTCACGGCGCACACTCGCATCGGTGACGTCGAGCTGGTGGCGTCGCCCGCGGGGCTGTGCGCCGTGTTGCTGCCGGGGACTCGGCGGAGACCGCCTTGGCTGGCGGCAACCCGTGCGGCGGGCTCGGATCCCGGGCTCCACGAGGCCGCTCTGCAACTGAACAGCTTTCTGCAAGGATTCTCCCGAAACTTTCGGCTCTCGCTGGACCTCCGAGGAACGGAGTTCCAGATTCGGGTTTGGCGATGGCTGCTGACCCTCCCCTATGGCTCCACCTCGACCTACGCGCAGGGCGCCGTGGCCATCGGGCGTTCGGCGTCCGACGCGAGAGCCGTGGCCCGCGCCGTCGCCGCGAATCCCCTTCCGATCGTTGTGCCTTGCCACCGCGTGTTGGCGAAGGAGGGCTCGCTGGCAGGGTACGTCGGCGGAATCGCCCTCAAGCGGACGTTGCTCGACCTGGAGGCGGGCCAGGGTTCCCTGCCCTTGTGAGCGCAGGCGTTCTGCCGCGCTGAGCCATACTATCCGTTGGTACAACCATGCCGGACAACGACGCTCCGTTCTTTCCCGACGATTTCATCCGTCAGGCGATCCGCGAGGACCTCGCCAGCGGCCGCTTCGACCGCGTGCACACGCGCTTCCCTCCCGAGCCCAACGCCTACCTGCACATCGGTCACGCCAAGGCCGTGTGGATCGACTACGGCATCGCCCAGGAGTTCGGCGGGAAGTTCAACCTTCGGTTCGACGACACCAACCCCGAGACCGAGGACCAGGAGTTCGTGGACGCGATCATCGAGGACGTCCGCTGGTTGGGGGCCGACTGGGAGGATCGGCTGTTCTTCGCCAGCGACTACTTCGAGCAGATGTACGAGTGGGCCTGCGACCTGATCCGCAAGGGCAAAGCCTACGTGTGCGACCTCTCGCCGGAGGAGCTCAGCCGAACGCGCGGCACGATCACGGAGCCCGGCATCGAGAGCCCCTACCGCAACCGCTCCGTGGAGGAGAACCTGGACCTCTTCGCTCGCATGAGGGCCGGCGAGTTTCCCGAGGGCAGCCGCACGCTGCGTGCGAAGATCGACATGTCCTCCCCCAACCTGCTGTTGCGCGATCCGGTGATGTACCGCATCCTCCACAAACCCCATCACCGGCAGGGCAGCAAGTGGTGCATCTATCCGATGTACGACTGGGCGCACGGCCTCGAGGACTCGATCGAGGGCATCACGCACTCCCTCTGCTCGCTCGAGTACGAGATCCACCGGCCGCTGTACGACTGGTTCCTCGATCAGCTCGGCATCTACCATCCGCGCCAGATCGAGTTCGCTCGCCTAAACATGACCTACACGGTGATGAGCAAGCGGCGGTTCATCGAGCTGGTCAACGGCGGCTACGTCCAGGGCTACGACGACCCGCGCCTGCCCACCCTGGCGGGCCTGCGCCGGCGCGGCTACACCCCCGAGGCGATCAAGGAGTTCTGCCGCCGCATCGGCGTGAGCAAGACGGACAGCGTGGTGGAGTTCCATCAGTTGGAGGACTGCATCCGGGATGACCTGAACAAGCGCGCCCCGCGCCGGATGGCGGTGCTGGATCCGATCAAGGTGACGCTGGTCAACTACCCGGAGGGACAGGCGGAGACCGTTCAGGCGGTCAACAACCCCGAGGACCCAGGCGCCGGCACGCGCCCGGTGCCGTTCGGTCGCACGCTGTACATCGAGCGGGAGGACTTTCTGGAGGAGCCTCCGCCCAAGTTCTTCCGGCTGGCCCCGGGCAGGGAGGTCCGCCTGAGGTACGCCTACTTCATCCGTTGCGAGCAGGTCGTCCGGGATTCGGAAGGCAACGTGGTGGAGCTGCTGTGCACGTACGACCCGTCCACGCGGGGCGGAGACGCGCCGGACGGACGGAAGGTGAAGGCGACGCTGCACTGGGTCTCCGCGGAGCACGCCCTGCCGATCGAGGCGCGCTTGTACGACCACCTGTTCCGAGTGCCGGATCCCGACGACGCGCCTGAGGGCGGCACCTGGCTGGACAACCTGAACCCGGACTCGCTGAAGGTGGTCCGGGGCTTCGCGGAACCCTCCCTCGCGGACGCCCAACCCGGCGACCGCTTCCAATTCGAGCGGGTCGGCTACTTCTGCGTCGACCGCGACTCGGCTCCGGGCGCGCTGGTGTTCAACCGCACGGTGACGCTGAAGGACGCTTGGGCCAACCTGCGCAAGTCCGGCAAAGCCTGACGGTTGGCGCCGGACCGCGCTCCGCGGGCAGTACCTTGCCTGCGTCGCGCGTTGGGTAGAATAGGAGCTCGGAAGCGTGGGGATGTAGCTCAGCTGGGAGAGCGCTGCAATCGCACTGCAGAGGTCGTGAGTTCGAATCTCATCATCTCCACCATCCCTCCCCTTCCTTTGTTGCTCCTCGGTTCCAGCGGCATCCTGTGCGCTCCGCTCGCCGGAAGACCAGCGGGGCTCCCCCGGATGAGGACGGGGGAGCCCCGCGACGATCGGCCTCCCGCGATCAGCGGGGAGCCACCTCGAACCAGAGGCTTCGGACCGACGGCCCTACTCGAAACGTCACTCTTCCCGCGGAGAAGCTCGCCTGCAGCTCGGCGCGGCGAGTGCCGTCCGGGTTCAGAGCGAAGACTTTTCTCGGCCCGTCGGCAGGCAGGCTCAGGGTCGCCGGGATCGGTTCCGCCATCACCGGCCCGCGCCCCCATTGATCGCTGACCGAGTTCCTCGCCTCGTTCCAGCCCATGCCAGCGTTCTCGGTGCGGCCGATCAGCGCGACGGCCACCCTGCCGGAGGACCGGATCGGCTTGCCGTCCATTGCGGCCAGCATGAGGCCCGCGAAGCCTTCCTGCTTCTCGCCGAATCGATCGAACCGCGCCTCGAGCACCCCGGCCCTCTGGGTGGTTCCGCCCACGAACCCCACCAAGATCGCAGCCCGGTCGTTGCCGACGGCCAGAACCTGTCCCTTCTCGCCGCTCCGCACCTCCAGCCGGGTGCCTTGGCCAGGCCTGGCGGCGGGAGCACGGGCGGCGCGCCACTCGGCGTAGAGCCTCGTGTTCAGACCCAGAGCGTCCGGTGCCTGGTCCTCCCACTCCTCGTGCCAGTGGTAGTTGCGGCTCCAGGGAACTTCGGGCAGTCGGACGGCGCGGACGGCGCCGGCGGGCTCGAACAGGCCCATGCGGTAGATCGCGGCGGCGATCGGGAAGAAGCCCGCCTTGGAGGGGTTCCGGGCCAGATTGTAGTAGTTGTCGTAGGCCGTGTTGTCCACTCCCGTGCCCGTCGTGTCCCAGGCGAAGCTGTAGATGGCGTCCCAGTCCTGCGCGCTGGCGTAGGCCGTGAGGAGCGGCATCATCTCCACTTGATAGTCGCTGGGAGCGGGATGGTTGTACTCGCTCAGGCTGAACGGCTTGCCTGCCAGGCGGACCCTCGCGGCGTTGCCGAGCACCCCGTCGGTCTTGCCCATCTCATTGACCATGGCGCGCCGCTCGACGCGGTAGTTCTGGGGATCCCAGTCGCGTCCGAGGAACAGCGGGTTGTGCCAGTACTCGTGCATGTCGGTGTAGTCCATCGACTCCTCGCGCCAGGGGCCGGTGAGGCCTCCCCAAGTGATCTGGGTGTCGATGATCAGCGTCTCCTTGAAGCCGAGCTCCTCCCGGAGGAAGCGGCGCATGCGCTCGCTGTAGGACTTCTCGGATTCCGCCAGAAAGCGGATGTAGTCCTGGAACCTCGGGGACAGGTCGGGAGGAGGCAGGTCGATCGTTCCCAGCCTCTGCCCTGGCGGGATGCCCTCGCTGCGCACTCCGGGCAGCACGCGCACGTTCTCCACCCAGATCGATCCCCGCGCCTCGCCGATCACCCAGCCGATGCGCGCGCTGTTCGGCTCGCTCCTTCGGCAACGGAAGGCCAGTCGGTAGGTGCGCCACTGGGGCTCCAGACGGATGGACGTTGTAAGGCCCAGGAAGCGCCAGTCAGACTTGTCGAGCCTCGCGTCGACCCCCACGGTCACAGGCCGCTCGGCTCGGGCTCGAAACTCCACGATGTACGGTTGGCCGTTCTTCAGGTCCAGGCCGCTCAGGTGCATCTGCACGTGCCAGTTCGGTCCCGGGTTCGAACGCACGGTGGCCTTCATACCCATCGAACCCTGTCCACCCTCCGGCCGATACACCTCGAACGTCACATCGCCGTTGGAGTGGTTCTCGTGCGTCCACCTCGTCCGTCGGTCCGTCACGCTGGGGCCCAGGATCAGGTCTTGGTCGGGCCATGCCCTGCGGATGGCTTCCTCGCCCCCGTACTTGCGCCTCAGCCAGTCGTTCCACAGCCGCACGAGGTTCCCGCGGAACGGCTCGGGAAGGCTGCCTAGGCCGGTGCCCGGTTCCTCGCCCGGCCATCCCACCAGGGAGTTCTCGTTGTTGATCTCGACCTTGAGGATGGCTGGGTCGTCGCAGTACCTCAGCCCGGTGTAGGGGTTCCTCCGGCCGATGAGATCCCTGGCGTACTGCTGCTGCAGCTGGATCATCCGCTCGTCGAACTTGTCCACCTTCTTGGCGAAGTCCCTGAGCTGGCGGACGGACTCGGGGAAGCCCATCTCAGGAAGGTACTCGCGCGCGGTCTGCAGGTTGATGTTCGAGTAGATTCCTCTCTTCTTGAGGGCCGCCACGAAGTAGTCGAAACGGTCCAGCTGCACGGGGTCGATCTCCAGGAAGATGCGGTCGCGCTTCCAAATCGTTCCCCCGTTGGGTTCCCAGCCGTTGTTCAGGTGGTGGAACCGCACCAGGTTGATGCCGAGCCCAGCGAGGCGGTCGGCGATCTTCTCCGCGTCCTCGTGCGAGGGGAACGCGGCCGACGTGCCGATGTTGGTGGCGAAGAAGCGCACTCTCCGGCCGGTCTTGCTCTCGACGAACTGCCCGTTCCTGACGACGATGCGGCCGTTGGCGCCCGCGGGCTTGGCGTTGAGGAACGAGGCGTCGAAGGCGCCGGCCGGGGCCTTGTCCCACGGCTGGACGAACGGGAACCAACCGGTCATGTCGGTTGGCCCGGCGTGGCCTCCGGCGGCGAGGGCCGCGGCGAGTGCTAGAGCGGATCGGCGAAGGCTTGGGTTGTTGGCCATGCTCGTTCTGGTCTCCTGCTCGCAGGAGCGGCCGCCTAGGGATCGAAGGAAAAGGAGGGGTCCGAGGCGCCGGATGGCGCCCGGACCCCTGAGGAGGACTGATCCTTCGAAACGAGGCTTCACGCTCTATCGGGTCTGTTGCTGGTTCTGTCCCTTGGGAATCTCCGCTGGCGGACCGGTCCTGACCTGACCGCCGGGATTCTTCAGAGACTGACCCTCCGGAATGTCGAGATCGTCCGAGCCGCCGCAACCGGCCGTGCCGACGGCCAGCGCCAGCGCGGCGAGCAACGCGAGCGTCCAAGGGGCCTGTTTCGGCATGGTTCTCACTGTCCTGCCCGCGGCCCGAAGAACAGCTGCGCGTTCGGCTTGTTGCGCACGTCGGCAGCGATCGGACCGTAGGGCTCCATGCCCCACCAGATCGTGCGCTTGCTCGGGTCGGTGCCGTACTGCGGCTTGGGCCCGATCGAGTTGGTGGCGTGGCCATCTGCCAGCACGTAGTTCGAGCCGGTGCCGTGCCGCCGAGCGGCGACGGACCACATGTTGCCACCGGAGTTCTCGGTCCAGCCCATGCCGGAGAAGAACGTCCACAGCTCGTTGCTCTCGCCGTTGGTCATCGCCTCGGCGAGCAGGATCGTGTTGGCCGGACGGCCGAGCTCGGTCTGGGTGCCCACGGCGTTCGCGTCGGCGGCCCATCCTCCGCCGATGGCCCAGCCGGCGGTGGTGATGTTGAAGTTGGGCAGGTACGACTGGAACGGGTAGTTCCCGGTCACGTAGGTGTTCGTGTTGCCGGACTCGTCGACGCTGGGACCCTTCTTCTTCCACTCTGGGCAGACGAAGATGCTGGTCTTCTCGCGGCGCAGGTGGCCGCCGGTTTCATCGATGGTGCCCGTGTTCGCGCCGCTCTTGATGTACGGCTCGACCGCGTACTGCCAGAAGACGATGTCGTTCGGCGCCGGCTGGCCGGTGAAGTACGACGTCATCGGCCACGCGTCGTCGTAGTCGCCGGCATACATGATCCAGCCCATGCCCAGCTGCTTCATGTTGGAGACACATGTCGCCTGGCGTGCCTTCGCCCGCGCCTGCGCGAAGACGGGGAACAGGATCGCCGCCAGGATGGCGATGATCGCGATGACGACCAGGAGTTCGATGAGGGTGAATGCGCGAGAGGTTCTCATGGTTCCTCCATTGGAAGCTTCAAGCCAACTTCGGTTTGGTTCTGCCCTTGCGGGGCGGTGCCGTCGTGCCGCGCACGACGAGCTGGGTCGGGAGCGTGATCTTGGTCCCCGGCGTGCGGTTGCCCTCGATCAGCTCGAGCAACAGGTCGGTGGCGGCGTGGCCCAGCTGGGCCAAGGGCTGCCGAACGGTGGTGAGGGGCGGGTTCATGGTTGCCGCGAATGGCAGGTCGTCGAACCCGACGAGGGAAACGTCTTTCGGCACGCGCCATCCATGCTCGCTGAGCCACAGCGACAGTCCCAGAGCGATCTGGTCGTTCGCGCAGAACACCGCGGTCGGTGGCTCGGGGGCTTCGAACAGCCTCGGTGCCGTCTGGTAGGCGATCTCCGCGTTGAACGCGGCGTTCAGGATCGAGCCCGGTCCCAGCGGCAGGCCGAGCTTCGCCATCGCGGTCCGGAAACCCTCGACGCGTTCGCGCGCGTCCGATTCTCCTTCCGTGCCCGCCAGGTGGGCGATCCTCCGGTGGCCGAGGGAGGCCAGGTGCTCGACGGCCTCTTGGACCGCCATGCGGTTGTCGATGTTCACGGTCGAGGCGTCGGGGTCGTGATGGGCTCCCGCGATCACCACGAACGGAATGCCACGCTCCTTGAGAGCCGAGACGATGGGGCTCTCCTCGGGAGGGCTGACCACCAGCAGGCCGTCGCTGCGACCGTCGCAGTAGGTCCGCAAACTCTTGTGGACGTCCTCCCACATGGCCTCGACGAACACGGTTGTGCTCCAGTGCCTCAGGCCGGCCGCGCCGATGATGCCGTCCAGCACGGCGCCGAAGAATGGGTTCGCGAGGATGGGGCTCTCGGAGAAGTTCCGCATGACCACGCCGACGTTCCGGGTGCGCAGGGCCGGTCGGCCCGGGTTGGCGGCGGTCGGTCGGTAGCGCAACCGGCGCACGGCCTCCAGGACGCGGCGCCGAGTCTCCTCGCTGACCTCTCCTCCTCGGGCGTTCAGCACGTTGCTGACGGTGCCGATCGACACTCCGCTCAACCTCGCCACGTCGCGAATGGTCGCCATGGTCCACCTGAACGCTTTCAGACCTGAACGCTTTCAGTTCTGAACACGTTTAGTATAACACGGTCTTCCGCGAAACCGCAGGGTCCTTCGACCCTTTTGGACGAGGATCGGGTGGACCTTCCTGCTGCAGGGCAGAGACCCTTCGGCCGCCGCGAATCGGGCGCGCAGGGTCTCGAGCGAAACCCGGTTCGGGCGGCAGAGGACGGAAAGGGGGCCTCCACCAACCGCGCAGGGTCGGTGTGGGCCGCCAGCGGGGAAGACCATCGGGTGGGCCGCGCCGGCGCCACGGGCATGCGGGCTCCGCGGAGATCGGCGGGCGGTGCCGATCGGCCTCGAGCCGGAAACACCGTCGTTCCGCCACCACCCGAGTTCCCTCCGGGCCCAGCGAAGACTCCAAGGTGCGCGTCGTCTCGCCTCGGTGGCGGCGAGCGCGCCGGCAACGGCTTGGCGCGAAGCGGCTCTCGCAAGCCCGCCGCGCTTCGACAGGGTCCTCAGCCTCGCGGCCCGGGGAAGGTTCGGCAGAACGGTAGCCGGCCTCGCGGTCGCTCCGGATGGGGAAGCCGTTGGCCGGAAGCCCGCTCGTGCAGCGGCGCCGGGTCTTGCCGCGGGAAGGCGCCGCTGAGCGGTGGCCCTTCTGCCGCCAACGAAGGCGGCCGCGAGGCCGACGTCCATCCAGAGGCCGCCCATGCGGCGCCAGCACCTCGGCGTCCGGTTGCGCCGCTGGCGGCGGTTGTTGGGGGACGGGCGGATGTTGTGGGTTGGGTCAAGGCTGACGCCGCGGCGCCTCTCGTGCGCGGCGGAGCGCAACGTTCGGCAGGGGACCGCGCGTTCTTCGGCGAGGTTGCCGCCGAGCGCAAGGGGCCTCTTGATCGGACCCCTGCGCAGCGGCGGCGCCGGGTCGGGTTCCTGCGCCGAGACTCGGAAGGAACACGCCGCCGGCAAAGCGCAGGGGGCGCCTGGGCGGCGCCCCCTCGGAATCCTCGCGCATCGGGGCTCAGTTGGTGACGAGCTCCATCGACTGTTGCTCTTCGGGCGTCTTCTTGCGGAAGACCACGCGCCCGTCGTCGTCCAGCTCGGCCACGATGTGGTCGCCGGCCTGGAACGTGCCGAGCAGGAACTCCTCGCTCAGCGGGTCTTCGATGAACCTCTGCACGGCGCGGCGGAGCGGCCGGGCGCCCAGGTTCGGGTCGTACCCCTCCGAGACCAGCTTGTCCTTCACGGCCTCGCTCAGCTCGATGGTGATGTTCAGGTTCTTGGCCTGCTCGTTCACGCGCTTCAGGTACAGGTCGGCGATCTGCAGGATCTCGTCGCGCTTCAGGTGGTGGAACACGATCACCTCGTCGACGCGGTTCAGGAACTCGGGCCGGAACAGCTTGCGCATCTCCTCCAGCATCCGGTTCTTCATGGCCTCGTAGACCTTGGGATCGTCGGTGTCGGTCTTCGCCTGGCGGAAGCCCAGACCCTTCTCGACCTCGATCGGCCTCACTCCGACGTTGGACGTCATGATCAGGATGGTGTTGCGGAAGTCCACCGTCCGACCCTGCGAGTCGGTCAGCTGGCCGTCCTCCATCACCTGCAACAGGATGTTGAACACCTCGGGGTGGGCCTTCTCGATCTCGTCCAGCAGCACCACGCAGTACGGGTTGCGGCGAACCTGCTCGGTGAGCTGACCTCCCTCCTCGTAGCCGACGTACCCGGGGGGCGCGCCGACCAGGCGGCTGACGGCGAACCGCTCCATGTACTCGGACATGTCGATCCGCACCATGTTCGACTCTTTGTCGTACAGGTACTCCGCCAGGGCCTTCGCGAGCTCGGTCTTGCCGACGCCCGTGGGACCGAGGAAGATGAAGCTGCCCATCGGCCGCTTGGGGTCCTTGAGGCCGCTGCGGGCGCGCCGGATGGCTCGCGCCACGGCGCTCACGGCGTCGTGCTGGCCGATGATGCGGCGGTGCAGGTCCTGCTCCATGCGCAAGAGACGCTGCGACTCCGCCTCCACCAGCTTGGTCACCGGGATGCCCGTCCAGCTCTGAACGATCTGCGCGATCTCCTGCTCGCCGACGACCGGCTCGGGCTTCTCCTCGGCCTGCCAGGCCTCCTCCCGCTCGCGGATGCTCTCCTCGAGCTCCTCGCGCTCCTGGAGCATCTCCTCCAGCCTCGAAGAGTCCGGATCGTGCTTCTGCAGGTGCTCGATCTCGGCGATCAGCTTGCCGAGGCGCACGCGGTCCTGCCGGACGTCCAGCGGCGGTAGGCTCTGCCCGAGGCGCACGCGGGAGGCGGCTTCGTCGATCAGGTCGATCGCCTTGTCCGGCAGCGTGCGGTCCGAGATGTAGCGTTGCGAGAGCTGCACCGCCGCGGCGATCGCCTCGTCGGTGATCTCGACGTTGTGGTGCGCCTCGTACCTCTCGCGGAGGCCCTTCAGGATGTCGATCGCCTCCTCCTCGAGGGGCTCCCGCACCTTGACCGACTGGAAGCGCCGCTCCAGCGCGGCGTCGCGCTCGATGTACTTGCGGTACTCGTCCTGTGTGGTCGCGCCGATGCACTGCAGCTCGCCGCGCGCCAGCGCCGGCTTCATGATGTTGCTCGCGTCGATGGCGCCCTCGGCTGCTCCCGCGCCCACCAGCGTGTGCAGCTCGTCGATGAAGAGGATCACCTGGCCGTCGGCCCTGCGGACCTCCTCCATCACCTTCTTCATGCGCTCCTCGAACTCGCCGCGGTACTTCGTGCCCGCCACCAGGGCCGCGAGGTCCAGGGCCACGATCCGCTTGTCGCGCAGCAGCTCGGGGATGTCGCCGCTCACGATGCGCAGGGCCAGGCCCTCGACGATGGCGGTCTTGCCGACGCCCGGCTCTCCGATCAGGCACGGGTTGTTCTTGGTTCGGCGGCAGAGGATCTGCATCACCCGCTCGATCTCGTTCTGCCGGCCCACCACGGGGTCGAGCTTGCCCATGCGGGCCAGCTGGGTCAGGTCCCTGCCGAACTCGTCCAGCGTCTGGGTCCTCGAGGCCTGCTGCTCGCGGGACGAGCCGGCGCTCCTCTGGCCCTGCGAGCCGCGGGAGGGCGTGTCGTCGCCCTGCAGGTTCATCACCTCGCGCCGAGCGCGCTCCAGATCCACGCCGAGCTTGCTCAGGACCCGGCCTGCGAGGCCGTCTCCCTCGCGGATCAGACCCAGCAGAAGGTGCTCGGTGCCGATGTAGTTGTTGTTGAGGTTGCGAGCCTCGTCGTAGGCCAGGTCGATGACCCTCTTGGCGCGGGGGGTCAGCGACATCTCCTGGTTGTTGCGCACGTCCCCGCGGGGCAGCTGCTTCTCCACCTCGGTGCGGATGCGGCTGAGGCTCACTCCCAGCTTGTCCAGCACCCTGGCGGCCACGCTGTCCTGCTCGCGCACGAGACCCAGCAACAGGTGCTCGGTGCTGACGTACCCCTCACCGAACTTCTGGGCCTCTTCCTGGGCGTAGAAGACGACTTTTCTGGCTCTCTCTGTGAATCTCTGCCACATGCTGGACACCTGGCCGGCGTTCCGCTCTCCACTCTGATAGACAAGCAGAGCCGACAACCGGTTCTACGGTCTCACCGGGCTCGGCGTCTTCCCCGGCCCCGAGCGCTCCCCACTCTTGGTTATCGGCGGGGTCGGGCCGAGCCGTCAGGTTCCCATGCGAGCCCCGCGAACCGTCCGAAGAATACCTTCTCGCCGCCCGGACCCATTCGGCCAGGCCGGAGGTTAGGGAGGGCAACTTGCTAAAATGCCCGCATGCAGAACGCGACCAAGGTCGGCCTGCTGGTGGTGCTGTTCGGCGCGCTGCTGCTCGGCGGGTTCGCTGTTCTGGGCAGGAGCGTCTTCCGGAAGCACACCGACCTGTACTACGCCGAGTTGCCGGACGCGGCGGGACTGGCCGAGGGTGCCAGGGTGCTGATGGCCGGCGTCCCGGTAGGCAAGGTCGTTCGAGTGGAGCTGGCCGGGCCGACGAGGGCGAGGCTGACCCTGGAGATCGAGCGGGGAGTCCGCATCCCCAAGGGCTCGAGCGTCGAGCTGCCTCAGTCGCTGCTGGGGTTCGGCGACAACCCGCTGCTGCTGGTGCCAGGGCCCGTCGACGCTCCCCCTGCGCCCCCGGGGGAGGTGTTCGCGGGCAGGGTCGTCTCGCCGCTGCAGACTCTGTTGCCCGACAGCCAGCAGACCTTGCAGGAGCTGAACGCCACCCTGCGCGCCACCCGGAGCCTGTTGGAGGACCAGCGCCTCCTGCAGAGCCTGAGGGACCTGTTGGAGACGAGCAACCGGACCGTGGAAAAGTTCGGAGGCTTGGCGTCCAGGGTGGACGGCCTCGTGCGCGACAACAGGGCCGTGGTCGCCCAGGCGCTGGCGGACGCCGCCCGGGCGATCGCGGACGTGCGACGAGGCATCCGAGCGGCCACCGACCTCCTGACCGATCCCCGGTACCGGAGACAAGCCGAAAGCGTCCTCGCCTCGCTGGTCGAGACCGGCGAGAAGACCGAGAGCCTGGTCGACAGCTTGAACCAGCTGGTGAACGACACCGAGCTGCGGAGCTCGGTGCGGCGCGCGGCGTCGAACCTGCAGACCATGACCGAAAGCGGCACGCGCATCGCGGCGAACACCGAGAAGATCGCCGAGAACGGTGTGACCGTGAGCGAGAAAGCCGTGACGCTGGCGGACAAAGCGATCCAGCTGGCGGACGAGGCGAGAGGCGTTCTCACCAAGCTCCAGAACTTCTTCGACAGGGTGCCCTCGGGAGGCAGCCTGCGCAACCTCGAGACGCGCATGGACGTCGTGGCGGAGATCGATCCCGGGCGCTGGAGAACCGACTTCGAGGCCACCTTGCCCGTGCGCGACTTCCGCATCCACGCGGGGCTTTTCGACGCGTTCGAGGCGAACAAGATCACCGCGCAGATCGGCCGATCCATGGGACCTGCGGGCGAGTACCGCTACGGGGTGTACGCCGGCAAGCCCGGCTTTGGGGTAGACTACGCGATCGCGCCCAACGTGGGAATCCGTGCGGACCTCTTTGGGCTGAACGATCCGCGCGTCGACCTCCGCGCCCGCATCCGACTGGGCAACGACTGGATCGGCTGGTTCGGCGTGAACCGGGCGTTCGATGGCAACGTGCCGATGGTCGGCATCGGCATCAGAAGGTGAGGTTTTGTCGCGATGAAGGTGATTTTGAACCAGACGGTGCCGAAGCTCGGCAAAGAGGGCCAGGTGGTCAACGTGGCCGACGGCTACGCCCGCAACTTTCTGTTCCCCCGCGGGTACGCCACGCTGGCGACCCGGGAGCAGCTGAAGGCTCTGGAGAAGCGCCGTGCGCGCCTCGCGCACAAGCTCGAGGAGACCAGGGCGTCGGCAGAGGCGGTCAAGGCGAAGATCGACGGCGCGAGGGTCGTCCTTGAGGGCAAGGTGGCGAAGGAGCAGACGAAGCTGTTCGGCGCTGTGACGGCGCAGGACATCGCCGACGCGATCCGCGGCCAGCTCGGGGTCGAGATCGAGCGGAAGCGCGTGGCTCTGCTGGAGCCGATCAAGCGGCTCGGGGTGCACCGCGTGCACCTCGACCTGCACCACGACGTGGACGCGTTCATCGAGGTGGAGGTCTACGACCCCGCGGTCGGTCCCGAAGCGCGCGAGCAGGCCGCCGAGGGAACCGAAACCGAGGCCTGATCCGCTGGGACGGCTTGGGCGGGGGCCGGTCGCGAGGGCGACCGGCCCCCGCCGCACATTTTGCGCGTTGCGAAAAAGATCGCTCTGTGATATCATGTTGGTATCGGAAGGAGGAACACCGATGAGTCAAGAGAGAACGATCAAGGTGCAGAACGGATGGGCGATGCTCGTCCTGACGCTCCTGCTGTGGATCGGATTCGGCTTCATCATCTACCTAGCCGCCCAGCCCGAGGCCAAGCCGAATCCCGCGCCCTACATCTGGGCGCTGGCCATCGACGGCCTGCTGGCGACGTTGCTGAGCGTGGGCTTCTTCATCGTGGAGCCCAACGGCAGCACGGTGCTGCTGCTGTTCGGCAACTACGTGGGAACCGTCAAGCAGAGCGGCTTCCACTGGGGCAACCCATTCTTCTCCAAGCGCAAGGTGTCGCTGAGGGCGAGGAGCCTGAACGGCGAGAAGCTGAAGGTGAACGACAGCGCGGGCAACCCGGTGGAGATCGCGGCGATCGTGGTGTGGCGCGTCACGGACACCTACGCCGCGTCGTTCCAGGTGGACGACTACGAGTCCTACGTCGCGCTGCAGAGCGAGACCGCCGTCCGACACCTGGCCTCGTCGTTCCCTTACGACGGCGAGGAGCACGAAGTGTCCTTGCGCCGCAACACGGACGAGGTCTCCACGCACCTGCAACAGGAGCTCCAGGAGCGCCTGCAGCTGGCCGGCGTCGAGGTCATCGAGGCCCGCCTGTCGCACCTTGCCTACGCGCCGGAGATCGCCGGAGCGATGCTGCGGCGCCAGCAGGCGGCTGCGGTGGTGGCGGCTCGGCAGAAGATCGTGGACGGCGCGGTCGGCATGGTCGAGATGGCTCTGGAGAGGCTCGAGGAGCACGGCAAAGTGCAGCTGGACGAGGAGCGCAAGGCCGCGATGGTCACCAACCTGATGGTCGTGCTGTGCAGCGAGCAGTCGGCCCAGCCGGTGGTGAACGCGGGCACGCTGTATCACTGAGGAACCGGCGATGGCGGATCGCAAGGCGCTGTTGCTCCGGCTCAGTCAGGCGCTGTACGAGGAGATCCAGCGCCTGGCGGCGGAGGACCTACGGAGCGTGAACGGGGAAATCGAGTACCTGTTGCGCGAAGCCGTGGCGCGGCGCCGCCGTCGGACGCTGGAGGAAGAGAAGCCAGGCCGCCAAGTCGACTGAGGCCCTATCGGGACCGAGGGGCCCCGCCGGAGAAGCTCCGGCGGGGCCCCTCGTCCGCCCGTTCGACCCCGCAGACCTGGAACGCGCCGCGCGGGTTCGGCCGATGGAGGCTCGCTGCGGCGCGGCCGACTCAGCCGGGTTCGGTTGTGGAGGACCGGGGCGGGTCCGACCTTGGAACCGCAAGGAGGCCTGGCGCGGTGTGGTGCTGGCTCGGGCAGGCGCCGGCTCCGTCGGACCGAGCGTCCTCCTCTAGCGGGAGCCTTGGCCGAAGCCCTGAGGGCTCGGGGGAGGGACAGGGGTCAGCCTGGGCTCAGCCGTGGGTCTCCTTGGCCTTGTCGGCCTCCGCGGCCATGCGCCGCGCCGTCTCTCGGTCGGCCTCCATCTGCTCGATGGTCTTCGTCGGAACGCGCACGCCCTTGTAGTCCCTCGGCGGGATCGGCGGGCCCGCGGCCCATCTCCTGCGGGCCTCCTCGATCGCGGGCCCGTACTG
>JAOACB010000004.1:113764-114109 GCA_026418055.1 Fimbriimonadales bacterium
GGGGGGCGTGCACACGGCGCCGGTCAGGGGGTCCAGCAGCATGGCCTGCCTCAGCCAGAGGTCGTTGCCGTGCACGGCGGCCTCCATCCCTAGGCGCTGCACGCTCACGCTGGCGTTGCACACGGCGGCGCAACCCATCGGAAGATCGCCGACGATGGGCATCGAGATGCCGTTGCCGTCCACGTAGCCCGGGGCCTCGATCACGCAGTCGGGCGGCAGGTTGGTGATGCAGCCGCGGTTCACCACGTTGAAGTGCCCTCGGTACACGCGGCCTGTCTCCAGCGACTCGATGATGTACGACCCGTGCTCCGTGCCGCGGGAGGCCGGATCGAACGAGAGCGGCGG
>JAOACB010000051.1 GCA_026418055.1 Fimbriimonadales bacterium
GGGCCAGGACGAGTCGGCCCCGTTCGACAACGCCCCTTCCAAGGCGTGCGGGCCGCAGGAGACTCCCGCGACCGCCGGTTCCCTAGCGGGCCAGCTGTCGGACTACAGCGACATCAACAGCCTGTTCAACAAGGTGTGGCGGGAGAATCCGTCCCTTCGCCCGAACGTGCATCGTTTCGTCGACCTGAGGGTGACCCCGAACGCCGACGGGACGCCGAGCCCGCTGCATCCTGATCCGGCGATCGGATTCCCTCGGGCGAGCATCGTGCCCGGTTCGGAGGTGGTGATCGGTCCCGACCAGAACCCTGGTCCCAACTACGGGCAGCCGATCCGGTACACGCGCACGACGGGAGAGCCGGGCCCCAACCAGTACCGCATCAACTACACCAACCTTCGCGAGCCTGACGACTATGGCCTGCTGGGGCTGTCGAACCCGCCGGCGAACTACGACCCGAACGACCTGGTGTCCGCGGTGGTCCAGCCGCGGTTCAAGGTCGGATACCTCCAGCTGAATTCGGACCCGAACGTGCCGTTGCCTCCGGGGAACATTCGGGTGACCTACCGCTTCCAATTCACGGCGCCCGGCGACGCCGTCACGGTGGATTACGACTCGCGCCGGATCATCGAGATCCTGCTGACCATGCGCAACTTCCCGCAGACGGCGGAGCCCAACCCGCAGTCGGTCACGCTCAAGGCGACGGCGACGGTGCGCAACTTCCTGCGATAGGGGAACCATGAGACGGGGCATCGGAAAGGCAACGCGATCGAACCGCAGAGCGCACGCTGGCCAGACGCTGATCATGGCGATGATCATCCTGGGCGTGCTGCTCATCCTCGGATTCGTGTTCCTCGGCATCGTGAACCGGGGCATCGGCACGGCCTCGACGAGCCGCGCGCGAACCCTCGCTGCCGATCTGGCCGAAGCGGGAATCCGGTACGCCCACTCGAGGCTCCTCTACAGCGAGCTGGGCGCGGACTGGCGCGGTGCGCCCACGCCTCTCAACCAGGACGGCGGCGACTTCACCACCGACCCCGACGCCCTGTACCTGCGCCCGGGGACGGGGTTCGGTCTGCGGGCCGACGGCGACCCTCAGATCGATCTCGGCGGTCCGGACGGCCTCGGCCCCTACACCAGGGTGAACTTCGAGGGCGGAAGGGCCCTGGTGCGCGTCCGGTTCGCTCCGAGCGACTTCAACGTGTTCTCCTCCGATCCCAGCGGCAGCCTGCGGAACCCCGGGCGGGCTCGCCACTACACGATCATCGAGAGCGTCGGCCGACCCGGCCGCGTGAACCCGAACGATCCGACCACGATGGCCTCGAGCCAGCCGGTGCGCTTTCGGAACTATGCATCGGGCGACGAGTTCCGGCGCGCGCTGGGCGAGATGAAGAACCGCGACAACCGCTTCGTCGGATCGCGCAAGCTGATCGCGTTCGCGTCCATCGGCATCATCGAGAGCGCGCTGTACATCACGAATCTCGACAACGTCAGTCGGCCCGCCGAGATCGGCGTCCCCCGAGAGCTGGGAGCGAGGTACGAGGGCAACCCGGTTCGGATTCCGATGCAGCTCGGAGGGTTGGACTCCGTGTACACGATCGGCCCGTCTCCCGTGCCGTATCCCAACCCCGTGGGAGGCGGAGGCTCGATCGTGAGCAACGCCGACCTGGTGGTGCACGGAGACCTGAACCTGTACCTCAACCCCAGGCTCGGAGACGGCGTGCTGGTGAACGGCCTCATCCGGGGAGCGGACGATGACAGCAGGCTGAACCTGTTGGCGGCCGACTGGAACGGCTCCTCGTGGGTCACCGGCTCGTTCTCGCTGGGCAACGGCACCTCGCCGAGCCTTTCCAGCCGCAGCGGGGCTTTCTCCACGATCGGAGGGCTCCTGCGCGACCGGCTGCAGCGTGCGGACTCCGACGGCAACGCCCGCGCGATGATCCGCAAGGAGCCGCCGCGGGTCACGATGGTCGACCCCGACACGGGGCTGAACCGGTATCTGGTGGCCACGCGCAACAGCGGCCGCATCGTGGGGAACGGCAACAGCGGCAGGTTCGGCCACGGTCGCGGCGTGTACGTCGACAACAGCTACGACGTGCAGGTGCGCTCGACCGCCGACGCCCGCGAGGACGTGGGCACCGAGGAGGCCCTCGTCGACGACTGGCTCAACCCCAACAACGGCAAGGCTGGGTCCGCCTGGAAGGGCCCGTTCTACGTGCCTCCGGGGGCTTTCGTGCAGCTGCTGCCCGACGGTTTCATCATCGTGCGCGACGGAACCCGCAGGCCGGTGGGCGCGCGGGACAACCAGCGCACGTGGCGCAACGAGGACGGCTCCGACTCCGGCCTGACGGGCATCCGCTTCCGCATCGGCGACGTGAGCGGCGTGCCGTACATCATCAACTCCCTCACGCCGGGAGCGAACTTCAACGCCGAGAACCCCAACTACGCCGCGGGCTTTCCGTTCAACGGTCTGCTGTTCTTCGAGGGCAACGTGCGCATCCGCGGCGTCATCCCCACCGACCGGCAGCTGACGGTCGTGTCGATGGGCACGATCTACATCGAGGGAAGCATCACCAAGGGGGTGGCCACGCCGACGGGCCGCCTGAACCGCCCCAGCAGGTCGGCTCTGATGCTGATGGCCAAGGACTACGTGGCGTTGAACACGACCCAGTTCTTCGGCCCGTCGATCGGCCAGGAACTGGAGGAAGTGAACGAGGCCGCGGCCGCCACGGCGCTCAACCCGGTGCGTCTGCGCGCCGAGGACGGCCAGCTGACCCTGCGCGCCGAGCTGCTGCTGTCGCCGGACACGCCGGGCGGGAACCGTCGCGACCCGAGCACCTGGCGCCCGTTCGCGGAGCTGTACCGCGAGTTCGCCGGCACCGCGGGCAACACGGGCGATCCGTTGCCGGTGAGTGTGCTGCTGACCCACACGATGGACGACGGGCCCGCACCGACCACCTACATCCGCATGGATGTGAACTACGGTCTGCCCGACTCAACGGTGCTGTTCCCGCTGACCCCCACGAACGCCGCCACCAACGTGTTCGGACCCGGATACACCACGCCCGGATACGGCACCCCCGGCTGGGCACCCCTGTTCGGGCTGGGGATCGAGAACTGGCAGCGGTACAGCAAGTTCGAAACCACCGAGTTCCGGTTCCTCGACGGCACGGCTCTGAACGTGTCCGGATTGGAGATGACCGTGCAGGAGCCGATCGGCAGGTTCACAGCGTTCCTGCAGGGCACGAACGACGTGACGATCCGAACCGCTTCCACGGCCACGGAGGCCTCGAACGACTACCTGCTGGCCCGCGCGGCCATCGTGCCCCACGACGTTCGCATCGAGGCTTCCGTGTACGCCGAGCAGGGCTCGTTCTTCGTGATCCCGGGTCCGTGGTTCAACCCGAACCCCAACGACACCAGGGAGCGCTACGCCACGCTAGGATCCACCCAGGAGGAACGCGACCAGGCGAGGCTGGAGGCGTTCGGCGCGATGCCCGGCACCCCCTTCTACGGCGAGCCGCTCGACGTGCGCGTGGTGCTGGTCGGCTCCGTAAGCCAGAACATGCCGGTGCCCATCAGCCAGCAGGCGGAGTGGCTCCGCAAGTGGGGCTGGATCCCGCGCGAGATCGGTGCGACGGGAAGGCGGATTCCTTGGGTGCACGTGCCGGAAGGCTACGACCTCGACGATCCCGACACGTTCGCGGTGCCCAACTTGATCCTGGCCTACGATCCGGCGCTCGCGACCGGCAGGGCCGGAGGCTTCGATCCGAACTCGCCGTACGTCCGCTACGACGAGTATGGTCGGCCGTTGCCGCCGATGCCGCGCCTGCCGGTGAGCCCGACGCTCGCCTACTTCGGAGAGGTGAACCCGTGAAGCTGCGCACAGCGCTGACGATCCTCGGCGTTTCCGCCGCGGCCCTCGCCGCGGCAGCTCCAACCAACTTCGCGCAGAAGTCGGTTCCGATCCGAGCGGCCGTGGTGTTGCTCGACAGCCAAAAGGTCGCGCCGGGCAACCCTCAGCCGGCCAACTACGCCCCATTCGTTTGGCACAACCTCGACTCCGCCACCGCCGTCAAGCCCGCCGGGTGGGACTTCCACAACCCCCGGGCTCTGGGCACCATGACGCAGGCCGCCTACGACCGGTGGGTGGCGCTGTCCTCTGTGGTCGGGGGCGTGGTGCCGCCCGTGGGCAGCACGCTCACCAAGCGCGACGCCGCGTACTGGGAGCTGCGCCTTGCGACGGCTTCGGACGAGATGCTGGCGGACTACGACGTGCTGCTGGTGGCGGCCCACGGTCGCGTCAGCCTCAACCCGTTGGAGCGGGAGAAGCTGCGGCGCTTCGTCGACAAGGGCGGCGTGCTGTGGATCGACATGACATCCGCCGCCGGCCCGAACGCGCCTCTGGGAACCACCGTCGATCCCATCAACGGCTTTCCGCTGACGGTTGTGGAGAACCGAGCCAACCTCGGGGCGCCTTCGGGGTTCGACCCTCTGCACCCTCTGCTCGGCTACCCCTACGGAATCACCCCCGAGAACCTCAACGCCATGCAGTCGAGCAACGGTCTCGGGCTCAAGGCGCTGAACTTGGCGGACTACGGCATCTCCGGCCTCGGGGGCATCTTCGCGGCCCTCCCCGGCGAATTCGCCTTCTTCAACCGCGTCGCTGGGGACAACCTCGGACCGGTGCTGCTGGCCGGGCAGATCGGCGACGGCTTCCTGGTGGTCACCGCCCGCGGCGTCGCCACGACCCTGAATCGCGTCCAGACGCCCGGGGGCTTCCAGCCGAACCTGCAGGCCCGCGCGCTGGATCCCACCTTCGACCGCTCGTTCACTGCCGCGGCGAAGCTCGTGGTCAACATGATCCATCTGCCTTCGGGCAGCCGGCAGTTCCGGCAGGGCGCGCGCAAGAGCGGATCGAGCCCCGTGGACGTGCAGGCTCCGTTGCTCAAGAGGTTCAACGCCGAGCTCGCGCTGAACCCCGGCGACGGCAATTCCGTGCCTCCCGCGGTGTTCAAAAACCTCTTGGTCGCCGTCGACGGCAACCGCGTGTACGTGTTCAACGCCAGGCCGGGCACGGACCTGGACGGGGACGGTATCGCCGACGAGGGCATGCCGGATCGGACCCTGGGTCTGCGCGCGGACCTCATCTGGCACAGCGCGGCGCTCGACGGCCCGATCAGCCCGCCGCTGTGCATCGAGGTTCCCAGCGGCCCGTTCGCCGGAGAGCAGATCCTGGTTCAGGAGGCCAACGGACGGATCGTGGCCTTCAGGGCGATCACCCTGGACGGCGCCGGCCGGATCGTTGGCTCCGGCTCGATGGCGCCGATCTACACCGTGCAGCCGCCGGACGGCGCCTCGGTCACCGACACCTCGGTCCAAGGGCGCGGGCCGTACGCCCCCACCTACCACGAGGGGTTCGTCTACGTCGCGGACACCACGTCGAACAACGCCGGCAGGATCTGGGTGCTCAACCCGGGGACGGGCCAGAAGGTTTCCAGCTCCGCGGACTGGGTGATCGGCAAGGCCGGGTCGCCGGTCATGTTCACCGTCGGCGCCAGCCCCACGGTCGGCTACATCCCCATCGCTGACAACAGCGGAGGACTCGACAAGGTCGCCTACGTGGTGTCCCGTCCGAATCCTTCCAACGCCACGCCGAACGGCACGGCCAGCGTCACAAGCGTGTGGATCGGGGCGAAGGGGGAGCGGCCGATCGCGTTCCAGGTTGCCGGCGGCAACCAGCTGCGCGTCACGCTCCGGTGCTCTCAGAGGGGTCTGAGCGCCTACCTGCCGGGGTCCGGCAACGCCCTGGGGGTGCGGCTGACGCTGCTGGACGCGGCCACAGGCGATCCCTACTCGCCGGCCCAGATGGACGCGATCTTCGACGGCTCGGTGTCGCAGATCGCGCCCGGGTTGCTCAGCTTCGGGATCAGGAGCGGCGCCTCGCTCGACCCCAACGCCGTGGGCGTGCGGGTGGACTACACCATCGACTGGGGCCAGGCCACCGCCTCGGCGAACGCCGTGCGCGGAAACCTGTTCCTGCCGGACAACGCGAGCCGCTCGAGGCGCATCCTGGACGCCGTGGCGCTCGGCCCGGACGGCACGATCTACCTCACGTTCGGCAACGACACCGGCGGCAGCCTGTTCGCCTTTCGCGAGGAGGGTCAGGGGGCGTTCGAGCTGGTGTACCGCTACGACCTCTATCCTCAGCACACGATCCCTCTGAACCAAGCGTCGGCCGCCACGTACCGGGAGACGATCCTGGACAAGGACCCCGTGGTCACGTCGCTGCTGCCGTTCCTCAACCAGCCGTTGACGAACCTTCGGTTCGTTGGCGCTCCGGCGGTGAAGGGCGACACGGTCTACGTGATGGCCAAGGGCACCAAGCTCGGCGTCGTCCCGAACGCGGTGCTGATGGCGTTCAAGGCGAAGCCAGGCAACGTGGACATCCGCCTGCCGGCCATCGAGGGCGGCTTCACGCTGCTGCAGCCCGACCTCTTGAGGAGCACCGACCCGGCAAGCCCCAACGTGTTCACCACGATCCAGCCGGCGCAGTACCGGTACGACAGCTTCGAGAACCAGTCCCGCGGAGTCGCTCGGATGCTCTCCCTGATGTCGAGCAACCGCGGGCCGGTGACGAACGCGGTCAGCCTCAGCCAACCGATCATCCTGCGGCGGGCCAACCAGCCGGACGAACTCATCGAGCCGGACCGCAGCGGCTCCAGCTGGTCGCCGCTCCTGTGGTACGTGGTGTTCACCGGGATGGATACGCGCAGCGCGCCCGTGGTGTTGGGGGACACGGTGTACGTCGCCGGCGCGAGCGTTCTGCCGAACCTCCTTTCCGGGCCTCCGTTCCCGCCGTTGGCGCCCACCGGCATCGTGACGGCCATCAACGCGACGATCAGTCCGAACGACGCGTTCCTCGTGGCCGACGCGGACCGGCCTTGGAACCGCCAGCTGCACCAGCTGAAGGTCGGACCGATCCGGGGCAATCCGAACTGGGTGTGGCCGCAGACGGTCGGTGTGACGTCGTTCGACGACTACCGCGTGCGGGTGCTGCAGACCACCCTGGGTCTGTCGCCCGAGGCGTTCGGCGTCGTCGGGGGAGACGGCGCGCTGTTCGCATGGAGCTCCCAAGGCATCTGGGGCTTCAGCCGCGCCGACTTTCTGGTGTGCGACGAGGGCCGCGTGGCACGGTTCGACCCCAGCGGCAACGCTCTGTGGTCCACCGAGGCGACGCTCAGCTCCGGCCCTTCGGTGGAAGTGGGGAACGTGGGGAACGCGCGTCCGCTCGTGCGCCCCGTCCGCGCCTACCGCTTCGGGATCGGGGACCTCTTGGTGGTCGACGCCGGAGCGAACCGCATCGTCCGGTTGGATTCCACCGGCCGCGAGGTGCGATCGATCCAGGGCTTCGTGCTCGACCCGAACGCCCTGCCGGACGGCTACCGACCGAACGATCCGCAGAACCTTCGAGATCCTCGGGACGTGGTGTGGTGGACGGAGTACAAGGCGAACCCCACCGGCGTCAGCAACCCGCAACCGCTGGAGTACTGGGTGCATTACCTGATCGCCGACGCGGGCAACCACCGCGTGGTGGAGTTGGTGGATCGGTATGCGGTGGACCCGGCAACGCGCCGGCTGCTGGGTGTGGTCGGCTTCACGGACGCTTCGGGGAACCAGCAGCCGGCTCTGGGCGTGCTGGCTTGGCACTCGCCGAGCACGGTGAGCGGCAAAGGCTTCCGGTACACCTCGCTCGCCAGGGTGTTCCGGCCCGACACCAACCGCTACGTGTTCGCGGCGGCGATCGGCGGGACGACCCCCACGCGGGTGGACCTTGGGTTGGACGCTCCCAACCTCGTGGATCCGGGCTCCGACGTGCGGGAGGCCAGGGACGGCAACGGCGGCATCGTGTTCTTCGACGGGGCGAGCCTCGAGGTGATCAACGAGGTGACCGTTCCTGCAGTGGCGGCCAACGTCCTCTGGAACCCCGAATCGGGCTCGTTCAGCTCCCCGGCCGTGCCCGCTCGGAAGAAGCTGCTTGGGAACCTGAGCTCCGTGACGATGCAGAACGTGTTCCTGAACCTGGACGGCACGGGGCCACGGACCTACACGGCGATCCTGTTCACCGATGCGTCCGGCGTGTACGAGATCGTCAAGTCGGGCTCGGAGTGGCGCGTGGTGTGGATGCTTCCCAGGAACGCCTACCGCGTGCTCCGTAGGAACCCTGCGACCAACGAGCCTGCCGGCGACAACCCGCTCGACTTCCGACCGATGTACGCCAAGAGGCTGGACTCCGGCGAGATCCTGGTGGTGAACGGCTACTTCGGGCGAAAACGCAACGGAGAGCCGTTCGAGGGCGAGATCCTGCAACTGAACGGCGATTGGGACCCCGGCGTGCTCGGCGGCGGATTCCAGTTCAGCCAACTCAACCTCGGCTTCAGCTCGGTGAGCGTCCGCTTCGAGCTGCCGCCGATCCAGGGCACGCGCGGGCTGACGCTGCCCGTGTTCGCGGACAGAGATTGAAACGGAGAACGATGGTGATCACCATGGCACGACGAACGCACCTGTGGGCGGGTCTCTCGGTGGCGATCGCACTGGTCGCCGGGGGCGCGCTGTCCTGGGCGCAGGATTTCCCGACGTTCCGGGGAAACAACGAGCGCACGGGACGCAACACCGGCGCTTCGGTGAGCAGCCCAGGCAGGGCCAATCTGCGCTGGTGGCACCCGGGTGGCTCCGCGTCCCCCGGGGCGCAGATCGTGCGCGACAACACGTCGAAGAGGGTCACCAAGACGTCGGGATGGTCTTCGCCCTCCACGGGCGGCGAGGCCTCGTCGGTGTACATCCCCTCCCAAACGGGCGATTCGGCGGTGGACTCGCTCGTATCGTCCTTCTTCGACCCAACCTCCCCCAACTTCGGCCAGCGGCCCATCACGCCGGGCTACGAGTTCGCCATCGTCACGCCGAGCGCGACCTTCGCGAACTTCGACAACTACGATCCCACGGTGCCTCTGGCGGGCACTGCCCGCACGTTCGCCTGGGACCTCACGCCGGCCGACGCGTCCGCCCGCAACTACGCCGTGTACGTGTGGATTCCGACCGGGCCGACGGACATCGACCCGGGCGCCGGAGTGACCCTGGTGTATCCGCAGCGCTACTACGTGTTCGAGGTCCTCTACAGCGGGAAGCGGCACGTGGAAATCGTGGACACGTCCGCCAGCGGCACCGGCTGGGTGCGGCTGGGCAACGGCGGCCTGCCCACCGACCGCCTGTTCCCCTACAACGGCACCGGTTCGCTGATCGTGCGGCTGTACAACACCGTGCCCCGCGACCGCAACGGAAACCTGATGGGTCAAACCGGAGGCGCGACGATCTCGCTGGTGTACGCCGACGCTGCGCGGGCGGAGCCGATCCAGGGCACCTACACCGCCAGCACCATCATCAACACGCTCTCCGACGCCAGCCGCAACGTGGTTGCGGCTAGAAACGAGTACAGCGTGGACTCCGCGGGCCGCACGGTCGCCGCGGGGGTGGTGCGGTCGTTCGATCTCGACACCGGCACCGTTCGTTGGACGTTCTCGCCGACGGACAACTCCGGCAGGCAGATCGTGGTGGACGCTCCCAGCAGCCAGGTCACCCCGAACCCTCCCTCCTGGTCGGCGCAGACAGCCGCCTCCGGCTATCTCGGGGCGAACTACTTCTCCGCTCCTCTGGCGGCAAGCCGCTCCGCGGCGACCGACGTGCGCTACCAGCCGTCGTTGCCGGACGGCGAATACGCCATCAGCATGTGGCTGGCCGGTAGCAACGGAGGTCAGCTGTTCGCCCGCAGGACGGTCGTGGAGATCCACGAGGGCTCCACGGTCACGGACGTGGTGGTCGACCAAGACTCCCAGTCCAGGTGGGTTCGTCTGGGCAACCGTCGCTTCAGCCACCGGTCGACGGCCCCGTTGCAGGTCCGCGTGCTGAACTTCAGCACCGACGCCAACGACGCCTTGGAGGGCAGGCTGGCCTACGCCGATGCCATGGCCTTCAACGGCGGTCCGGATCTCGCGGTGAAGTCCACGCCGGTGCAGGTGAACGGAGCGTTGCTCCAGATGGTGCCGGGAGATCCTTTGGTGCCCACGGATGTGACGCTCGTGGCGTCGGAGGACGGCCGCATCTACTGCCTCGAGTCGAACGCCACCTCCACGCCGCGGGTGCTGTGGGCTTATCCCAGCCTGCGCGACCCTCTGGATCCCTCGTGGACGGACCCCAACCACACGAACGGCGAGGACGGGGAGGGGCCCGTAGCCGAGATGCCCACCGGTTTCGACCTCTCTTCCGCGCTGGTGCAGCGGATCGACGGAAGGGACTACCTGTTCGTCGCCGCCAGGAACGGCCGCGTGTACTGCATCGACATGGCCGGTCGAGGCGACATGAACCTCGCCACGGGAAAGGCCGGCACCACCCGACGGATCTGGACCTGGCCCGACGACTACCCCTCGACCTCGAAGACCTCGAGCCTCGGATCGTTCGTCGGGTCGCTCGCCTTCGCCAACACGGCCGATGGACCCACGATCCTCGTTCCCGCTCGTCAGGGCAGGCTGTACGCGCTCGATGCGCGGGGCACGAGCGGCAAGAAGACGACGGTCCGCTGGCAGTTCCCGGCGCTCGACCAACCGACGCTGGGCGAGATCGTCTCCACGCCGGTTGTGGCGTTCGGCAAGGTGTTCTTCGGCGCGTTGCCGAAGGTGGACGAGACGAACGGCGAGTTCCTGGCCCTGAACGTGGACGACGGATCGGTCGCCTGGCGGTTCAGCGGCACGACCTCCCTGCCGACGGATGGGTGGGTCGCCAGCCCGACCGCCGTGCCCGGAGTCCTTTTGGGAGCGGGCGAACCGGACACCGTGTTCGCCGCGAACGAGAACGGCACCGTGTACGCCTTCGATGCGAACGGCTCGGGCGGCAGCGCCTCCGTCCGCTGGACGACCTCGGAGCTGGCCACCAGCTTCGCCGGAGGCGGCCTGACCTTCACGACCCTTCGGGTGCTGAACAACCTGGGAACGCTCACGCCCACGCCTGTGCCCTGCGTGCTGGTGCCCACGGCCGAGGGCCGGCTGGTGGCGCTGTTCGCAAGGCTCGGAGACGTCAACCGCGTTGGAGGTCGGCGCGCCTGGGAGTACGTGCTCGCGGGCGGCCTGGTGGGCCACGCTTCTGCCGGCCGCAACTGGCTGACGGTCGCCGACACGCGGGGCTACCTGTACGCCTTCAACGACGACACGGGGTTGCTGACGCCCGGCGAGCCGCCCGGTTCCGAGGGAGTGGTGGAGAACAACCCCGTGGCGGACAACTTCCGCAACGCTCGCATCAAGCTGATCGATGCGGAAACCTACCGCCAGCTGCGCGCCGGCACGTTGAACTACGCGCAGGCCGACGCCGCGGCAGAGGTCGGCGGCAGCCCGTTGGCGTTCGAGTGGGGCGAGCGCATCTACGTGCTCGTCTACCGCTACCCGCACGCGACGCAGACGCCGGACGGCGACGCGGTGCCGCCGCCCAGCGTGAACTTCCTGTTCAACGCCCAAGGCTCCGCCACCCGGACGATCACCGTGGAGAGCCGCCAGTTCCCGATCGTTTCCGGCTCGAACCCGCCCACGGCCACGGACGGCACGCGCTTGGACGGCTACGCCGTCATCGACTTCGCCATCCAGCCGGGCGGCGCCAACGCCATGCCCCCGGGCGACGGCAGCGTGACGGCGACCATCACCACGCGCTCGCTGAACGACAACGGTCAGCAACAGACGATCAACCTCGACCCGGCGAACTCCGTGCGCTCGTTCAAGGTCGCGAATCCTCTGGCGCTGGTGATCACCACGCCGGCGGACGCGCTCCGGACCGTGGGCTACTCGGTCAACCCGTCCGACCCAGAGAACCTGATCAACGGCTCGAACGTGCCCGGAACCCAGAAGAACCGGCTGCTGGCGAGCGTCGGCTTGGTAGCCCACGGGCAGAGCGGCGGCGTGACCATCAGCGTGGTGGACCGCAGCCTGATGCGACTGCTGCGCGGGCCAGGCAGAGGGCTGGACAACGTGCGTGTGGAGGCCCGGCAACTGAACTGGCTGGGCGGATCGTCGGCGGTGCTGTTCCCGCTGGATCCCAACCTGTATCCGGGCTACGAAGACCTGCCGACCAGGTTCCCCAACGATAGCCTGGACTATCCCGACATCGGCGCCAGCGCGGTGCGCGTCACGAAGTCCGCCTTCGGCACGACCGAGAACCCGCTGTTCGCCGGCGCCAGCCTGATTCCGCCGTCGTTCCCGGACGAGGCCAACCCCGCTCCCGCCCAACGGACGCTGAACCCAACGCCGTTCGACTTCGAGGTGCGGGTGCCCCGATTCCAGCCGCCGAACTCGACGCCCTTGGCGGACTCGGCGGGAGTGGAGGTGCCCGCCGGGTACGCGGGCAGGCTGTACGTGCTGGTGGACAGCAACGGCAACGGCCGGCTCGACCTGGGTTCGGGCCTGCGGGAGGCGTACCGCAGCTTCCGGCTGGCGTCGCCCGTGGATGTGGACGAGCGGTTCTCGGTGAGGACGCCCGTGGTGGACGCGGGCATGCTGCCCATCGGTGCCGGCTTCGCGCCGACGCCGCCTTGGGACCCGGCTTCGCCGCTCCACCCGCTCAACGGCCCGTTCCGGGAGCTGTTCAAGCCGTTCACGGTGGTCAACGAAGGCAACGTGAACCTGCTGAACCTCCGGTTGGCCAAGGCGACCCAGCTGCTGGCAGGACCGCTGAACCCCTGGCCGATCTACTCGCAGTCGAACCACGACGCGGCGTGGCTAGAGACCGCCACGAACGTGTTCTCGAACCTCGATCCCGACGCTCGGTGGATCGTGCGCGACGACAACGGCAACAACCATCCGAACGTCGTTCTGCAGAAGGCCAGGCCGGGAGACAGGGTCGGGACCCAGCTGGATCTGAACGCCACCCGCAGGGCCAACCCTGTGACGGGAGTGCAGCAGGGCAAGCTGTCCTCGAGCCTGCCCGATCCCTATCCGCCGAGCGTCGCGGTTACGGTGCCGCTCGGATTGCCCAGCGGGGTGTACCAGCAGATCCTGCGGGTGATCAACGAGGTTCGCACGCCGACCTACCCCGCCAATCTCGCCCTGAGCCTGGACCAGTACGGCGGCGGTCTGGAGGCTTACTCCGACCCGACGTTCACGCTGCGCTTCACCGTGCGCGAAGGCAGGCTGACGAACGCTCCGACCAGGCTCTCGGCGCCGTTGGTGGAGGACGTCGTGACCGGCAGCGAGCGTTTCCTGAACCCGAACCTGCAGCCCACGATGGCCCGGGCCGCCAACGGAAGCCTCTTGGTGGCTTGGTCGTCGCCCCGGGACTCCTTCGGCGCGCCGGCTCCCGGAGCCAACGCGCCCGCCGACCCGGCGTATCGGATCTTCCTGTCGACGCTGCGCGGAACCACGCCCGCCGCGGTGACCGGACCGAACAACCTGCGGGAGCTGAACTGGTTCACGCCGGCGGCGGCGGACCGATGGTTCTCCCAGCCCACCGACGCTCCGTATCCGAACGTGCCGAACCAGGCCGCAGCCGACGCGCTGTTCGGCGTCGACACGGCCAACGGGCAAGCGGTGGTGCTGAACACGATGAAGTTCGGACTGCCCACGTTGCCTTCCCTCGGGTTCGTGGATCCGTTCAACGGCAGCGACCTGGGAACGGCCTACCTGGCATTCGTGGGAGAGGCGCAGGTGCAGACCCTCAACGGTCGGGCCAACCAAAGCCGCCTGTTCCTCGCTCCCGTGCAGGTTGCGGCGTCGGGGCAGCCCACGGTGGGTGCCCCGATCCGGGCCACCAAGGACGACCCGGGCCTTAGGAAGTCCCGGCTGAGCCTGGTGCAGACGGGAGACCGCGCCACCGTGTTCTTCGCCGCCACCACCGTGGGAGGCTCGCAGATCAGCTACACAACGTACAACCCTTCGGTGGCGAACATCGACGACCGGTGGTCTCCGATCCGCAGCATCTCGCTGGGTTCGGGCTTCGAGCAGCTCGCCTCTCCCAGCGTGTCGGCCCGCGTCTACGCCGGCGCACCGATCGCCGCGGGCGGCTTCACTTTGAACCCCGGCACGCGGCTTCTGGAGATGGCCTTCGTGGGCAAGTTGCGCGGCAGGCCGAACAGCGAGGTGTTCCTGGCGCGCATGGTCGCCGACGCGAACGGGGCTCCGGTTCGTTTGGCGGCCTTCCCGCCGCGGCAGAACGAGGCGCTCGAGGCCGTCGGTGGCGGCGTCTACCGAGCCCAGGGAGTCAGCTGGTTCGGCGGTTTCGCGCCGCAACTCTGGCAGAGGCTGAATGGAACCCTGACCAACCTGGAGGTGCCGAACACCCGTCGCGTCGATCCTTCGACCGGCATCGTCACGTTCGAGACCCGCTTGGGCGGCCGCGTGACGTTGGACCCGAACGCAGGGCTGGTGCGGTTCGGCACGGCCACCCCGAGCCAGAGGGCCGTCCTGTTGCTCACCTACCAGCCCTTCGCGCTGAGGGTCAGCGGAGCCGGCCAAACGGCGTCGCACTCGACGCCCAACGTGCTGTTCGACAACCGTCTGATCGCCGACGCCAGCTACTGGGTTCGCCCCGGAGGAGCGGCGGTGTCGAACGCCGACGCAGATCCGATCCGGACCTCGCGGTACCTGGTGGCGTACGGGCGCTCCGCGGCCGGCGGAGGCCAGTCGGCCCGGCCGTTCCTGCGGTCGTTCCGCCTGGGCGTGCAGCTGCCCGCGGGCGTGCTGACGAATCCGGACGGCACGGTGGTGTCGCTGGCGGTGGTCGGTGCGACCGGTCCGTACCAGATCGACCCGGCCCGGGGCCGCGTGTACTTCACCGACGTCGACGAGGGCCGAGCGGTGAGCATCGCCTTCCAAGGCGTCACCGAGGATGGCCAGCCGATCGCCGTGCCGGCGTCGACCTACGGAGTCGGCCTGATTCCCGAGCAGGAGGAGTTTCCGATCCCGATCGCCCAGCCGGTGAACGAGAGCTCGCCGTTCCTGAGCCTCGACCCGTTCGACCCGGCAGGAGCCATCGGGACCCGTCGACCCGGACTGATCTGGATGGTTTGGACAAGCACCCGGGCCGGGGTTCCGGACCTGTACCTGCAGACGCTGGCGCCGAGGTTCAGTCCGATCCCGGCGTCCCGGTGAGCGAGCAGAAGAGTATGGAGAGACTGGCCGCGGGCGGATCGTCCTTCCGCCCGCGGAGGAGCCACGGATGGCGAACCGAATCGACAGAGCGTTGCGTCCAAGTAGGGTGAAGGCCGGCTTGGTTGACAGGTCGGCTGAACGGGTAGTAACATTAGCTCGCCTCGGGGCAGGGACAGGATCGGGTTTATGGCCAAGAAGCTGAGCAGCGCGCTGGGCGTCGACATCGGCAGCAAAACCATCAAGGTTGCCGAAGTGAGGAACCAGGGCCGTCAGGCCGTGGTCACCGCGCTGGGAGTCATCGAGACTCCGGCGGACAGCGTGGATCATACGGGCGTCTTCAATCCGGACGCCGTCGGGGCCGCCCTCAAGCAGCTGCTCTCCAGCATCGGAGCCTCCTCCAACAACGTGGTGGTGTCGATCGCCGGCCAGGCGTCGGTGCTCGTGCGCACGCTCGAAGTTCCGCGCATGAACGACGCAGAGCTCGCCGAGCACATGCAGTGGGAGATCAGCCGGAACATCCCGTTCGCCGAGAGCACGGTGCAGAGCGCCTATGCGAAGCTGGACGACGTGGACCCCAACGCCGCCAACATGGACGTCGTGCTGGCGATCTCTCCCCAATCCGCCGTCGACACCATCATCTCTTTGGTGAAGAAGGCGGGCAAGCAGCTCGTAGCGATCGACGTCGAACCGACCGCCGTCGCAAGGACGCTGGCCGTCTCGGGGGCCGATCCCACGGCGGTGTGTTGCGTGGTGGACATCGGCCACAAGACGACCGGCATCAACATCTATCGCGGGAGGAACTTGGTGATGCCGAGGCAGGTCCCGGTTGGGGGCGAGCTGTTCGCCCAAGAGCTGTCGCGGAACCTCAACCTCGGTTACGAGGAGGCCGAGGAGCTGCTGCGCAGCAGGGCGGAGATTCCCAGCGGCTTCATGGTGGAGGCGCCGGCGGACCCGTTCGCCGTTCCGGCCGCGATCGAGCCCGAGCCGTTGCAGCCTTACAACCCGTTCGCTCCCGAGGCTTCGCCCGAGCCTTTCCCGACCGAAGCGGGCGGCATCGCCCAGCCGGAAGAGACGGCCATGCCGTCCGCCGCTCCGGAGCCAGTCGGCGACTCCGAGACGATGCGTCTTCTGGATGGCTTCCGCCCGGCGCTGGACGAGCTGGTGGCGGAGGTTCGCCGCTCGTTGGACTACTTCCGGAGCAAGGGCGGCGAGGTGGACCGTTTGTTGCTGTGCGGCGGCGGGTCGCACCTTCGCGGCCTGCCCGATTTCATGGGCCGGGCTCTCGGTTTGCCCTGCGAGATCCTCGACCCGACCAAGGGAGTCCAGGTGAACGCGCGCAAGGCGAGCCCCGAGTTGCTGGACGGCCGCCGAACGGAGTTTGTGATCGCGATCGGCAACGGTCTGCACATCCTGTTCTGATAGGGAAGAAGAATGAAGCTCAACCTCCTGCCGCCATACGTCAGCAAGGGCAAGCAGTCCAAGGTGGCCATCGTCCTTATGCTGCTGATCCTTCTGGCCAGCATCGCGGCCAGCCTCGGCATGATGTTCGTGTCGAAGCAGGCTTACGAGCGCGAGAAGGCCCGCGCGGATGCCCTGGAGAAGCCCGCCAACGACGTGGTGGCGCTCAGCAAGCTCGCCGACACGATCACGGCCAGCGCCCAGACGGTGGTCTTGAACGTGGAGCTGGCCAAGGCGATGCAGGAGCACTGCTCGGCGTATCCCGACTTCTACGACTCGGTGCGGAGGTACATACCGGCCTTCTTCCGCGTGACGTCGATGTCGGCTTCCCCGATGGATGCGGAGACGGTGACCCTGACTCTCAGCGGCGTCATCAAAAGCCAAGAGGAGTACGCGAACCTGATGCTCGCTCTGAACCGCATCCCTGACGTGCGCTCGGTCAGCAGGAGCGGCTTCCAGCTGGTGGAGACGTACGTGCCCAACCTCACGCAGACGGACCAGACGGGTCGTCCGATCCGGCAGGGCGAGCAGCCGCTGCCGGACGACCCGCTCGACCGGTTGCAGGCCCTCATCGCCCGCGGGTCCACCGCTTCCGGTGGTTACCTGGGAGTCGGCAACTTCGGCAGCGGGGAGCCGGGCTTGAGGGGGGCGATGCCCGACTGGTCGCAGATCACGGTGACCGTGGTGATGCCGGGCAAGCTGCAGGCGCCCGACGTGCGCGCCACACTCGCCAACGCCGCCAGGGCTTCGTCGAGCACGGGAACGACCGGAAGCATGCCCACCGGCATGGGCGGCTTCGGGCCTCCTGGCGGCATGGGCAGCTTCGGGCCTCCCGGAGGGCTAGGCATGGGTGGTCCCGCGGGTCTGAGGGAGGAGGACTGAGGAGGCGCACATGAAGATCAGCCCCTACGTGTTCATCGTGATCGGCGTGTCGCTCGCCTTGGTGGTGCTGTCGTTCGGCGTGTTCCACTTCTATCTGCCGAACATGAAGAACGCGCAGTACCAGAAGGAGTTGGCCGACAAGAGGCAGCAGATCGTCGATCAGGCGAAGCGCGCCGAGCGGCGGGTCGAGGACGCCTTGAAGCTCAGAGAGGAGAAGACCTCGGAGTGGCGGCGCATCGTGGCCGCGCGCACCCCTCCGGCCTCCGTAGCGGCAGGCGGGATCGACATCTCGGTGAATCCCTGGCAGCTTGCGATCGACGCCCGAAAGTTCCGCAACAGCGTGCAGGAGGCTGTGAACCGGCAGGTGAAACGGGGCGGCGTGAAGGTGATCAGCGGGCCGCTCGTGCCCTTCCCAGAGCCTCACTCGACCGGGCTTCTGGCCAGCTACTTCAACTTCCCGGCGATTCCGTTCCCCGTCGTGATCTTCGATCTGGGTACGGTCACCGTTCAGGGAACCTATGAGCAGATCACGGCGAACGTGCGTGCTTGGCGCAACATGCCGGGGTATTTGGCCGTCGTCGACGGTTTGGCGTTCACCGGAACCTCGCCGATCTTGACGGGCACGTACCAGCTGACGCTCGTCGGTTACATCAGGGGTCAGCAGCTGTTCGGCAACGTGAACGAGGCGGGCGGCACCGGCACCGGAGGTTTCGGCGGCGGCTCCGTCGGAGGACCACCGACCGGCTTTGGCGCGATGTTCGGGCCTCCTGGAGCGGGTATGGGAGGTCCCCCCGGCGGCATCCCGATGGGTCCCCCTTCGGGCCTGACGGGAGGCGCCGTCGCGGGCGGCGAGAGGCCGCCGGCCCCCTCCGCCGCTCCGTCCAGGTGATAGCGATGAGCAACATGGTAAGGATCAGGAACACGAGCCTGGCGACCCTGTCGGTCACCCTGCTGACCGGTTGCGGGTTGCTCGGGGGAGGAGAGCCTGCGGACGTGCCGACGGCCTCGGTGAACCTCTCCAAGTATCAGAAGTTGGCTGAGGAGAAGCCGAACGCTCCCGCAGGCGTGCCCGTCGAGCCGAACAATTCCACGGACAATCTGAAGAAGCTCGTGGCCTCCCGGGTGTTCCCGTCGCGTCCGGATCCGTTCTCCCTCTTGCCGGTCGAAGCGCAGTTCGACCGAGACCAGGCATCGGCTAGGTTCCAGCAGACGCAGGGCTTCATGACCGTTTGGACTCCCACCGAGGAGATGGAGGAGCTGACCGTGCCGGAGCCGCAGCCCTCCCGGCGGCTGGCAGGAGTGGTGGTGAGCAATGGAGCCGTTCTGATCCTCATCGACATGGGGGACGGGCGCGGAATCCAGTTGGCGCGCGCCGGCAGCAAGCTGGGTGAGTGGACCGTCGTGTCGATCGACACGGAGAAGGCCATCCTGCGGCGCGACCCGAAGAAGCGGCCGAGCGAAGTTCTTGTGCCGCTCGCCAGCCCGCTCGACCTGGGGACTCCGACCGGCGGCCCGAACGTTCCCGGCGCCGGCGGGCGACCAGGCGGCCCGATGGGACCAGGGATGGGACCGATGGGGCCCATGGGCCCCGGAGTGGGAGGGCCAATGGGTCCAGGCATGGGTCCGGGCGGTCCGGTGGATTTCTGACGCAGACAGTGTTTGTAACGTATGCAGGAAAAAAGCATCCATCCTGATGGAGGTTTGAGACAATGAGACTGAGAAACATCGCGTTGGCAACCGTCTTCGGGCTGAGCCTGTTCGGTGGATTGGTGCCTTCGGCCTTTGCCCAGGACGATCCACGCGACCGCAGGATCCCGAACCTCGAGCTGGAATCGGCGGACGTGCGCGACGCTCTGAAGGCTCTGTTCCGCAGCATCGGCGTGTCCTTCACCATGGACGCCGACGTCATGGGAACCGTGACCGTGAGCCTCAGGGACGTGCCGTTCGAGACGGCGCTCCAGGCTATCCTGAAGCAGGTGGATGCTACGTACCGGGTGGAGGCGGGCATCTATCGCATCATGCGGCGCCAAGAGCCAACGATCGAAACCACCCCGGGCGAGCAACAGAACGTGCCGGAAGAGAAGAAGGTCGTTCGGCGCATCAAGGTGCGAAGCGCGGACCCGTATCTGATCATGCTGCTCGTTCTGCAGAGCAACACCGACACGACCATCCAGCCTGAGTGGAGCACCCTGTCGAAGGGCGGTGGCGGCTGCGGCGGTGGCTATGGTGGCGGGTACGGCGGAGGCTACGGTGGCGGCTACGGCGGAGGAAGCTCTGGAGCACTTCGAGACGCAACCCTACGACCTAATGATCGTGGATATCAAGCTTCCCGGTATGAACGGACTCGATCTGACGAGTCGGATCAGACGCGATCACGACACAGTGTGTATTC
>JAOACB010000052.1 GCA_026418055.1 Fimbriimonadales bacterium
ATCCCGAACAGATCGAGGAGTACATTGCACGCGACGGCTACGCTGCACTCGGCAAAGTGCTGACCAGTATGAAACCCGAGGAGGTGATCGCCGAGATCAAGGCCAGCGGCCTGCGCGGTCGGGCGCCCGCAAGGCGCCCTCGATCGGCTGCGGTGGGCGCGTTGGGGCGGGCGCGAAGCGATCCTACAGGGCCGAGGCAGCGGCCGGCGCGAACCTCGAGGCGGCGTCGCGGCCCAGGCGCACGTGCAGCAGCGCGGGGTTGCGGTCCCGCTCTTCGGCGGGAGCCTTGACGACAACGCCGATCCCGAGGGCCTGCCGCAGGCGGTCCGCCAGCGCCTGGAAGGCCGCCGAGCCGTACTCGATGGTCGTGGCCTCGATCGGATCGGCGCGCTCGCCCACCAGGACCCTGTAGCCGAGGCTCTCCAGATCCGCGGCGCAGCGGCGCGCCAGTCCCGGCACGTCGGAGGCGTTGTCGATCCGGACGGTCGCCAACCGAAGGCCAGCCTCGAGGTCCCCCAGGATCAGCCAGCGCGCGCTGTCCCTGGCTTCCTCCGGATCCACCACGTAGTAGTAGGCGCCGCCCCGCGTCTCGCCCCTTCCGGCGAGCGTGGCGCTGGCCAGCCCCAGGCCGTGCTGTCCCCGGAAGAGGGAGGCGAGGGCCAGCAGCTGCGTGCGCTCCATGTCGGTCTCCACCTGGCTGAAGCCGACGTCGATGATCGCGTCCAGCTTCAGCCAGTTGACAGGGGTGTTCGCGGCGGCGATCAGCGCCCCGATCATCTGCTGCTGGCGGGCCGTTCGGCGGATGTCTCCCTCTTCCAGCGAGGGTCGGACGTTGCGCAGGGGAATGCGTCGGCCTCGCTCGTCGATGCGGTAGCGGTTCACCTCGCGGAAGCGCACGAAGCCCTCGGCCTGCTCGCCGTTCAGGAACATGCGGCCCTTGGGCAGGTTGATGTGCAGGCCTCCCCAGCTGTCGTCGTAGCGCATCTCGTCGATGGACTCGACCCGCACCCCGCCCACGGCGTCGACGATCGTTCGCACGGCCGAAGGCTTGATCACCACGTGGTAGTCCGGAACGATCCCCAGCAGGTCGGCCAAGGTGGCCTTGAGCAGCTCGATGCCGCCGCGGGCGAACGTGCCGTTGATCTTGCCCGAGACGCCGTCGGGCGCTCGAACGAACGTGTCCCGGGGAACCGAGCAGGCCGAGAGCGTCCGGCGCTCCAGGTCGACGCCGATCAGCATGATGGTGTCGGCGCGCGAGCGCTTGGTGTGGGGGATGCCCTCGCGCGTTCGGTTGTAGTCCTGTCCCACCAGCAGCACCACCAGGCGGTCCTTGCCAGGGAACAGCGACCGCGGGTTGGAGATGCCGCGCCACACCTTGCCGAGATCCCTGTCGGGGCCAGCCAGCACCTCTCCCATGCGGAGAGCGACCCGGCCCATCACCCCGGCGGCCAGGCAGAGGAGCAGGAGGAGGGCGTACAGGAGCCCGGCGAGCCAACGCATGCGCTGAATCGGGAGGATACCCGCTCGGGGTCGGTCCCGGCCTTGGGGCGAGCCCAGGGCGGATTGGGGTATCTTTCCTGCCCGGCCGCGAGGTTGGGACGGCTCGCCACCGTCTGGAATTCGCGGCGCCCGAGGTAACCATCCATGGCCATCACGAGGAAAGTTCGCATCAAGCTGCGGGCGTACGACCACCGGCTGGTGGACCAGTCCGCGCAGAAGATCGTGGAGACGGTCAAGCGGTCCGGCTCGCGCATCTCCGGGCCGGTGCCGCTGCCCACGCGCGTCCGCCGGTTCTGCGTGATCCGCGGCCCGCACATCGACAAGGAGTCGATGGAGCACTTCGAGCTGCGCATCCACAACCGGCTGATCGACCTGCACGATCCGACGATCAAGACGATCGACGCGCTGATGCGCTTGGACCTGCCCAGCGGCGTCGACATCGAGATCAAGACCTGATCGCTTCGCGGAGGGGCGGCCGAAGGGTCGCCCCGCCCCGGTCCTTGCGGCGCTCGCGCAGGCCCGGGTATGATGCGTCGGTCCGCCAGGGCGGACCATTCGACAACGACGCACGGCTTCGAGTCGCGGCCGCCGCCGACCCCGCAGGGGCAACGGCACACACCGAGGGCGCCCGCTCGACGGGGAAGCTGGAGCGGCAGTCCGACAACGATCAAAGGCGCCGGACGCCTCGCGCGGCCGCGCCGAAGGAGAACGGTTGATGCTCCCAGGAATATTGGGCACGAAGATCGGGATGACGCACCTCTTCGCCGAGGACGGGAAGATGGTGCCGGTCACCGTCGTGCAGGCGGGCCCGGTCTACGTCACGCAGATCAAGACACCCGAGAAGGACGGTTACGCCGCCGTGCAGGTGGGCTACGGCGAGGCGTCCGAGAAGCACCTGACGTTTCCCAAGTACGGCCACCTGAAGAAGGCCGGAGTGAGCAAGAACCTGCGGACGCTGCGCGAGTTCCGCGTGGACAGCGTGGACGGCCTGCAGCTGGGTCAGGAGATCGGCGTGGCCGCCGTGTTCCGCCAGGGCGAGCAGGTGGCCGTGACGGGGAAGAGCAAGGGCCGCGGCTTCCAGGGCGGCGTCAAGCGGTTCCACTTCGCGGGGCAGCACATGACGCACGGCTACATGACGCACCGCCGCCCGCTGTCGAACGGCGCGACGGGCCCGCAGAGGGTTTTCAAGGGCAGCCGCCGGCCGGGGCACATGGGAGACCAGACGGTGACGCAGAAGGGCCTGAAGGTGGTGGGCGTCGACGTGGAGCGCAACCTGCTGCTCCTCGACGGCAGCGTGCCCGGAGCCAACGGCTCGCTGGTGATCATCAAGAAGGTGGCGAGGTAAGGCGATGGCTCAGCTGGAGATCAAGGACAAGTCCGGCAAGGCCGTGGGCACCGTGGAGGTGGCCACCAAGACCGTCGGCACGCCGGTGCTGCACCGCGCCGTGGTCGCGGAGGAGGCCAACCGGCGGCAGGGCACGCAGTCGGCCAAGACGCGCTCGGAGGTGAGCGGCGGCGGGCGCAAGCCGTATCGGCAGAAGAAGACGGGCAACGCCCGGCAAGGCTCGATCCGCGCGCCGCACTACGCGCACGGCGCGATGGCGCTGGCCGTCAAGCCGCGCGACTACGACAAGAAGGTCAACAAGAAGGAGCGCCGCGCCGCCATCTGGGCCGCGTTCTCGATGAAGGTCGAGTCGGGCGACGTGACGGTGGTGGACAGCATCGCGTTCGCCGCGCCGAAGACGAAGGAGGCCGCGGAGCTTCTGAAGGCGCACGGCGTGCACGAGGCCAAGCGCGTGCTGGTGGTGTTGCCCGAGTACGACGAGGTGGCCTACAAGAGCTTCCGCAACCTGCCCAACGTGACGGTGCGCACCGCGCCGCTCACCGAGGGCAAGTCGGCGGCGCCGTCGGCCCGGGACATCCTGGTGGCGCGCAAGATCGTGGTCGCTCAGGAGGCGCTGTCCCGGATGCAGGAGGTGTGGTCCAAGTGAGGAGCCCCTACGAAATCATCATCCGGCCCCACATCACGGAGAAGTCGATGAACGCCAGCTACGGCGACCAGAGGATCCAGGACGAATCCCAGCTGGTGCGCAAGTACACGTTCATCGTCGCCCCGGACGCCAACAAGATCGAGATCAAGCGGGCCGTGGAGGAGATCTACAACGCCGGGCGCAAACCCGACGAGCGCATCACCGTCACGGCGGTGCACACCGTGCGGCTTCCTGGCAAGAAGCGCCGCGTGGGCATGCGCTCCGTGGGGTACCGGCCCGATCGCAAGAAGGCGATCGTGACCCTGGCCAAGGGCCAGATGCTCGAGGATTACGGAGTCTGACATGCCTACCAAGCAGTACAAGCCGACGTCGCCCGGCCGCCGCTTCATGATCACCTCGACCTACGAGGAGGTCACGAAAGGCAAGCCGGAGAAGAGCCTGCTGGCCGCCAAGCCCAAGAGCGGCGGCCGCAACTCGTACGGCCGCGTCACGTCGTTCCAGCGCGGAGGGGGCAACAAGCGGCGCTACCGCATCATCGACTTCAAGCGCCAGAAGGACGGCGTGCCGGCCAAGGTCGCGGCGATCGAGTACGACCCGAACCGCACCTGCCGCATCGCCCTGCTGCACTACGCCGACGGCGAGAAGCGGTACATCCTGGCGCCCAAGGGTCTGGCGGTGGGCGGCACGGTGCTGAGCGGCGAGGGCGCCGACATCCTGCCCGGCAACTGCCTTCCGCTGAAGAACATCCCGCTCGGCACCCTGGTGCACAACATCGAGCTGCAGCCCGGCAAGGGAGGGCAGATGGTGCGCGCCGCGGGCGTGGCCGCGCAGGTGATGGCCAAGGAGGGCAACTACGTGACCCTCCGGCTCCCCAGCGGCGAGATGCGCATGGTGCACAACACTTGCCGGGCGACCGTGGGCGAGGTCGGCAACTCCGACCACGAGAACGAGCAGATCGGCAAGGCGGGCAAGAGCCGCGCGCTCGGCCGGAGGCCGCACGTGCGCGGCGTCGTCAAGTCGCCGCGCGACCATCCCCACGGCGGAGGCGAGGCCAAGTCGCCCGTGGGCCGCAAGAAGGGTCCCGTGGACCGCTGGGGCAACAAGGCGCTCGGCACGAAGACGCGCAAGAACAAGCGCACCAACAAGTTCATCGTCCGGAGGAGGAACGGCTGATCGCCTGCTGAGGGCATCGAGGCAAACGTATGGCTAGGAGTCTGAAGAAGGGCTTTTTCGTGGACGAGCACCTGATGGAGAAGGTGGTCCGCCTGAACCAGACCGGGGAGAAGAAGCTGATCAAGACCGGGTCGCGCAGGACCACGAGCATCCCCGACAGGGTGGAGCACACCTTCGCCGTGCACGACGGCCGCAAGCACGTGCCGGTGTTCGTGACGGAGAACATGATCGGCCACAAGCTGGGGGAGTTCGTGCCCACGAGGACGTACCGCGGGCACGGCGGCCAGCTGCCGGAGCGGGGGGTCCGCATCCGCTGACGGTCCGCCGCAGGGCGGGGGGAGGCTCGGATCGGGTATCCTAGAGCGCTCGCCCGGACCGGAGGGGCCCAGCACATCGAACGAGGGAACGGCTGAAACGATGGAAGTGAGAGCTGTAGCCAAATACCTGCGCGTGCAGCCGCGGAAGGTCCGCATCCTCGCGGACGAGATCCGAGGCAAGAACGCGCTGTACGCCGCCGGGCTGCTCCGGTACCACCCCAGCAAGGGTGCGAAGCTGCTCCGGAAGGTGCTGCTCAGCGCGGTCGCGAACGCGGAGGAGAACCACGGGCTGAGCGCAGAGGCTCTGAGGATCGCGACGATCACGGTGGACGAGGGTCCGCGGCTGAAGCGGATCCAAGCCAGGGCCATGGGTCGGGCGAACCGCATCCTCAAGAAGACCAGCCACATCACGGTGGTCGTGGAGGAGGACGTCCGTCCGAAGCAGGCTCCCGCGAAGGGCACCAAGCCCAAGCCTCGGCCGACGTTCTCCGCGCCCGAGCGCAAGGGCAGGGCCAAGGCCGCGCCCGCCGAAGAGCAGAAGCAACCGGCCGAGCAGGCCGCCGAGGTCGAGGAGAAGGTCGAGAACGAGTCGGTCGAGCCCCAGGGCGAGGCTGAGGCTGAGAAGGGAGACGCGTAGTTTTGGGACAGAAGATTCATCCAGTCGGCTTCAGGATCGGTGTCATCCGTGGCTGGGACAGCCAGTGGTTCACGGACAAGAAGGGCTACAAGCTCAACCTGGTCCAGGATCAGAAGATCCGTGATCTCGTGAAGCAGCGCGCGGGTCTCGGCATCGTGTCGCGCGTGGAGATCGAGCGGGCCGCCAACCGGATCAAGGTGAACGTCGTCACCTCGAGGCCCGGAGCGATCATCGGGCGCGGCGGCAAGGGCATCGAGGACCTCACCGGCCAGCTGCAGAAGCTGGTGACGAAGGACGACCGGAGCGCCCAGGTGCACGTGAACGTGAGCGAGGTCCGCAGCCCGGACATCGACGCCCAGCTCGTCGCCGAGAACATCGCCGCGCAGCTGGAGAAGCGCGTGTCGCCGCGCCGCGCCATGCGCCAAGCGATGACCCGAGCCCAGCGCCAAGGGGCGCGCGGCATCAAGATCCAGATTTCGGGACGTCTGAACGGCGCCGAGATCGCGCGCTCGGAGAGCGACAAGTGGGGCAAGGTGCCGCTGCACACGCTGCGGGCGGACATCGACTACGGCCTCGGGGTCGCCCGCACGCTGTACGGCACCATCGGCGTCAAGGTGTGGATCTACAAGGGCGAGGTGCTTCCGGAGCGCCGCCAGCAACCCGTCGGAAGCCGACCGACCAGCGACGAAGGAGCGAGCGATGCTACTGCCTAAGAGAGTCAAGTACCGCAAGCAGCACCGCGGCCGGCTGAAGGGCAAGGCCACGCGCGGCAACCTGATCTCGTTCGGCGACTACGGTCTGGTGGCCCTTGAAGGCGCCTGGATCACGAGCCGCCAGATCGAGGCCGCGCGTATCGCGATGACGCGCTACATCCGCCGCGGCGGAAAGGTTTGGATCCGGATCTTCCCGGACAAGCCGATCACCAAGAAGCCGCTGGAGACTCGCATGGGCAAGGGCAAGGGTCCGGTCGAGGGCTGGGTCGCTGTGGTGAAGCCCGGCCGGGTGATGTTCGAGATGGACGGCGTCGCCCCGGAGATCGCCAAGGAGGCGATGCGTCTGGCGATGCACAAGCTGCCGATCAAGTGCAAGTTCATGACGAAGGCCGAGTCGGACGCCCTCCGGGAGGCCATGAGAAACCCCGCGCCGGCGGAGCCGGTTGCCTGATGGAGGAGCAAGCATGAAGGATTTGAAGGCGAAGGATCTGCGGGAGAAGTCGGTGCCCGAACTGGAGGAGATGGTCCGCCAGCAGCGCGCCAACCTCCACAAGGCGCGGCGCGACCTGGTGTTCCGCCAAACCTCCGATACGGCCAGCATCAAGGTCATGCGCCACAACATCGCGAGGCTTCTGACGATCATCAACGAGAAGAAGCGGGGAGGCGGGCAGTGAGCGAGGCCCCGAAGCAGACCGAGCAGCGCGGACGCAGGAAGGTGCGCCAGGGCACGGTGGTGTCCAACAGGATGCAGAAGACCGTCGTGGTCCAGGTCTCGCGCCGCGTGCAGCACCCGCTGTACAAGAAGGTGATGATCCGCTCGCAGCGCTTCAAGGCGCACGACGAGCTCTCGTGCGACGTGGGCGACCTGGTCGAGATCATGGAGACGCGCCCGCTGAGCAAGGAGAAGCGATGGCGGGTGACCCGCATCATCGAGAAGGTGAAGTGACGACTTCCGGGCGGATCGCCCACCGGTCCGCCCCGAGATTCAGGGAAAGGCTATGATCCAGCAGTTTACGAGGCTCAAGGTGGCGGACAACTCCGGCGCGCGGCAGGTGATGTGCATCCGCGTTCTGAAGGGCTCCCAGCCGCGCTACGGTCGCGTCGGAGACGTGATCGTTGCTTCGGTGAAGGCCGCCACGCCCAACATGCCGATCAAGAAGGGCGACGTCGTGAAGGCGGTGATCGTGCGCACCAACCGCATGATCCGCCGGCGCGACGGCAGCACGCTGCGCTTCGACGACAATGCGTGCGTGATCATCAACCCGCAGAACAACGAGCCGCGCGGCACGCGCATCTTCGGTCCCGTCGCCCGAGAGCTGCGCGACAAGAACTTCATGAAGATCGTGTCGCTCGCCCCGGAGGTGCTGTGATGACGAAGGCAGAGATCCGTCAGAAAAGGCAGCGCGTCAAGCTGAAGGTCCGGAAGGGCGACTTCGTTCGCATCATCTCCGGGAAGGACAAGGGGCAGGAGGGCTTCATCGCCCAGGTCCTCCCGGACAAGCAGAGGGTGATCGTGCTGCAGAACAACCCCGAGGACGCCGACCGGCCCCTGCCGCTGAACGCCGCCATCAAGCACCGGAAGGCGCGCTACCAGGGCGAGAAGTCGGCCCGGCTCAAGATCCCGGTTCCGATCCACATCAGCAACGTGATGGTGCTCGATCCCAAGACCAAGGAGCCCACCCGCGTGGGCCGTCGGCTGGAGGACGGCAAGCTCGTTCGGTACGCCAAGAAGAGCGGCGAGAGGATCCCCGACGCGCCCGTGATGGACAAGGAGTGACACCGGATGGCGAAGAAGGACCAGCAGCAACAGAAGAAGCCGCCGCAACCGGCGCAGAAGCAACCCAAGAAGGAAAAGGGCCAGGCCCCCTTGCCCGAGGCGTCCTCCGGTCCGCAGGCCAAGCTCCCCGAGCCTCGGCTGAAGCGGATCTACAAGGAGACCGTGCTGCCGCGGCTGATGGAGAAGTTCGGGTACAGCTCCGTGATGCAGGCTCCCAAGATCACGAAGATCGTGATCAACATGGGCACCGGCACCGGCGACAAGGATCCGAAGCATCTGGAGAACTCGATGCGGGACCTCCAGCTGATCGCGGGCCAGCGGCCGGTCGCGACGGTCGCGAAGAAGGCGATCTCCAACTTCCGACTGCGGAAGGGCATGAAGATCGGGTGCATGGTGACCCTGCGCGGAAACCAGATGTACGCTTTCTTCGACAAGCTCTGCACGGTGGTGTTCCCCCGCATCCGCGACTTCCAGGGCCTGAATCCGAACAGCTTCGACGGCCGCGGCAACTACGCGGTCGGGCTGAAGGAGCAGCTCGTGTTCCCGGAGATCCCTTACGACACGTTCGACCGCGTTCGCGGCATGGACATCGTCGTGTGCACCAGCGCCAAGACGGACGACGAGGCGAGGTTCCTGCTGAGGGAGCTCGGCATGCCGATCCGCGAGAGCTGAGCCCGAGCATCGGGGAGCAGAGAGGTTTGGGCCGATGGGGTGGTCGAGAGGCTCCCATCGGCCCGCCGGCTGAAAGGGGACATGGCCAGCGTCGCGACGACCCATCCGAGCGCGATCGTCCGCCGGTTGCGGAAGTGGTGGGCGGTGTTCGCGATCTACTTCCAAGACGGCATCGCCTATCGGGCCAGCGGTCTGATCTGGATCACCACGGATCTGGTGACGGCGGTGACGATGCCGCTGGTGTGGGCTAGCGCCGCCAAGGGGGGCTACATCCAGGGGTTTTCGGCCAGCGACTTCGTGGTGTACTACCTCGCGATGCTGCTCATCGCGTCGTTCGTGACGAGCCACATCATGTGGGAGCTGGCCACGGAGATCCGAGAAGGGCAGTTCTCGACGTTCCTGGTTCGGCCGATCGGGTTCATCGAGTTCACGTTCTTCCGCAACCTCAGCTGGCGCCTCCTGCGCCCGGCGTTGTTCTTCCCGTTCTTCGTGCTGCTGCTGTGGGCCTACCGCGGCTTCCTCGGCGACGTCCGCCTCAACCTGGGGGGGGAGTTCTGGGCGAGCCTGATCCTGGGCCACCTGGTGAGCTACTTCTTCGTGGTGGCCATGTCGATGCTCGCGCTGTTCGTGCAGGAGGCGTCGTCGATCTTCGAGCTGTACTACTTCCCGATGCTGTTTCTGAGCGGCCAGGGGTTCCCCGTGGCCTTGTTGCCGGATTGGGCCAGGCAGCTCACCAAGGTGTTCCCCTTCTACTTCACCTCGGGGGCTCCCACCGAGATCCTCGTCGGGCGGGTTGCGCCGTCGATGGTTCCCGGCATCCTTGCGGCGCAGCTGGGTTGGATCGTCCTCAGCGCCGTGGCCGCCAGGGTTCTGTGGGCCAAGGGCTTGCGCCATTACACCGGCGTGGGGATGTGATCGCCGCTTGCGGAGTTTCCGCAGGCAGGACAAGCACCTTTGCATTCCGGTGTAACGATGGGGTTACATGGGGGTGGCCATGGAACGTTCATCCCGCACCGGATTCACGCTGATCGAACTCCTGGTCGTGATCGCCATCATCGCGATCCTGGCCGCCATCCTGTTCCCGGTCTTTTCCCAGGCCAAAGACGCGGCGAAAAAGACCGCCAGCATCAGCAACGTTCGCCAGATCGGCACCGCTTGGGTGATGTACCTGTCGGACCACGACGAGACCACCGCGCCGCTGTACTACTACGACGCCCGGAACCTGACGCTCCCTTCGTCGTTCGGCTTCTACTACTGGCCGTTGCTCCTGATGCCGTACACGAAGAGCGAACGCATCTTCCTGTGCCCCAAGGACACGTCGGACGACCCTGCCGTTCAGGACTCGCAAGGCCGATCCCGGTTCGACCGCAACAACGAGTTCTACTACTACGTGCTCGGCGCCAATCCCAGCTACGGCTACAACTACCGCTACCTGAACACCACGAACATGTTCCCCGACCCGAATGGGTCGAATCCGACCCCGTTCCACTATGTCGGAAAGACGCTGGCCGGATTCGACGACACGGCGGGCACCGTGGCGTTCGCGGAAGCCACGATGAAGGACCGGTTCCACCCGGGCAGCAACCAGGTCATCCGCAACCCGATCGGCTACGCCCGCATCGAGCCGCCGAGCCGCTGGACCGGACCGGAGACGAGCGCGACCGCATGGGGGCAGATCTACCCGCGCTTCGACAAGGAGCTGACCATCGTCGCGTGGCTCGACGGGCACGTCAAGACGATCTCGAAGCGCAAGCTGAGGGTTCCTTCGACCGACGTGTCGATCCTCGACTCGTACTTCAACGGCCGAGGGCCTCAGCGATAGCCGCTCGCCGCGGCCTCGGGGGCGCCGCGAGGCGGCGCCCCCTCGCTTTTGCTTGATCGAAAGACGCGTCGGGATGTAATCTTGCTGTAATGCAAACGGCGCTCAGCTTGGATCGCAAGCCGCTCTCGAAGCGCGAGACCGCGGTTTTGGAACTGGCCGCGCAGGGCAAGACCGACAAGGAGATCGCCCGCCTTCTCGGCATCCAGGTCGCCACGGTCGGCACCCACTGGTCGAGGATCCGCCTGAAGCTCAACGTCGGCAGCCGCACGGAGGCCGTCTCGGTGGTGCAGAGACAAAGGGCGTCGCAGGTGGAGGCCTCTCTGCGCCTCGAGAGGGAGGCGCTGCTGGGCACGATCGCCTCTCAGCAGACGGTGCAGGCCGAGCTTCGGAGGCTGGTGCAGCGGCATCGCCACATGTTCGAGCGGATTCCTGCGCTGATCGCGGCCACCGACCCCTCCGGCCTGTTGCTGGATGCCAACCGCAGGTGGCTGCATCGTCTTGGGCACGACCTCTCGGAGGTCCTCCATCGGCCCCTCGGGAGCTTCCTGTACGGTCCCGATGCCAGCGAGACGATCCATCGCGCGCTCCGCTTCGTCGCCGAAGGCGGCTCCGTCGTGGGCCAGCCGTGCCGGGTGCGTTGCGCCGACGGAAGCGTGTTCGAGGCCCAGTTCGACGCCGACGCCACGACGGACCCCGAGGGACAGGAGTGGGTGCTGTTCGGCTTCATCGATGTCAGCGAGCGAAACCGCCTCAAGGCGGCGCTGGCCCACGAGATCGAGCGGAGCGAACACGACCAGGCGGTGATGGGCAGCCTGTTCGACATCCTGCCGGTGGGCATCGCCGTGTTCGGTCCGGCGGGGGATTTCCGCCTGGCGAACAAGGCGTTCGAGGCGCTCTGGGGCCCGGAACCGGTGCCGATCGGCGAGGACGTGCACAATCTCAGCGACTTCGTGGTGATCGATCCGGCCACCGGCGCGAAGGTGGAGAGGGAGCAGTGGCCGGTTCTGCGGGCGCTCCGTGGAGGGCGGGCCGAGGGCCGGGAGTACAAGATCTATGCGCTCAACGGCCGCATGAAGCCCGTCTGGATGGCGGCCGACCCGGTTTGGAGCGCCTCGGGGCAGCTCGTGAGCGTCGTCGCTTCCTTCGTGGACCTGTCCGAGGTGCACCACCTCCGCCGGTCGATCGACCGCCTCAACGAGCTGGAGACCAGCCTGCGGAACCTCGTTCGCCGCTTGCCGGTGCTGCTGCTGGCGATGGATGAGCACGGGCGGCTGGTTCTGTGGAACGAGGCAGCGGAGCGAGAAACCGGCTTCACGTTCGGCGATCTTCTCGAGATGGAGCGCCCGATGGAGCGGCTGTTTCCGGACCCGGCCACGCGAGCCTCCATGATCGAGGAGTGGTCTCGGAACCCGAACTTCCGAGCGAGAGTCTGGCCGATCCGTGCCAAGGACGGCCGCATGCGCCCGGTGGCCTGGACCAACCTGTCGGGGATCGTCAAGGTCGAGGGCTGGGCCTCGGTGCTGTGCGGGGTCGCCGCGCCCTGAAGGTTGCAGAAGGCTCCAGATCGGGCTTCCTCCGACCGATCTGTGTATACTGGGGACCGTTACCGAAGTCGTTTGCGAGCCCGGATCGCAGGAGGGCCGCTGTGGTCGGCTTCGCTACGAGGCATGGGTTTGGAGATTCGGGAGACAGAGCCGGATAGCGCCGCCCGGCGAGAAAGGGAGTACAGGCCCGTGCGCATCTGCATCCTGAACGAGTTCTTCTATCCCGACATGATGGGCGGCACAGGCATGGTGCTCAGCGACCTCGCCCGCCGTCTGCACGACACGCATGGCGTGGAGATCGATGTCTGGACGTCGGGGAATTCCTACCGAGGTGGCTCGTCCATCTTTCCGCCCAGCGAGACGTGGAACGGCATCCGGATCCGCCGTCTGAGGGTTCGTCCCGTCGAGCGGAGCCGCACCCGCGAGAGGATGGTGGTCAACCTTTGGTTCGCCCTCAAGGTCTTGCTGCGGCTGGCCCTGCGGCATCCCTACGATTGCGTGATCGTTTCGAGCGCGCCGCCGTCCCTGCCGCTGGCGGCTTGGTTCCTGCGCAAGGTCTTCGGGATCCCCTATCTCTACGTCGTCTATGACCTCGAACCGGACCGGGCCGTGGCTCTGAGCGTGGCCTCGCCGCAGAACCCCGCGGTTCGATGGGCCCACGCTCTCCAGCGGGCGTGGCTGCGAGGAGCGGCGAGGGTGGTGGCGATCGGCCGTTGCATGCGGGACCATCTCATCGAGAGCTATGGTTTGGATCCAGAGTCGGTGTCGGTGCTCGAGATCGGCGCCGATCCGCAGGCGATCGCTCCCCGGCAGCGCGACAACGCCGTTCGAAGGAGGTTTCTCCCCGATGGCGGCTTCCTCGTGGTGAACTCCGGGAACTTCGCGCGCTACCACGACTTCGACGCGATCCTGGACGCAGCCAAGTTGCTTCAGGACTCCGCCCCCGACGTTCGCATCCTTCTGGTGGGCAACGGCGTGAAGGAGCAGCACGTGCGGGCCCGCGTTCGGCACGAGAACATCGCCAACGTCTGGGTGGAGCCTTTCCTCCCCGCCGACGAGTACGTGGACCTGTTGGCCGCCGCCGACCTGTGCCTCGTCACGCTGGAGGAGGGGATGCTGGGGCTTTGCGTTCCCAGCAAGTTCTACTCGATCCTCTCTGCGGGCAGACCCACGCTGGCGATGATGGACGACCGTTGCGAGGTCGCTCGGGTGATCCGCGAGGAGGATTGCGGCGAGGTCGTGCCGCCCGCCTCGGCGGAGAGCCTCGCGGAGGCCATCCGAAGGCTGAAGGAGCAGCCCGAGACCCTCGACAGAATGGGTAGGAACGCTCGCCGGGCCCTCGAGGCGCGCTTCACCTACGAGGCCGTGACCGGGAAGCTGCACAGGATGCTCCTGCTGGAGGCTAGGCTCGACCAGGCCAACTTGCCCGGGGCGGTTCTTTAGGGGCCTTCGGGGACGCCGAAGCGCTCTCGGATCTCGCCTGCGAACACGTCGTAGCAGACGGGGCAACCCACCATGGCGGTGGCCTCGACGATCAGCCACTTCGTCCCGCACGCGGGGCACCGGTCGCTCTCCGGCGCGGGTCGCGCCCAAAGGGCTAGCGGCCGAAGCAACACCGAGTGCCCCGTTTCCGGTTCGAGGCACCGGTCGCAAAGCCTGCGCACCGCGCCGCCCTCTGCCCGAACCCTCCAGCGGCCCGGCGCTCGGCATCGGTCGCAGGGTGGCCTCAAAACGCGACGCCCTTGTCCGTCTCGGCCCTGTAGGCCTCGACGAGCTCTCTGGTGATCGGCCCGGGCGCGCCGTCGCCGATCGGCTTGCCGTCCAGCGACACCATCGGAATGACCTCTGCGGCGGTGCCCGTGAGGAACGCCTCGTCGGCTGAGAACAGGTCGAACGGCGTGAGGATCTCCTCCGACACCTCGTATCCGCGCACCCTGGCCAGCGAGATCACCGTGTCTCGGGTGATCCCTTTGAGGATGCCGCAAGAGGGGTGCGGCGTTCGGATTCTTCCGGACTGCACGACGAACAGGTTGTCTCCCGTGCACTCGGCGATCTGGCCTTGATGGTTGAGCATCAGCCCCTCGCCGGCCCCCCGGGCGTTCGCCTCCATCTTTGCGAGGATGTTCGAGGCGTAGCGACCGATGCACTTGAGCCGGGGGTCGAGGCTATCGGAGGGAATGACGCGAACGGACGTCGTGATGACGTCCAACCCCTTCTCGTAGGCCTCGGGCGGATAGAGCGCCAAGGTGGACACCATCACCATGACGTTGCAGCGGCGGTCGATGTGCTTTGGGTCGAGGCCCAAGCCGGTGCCTCGCGTCACGTTCAGTCGGATGTAGCCGTTCGGAATCTCGGCTTTGGCGCAGACTTCGAGCACGACGCTCCGCAGTTGCTCCTGGGGCTGGGGCATCTCGTAGCCGAGCATCCGGATCCCGTGGTACAGCCGGTCGAGATGCTCATCGAGCTTGAACACCTTGCCGTTGTAGATGCGGATTCCCTCGAACAGACCGTCCCCGTAGAGGTGGGCATGGTCCGCGACGCTCGTCCTGGCTTCTTCCAGCGGACAGAGCTCGCCATTGAGCCAAACCAGCTTTCCCATGGCGCAAGTGTACCGCCGCCGTCTGCGACGGACCAAAAGGCGGAGCGGGTGCCTGCGCCATAATGGGGCGTGTGGGAGAGCAGACCGCGGCCCAGAAGGCTCGGCAGGATGCGCTGGATCTGGGCGCCGGTGGCCTGTCTATCGATCGTGGCTGCCATCGCGTGCCTCTCCGCCTACCGCCACCAGGAGAGGCTGAGGGGCAATGCGTTCGTCGGCCCAGTCTCCGTGGGAGAACTGACGCCGGAGGAGGCGCGCAAGCGCCTGCGGGTGTGGTGGGAGGCTGAAAAGGTCCGAACCGTGGGCCTCACCGTCGACCCGGGCAAGGTGGTGCTGCGGCGGAAGCTCTCGGAGCTGGTGCGGCTGGACGACCGAGCTTCGGTGGAGCGAGTGCCCTCCCTAGGCTTTTGGGAGTCCGTCGCCGATCGTCTCGACCCTTCGACCCCAGAGCCATTGCGCGTCGAACCGGTGCTCGTCTTCCACGCCGATCTCCAAGCGATCCGGCGCGAGGCGCATCGTCTGTTGCCTCAGGGGTCTCCAGCCCGAGCGACGTTCGAGCGAGGCTCCATCGTCCGGCAACCGGAGCGTCCAGGTCTGACCGTGGACTCGGAGCGCCTCCCCGAGACCGTCGCGGCGGTTGTGGCGAGCGGAGCCGACTCCGCGCCGCTGCCGATCGTCCTTGCGGAGAAGAGGGTGCCTGACGAGGCCCTGGAGCAGATCGCCGAGGTGGCCGCCGAGTTCAAGACTCGCTTCCCGCGTAGCAACAAGCCGCGCAACGCGAACATCCGGGCCGCCTCCCGCAAGATCGACGGCTGGGTGCTGATGCCCGGCGAGAGGTTCTCGTTCAACGGGGTGGTCGGCAAGAGGACCATCGACAAGGGCTTCCGCGAGGCCGGCATCTACGTCAACGGGCGCCACGACACGGGCGTGGGAGGCGGCATCTGCCAAGTCAGCACGACCCTGTACAACGCGGCGCTGCTGGCGAACCTCAAGATCGTCCGCCGAGCCAACCACAGTCTGCCTGTGCCGTACGCGCCCGTGGGGCGCGACGCGACGGTCAACTACGGCTCGCAGGACCTCGTCGTCGAGAACTCCACCGAAGGTCCGATCGCCCTCTCGTTGGAGGTGGGACCGGGCGTGCTCCACGCACGCGTGCTCGGAAGGCGGGATCCCGACATGGAGGTGAAGGTTCTCAGCCGCACGCTGAAGTCTTGGAACCCGGGCGTGAAGTACGTTCCCGATCCCACCCTGCCCAAAGGCAAGCAGGCCGTCATCGAGAAGGGTGGGATGGGGTGCTCCGTGGTCACCGAGCGGTGGATCCTCCGAGCTGGAAGGGTCGTCGCGAAGGAGAGTTTGGGCCGCAGCACGTACAAGGGAGGCCCCAAGATCATTGCCGTTGGGACGGGGACAGTCCCGGAGGCTAACCCTCGCGCGGAGACCGCTCAGGCAACCGAATGAGGCGGAACTGGGAGCCGTTGACGACGACTTCCCCCAGGGAGCTCAAATCGCGGAGCGGCAGAGGCAGCACTCGGAACGCCTCGGGAACGGGCGCGACGATGTAGTCGGCCTCCGTCTCCGCCAGAAGCTCCTCCACCACGGACGCGGGAGACGTCGCGAGGAAGAGAGCGGTGAGCCTGCGGCGACGTTCGACGTAGCGGGGCGTCTCGCTCCAGTGACCGGCGAAGGTGACGCAACCCGCCAAACCCGTCAGGACCGGATTCAGGTCGGGAACGATCGGCGTTCCGAACCGGTCCGGAGCTTCCAGCGGCGCCGGAATCCCCGGCATAGCGAGCACCACCTTGCGTCCGGGCTCCCTCGCGAGCGCGTCGACGATCCTCGCAGCGTCGTTGCTCAGGTAGGGGGCGTGCACCGTCGTGTTGGAGACGTTCCACCGCAGGTACAGGAGCTCGCGCTGCAGCCAAAGGCCGGAGGTTGCTCCCACCAGCACCATCCCGACCGCCGTCGCCAGGTTGCGCATGTTGCGCTCCACCCTCTGAATGACGAGCGCCAGACCCAACGCCCCGATCACCGCCCAAGGAATCTGGATCCCCATGGCCAGCTTGCGTTGGAACAGCGCCGGGAAGTAGACGGCCACGAAGCTGACCGACGCCCAGGCCAGAAACAGGTTCTTGGCAGGGTTCGGAGTCGATAGGCCGGCGGCGATCGCCACCGCCAAGGCGAACATCACCAGCCAAGTTCCTATGCTGGAGATCCAGTAACCCTCCCGATGGCCCGCAGCGGCCAGCCAAAGCAGCAATCCAGCCGCCAGACCGAGGGCCATGGCCGCTCGGCGCCGGGGGTCGCGATAGGTCGCGGTCGGCGCGAAGACGCTCACGGCCGTGAGCGACACCAGGAGGATCAGTCCTGCGGCCATCTGCCGGAAGTTCGGCGAAAACGTCTCCGTCGCGGCCCTGGCTTGGAAGACCGGGTCGCTTCGGAGGACGTGCCAGAACCAGAGAGCTGGCGGCACGGCGCCCGCTCCCATCGCCGCAACTCGCCCGATCCAAGCCCACGAGATCCTCCTGCGAAGCAACTGGCAAGCGAGCAACGCCACGAGCACCAGCGTGACGAGGAGCACGTCGTAGCTGTGGAAGTTCATCAGAAGGGCGAAAGCCAGCGCGCCGCGCCAAACGGGCTTCCAAGAGTCTTCGGCGTCCAGCACGGCCTCGAAGAGCCACAGGATGGCGCAGAGGCTCGCCATGAACAGCCCGTTGGTGAGCAGAGACGGAAAGACGAAAGCCTCGGGTTGCCACACGTCGATCGGCAGGCGCCCCAGCAACAGGTTCGAAAGAAACTCTGGCACGGGACGCTGGATGCTCGTGCCGAAGCTCTGCCACACCAGGAACCCGACGCCTCCCCCGATCGCCACCAGGCTCAGAGCCAGCTTGCGTGCGAACACGTCGGTGGTCACGCGGGAAACGAGGCGGAAGGCGAGCCAGAAGAACAGACCCGTGAAGACGGCGCGGGAAAGGGCCATGGTTGCCGGGATGCCCAGCAGCGCGGAGATCCAGCCCAAAGCCAGAAAGTACACGTTCAGCGTGAGTCCCGGCTGGGGATCGGTGGTGAAGCGGTTCTCGAACAGGATCCTGCCTTCGGCGGCCTGCCTCATCCACGCCGCGTACACCATGTGGTCGTCCAGGTTGTAGGCGGCACCGACGAACCGGGCTCCGGGAGGCGCGTTCAGCCAACCGAACAGGCTGGGCAACAGCGAGAGGACCGCAGCGCTCAGGCTGAGAAGGATGGCAAAGCGCCTGGAATTCGGCTCGGACAGGCTCACTTCGGGATGGGACGGCCCATGCTGGTGTAGATGCTCTCGATCGTCTGAATGGAGTCCTTCGCCTCGCGGTTCTTGGGATCGGCCTTGAGCACCTCTCGGTAAACGCGCAACGCCTCGGGATACTTCTCCTTGGGGGCCAGGGAGGGAGCGAACATCACGGTGCGGGCATACAGGGTGGCGGCGTCCACGAACCCCTTCTTGACCTTCTGGTCCTTCGGCTTTGCGATGTGCGTCGCCTTGGCCTTCTCGTAGGCCTTCTTGAGCTGAGCGATCTTCTCGCGCTCCTTCTTCGCCGCCGCGTCTCCGGTTTGCTGGCCGCCCCCAGCCAAGGCGAGCGACCCGACGACCAGGAGCAGAACGGGCAGGAGGTGCTTCAACAGGCGCATGGAGCCCAGTATACGCCTTGCCTTCCCCGGCCACGGGTCCCGATAGGGCGTCACCGGAGGCCTTGCGGATCGTCAACACCTTCGAGGGCTAGGAAAGGCTTCCGATCCCCGAGCGAGTAGACTCTCCCAAGATGCTGAACCTTCCTGGATTGGTGTGCGCGCTCGCCCTGGCTCAGGCGGGCGCCGAGGCGGGCGACATCGTCCAACCGAAGTTGCGCGACGTCAGCTTCACGGCGCAGGTGGTCGCGGGTTATCAGGATGAGCTGGCGAAGATCAACCGGGACTTCGGCAACTCCTACCGTGTGAAGGCCACTCGGGTCTTGGCAAAGGAGCCGTTCATGATCCGCTTGGAGTCGAGGGTAGGGGACACCGAGGTGCGCTACATCCTGAACGGAACGACGCGCGTCTACTCCATCCCGCGAGCCCGCGTGAACCAGCGCGAGGACCTTTCGGAGGCGCCCGGCAAGCGGCAGAGCTTCCTCGACTTCGGTCTCGTGACGCCCTCCATGGTCGGCGGCCTGTTCGAGGCTAGGTTCGTGAGGGTGGACCGAGCCACGGGCGGGCTGGTGTTCGACCTGACGTACCTGAAGAAGTGGGACGACACGTCCCGCCACCGGATCTGGGTGGACCGCGAGAAGCGCTACGTGTTCCGGCGGGAATGGTACAGCCAGAGCGGCCGGCTGATGGCAACGTTCTTCCACGAGAACCCGATCGAACTGAACGGGATTTGGCTGCCAACGCGAGTCACGGTGCGCAACGCCGAGGGGAAGGTCGCCGGCATCATGCAGTACGTCGACCTCCGCGTGAACGCCGGCCTGTCGGACAGCCTGTTCTCCGTCCGCTAGTTGCCCAGATACTTGCTCAGGGCGTGCGAGAGCGCCTTGGCGGCGTAGTCGACCAGCGGGATGCTCTTCTCGTAGGGCATGCGCTT
>JAOACB010000053.1 GCA_026418055.1 Fimbriimonadales bacterium
GTCCCAGGCCGTGGGACGGCCGGTGCGTCTGGCGGTGGCGGCGCCCACGGCCCTTCGCAGGGCCATCGAGCGGAGTTACGGGCTGCCCACCCACGCCGTGCAGGCAGAACCGGCCAAGAGGAGGCCCGCCAAGCGCCGCAAGCTGGACGAGCAACGGGACCGGGCCGCTCTTCTGGAGCTCCTCGAGGAGCACCAACCGGCCCCTGTTGGGCTGGTGGAGCTGAGAATCGCATGAGAACGATCGCCATCACCAGCGGCAAAGGTGGCACCGGCAAGACGACGGTGGCCATCAACCTATCCCTCGCCTTGGCCGAGGCTGGCAGCAGAGTGGTGCTGTTCGATGCCGACCTGCAGCTGGCCAACGTCGATGTGGCGATGAACCTGAAGCCCGAGCGCAGCCTGCAGCACGTCGTCGCGGAGGAGGCGCGCCTGCGGGACGTGCTCGTCGTCGGGCCCAAGGGGGTGCGAGTGGCCTGCGGAGGATCCGCCATTCGGGCGCTGATGACGGCTGGCCCGAAGAGGCTGGCGCTGTTCTTCGAGCAGATCGAGGAGCTCGCGTCGGACACGGACTTCCTGCTGTTCGACACCTCTGCCGGCCTCGACAACCGCGTGCAGGCGTTCGTGCAGCGTGCGAACGAGACGCTCGTCGTTACAACGCCCGATCCCACGAGCGTGACCGACGCCTACGCCGCCATCAAGACCTTCTTGCGCAAGGAGCCGATGGCCGCCATCGCGGTGCTGCCGAACATGGTCTCCGGCGACAAGGAGGGAGAAACCCTGCACCACACCGTGCAAGCCATCACCAAGGCGTTTCTGAGCCGGGGCGTCGACTACCACGGGTGCGTGCGCAGCGACCCGCGGCTGGCCGTCTCCGCCCGCCGGAGGACCCCCCTCTTGGAGCTCGCGCCGAACAGCCCGGCGGCCCAAGACGTGCGCAGGATAGCGGCCCGGCTCGCCGCGGGAACGCTCACTCGTTACGGTCTTGCGGCGTAGCAGGCTTGTCGGCCTCGGGCTTGGTGTAGACCTCCACGGGCTTCTCGTACACGGGTTTGCGCCGCTCGGGCCCCATCTGAACCGAGCCGAACCGGCAGGCCTCGAGGCACGCGCCGCACACGATGCATTTGAACGGCTCGAACAGGATTTTGCGCTCCTCTCGAACGACGCGGATGGCTCCGGTAGGGCACTTCAGCGCACAGGCCCCGCAGAACCTGCAGTCCGTGCAATCGAAGGTGACGAGCCCGCGCGCCTTCTCGAAGGCCGCCCTCGGGGCCTCCGGGAACGGTCGCGTCGCTGGCTTCGAGAAGGCGTTGTGCAGGACGGAGCGGAGCATGCGGGCCATGGATCACCTCTCGGTGCAACTGATGCACGGGTCGATGGATAGCGTGACGACCGGCACGTCGGCGAACTCGCAACCGGGCAGCACCGTGAGCAGAGCCGGGATGTTCGCGTAGGTGGGCACCCGGACGCGCATCCGCTCGAGATTCTTGGTGCCGTTGCCGACCACCATGTAGATCAGCTCCCCCCTCGGGGCCTCCACCCGCGCAAGCGCCGCTCCCTCCGGGCGGCCCTTGAACCCGACCTTGAGGTCTCCCTCGGGCAGGTTATCCAGCGCTGCCAGCACGAGGTCGATCGATTGGAAGACCTCCTCGGCCCGCACCGCGGTGCGGCTGTACGTGTCGCCGTCCGGAAACGTGACGGGTCGAAACTCCAGTTCGCCGTACGCGGCGTATCCCGCCATGCGCATGTCCTGAGCCACCCCAGAACCCCGCAGCGTGGGCCCGACCGCCCCGAGTTCGAGCGCCAAGGCGGCGGGAATGGTGCCCTTGCCCACCGTTCGCTGCCGCACGGTGTAGTCCGACAGCAGGCTGTCGACCAGTCTGCGGGCCTCGTCGCGCAGCTTGGGAAGCTCCTCGCGGATGGCGCGCGCCTGTTCGGCGTCGATGTCCCTCCGCACGCCCCCGATCGTGCACACCGAGATGATCACGCGGTTGCCGGCCGTCATCTCGAGCAGGTCCATCACCCGCTCGCGCACCCGCCAGAACTCCATGAACAGCGACTCGAAGCCGAACGCCTCCGCAAGCAGGCCCAGGTAGAGCAGGTGGCTGTGGATGCGGTGCAGCTCCATCCAGACCACCCGAAGGTAGCTGGCGCGCTTGGGAGCCTCCAGCCCGAGCACAGCCTCGACGGCCAGGCAGTAGGCCAGAGCGTGGATCGAGCTGCAGATGCCGCACACGCGCTCGACCAAGAAGACGTTCTGCTGGAAGTCGTTCAGCTCCCCGGCTTTCTCGATGCCTCGGTGCACGTAGCCGAGCGCAGGCAACGCCTGCACAACGTTCTCGTCCTCCAGGGAGATGCGGAGCTGGATGGGCTCCGGCAGGACCGGATGCTGCGGGCCGAACGGGACGCTGGTTCCTTCGCTCACGACGGGTTCTCCTTCGGCAGCTGCAGCTCGCAGGCCGTCTGTTTGAGCAGCGGCGGAGCGTCGAACGTGTCGGTCACGAGGAACTTGCCGCTGTAGTCGATGTGCAGGCCCTCGACCTCGATGCCGAACAGATCCTGCAGCTCGTTCTCCACCAGGAACGCGCAGAGGTAGACCCCCGTGGCCGACGGAAGCTTGGCGCCCTTCGGCAACAGAGTGCGCACAGCCACCGTGCGGAGGTCCTCGTCGAAAAGGTACAGGATCTCGAACCGATCCCCTCGATCGAGACAGGACGCGGTGATGAACCTCGCCTGACGCTGGCGGTAGGCGCGCAGGGCGTCCAGGAGGCTTTCCAGGGGCGCGTCCTCGATGCGCGCGATGCCGGAGACCTCTCCCAAGACGCTCACGTTCGGGCCTCCGCCGGCTGGGCGCCCTTCTTAGGCTTGGACGGCATCTTGGCGAGCTTCTCCAGTCCTAGGATCAGCCCCTCGATGATCGTCTCGGGCTTCGCCGCGCAACCCGGCACGTAGACGTCCACCGGAATGACCTTGTCCACGCCGCCCATGCAGTTGTAGCAGTTCTGGAACACCCCCCCGCTGCTGGCGCAGGTTCCCACCGCCACCACGATCTTGGGATCCAGCATCTGGTCGTACAGGTTGCGCAGAACCCGCTCGTTCCGCCGGTTCACTGGACCGGTCACCAGCAGCACGTCGGCGTGCTTGGGGTTGCCCACGTTCACCGCGCCGAACCGCTCGATGTCGTAGACCGGCGTCAGGCACGACAGGATCTCGATGTCGCAACCGTTGCAGCTCCCCGCGTTGAAGTGCAGGATCCAAGGGGACTTCATCCGGGCCTTCTGAATCAGGTTCACGATCCTCCTCCACGGGTCGCATACAGATAGAGCAGGTTGGCGATCGAGGCGGGCACCGCCACCGCCCACCCGAAGCGCAACATCCACGACCAAGTCAGCCTCGCAGCAACATTGTCCACCACGATGCTCGCCAGCAGGCACGCTAGCCCCAGCAGCACCCCCGCCCACAGGGGCGTGGCCCAGAGCAGGGCGGCGATCGACAGCAGCAACGGCAGCTCGTACCAGTGCGCGAGCTCCACCAGCGCCAGCGAGGGGCCAGCCACCTCGCTCAGCGGCCCTCGGACCACCTCCTGGTGCCCGTGGTGGGCCGAGGCAGCGATGTCGAACGGCGACTTGCGCAACTTGATGCAGTACACCACGACCAGCGTCAAGGCGAAAACCGGCAACTCTGGAAGGAGAGGCCGCTCGAGGCGCAGCACGTCCGCGGCCAGAAAGCTCCCGGTGCGCAGATAGATGCCCACCGCCAGAAAGATCAGCAACGGCTCGTAGGTGAGCAGCTGCAGCATCTCTCGCTGCGTTCCCAGCTGGCTGTAGGGGGACTTTGCGCTGAAGCCACCCACGATGTAAGCCACGGCGCCGAACGCCACCACGAACAGCATGACCAGCAGGTCCTGACCGAGGAAAACCATGGCGAGGCTGACCACGTTCGACGCCAGGTAGAGCGCCAGACAGGCGGTCTGGAAGCGGCTGGTCGTGTCTCCCTGCTTGGCCAGGAGCTTCACCAGATCGTAGAACGGCTGGGTCACGGGAGGCCCCACGCGGCCCTGCAGCCTTGCGCTGATGCGGCGGTCCAAACCCACCAGCAGCATCCCTGCGATCGGCGCGAGCAACACCGCTGCGAAGAGCCGGATCGCGATCTCGGGTGTGCTCACAGCGCGGCCACCCCCAGCATCGCGGCAGTGAGCAGCACGCCGCCCACGGTCATCCACGCCGCATGGCGCTCCTCGGCGAAGAAGCGCTCCAGGTAGGTGCCCGACACCCTTACGGGCGCGGGCCTGTCGCCAGGGCCCAGCGGAGCGAGCTCCGCTCCCTCAGCCGGCGGCTCTCCGCACAGGTACGGAACGGTCGGTGCGCGGCGGCCCGACGCGAGAATCACCGCCAAGGCCACAGCGATCAGCAACGATAGGGCCAGGCCCAGCACGGGAAACGACCCGATGCGGCTCTCCAAGTCCGCAACCGTCGCTCGGAAGCCCTCCGAGCCAACCTGCAGATAGCTCGCCACCACCGGCGCCACGAACCTCTGCATGACCTGGGTGACCAGCAGGCTGAGCAACACCGCCAGCGCGGCGACGGAGCCCATGGTCCAGCGGAACAGAGCCGGCATCTGCTCGGTCATCTCGGGCTCCCTTCCCGGTTCCACGGCCATCAGCCTGCCGATCCACCGCACCCAGAACAGCACCGTGAACGCGCTGCCCAACACGAACAGCACCATCGCCGCGGGCTCGCGGGCGGCGCTCTCGAGGGCCGCCCACTTGCTGACCAGCACGCCGAACGGAGGCAGCAGCATCGTGAGCACGCCCAGCACGGTCAGCGCCGTGGTCCAAGGCATGCGCAGCACGAGCCCCTCCATGCGCTCGATCTCGCGGCTGCCGATGCGCTGCTCGATCGCGCCCGCGGCGAGGAACAGCAGCGCCTTGCTGACCGCGTGGAACAAGAGCAGCATCACCGCAGCCGAAACCGCCATCGCCGTGTTGAGGCCCGCGCACGCGATGATCAGCCCCAGGTTGGAGATCGTCGAGTACGCCAGGACCCGCTTCGCGTTCCGCTGGCTGATCGCGACCATCGCGGTCGCTACGAAGGTGAACGCGCCCGCCAGAGCCACGACGTTCGTCAATCCCGTGTCCTGCATCGCTGGGGCGCAACGGATCACCAAGTACACCCCCGCCTTGACCATCGTGGAGCTGTGGAGCAAGGCCGAGACGGGCGTCGGGGCGACCATCGCACCCAGCAACCAACCTTGGAACGGCAGCTGAGCGGACTTGGTGAATCCCGCCAGGCACAACAGAGCGACGGGAACCAGATACGGCGTCGGCCCGCCGACGAGCCGGTCGATCGCCATCGCCTCGCCGATCGGTTGAGCGTGCGCGAGCATCAGGATCGCCGCGAGGAACGCGCACCCGCCCACCAGGTTCATCCACAGCGCCCGGTTCGAGCTGGCAACCGCCTCGGCGGTGCCGTCGTGCGCGATCAGCAGCACGCAGCACAGCGTGGTGATCTCCCAAAAGAGGTAGGTCCAATAAAGGTTGTTCGACAGCGCGAGCCCGTTCATCGCGCCCAGGAAGACCAAGATCAGCGCGAAGAACCTCGGCTGACGGGATGGCACGCCAGGGTGGTGCCGCTCGTGCTCGTCCATGTACGGGATGGCGTACAGCGCGATGGCGGAACCCAGGATCGAGACGAGCAGCACCATGGCGATCGCCAGCCAGTCGACGACGAATCCCTGGGTGACCCTGAGTCGCTCACCGTATCGGATCTCCAGGAAGGCGAAGCCGACCGCCTGCAGCAAAGCCAGGGAGAACGCACCCGGGTGTCGGCGGGTCCAGGCGAGCGCGAGGAACCATCCGAGCAGGACCACGTCGGCCGCCAGCACCACGCGGTTCCAGTCGATCGTCGTCAGCGGCCCTGGGGTGTAGCGCATCAGGCCGTTGGAGGCCAGCGCGACCGCCGCGAAAACGAGCGCCGCGGCGCTCAGCGCCACCAAGGCGCTTCTCGCGGCCCTTCCCCGAAGGATCAGGGCGAGAGCTCCTCCGGCCATCGGCGAGAGGACGAGGATCGGAATCAGGAGGTCCCTCACAACGGCCCCCCATGCTCGCCGGCGCGAGCGGTGGGCGGGCTGTTCGACGCGGATCCGCCCTCGGGCTCGCCTTCGCGAGCGCTCTCTCGGGGAACTACGGTTCCGGCACCGTCACCAAACACCGTTTGCAGAGGATACCCGAAAGTCCCAAAGCGAAGCTCCCGCGGTAGAATCCCCGCGTCATGCGGCGGTCCTTGGCGCTCATCGCGCACGACGGCAAGAAGGAGGACATGGCGGCGTTCGCCGTCGAGAACCGCGGCTTTCTTTCGGCCTTCCCGCTGATCGCCACGGCCTCGACGGGAAGGCTGCTGCGCGAGCGAGTGGGCTTGGACGTCGAATGCCTCCGCCACGGGCCGGAGGGCGGGGACGTCCAGATCGCGAGCAGAGTCATCGACGGTCAGGTCGCCGCGGTGTTCTTCTTCGTCGAGGAGCTGGACGTGCATCCTCACGACCCGGACATCAAGACGCTGATGCGCGCCTGCAACATCGTCAACATCCCGCTGGCGACCAATCCGGCGACGGCCCGCCTCATCCTCAGCGGAGACCTGCGCCCCGATCCGGAGCCTTAGGACTCCCGCATAATGCTTCCAGCTTGTCGAAGGCCGCCAACTCCGCCTACCTGATCGCGGCCAACGCCGCGGCCACCGCCATCCAGTTCGTGTCGGTGCCGCTGTTGCTGCGTTGGATCGGCAAGCCGGCGTACGGCGTGTACCTCTACGTTGCGGTGGTGGCGGTCTACGTCGGGGTGGCGACGCCGGGGCTGTACAACGCCGCCCAGAAGCTGCTCACGGAGCGCTTCTCGGCTGGGGACGAGGAGGGCGCATGGCGCGTCCAGCAAACCCAGCTTGCCCTAGCCCTGCTGTTCGCGCTGGGGTCCGCGTGCGCGTTCGTCTTCCTGGGGAGCTTCTTGCGCCTCGAGGGCGTGGACCGAGGCACGATGGTGGCCATGTTCTCCCTGTACGCGGGCGTGCACGCGCTGGCGCTCGTGAACGGATCCTTGGTGGCGGTGCTGGCCTCTCTCGAGATGTTCCGCAGCGTGGCGGTCCGTCAGTCCCTCGAGCCGCTGGCCAGCGCCGCGGCTGCGCTGGCCCTTGCCTTCTGGCTCCGCACGCCGGTCGCGGTCGTGGCAGGGAGCTTGGGGGGCTCTGCGCTCGGCTTCGCGCTCAATCTGCTCACGCTGCGGAGGGTCTTTCCCCAGTTCCGCCTTCGTCCACAATGGGACCGGGGCGCGGCCCGGGAGCTGTGGGTGGTCGCCGCTCGGGGATGGCCCCAAGCGGTCGTGCTGGCCGTCTCGGGCGGCGCGGACCGCATGCTGCTGCCGGCGGCGGGCCTGGGAACCGCCGCCGTCGCCGACTACGCCATCCCCTACCGGCTGCCGGAGACGCTGAACCGGCTGCTCTCTCCTGCCCTAGCCACCGTCGTCCCCGAACTNACGCGCCTCCACGCGACCGATCCCCACCGTTTCGCCGACAAGCTGCACCGCTACGGCCTGCAGAGCCTGCTGCTGGGTTGCGCCCTCATCCTGGTGCCGAGCGGCTTCGGCGGACCGCTCCTCCGGCTCTGGCTCGGCGATCAGGCTCCCGCAGAGGGAGCCGCCATCGTGCTGTGGATCGGCGTGTACTTCACGCTGAACTACTACTACAACCTGATGGCGAAGGCCTTGGTCGCGCAGGGTCGCATGCACCTGGCCCTTCCCTTCTCCATGTTCAACGCGCTGGCGACCTTGGCGCTCACGGTTCCGATGGCGAAGGCGTTCGGGATCGTGGGCTTGGCCTGGATGAACGCCTGCATCAACGCGGCCCAGTTCGGCGTGTTCCTCGGCTGGATTCGACGCCGCGTCGCCCCCGAGTTCCCCGTCGGCGCCCACCTGCGGCGGTCGATTCCGATGGTGGCCGCAGCCTTGGCTTCGTCTCTGGCCGGCTTCGCGCTCTGCGACACGCCCTGGGCCGGGACGCATCCGTTGGCCGCTCTGGCGGTCGGCGCGGCGGCGTCCGTCGGCTTCCTCGGACTCGGCTTGGCCTTGCGCCTGGCCGATCAGCCGGATTGGGGCCGCTCCAGCCCATAATCGCCCCCGTGACCCCCACCGTCCGCTACGAGCTCGTGGCGCGCTGCCCCCACACGCGGGCCCGCCTCGGGCGCCTGCACACCCCGCACGGCCCCGTGGACACCCCGGCCTTCATGCCGGTCGGCACGAGAGGCGCCGTGAGGCTCGTCGGCTTCGAGGACCTGGAGGCGCTCGGGTACCGCCTGGTGCTGTCCAACACCTACCACCTGGCGCTGCGTCCGGGAAGCGCGCTGATCCGCGATCTAGGGGGCCTGCACCGCTTCAGCTCTTGGAGCGGCGCGATCCTGACCGACTCCGGGGGCTTCCAGGCGATGTCCCTCTCGAAGATGGCCCGCATGGACGACCACGCCGTCACGTTCCGGTCGCACCTGGACGGCTCCCCGGTCGAGCTCACCCCGGAGCGAGCGATGAGGATCCAAGCCGAGCTCGGCGTGGACGTCAGCATGGTTCTGGACCATTGCGCCCCCTTCCCTTGCACGAGGGAACTCGCCGAAGACGCGGTGCGCCGCACGACGCTGTGGGCGCAGCGCAGCCTCGAGGCGAGGGCCCCGGGCCAGGCGGCCTTCGGCATCGTCCAGGGCGGAGTGCACCCCGACCTGCGCGAGAGGTCCGCAACCGAGATCACGAGCCTTCCGTTCGAGGGATTCGCCATTGGAGGCGTGAGCGTCGGCGAGCCCACCGAGCTGCAGAGGCCGGTGGTCGCCCACACCGCGCCCTTGCTGCCCGAGGACAAGCCGCGCTACCTGATGGGGGTAGGTCATCCGCAGGACATCCTGCACGCGGTGGCCTGCGGCGTGGACCTGTTCGACTGCGTGCTGCCCACGCGGATGGCCCGCCATCACTGTCTGTACACGCTGAGGGGCCGTGTGAACGCGCTCAACGCCCGATGGGAGAGGCACGACGGACCGTTCGACCCGGACAGCGCGTTTCCGATGACCGCACGGTACTCGGCGGCTTACCTCCGCCACCTGTTCAAGGCCGGAGAGGAGCTGGGCGCCCGCATCGCCAGCCTGCACAACCTGGCTTTCTACGGCAGGCTGATGGCTGAGATCCGGCAGGCCATCGCGCAGGGGACTTGGCCGAATCTCGTCGAGCGCTACCGGAACGCATGAGTCCGCGAAACCGGTAGAAAAACCGGGCCCGATGCCCTGCAGAGCGGGCGAATCCGTCCTATCATGGGAGTGTCGCCCCATGGGCCACCGCGTGTGGTCCTTGGGGCGACCTCGCTCTGGGGGTCCGAGCGTTGCGATCCGAGGGCAAGTAAACTCCGGTCGAAGGATCCATCCATGGCGATCGTGTCGGTGCGGATACCCCAGATGGGCGAGGGCCTCCAAGAGGCCCGCCTCGTCGCCTTCTTGAAGCAACCCGGCGAACAGGTTGCGATGGACGAGCCGATCTACCAGATGGAGACCGACAAGGCCGTGCTGGACGTCGAGTCGCCGGTCTCGGGGGTTTTGCTGGAATGGACGGCCCAGCCGGACGACATCCTGCCGATCGGCGCGGAGGTGGCGCGCATCGAAACGGCGTCGGCGGCGGACCAGGAGCAGCGTCCGGCGGTCAGCCCGACGCAGACCTCGAGTCCCCTCCCCACCGAGCCGGCCGCGGCGGCGCCTTCCGCCTTCGCGATCGGAGGGCCATTGCGCAACGCCGATGCCTCGCCTCGGGTGGCCGCCTACGCCCGGTCCAAGGGTCTGACCGACGATCTGATCCGATCGATTCCCCGTCGAGGAGAGCGCCTCACCCAGGAGGACGTCGACGCGTTCCTCAGCCGCTCCGCCGACGCGGCCTACGACGAGGCACCCCTGCCCCAGCGTCAGAGGGTGCTGGCGAGCCGCCTGGTTCGGGCCCGGCAGCTCGCCGTGCCGAGCCAGCTCACCGTGGTCGCCCCGTGGGCCCCGGTCGAGCGTCTGAAGGCCCGCATGGCGGCCGCGGGCGGCGACTTTCAGCCTTCGGCGTTCACCGTGTTCGCCTACGCCGCGGCTCGGGCGCTGCCGAACCATCCTGCTCTCCGCTCGCAACTGATCGGAGACGCCACCGTGCGCACATACCGCTCCGCGACCCTCGGCATCGCCGTGGCCCGCGAGAACGACGAACTGGTTCTCGCCGCGGTGCCCGAGGCCGACAGGCTGGAATGGCGACCGTTCGCCGAGGCGGTGCGGAGGGCGATCCTGGAGGCGCGGGAAGGAAGGGACCAAGCCAGCGAGGCCGTGACGCTGTCGCTCACCAACCTGCAGGCCCAGGGCGTGCGGGACGGGCTCCCCGTCGTGGTCCCTCCCGCCGTGGGGACGCTGCTGCTGGGCGAGCCCCACTGGGCCTGGCAGGACGCCGAAGGTAGCCCGGTGCTCGCGCGCGTCGTCTGCCTCACGCTCGCCTTCGACCACCGCCTGATGAACGGCATGGGAGCCGCAGCCTTTGTGAACGAGGTCCGTGCCAACCTCGCCGCGATCAACCGCCTGATCCCGATCCCATGAAACCCGTCATCGGCATCACCACCTCCTCCGAGCGCAAGACCGAAGGAACGCGCACCGGCGTGATTCGGCTCGACTGGAACTACGCGGAAGCCGTGGAGATGGCGGGCGGCGCCCCGATCCTGCTTCCGCCCAACGCCGAGCCGGAGGACGTGCTGCCGTTGGTGGACGGCCTGCTGATCCCTGGCGGCGACGACATCGATCCCCACCTTTGGGGCGAGAGGCGGCACGAGAAGACGTCGCTCATCGATCCCGTGCGCTTCGACTCCGATTCGGGGTTCGTGCGCGCGGCGCCGGATAGCCTGCCGATCCTGGGGATCTGCTACGGCTGCCAGCTGCTCAACGTGCTGGCGGGAGGGTCGCTGCACCAGCACGTTCCGGACGTGGTCGGCCACGGGGAGCACGGCACCGGGACGCTGCAGCGGTACGCGATTTTGGAAGGCACGATCCTCCGATCCATCCTGGGAGAGGAGGCGGAGGGCAGGAGCTACCATCATCAGGCGATCCGCGACATCGGCGAGGGTTACCGCCTGGCGGCCGCGTGCGACGATGGCGTCGTGGAGGCGATCGAGTCGGTTCGCCATGGGTTCCGCATCGGGATCCAGTGGCACCCCGAACGCACCCTCCAGTCGTCCAGCAGCAACAGGCTGTTCCACGCCTTTCTGCACGCGGCGGCCCGATACCAAGCGGCCAAAGGCTGATCTGGGCCTCAGCGGGCTCCTCGGACGTTGCGGAGCAGCACGGCCCCCAGACCGAGGGACAGAGCCGCCAGAGCGAACACCACGCCGTAGCCCGCCTCCGGGTATTCCACGATCCCGCCGAAGCCGGGATCGCGCCACACCATCCAAGGGACCGCGCGAGCCGCGAGATCGATGGCATGGGACGTCGCGGCGGCGAGGTTGGGGGACGTTCCAAAGACGCCGAGCAACAGCCCGGCCGCCGCAGGCGAGATCGTTTGCGGAAGCACCATCGAGATGTGCCAAACCGCCATGTCCTTGCCGGCGTCCTTGCGGCTGGGCAGCACGTCCGTGCCGAGCGCCCAGTCGACGCTGATGTACGCTCCGTAACCCAGACCAAACAGCACCCCGACAACCAACGCCTGCTCCAACGTTCGGCAGAAGGTGAGCGCGAAGGCCATCGCCGCGACCACGCCGTTCGCGAAGTACACGACGCGCTTGCGGCCGATCCGGTCCGAAAGATGGCCCCCGACGAACGAGCTGATCGTCGCTCCAACGAGGATGAGGCCGAGCATCTCGCTTGCGGTCGACGCGGGAGTCGTCACGCCGATCACGTCGCGCAGGTAGTACTGCACGAACGGTTGCACGGCGTAGAACCCCAGCATCACCAAGGCCCGGGTGAGCCACACCCATGCGAAGTCCGGGTGCCGACGGGGATCGATCCACAGCGAGCGCAGATGCTGGATCGGAGAGAGCCGGTCTGGGCGGAAGGGCAACGGGTTCTCGCGGATCCCCAGCACGGTGACCAGCATCGCCGCCGCCAAGGTCAACCCGATCACCAGGTACACGGTCTCGAGCCGGTTCGCCTGGACGAGCGGCCCGGAAATCAGCGCCCCGAGGAGCGTGCCCACCTGCGAAAGAAGCGCCATGTAGCCGCTCGCCGTGCCTCGCTGATCCTGAGGCACCAGATCCGGGATGACGCCGCTGTAGGCGGCCGTGGCCGTGTTGTTGCCCAGCTGCACCAGGCAGTACGCCGCCAGGAACGGCCAGAAGAGCAACATCCGACCGAAGTGCGCCATCGCCCACAGGCCGACGAGCGTGAGCAGCGTCCCCCACACGATGTAGGGGCGACGACGGCCCCAGCGGCTGGCGCATCGGTCGCTCCACCCTCCGACGATCAGCGGCACCACCAGCGCCACCACCGCCGCGAGGCTGAACGCGAGCCCGAGGTACTCGCCCCTGCGCGTCGGCTCCATGTCCTCGATCTGCTTGGGCAGAAGCACCACCAGCATCGCTCCCCAAAGGAAGTTCGATCCCATCCAATAGGCCGCGAGCGCGAGGTGGATCGGTGCGGTGAGCTTCCGGCCGGCGTAAGGAGAAGGCACTTCGGGCAAGCCGGCGGAGGACATCGGATGCGATTATGGATGAGTTGGCTGGCGCCCTCGGAGGGACTCGAACCCCCGACGCCCTCCTTAGGACGGAGGCGCTCTATCCGCTGAGCTACGAGGGCGCGCCTCTTCCATCATACCCTCCCTGGAGGCGACCCAGCGGACCGACGGGGGATGGCGTATGCTTCGCACGATGGTTGGTTGGGTGATCGCAGCGACCCTGCTCCAGCAAGATTCCGCGCCCGTCGCGCCGATCGAGGGGGAAGCCCACCTGCGCAACGTTCGCCAGCTCACCTTCGGAGGCCAGAACGCCGAGGCCTACTGGAACGTGGACGGCACGAAGCTCATCTTCCAGGCCAAGCTTCCCGGCTTCCCGGACGAGCAGATCTTCACGATGAACGCCGACGGCTCGGACAAGCGGCTGGTGAGCACGGGTCTGGGAAGGTGCACCTGCAGCTACTTCCTGCCGGACGGCTCCGGGATCGTCTACAGCAGCACCCACGAGAGGAATCCCGGACCCCAAGCCCCCGTCGACATGAGTCAGGGCTACGTCTGGATGGTCAACCCTCACTTCGCCCTGTACCGAGCCGACTTGGACGGGGGCAACGTGCGCCCGCTGATCAAGAAGCGAGGGTACGTGGCCGAGGCGACCATCAGCCCCAACGGCGACTTCATCACGTTCACCGGGGGCTTCGACGGAGACCTCGAGATCTACCGATGCAACCTCGATGGCTCGAACATCCAGAGGCTGACCCACGAGTACGGCTACGACGGAGGACCGTTCGTGTCCTGGGACGGTCGGAAGATCGTGTACCGGCGCGACTCCATCGACAGCGAGCAGGAGCGGCAGGACTACAAGCGGCTGTTCAAGAAGAACCTCGTCCGCCCGGGGCGCTTGGAGATCTGGATCATGGATGCCGACGGCAGAAACAAGCGCCAGGTCACGCGCTTGGGTGCCGCCAGCTTCGCGCCATTCCTGCATCCCGACGGCAGGCGCATCATCTTCAGCTCCAACTACGGCGATCCCAAGGGCAGGGAATTCGACCTTTTCGTCATCGGCGTGGACGGCAAGGGTCTGAAGCGGATCACCCGCTCGAAGGACTTCGACGGCTTCCCGATGTTCACCCGAGACGGCAAGAGGCTGGTGTTCGCCAGCAACCGGAACGGCAAGGTCCCCGGCGAGACGAACGTGTTCGTGGCGGACTGGGTCGACTGACCTGGGGTCAGTCCCACAGCACCTTGACGACGGCCTTCAAAACGGCCGTCGTTCCGTTCTTGGGGTCCAGGCCCGGAGCGTGCGGCTCTCCCGGGAGCAACACGGCGAACCAGCCTTCGGCCAAGGGCAGGCGCACGCCGCGACCCTTCAGAAACTGGATGTCGCGCTCGGCATCATAGGGCCCCTCCCCGGCATGGTCTTCCCGGTTCGACCACCCGAGCGTCTCCTCTCCCTGAGCGACGAACTGCACGTCGGCGTAGCGCCGGTGGACCTCCAGCGGGCCGCTCGCCTTGGTGGCGTACTCCGCGACCACGGCGTACACCCGATCCCCGTCGATCGGGAAGCGTCCCACGGGCGTCTGAGCCCAGTCCCGGCCCTCGAGCCACTCGAAGGCCTGCTGGAATCTCTCCGGCCATCGGTGCAGCCGCCATCTCTCCAGCCGCTCCAGCGTCACGGACCAGCCTCCAGATCCAGAACGTACTGCCCTTGCACCAGGTCGCGGGCGAAGCCGAGCTGCGTCATGGTCGCGCCGAGGAGCTCTTCGGGAAAGAACGGAGCGGCGTACCAAGCGCGTCCCTTCCAGCGGCTGGCGGCGTGCCGGAGGATCTCCGCGAGCTGCTGGAGGAGCGTCGGCGCCGCCGACACCGTCAGACCTCGGATCTGAACGACCGACTCCGTGGGCCTCAGGATCGCGACGGCGTTGCCGAGGGCCAGGGCTTCGTGGTCCCCTCCCACATGGCACATCGCCTCGCCGGAGATCAGCCACGGCAGGTCCGGCACGGACACTCGGACGATGCGTCGGGCGGCCTCCTCCAGATCGATCTCCTGGGCCCGACCGAAGACCCCTTCGAACTCCCTGGCGATCCAACCGGCGAGCGTGCGGTGCCGCCGGAACCCCGCGGACTCGTACAGCCGCACAGCGGGCTCGTTCTCCAGCAGGACCTCCAGCCAGATGCGGCTCTCCCCCCTGTCGCGGGCCTCCTGCACCAGCCGCTCGAGGAACCACCGCCCGATCCCCCGGCCCCGAAACTCGGGGAAGACGCCGAAGCCCGCGATCCTGCTGGTCCGTCCCCGGATGCCGACGAGGGCGATGCCCGCCGGCTCGCCTCCCACCAAGAGCCGACGGCTGGCCAGCAGCGAGGCGCCTTGCCCCACCAGCATCCAGTCCAGCGACTCCTCCGTGATCCGCAACGGCTTGCAGTAGCCCTCAAAGGCCCGGGCCAGTTGCGTCCGGATCTGCCTGAAGGTCAGACCCGCCAACTCCTCGGTGGCGCAGTCGGCCGGGTTCACAGCTCCGCCGCCCCGACGATCAGGCGGAAGAGGTCCGTGTTGTCGAGGTATGGACCGCGCACGGGGTCCGTCCTCTTGGCGAAGTCCCAGAGCCTCCAAGCTCCCGCACCCCTGGCGTACACGGGAACCAGCGACCGCGTGTGGCCCGTCGAGTTGAAGGCCATCCCTGGCAGCCTTCCCGGCCCGTTGTTCACCAGAGGATCGAAAGGCTTGGTTCCCGAGTTGGGTCCCCACACCAAGCCCGTCTCGTGGTCGGCCGTGACGATCACCAGGTTCTGGCTCCATCCGCCGTTGCGCTCAACCCAGCGTTGCACGGTCGCCACGGCGTCGTTGAAGTCGAGCTGCTCCTCGATGCTCCGGCCCGGCATGTTCGCGTGGTTGGCCCAGTCGACCGCGCCTCCCTCGACCATCAGGAAGAAGCCCTTGGAGTTGGCGGACAGCACCCTCAGGGCGCCCCGAGCCATCGTGGCCAGGCTGGGAACCCCAGGCAGCGGCGGGTCGGCGAAAGGCGGGCGAGACTTCGCGTCGCCGGACCAGCGCCTTCCCTGTTGCAGGGTCTCCCCCGCGCGAGCCGTGCCCAATACCCGGGTCTTACCCATCAGGTCGAGCGTGCCGTTCGCCAGCCGCTCGAAGTCCAGCTTGCTCTCCAGGTAGAGGTAGGCGGTTCGTTGCTCCGTCAGCCGGCGGAAGGTCTCGACCCCTCCGACGTAGGCGGCGCTGCCGATCTCCTTGCGCCGCTCGCCTCGGGAGTCGTACCACGGATGGCCGGCTCCGAGGATCACGTCCATGCCCGACCGGAACACCATCTCGTTGGCGATCTCGGTGTAGTTGTTGCGGCTGAGGTTGTGCGCCACCATCGCCGCCGGAGTGGCGTGGCTCCAGGGCACGGAAGTGACGACTCCCGTCGACCGGCCGGACGCCTGGAACAGCTGGTGGAGGTTCGTCAGGGGGCGGCCACGGTCGGACATGCCGATCGCGTTGTTGTAGGTTTTCACCCCGGTGGCGATCGCCGTGGCTGCCGCGGCGGAGTCGGTGGCGCCCGTCCGCAGCCAAGCGTAGCCTTCCGTGAGGCTCCACGCCTTCACTGGATCGTAGACCAGCTCCCGAACCTGCCTCCCTGTGCCCGTCGGACGGGTGGAGAGGTTCAGCGGGTGGGTCGAGCAGGCTAGCTTGATCCACTGCGGCCCGTCGTACACCGGTCGGGTCGCGGAGTACATCCTCGCCGCGTCAAAGGTGTTGAACCCGGCGCCGTCCGCGATCATCAGGATCACGTTCTTCGCGCCGGGCGACGCCGCGACCGGCAACAGGCCTAGCGCACCGAGGAGCAGGGCGAGCATGGCCGATTATCCCACAGGGTCCTCAGCCGGCGAAGCGGATGCGCAGCGCTACCGCGTGCCTCGCCGTCCGATCGCGAGGCAACCGGACCGCCAGTCCCGCCGCCGTCTGCTCGAACGGCACCTGGGAAGGGCCTCCCAGCACGTCCACCTGGGTCACCGGCCTCGGTTCGAGCGCCAGGCCGGTGGCGAGGGAGCGGACGAGCAACTCTTCAGCCGGCTCCCCCAGCGCGATGGCGTAGAGTCTGTCGTCGCGAGTGGTGAACCGGATGTCCTCGGACGTGAAGGGCTGGCGCTCGGTGTCCTTGAAGGCGCCCTCGACCACCTCGGTCGGACCCTCGCCGTACACCTTCCAAGGCCGCGTCCCGTACACGGCCTCCCCGTGGACCCGCAGCCAGGCACCCATCTCCAGCAGAATTCCCCGGTCCTCCTCCGGGATCGTGCCGTCGGCTCGCGGGCCGACGTTCAGCAGAAGGCATCCGTTCTTGCTCACGATGTCCACCAGGTCGTGGATCAGGTCCCTGGGCTGCTTGTAATCCATGCCCTCGACGTAGCCCCAGGAGTTCTTCGCCACGGCGGTGTCGGTTTGCCAGAAGCTCTCGCGGATCGAGGCCAGCTGCCCGCGCTCCACGTCCCACACCGCGGCCCTCGCAGGAAACGCCTCGTTCTTGTAGTTGATGGCGACGCCTTGGCCCCATGCGGCGGCGCGGTTGTAGTAGTAGCTGGCGAAGCGACGCAGGTACGGAGCGAACTCCGGTTGCTCGATCCACCAGTCGAACCAGAACAGCTGGGGACGGTAGGAGTCGACCAGCTCCGCGCAGCGGCGCAGCCAATCCTCGAGGAAGGCCTCGCTCGGAGGGTTCTCGCCCGGACCGTATCCGCCGGGATGCGCCGGACCGTAGAAATCGGCGAGCCGCGGATCCTGCACGTCGGAGGGAAACTCCCGCCCGCCGTTGAAGAACCACCAGTGCTCCGCCCGGTGGCTGGATAGCCCGAACGTCAGGCCGCGCTCCCGCACTGCCGTCGCCAGCTCTCCCAGCACGTCCCGGCGGGGCCCCATCTCCGCCGCGTTCCAGCGCGTCAGGCGGCTCCGGTACATCGCGAAACCGTCGTGGTGCTCCGCCACCGGCACCACGTACCGCGCCCCAGCCTCCGCGAACAGATCCGCCCACTCGCGGGCGTCGAACCTCTCCGCGCGGAACAGCGGAACAAAGTCCTTGTAGCCGAAGCGGTCTTGGGGGCCGAACGTGCGCGCGTGATGCTCGAACTCGCGCGTACCCCGCACGTACATGTTGCGCGGGTACCACTCGTTGCCGAAGGCCGGCACGCTGTAGGGTCCCCAATGGATGAAGATGCCGAACTTCGCGTCCAGATACCACTCGGGAACCACGTAGTTCTCGAGGCTGTCCCAGGTTGGGCGAAACGGGCCGGGCGGGTTGGAGACGATCACGCGCGCACCTTACCCGCCGACGGTCGGATCGGGCGCGTCTACTCCGCGACCTTCAGCACGCTCAGGAAGGCCTCCTGCGGCAACTCGACCGAACCGATCTGCTTCATGCGCTTCTTGCCCTCCTTCTGTTTCTCCAGCAGCTTGCGCTTGCGGGTGACGTCCCCGCCGTAGCACTTGGCGAGCACGTTCTTCCGGTACGGCTTCACGGTCTCGGCGGCGATCACCTTGGAACCGATCGCAGCCTGGATCCGCACCTCGTACTGTTGCCTCGGCACGACCTTCCTCAGCTGCTCGACCATGGCTCTCCCACGAACGTAGGCCGACTGCCGGTTCACGATGAACGAAAGCGCGTCCACCGGGTCTCCGTTCAGAAGGATGTCGACCTTCACGAGATCGCTGCGGATGCTGTCCGTCAGCTCATAGTCGAAGCTAGCGTAGCCCTTGGTGCCGCTCTTGAGCTTGTCGAAGAAGTCCAGCAGGATCTCGGCGAGCGGCAGGGTGTAGTGCAGGATCACGCGGTTCTGCGACGGGTACTCCGAGCGCAGGTACAC
>JAOACB010000054.1 GCA_026418055.1 Fimbriimonadales bacterium
GGCCCGGCGAACTCCTTCCCGTTGGCGCTCGCCGTCTTCCCCTCAGGCACGAAGACCACCTTCTTCACCGCCGCGCCGACCGACGCCTGCCAGGGAAAGCCGTTATCGGACGCGCCCACCACTTCTTGCGCCGCGCTCCCAACGCCAGAAACGACTCCAGTCACAATGAGCGCCCCACCCTCAGTCGAAACCGCGTCGGTGTGACCGACGATGCGCCCAGTGTCGTGGTCCATGAGGATGGGGCGCGACTTCTTGCCGATCGAAAGACCCGCCAGGTCCACCACGACAGGATGCGGCCAGCCAGAAAGAGTCATCGCGCCGCCGGTGTAGGCGGTCATCGTGAAGCGCCGCAGCTTTTGCGCGTCACCCTCGCCCGCGGTCGCCTCCAACTCGACGGACGAGGCGAGCAAGTTCAGCGTGCGGGCCTCAGGCGGCTTGCTCTTCGAGTTCCGCTTCGTCGTCATCGGTCGGCTCCTCTTCCCCGTCCGGCCCCTGTTCGTCGTCCGGCTGCTCTTCGTCCGCCGGCGTCGGCTGCGCAGCCGGCGTCGTCAGCCCCAACTCCTGCATCAGCGCCAGCTCCTTGGCCCGCTGGCGGAGGGCCTCCTCCCAGTCCCGGCCCTGCTTGGCGTACTCGTGGGCCAAGGTGGTCGTGTGGTTGCCCAGTCGGGTTGCCTGGGCCGAGGCTTCCTTGGTCGGATCGACGTGCTCGTGCCCGTCCCAAAACCACTGGTGCGGCCAGTCGGCGATCAGCCCCAGGCCGGCGGGTAGGAGGTCGGGGATCAGAGCCGCCTCGTCGAACCAGGCGGCGAGAACACGGTCCAGCACGACGCACTCCAGGTGCGCCTGCTCGACGCGGATCGCCTTGAAGTAGGTCTGGTGGTCCAGCCGGCCGGAGGCGTAGTTGTAGCCCGACGAGTTTCCCGCCGCGACGTTGAACGGCATGTTCAGGCAGCGGGCGATCTCGTTGAGGATCTCCTTCTTGAACTCGGCGTAGGTGGTTGCCGGCTGCTCGGCCTGCAGCTGGCTCATCTTCCAGCCGCCCGGCATGGTCACCAGCGCCCGCTGCTCCAGCTCGATCGGCTCAAACGGCTCGGCCGCCTCCGCCTCGCCCCCGGCCGGCGCGTCGGTGTAGAGGATGCCGGCGAAGTCAGCGGCCGTCTCCGCGGCCGCGAGGACCGCCAGGGTGAACCGGCGCAGCTGGGCGAAGAGCGGCAGGGCCGGCGTGATGTCCGGCACGCCGCGGGCCTGGCCGGGGCGGTCGGGCCGGAACCAGTGGACCACCGACGTGGCCGGTAGCCGGTCATAGTCGAGGAAGTAGCGCCGGCTCGTCTCGCCGGGGTGCTCCCGGAGCACGTGGTACTCGACCGGGTTGCCGGCCGTGTCGAAGACGATCCCGTCGATGGCATTGGCGTCGAGGGCCAACAGGTCCGGCGTGCAGACCTGGTCGGCCTCGACGAGGCGCAGGTCGAGCTGCACGGGCGTCGGCAGCTTCGGGTTGCTGGTCAGGATGGCGAACGCCTCGCCGTCGTGGGCGCGGGTCATCCGCATGGTGCGCAGCTTGTCGGCCAGGCCGACCGCCTTCGACCAGGCTGCGAACGCTTGCTCGATCCGCCGGTTGGCCTCGGCGTCGTCCGTGAGCATCTGCAGCCGCGGCCCGGTGCCGATCACGTCGTTGGCCAGGGTCAGCACGATCCCCCTGGCGTAGCTGTTGTTGGCGACCTCGTAACGCGCCCGGTTCCGCAGCACGCGCCGCACTTCGGCGCTGTTGGCGGCGTTGGCCGACAGTCCGTCCGCGTTCCCCCAGTGCCGGCGGTTGTCGTCGTTGGTCACCGCCGCGTCGTAGCGGGCGCGGATCACGCGCACCGCCCGGCCCCGAGCGGGCCGGGCCGGCTTGGCAGCGGCAAACAGGTTGGACAGCCAGCGGAACACTCAGTTGACCCCCGGCGGCACGAACTTGTTGAAGCGCAGGCCGCGCTTCTTGTCCTTGGCGGCTTCCTTCGAGGCGAGGTAGCGGTCGGCCTCGATCTGGTCGGGGAGCGGGTGCTGCTCGACGCTGCCGGCATCGCCGGAGGCCTTCGCCGGCCCCTCGGCGTTCTTGCGGATTTCGTCTTCGAGGTCGTCGGCCATGTGCGTCGCTCCCGCGCGAAGCCCGGCGGTGGGCTTCTATCCGTGTACCTACCCGGTGCGGGAGCGAGTTGACGCAGGGAGTGAGGGAAAAACAGGAGATCGTGCTACATCTAGCAATCCCGCCCGCGCGGCAGGGAAGGGACGGCCTCGAAGGTGATGACCTTGCGCCCGCAGTGGCGGCAGACCTTCCGCCGGCGGATGCGGCCATCGCGGAGCGGCTCGGTGTGCGTGGTGTGGAAATGCCGGCAGCCGCACCGGGGGCATTGGATGCCCAAGTCTTCCCGCTTGGCCCGCGCCGCCTTCATCGCCGGCTCCTCCGCTGCATCGCGGCGAAGCTCACGCGCTCGCGCTTCGCGGGGGCGGTGCCGTCGGTGCCGAAGAGGACCGCACCCTGCATCGACGCCGCCACGGCGCAGCCCACCAGGCAATCCAGCCAGTGGTTATCGCCCCGCTCGGGGCGCTGCTTCCACTCGTCCACGGTGCGGCCGCGCCCCTCGGTCTTCACGCGATACTCGGCGGTCAGGTGCTCCGCGAAGAGCCGGTGCGCTTCGGGCTTGTCGCCGAAGAGCGACAGGCAGCCCCGGTCGCCCATCGGCACGGCCAGGCGGGCGTGGACGAAGGTCTTCCAGTAGTTGGTGTCGTAGAGCCCGTGGCGGACGGCCCGCTTGCCGTGGACGTTGGGGACTCGCCAGTTGTGCCCGACGCGGTCGCCCGGCCGGCGCTTGTACTCGCTGAACGGCTGGCTCGACGCGCCGACGAACCGGCCGTGGCTCGGCATGACCACCGAGGCGTGCGCCGACTGCCGGCAGAACTGGTAGACCACGTCCGTGGCCGAGCCCCAGTTGGCGTCGATCAGGCAGCGCTCGACCCGCAGCTCGGCCCCGTCGTCGCGCCGCCAGCCCCGGCCGAGAATGCTGACGGTCAGGGACTCCAGGCCGGCGTAGATTGCCCCCTCCAGGCCGCTCGCCCTGGTCGCCGCCGCGAGCGTGAGGCGGGCGTCGCGGAGAGTGAAGTACGGCCGCTTCTGGTCGGGGAAGGTGCCGTAGTCGAGGACGTAGCCGGTGAAATCGTCCTCCCAGGCAGCCACGACATAGAAGAGCAGGTTGGCCTGAAAGTCGATGAACGCGGTCAGGTGGTTCCAGACGACCGGCACCTCGCCGCGCTTCATCCGGTTCAGCTTGCTGGCGATCTGGTCGGCCGTCAGCTCGTCGGCGTCGGCCGCCTCCTCGGGCAAGGGCTCGTTCTGGTACTCGGCGAAGAAGGCGGCCTCGTCCTGCAGCTTCAGGTTCATGGCGTGCTGCACGGCCGACAGCTCGTCGTGGTTGAACCGTTCCGGCCAGGCGACCACTGCCCCCTCGTCCATCGCCGCGCGGTTGGCGCGGTAGAACGCCGTGGCCTCCTCGCCGGCGTTGCCCCGCCGCAGGCTGTCGGCGCGCAGCTCGGCGTACTGCTGCCAGAGCTTCTCGTTGGCGGGGAACGAGTAGACCATCTTGGTCCGCTCGCCGTTCCACTCCGGGTGCTTGTCCCGGTCGAGGATGTTGTCCGCCATGTCCCCCGGCCGGATCACCGTGCAGGGCATGATGCCGCTGATTTTCTTGCCGGGTCCGGCCAGGCCGAGGACCGCGCCGGCCAGGATGCTTTCGCGCGTGGCGCACTGCGACAGGCTGCGGGCCGATTCGTCCGTCTGCGGGTCGTCGAGGACGACGAGCGTCGGCCGGACGGTCCGGCCGTCGGCCCGCTTGTACTTCATGCCCCGGATGCGGCCGGTGATCCCCGCGACCTTGATGATTGCGCCCGAAGCCTTGCTCTCCGGGATGGTGGGCAGCACGACCTCGCGGGCCGTCCAGCCGATGTGGGTGCGCTCGCCCTTGTAGAGCTGGCCGTTGCAGCGGTTGGCGATGCCGTCGAGGCACTGGATCGGGTAGACGACCTCGGGGAAGTCCTCCAAGAGCAGGTCGTTGCCGTCGAGTTCCATCTTGATGGAGTCGAGCATGTCCATCGCGTGCCCCTCGTCCGAGCCGATGAGGCACACGAACTCGCGGTGCCCGTAGAGCACCGCCCAGATGCAGGCGCACTCGCAGATCGTGCTCTTCCCCGAGCCGCGCGGCATCGCGAGCGCGAACAGGCCCCCGCGCAGCACGGCCTGCTCGATGCGGGCGATGACCTTCAGGTGGTCGCGGGACCACGGCAGGTGGAAGGTGAGCGGGAAGTACGTCTCGCAGAAGAAACGGAAGTCAGACGCCGCCTTCGCCTTCCTCCCCGCGTTCACGACGGCCGGTAGCTCGCCGATGTCCCGGCCGGCCAGCGACAGGGCGATGTTGCGGGCGCGGGCGCGTCCCTTGAGGACCTCGTAGGGGTCGCCCACCGGCTCGGGCCTGGGGGCGTGCCGCAGTTGCACCAGCCAGGCGACGTAGCGCAACAGGTCCACGTGCCGGGCGTCGCCGATGCGCAGGCCGGCCCGGCTCCGATGGCGGTGGAGCTGCCGCTCGTTGATCACCTCGCCCAGCGGCGTGGAGTTCAGCAGGCGGCACAGCTCGCTCGGGCGCAGGCGCCGGGGGTCAATCGCCACTTGCCATCTCCCGTACCAGCCACGCCGCGTAGTGGACCAGGTTGATCGTCCCGTCCGCGTTCGCCGGTGCTCCCGCCTCGAGGTCCGCCTGGAGCATCTCCGGGGTCACGGGCTGACCCCCGACCTTCGTCAGCAGCCGGGCCGCGTTTGTCGGCGTCAGGGCGTTCGGGTTCAGGCCCGCGGCGGGCGTCGCTTCGCGGTTTTCGGCCATGATTCCGCCCCCTGAAAAACCTGGAGAATTCCGGTCGAACTTGGCTTGCTGTCCTCCCGGAGCCCGAGGTAACTGTCCTGACCTGACGTGGCCACGCGACTGTCGCGCGGCCGACCCACGACACCCCGCAACACGGGAGAAGACCGATGTCCGCGAAGAAGACCCCCAAGACGAAGGCCCCGAAGACTGCCAAGGCGAAGAAGGCCCCGAAGGCCGACGCCGCGCAGGTCGAGCAGGTTCAGACGTCGGCCGCAGAGCCCACCCCCGAACCGGCCAAGGGGAAGGGCAAGCGGAAGGCCAAGGCGAAGGCCGAGCCCAAGGCCAGGAAGGTCAGCGCCCTGGACGCCGCCGCCAAGGTGCTGGGCGAGGCCGGCGGGGCGATGAGCTGCAAGGAGATGATCGAGGCGATGGCGGCCAAGGGGTACTGGACCAGCCCCGGCGGCAAGACGCCCGACGCCACGCTCTACGCCGCGATCCTCCGCGAGATCACCGCCAAGGGGAAGGACGCCCGGTTCTACAAGGCCGACCGGGGCAAGTTCGCCCTCAACGGGGCGGCGTAGCCCCGCCCTTGGCCACCCGTTCGCCCACGAGGCCCCCACGCGGGGCCTCTTCTCGTTGGCCGGGGTTCGGGTCAACTCGCCACCCCCGGCCCGACGTGGGCCAACGTGGGCGAACCGTGGGCCTCCTCCACGCCGAGGAACCGGACCGGCTTGCCCAGCTCCCGCGCGATCCGCACTTCCGCCTGCACCCCCGCGCTCTCCTTCCAGCCGTCCATCATCAGGACCACGACCTCGTCACACCGCTCCAGGTGGGCACGGTCGTAGCGCTCCCAGAACCGCCAGTCGGTCGGCAGGCCGAACTCGACCAGCGGGTGGCTGTGCGCGATGGGCGAGAAGACCAACATCCCGGCCCGCAGGAACGCGGCGGCCAGGCGGCAGGCGGTACGGAAGCGCCGCTCGCGCACGGCCGGGTCGGGGTGCGAGTAGGGGCTGGCGAGGTAGATCATGCCGGCACCCCCTCCGGCGCGGCGATCCGTTCCGCCTTGCGGCCGGTGAACTTCTCCCAGCGCTGGACGATCACGTCGCAGTAGAGCGGGTCCAGCTCCATCAGGAACGCCTTGCGCCCGGTCTGCTCTGCGCCGATGAGCGTCGAGCCGGACCCGCCGAACAGGTCCAACACGTGCTCGCCGGGCCGCGACGAATACTGGATCGCCCGGACGGCCAGCTCGACCGGCTTCTCGGTCAGGTGGACCATGTTCTGCGGGTTGACCTTCTTGACCGACCAGACATCGACGGCGTTGTTGGGACCGAGGAAGACGTGGGCCGCGCCCTCGCGCCAGCCGTAGAAGCACCACTCGTGGTTGCCCATGAAGTCCTTCCGGGTGAGGACGGGGTGCTCCTTGACCCAGATGATCGCCTGCGAGAAGTACAGGCCCGCGGCCTTCAGCACCGGCGGGTAGTTGGCACAGTTGGCGTAGCCGCCCCAGATGTAGAAGCCCCGGCCCGGCTCCAGCACCCGCGCCAGGTTCCCGAACCAGGCGTGCAGCATCTGCTCGAACGCCTCGTCCGAAACGAAGTCGTTGGCCAGGGGCCGGTCCTTGGCCCGCAGCTTCTTGCCGGTCGGCCTGGCCTTCTCCGGGTGCCGGACCACGTCCATCTTCTGGTGATGCGTCGTCTCGAAGGAGGAGAGGCCGGCGGCGATGGCGTTGTTGCTCCGCGGCTCGACCTTCACGTTGTAAGGCGGGTCGGTGTTCACCAGGTGGATCGCCGCGCCTTCGAGCAGCCGGTCCACGTCCTCGGGCTTGCCGCTGTCGCCGCACAGCAGGCGGTGGTCGCCGAGGAGCCACAGGTCGCCGGGACGCGTGGTCGCCTCGTCGGGCGGCGCGGGCACCTCGTCAGGGTCGGTCAGCCCATCCTTGACGCCGGGGTCGAGCAGCCGGGCCAACTCGTCCTGGTCGAAGCCGAGCAGGCCCAGATCGTAGTTCATCCCCTGCAGTTCGCCCAGCTCGATGGGCAGCAGGTCGTAGTCCCAGTCGGACAGCTCGGCGCTCTTGTTATCGGCGATGCGGTAGGCCCGGATCTGCTCGGGCGTCAAGTCCGTGGCGACGTGGACCGGCACCTGCTCCAGCCCGAGCTTCAGCGCGGCCTTGTAGCGCGTGTGGCCGACGACGATGACGCCCTCGGCGTCCACCACGATCGGCTGGCGGAAGCCGAACGCGCGGATCGACGCGGCGACGGCCTCGACCGCGTCGTCGTTGAGGCGGGGGTTGTTGGCGTAAGGTTTGATCTCGGACAGCTTCCGCAGCTCGATCTTCATGGCTCCTCTGCTCCGGGGAAGTTCGGACCTCGAAAACAAACTCTGCTTACCTTGGCGGCTGTTCCCGCCGCGGGGCCGGGCCGCAGAACGGGCGGGAAGTACCTACCCGACGACTTCTTGACCTTTTGCTCCCCCTCCCTCGCGTATGCGCGCGGGCGGGCCGGATTCGCCCGCGAGGGATAGGGGGTGCAAGAAGTCAAGAAGGGAGGGGAGCGGCTGAATGTCCTTGTCTCTTCGCATGTTTCGACCTCCACCTTCTTGCCGACCTTTTGACTTCTTGCTCCCCGCCCCACCCTTCTTGCACGCGCAAGAAGCCCTCTTGCGAGCCGCCCCGGTCAAGAGGCCCCCAGCAGCCGGTAGAGCTTGCTGGGGCGTCCCGCCGTGCGGACCTCCGTGTACTCGATCAGCCGCTGGTTCAAGAGCGTGGTGCGGACCTCCTCGTGCTCGCGCTCGCTCCAGGGGTGCTTGCGGTTGATCTGCCAGAAGGGCATCCAGGCGTCGCCGTGCTTCTCCTGCCACTTGCGCAGCGTCACCACCAGCTTCTTGCAGCGGGCGTCGAACTCGTTCTCGCTGACGTACTCGCCGGCCATGAAGAGCATGCGGCGGGTCTGGTGCTCGACGAAGGCGCACGCCCAGCGGGCCGCGTCCGCGTCGATCCGCGGGTCGAGGTGGTTGGCGCTGCAGGCGTAGACCAGCGCCAGCCGGCGGGCCTTCTCGTTGGCCCGCGCCCAAATCGCCATGCCCACCGGGTCGCCCTTGTCCTCGGCCAGCGAGTACTGGTCGTCGGCCCGTTGGCGAAATGCCCGCAAGACGTCGGCGGCCTCGGGCGTGGCCTCGACGACCTTGGGGATGGGGTGCCAGTCCGCCAGGTTGCCACGCTTCTCCCCCGGACAGAAGTCCGCCCACCATCGCGCCGTCGCCAGGACCGGCGCCGGCAGGTCGCGGACGACCGCGTCCTGGCCCCGGCCGCGCTTGCCCGTCTCGAGGATGAGCATGCGGGCGAAGAAGCCGTTAGTGAGCATCTTCAGCGACAGCGCCTCGTAGTAGTGCTTGGGGATGGCGGTGCCGAAGATGCACAGGCACGGCTGGTCGATGACGCCCGGCTCCTTGCCCGCCTTGACCCGCATCGGGTAGAGCGCGCTGGCGCTGGTGTACATCTTGAGCAGCACGTTCATGATCCCCTCGTGCCGCGCGTCCTTGCCGAGGTTGATCTTGGTCATCAGGCCGTCGATCTCGTCAGTCTGGAACAGCACGGACGGGTGCAGGAACAGCCGGTCCTCGATCCCCTCGCCGCTGGCGAAGGTGTCGCCCAGGCTTTCGGTCAGTCCGGCCTCCAGCAGCACCTTCTGGTTGACCTTGCGCGGGTAGTCCTTGCCCGCCCCGGAGTTGGCCAGGCCGAGGACGTAGAGGTTGGTGCGGTTATCGGCGGCGTCGCGGACCTTGCGGCCGGCGAGCAGCGCCTGCAGCGACAGCGCCCCGCAGAAGGCGAGCGCCCGCTCCGGGTAGGGCGCGGTCTGGAGCGTGTACGTCATCACCTCGCCGATGAAGCCGGGGACGCAAAGCAGCTCGTCGGGGATCGGGCCGGGGTCCGGGTTGTCGGGGGCCTCGTCGCCCGGCCCCTCAGCGTACATCTGGTCCCAGTGGTTCTCGGCCAGCGCGACCGCGACCTGGTCCGGCTCGTAGCGGGCGACGCTCGACGCGATCCGCTCGACCTCGCGCGGCGGCAGCGGCGGGGCACAGCGGTCGGCGTTGACGCGGAGGAGCGCCGCCGCCATCTCGGCCTGGGACATCCCCACCCGCCGCATCGCCCCCGCCAGGCGCGCCAGGGTCGCGTTCCGTTGCCCCTTGGGGATTTGGTTCGCCTCGGGCGGACCGGCCGCGACGTGGGCCGACGTGGGCGTTCCGTTGGCCAACCCGTCGAGTTCCTGGGCCAACCACGGCGGCGGTTCGGGGAGGCGGTCGGGCGGGTCGTCCAGCTCCAGACCCGGTGCCCAGCGGTAGGCCTTCCCTCCCTCGATCACGGACGGCGGGGCCACGATGTAGCCGCCGTCGGCGCGGGTATCGACCTTCGGGGCGAGCCGCCCTTCGGTGCAGCGCCAGCCCTTGCCCGCCGGCTGGCGGAACACGCGGTGGCTACCGCCGCGCGGCGTGATGGCCATCGGCCCCGCCGCCAGGTCGAACATCCGCTCGGGGTTGCCGCCGGGCCAGGAGTTGGCGTCGCCGTCGATGTCGATGATGACCAGCCCCTCCGTGGCGACGGCGACGTTGGCGCTGGGGTGCTGCGTCCACCAGCGCTCGATCTGGTCGGGGTCGATGGTCGCGTCGTGGAAGCCGTGCTCGGTGAGCGGGACCTTCGTGCCGGGCGCGCAGGGGAACACCCGGTAGCCCAGCTCGGCATAGCGGAGAGCGGCGGTCAGCAGCTCGTTCGGCGTCACCACGGAATCTCCTCCTCCGCGGTGACCGCGTTGTACCCGAACGGGAAGTCGAGCGCGTTCTCAGGCAGATCGCCGAGGGCATCATCGGCCAGATGCTCGCCCTCCAGCGGCGGAGGGATGTCGCCGAGTTCATAGCCGATGACTCGGTCGTAGTCCTCGCCGGTGACACTGCGGACGGTGATCTCCCGCGTGGGGGCCAGGCGTCCCGCCTGCGCCAGGGCAACCGCTTCCTCGGCAGTATCCGGGACTGGATCGGGCGAGCGCCGCTTCCACCAGGCGACTGCCTTGTGCCGGGCATAGCCGGTGTGCTCGAAGCAGACCCACTCGGACTTGAAGTCGTGGAAGCCGACCTTGTAGTCCACGCGCATCGACTTCGGGGCGTCGTCGCCCGCGCCGCGCTTGCGGTGGACGCTGTAGAACACGTCCCGCACGGGGTACTTCTTGGTCGTCACCTGCCCGGAGAGGATGCCGGCCTCGCTCGCCTTGGCGTCGTGCTTCTGTCGCTCCGGCGGCGGGAACTCGTAGCCGCAGTCGGGGCAGCGGGCGTAGCCGGCGGCGATGACCGAATTGCACTCGGGGCACTCCTTGGCCGGGGCCGGCCCGCCGCCGGCGTCGCGCTCCCTGACCTTGATCTGGTCCACGGGGCCGTGCCGCAGCACGTTGCCGCCGAAGTCGAGCACCAGGCAGTTGGCCTTGCTTGGGTGCAGGCGGAAGCCGCGGCCGACCATCTGGTAGTACAGCCCGGCCGACAGCGTCGGGCGCAGCAGCGCCACGCAGTCGATATTCGGCGCATCGAAGCCGGTGGTCAGCACGTTGACGTTGCACAGGTACTTGAGCACGCCGGCCTTAAACCGGGCCAGGGTCGCGTCCCGCTCGTCGAGCGCCGTGTCGCCGGTGACGAAGCCGCAGTCAATGCCGTACTTCGCCTTCAGCACCGAGACGATGTGCTCGCCGTGCTTGACCCCGCTGGCGAAGATCAGCACCGCATTGCGGCTGCGGGTCTGCTCGACGATCTCGTCGCAGGCGGCCTCGACCAGCGCGTCGTTGTCCATCAGGTCCTCGACCTCGCCGGCGATGTACTCGCCGCCCCGGACGTGCAGCCCGCTGGTGTCGGCCTTCGCCTTGCCCGCCTTGGTGACCAGCGGGCAGAGGTATCCGCCCACGATCAGCTCGCGGACGCCGACCTCGTAGCAGACGTGGTTGAGGAAGCCGTCCGGCGTGCAGATCGACCCGGTCTTGAGGCGGAACGGCGTCGCCGTGAAGCCGATGATCCGCAGGTTGGGGTTGATGGTGCGGGCGTCGGCCAGGAATTGGCGGTACATGCCGTCACCTTCGGGCGGGATCATGTGCGCCTCGTCGATGACGACGAGGTCGAACGCCTCCAGTTCGCAGGCCCGCTTGTAGACCGACTGGATGCCGGCAATGATCACCGGGTGCGCGGTGTCGCGGCGCTTGAGGCCCGCCGAGTAGACGCCGAAGCGGACCTCGGGGCAGACCGCGTTGAGCTTGTCGGCCGCCTGCTCCAGCAGCTCCTTGACGTGGGCCAGGATCAGCACGCGGCCCTGCCACAGGCCCACGGCGTCCTTGCAGACCGACGCAATGACGGGCGTCTTGCCGCCAGCGGTGGGGATCACCACGCACGGGTTGTCGTCCCGCACGCGCAGGTGGTCGTACAGCGCGGCCTTGGCCGCCTCCTGGTAGGGTCGCAAGAGCAGCATCAGACGCACCGGACGCGGACCACGGTTTTCCCGCCCTCGACGGGGTCGCACTTGACGATGGCGAGCCGGACGACTTGGCTATCGTCACCGTAGACGCCCCCGTGCTGGAGGGCGTCGAGGAGGGCCTTCTGCACGTTATCGATGTCGCGCCGCCGGCGGTCGGGCGGGTAGACATCGACCTCCACCGCCAGCGGTCCGCTCAGCGGGTTGACGCGCCGGGCCGCGAGGATCGCCAGCACGCGCTGGCGGAAGCGGCGGCCCTCGCGGCTGATCAGGGTGCGGAACCCCACCCGCCGCCAGTAGTGGTTGATCGACGGCGGGTAGGGCAGCTCGGCCTCGAACATCAGTTGCGCCTCCACGGCGGCGTGCTGTTGGCGGACGGCTGCGTGCCTGCCGTCCCGGGCTGCAGGGCTTCCTTCTTCGTGTAGCCCTTGATTTCGTTGGTGATCTCGCCGGTGTCGTCGCGCTTCTTGCACTTCACGGAGATGACCAGGGGCAGGTTGTGCAGCTCGACCGAGTCGTTGGGGGCCAGCACGCCCACGGCCCGGCAGATGGCGGACAACTCGGCGCGGGCGATCTGCACCGCCGTCGCGTTCGGGTTGTCGAGGTTGAGCCGCGCCCACAGGTAGCGGTTCTTGTACGGCCCCTCGACGATCTGGAAGGTGAGCTGGAGGAAGTGGCCCGTGTTGGCCTTGTTCGGCTTCATCTCCGACTCGGTGATGACGGCCAGGTACTTGCCGGCGGGGATCGGGTCGAAGTCGCTGGTCGGTTCGACATGGTTGGCGTCGAAGCCACGGAGGTCAGCCATGTTCGTTCGCTCCTTGGGTGGGTTGGTGGTTGGAAAGGGCCGCGACGAAGGCAGCCCACGACAGGGGCAGGTCCTCGGTCAGCCCGTAACGGTTCTTGGCGATGCACGAGGGGCCGCCGACGGTCCGCAGCACGCGCTCGCCGCCGTCCTTGCCCAGCGCGTGGGCGATGGTGCGCTTGCGGCCGAATCCGGCGTCCTCCGTCTGCGTGCGGACCTTCCGCGTGGCGAACAGCACCGCGTCGCACCACTCGCTGACCAGCGCGCTGGCGTGCTTGTGCAGGCGCGGCGAGTAGCGGTCGTAGGGCGACGACTCCGGGTCCTCGAACTTCTCGACCTTGGCGTGCGCGATCAGCACGACGACCATGCCGCGCGTGTTGCGGAGCGCGTTGAGGTGCTCGACGACCTCGCGCCAGTAGGTCAGGGCGTGCGTGTAGCCCTTGGCGTAGCCGCCGTCGGCCTTCTCGATGCTCTTGGCCCCGGACTCCTGGCAGACCTTGTCCCAGATCATCCGCTCCAGCCAGTCGAGGCTGTCGATGACGACCGTCTCGTACTCGTGCGGCTCGGCCCGCAGCCCGGCCAGCGCGGCTAGGACCTCGTCGTAGGTGGTCGCCAGGGGGAACTTGTCGCAGTCGATCTCGTCCAGGCCGTCCTCGGTCTGGACGAAGACCGGCCTGGGCGCGCCGGCCGCGAAGGTGGACTTGCCGATCCCCTCGGTGCCGTAGACGAGCAGTCGCGGCGGCTTCGGGGTGCGGCCCCGCTGGACGCGGGCCAAGAGGCTCATGCGTGGACCTCCTCGGGTTGGTGGTTGGTCTTGTCGGTGACGCGCTCGACGCGGAAACCGTCCGCGCCGAACTCGCGGCGGATGAAGCCGACGAACAGCCGGTTGCAGTCCCGGCCGACCGGCGTGCCCGCGTCGATGACGCAGGCACGCCGGTCGCGGTCCAAGAGATGGGCCGCGTCGAGGCGGACCTGGGCTTCGCCGTGCAGGCTCTCCGTGCCCCAGATGGCCAACAGCAGCGTGGCCTCGACCTCCTCGAGCGGGACGTGCGGCGGGAAGGAGTAGCGGTAGAGTTCCTTGGTCATGTCGCGCCTCTTCCGAATGACGGGCCTCTACCCGTAGACCTACCCGGTCCGCAGGCGGGTTGACGCAGGGCTCAGAGATAATCCCGTAGCCCCGCGCCCTCGAAGGCGCGGCGGACGTGTTCCATTCGCCGCAGCAGCGTCGTGCGCGGCAGGCCCAGGTCGCGGGCTACCTGGGAGACGGAGTCGTGCTTGAGCCGCTCGGCCACGTCCCGGAGGTCCGCCGGCAGGTCGGCCAGCACGTCGGCCACGTCGCCGGCGAGCTGCGCCCGCTCCTCGTCGCTGCGGGGGTCGCGGCCGAGCCGGGCGTCCTGCTCGCGCCGGCCGACCGTTTCGGCCAGCTCGACCGGGCCGTTGTCGCCGGTCTCGATCAGGACGTGCAGCGACGTGGCCCGCCGGTGGTCGCGCTTTTCCGCCCGCTTGTCGCGGAGGAGGCTGGCGGCGTACCGCTCGACCACGGTGGTGACGAAGACGTGCCAGTGGGCCTCGCCGGGGTCGAAGGCCGACAGCTGCTTGAGCAGCTTGAGGGCGAGTTCCTGCTCGATGTCGTCCCGGTCACTCCGGGTGAAGCCGGCCCGGCCCACGAGCTGCCGGGCCTTGCGGCGGATCAGGCGCGCCGCGAAGGCATCGAGCTGTTTCGGACTCGCCGAACTGTGAGGATGGGGTTGGGGAGTTGGAGATTGCCTCGTGTCTGGTTTCATGACCCTTTGCCCGAACGGGTGGTTGATCCCGCCGTGCCCGTTGCACAGCGACCACCCGCCGGCCGGGTTGCATGACCGGCGCGCGAAAAAACGGCGGCGCAACTGAAGTCGTTGCGCCGCCGTTCGATCAGGTCACGAATTCCCGAGTTGCAGTTGCACGAAACCGGTGCAACTGCAACCCGCTACCCCGTCTTCTGCCCGCGCGGCCTCCCCTTCCAGCGCATGATCTGGTCCAGGTCCAGGGCCGTCTCCCAGTACAGGCGCAGCTCGCGCGCCGACTCGTCGGCCAGGCAGCGGCTGACGTCGGCCTTCGTCAGCCCGGTGCGCTTCGCCAGGTCCTTCTGGCTCGGCCGGGGGAGCAGCTCCGGGGTGCCCGTCCGTTCCTTGGTCGCGTAAGCGTAGTCCCTGGCCGCCAAGAGGTGTTCCGCCATCTCACGGACCAGCGCCTCGATCTTGCCGGCCCGCTCGGCCCGCTTGCGGGGCGGCCGCTTCGCCTTGACCCCGTCGGTCAGCCCCGAGTCGGTCAGCCGGCTTTCGACGTAGGCCATGTCGAAGGAAAGCGCGGCCGGCCCGAAGGTGACCACGGACTCCAGGGCGATGGCCAGGTTCGTGGTCGCGCTGCCCCAGCGCCGGACGCTCGCTTCCGTGGGCAAGAAGAGCAGGGCCTTGGGCCGGCGGGACATCTCGGCGGTGAGGGCGGGGCGGCTATCCTCGTAGACGTGCCGGGCGAAGTAGACCTCGCGCGGGCGCTGCCCCCAGGTCGCCTTGCCCACGCGCCAGAGGTGCCCGGTCACGGCCTCGGCGGGCGGCCCGCGGACGCCCGCGGCGTCGGACACGGCGGCGAGGAGTGCCGGTACGTCCACGGCCCACCGCTTCAGGCGGTCGAGCGGGACCTCGACGGCCCCGCACTCCGGGCAGGGGATGTAGGCGTGCCGCCGCCCCGTCCGGCTGCTGGTGACGAACTCGACGCGGCCGACGTAACCGCGCCCGCAGTCCCAGCACGGCGCGGACGTGGCCGGCGTCGTCTCGCGCAACAGCCCGAGGCCGACCAGCCGTTCCAGTGCGGGGCCGAGGTGCTTGTGGGCCTCCTCCGCGAAGAACACCGGCGGCTCGTCATCCAGCCGCTGCAACATCAGGGGCAACGGATCGGACACCATCGATGTTCCACCGTTTGAGGTACTTCTGGGCCAGCTCGATCCGCTCGGGCCGCTGGTTCCGCAGGCTGCAGCTGCTCGGGTACGCCACGTCGAACGTCAGTGTGCCCGGCTTGCGGCCGTCGAGCGGCAGGAACTCGAAGCAGAAGGTGACCATCGTGACGTTGACCGACGACAGCGGCACGCGCTCCTTGTTGAGGACCTCGTCCAGCATGTCGTAGACGTCGTCCGGGCCGGCGTCGGGGTCGGCCTCCAGGACCATGCGCCGGTGGCTGTTCTTGAACGACAGCCGCAGCCGGCGGACGCGCGCCCGCACGCAGTCCTCGGGGTCCGTGGCCAGGGAGAAGGTCCGGTGCTTGAGCCCGTTCAGGTCGTAGGCCGCGTCGGGGTTCCAGTCCTCCAGCTCGACGCCCAGGACGATCTGGGCGAACAGCTCTTCCAGCCGCGGCTTGATCTTGGGCGGCACCTTGGCGAACAGCTCCAGCGTGCCCTCGGCGCGGTTGTAGGCGAAGACGATGGCGAACGTCTGGCGGAAGGTCCGCGGCGCGAGCTTGCCGTCCTGGTCGTGGGCGGTGACGTTCTGGACGAAGTCGTCGGGGTGGGCGAAGAAGTAGTCCGTCCCGCGGCGGGTGAGGGTTTCCACCGTGCAGCCCTTGCCCCGCCCCTGCTCACACAGCAGCAGGTCGGACAGGCCCTTTTCGAGCTGCTTGAGGGTCGCCGGCGACTTGTCCGGCTCGACCTGTGGCAGGTCCTTGCGCTTGCGCCACCAGGCCAGGTGCTCGACCTGGTGGATCAGGATCGCCCGGTTGACGATCTCAGTGCGGTTCAACCACGCCCACATCGCCTTGTGGTAGGGGCCGCCATCTTGCGGCATGGCGGCCGGCAGGTCGGGGTCGCCGGCCAAGACGCCGGCCTCGATGATGGCGCCGATCCCCGTCTCGCAGGCCAGATCGAAGACGTTGTGCAGCGCCCCCTCGACGTTGTCGAACTGAGCCGGCGTCAGCGCGTTCAGCGCCTGCACGATCGGCTCGATCTCGCGCTCGCCCAGCCCCTCCCACGCGATGCCGAGGTCGCCGTGCCCGAGCCGCTGGAAGAATTCCTTCAGCAGGCAGTTGGGAACCATCCTCAACACAGTCGGAATCGAAAACGCACGCGACATGCCGCTTCGCCCCCTTTCCGTCACCGCCGGACGACACATCGGTGCCGCCGTCGGCCGGGTTCGTGGCGAAGCACCTTCGTTCGGACGAGACTTTCCGTTCCTATGAACGGCGGTATAGTAACATGTTGGGCGGTGCCGAGACAACTTCAGAGTCGGCTTACAAGAGGATCGGAACCTCAGCAAGGTCAGATTTACTAGTGGGTTGCGGCCTGTACGGGCTGTGCGGCCTGCGCCATTAATTCTTGCCACATCCGCCGCTGTTTTCCCCAATCCAGCGCAGCTGCAATCGGTTGCAGCTGGCGCAGGTGAATCGGGTCACGGCCCCGGACGGTCCGGGGCAGGAACAAGATCGCCTCTTGGATGTCGGGGGCCAGGTAGACCAGGTTCATGATCTGGCTCACCCGCGCCCGGGTGACGTGCCCGAGGCGGGCCAGCTCGGTGTAGTGGGCGATCTCCCCGGCGCGGAGGAGGCTGTCGAACCGGATGGCCAGCGCCATCAGCCGGGCGATCCGCGGCACCCGGCCCGGCGTGGCCGGGCGCGGCGGCTCCCCGCCCGGCCGCAGCTCCTTGCGGCTGCCTCGGCCACGCCGGTAGAAGTGGACGTCACACTCGACGGTCAGCGTCTCGGTCATGCGATCTTCTCCCTCCCGCCCTGGTCCGCCAGCTCATCGGCCAGGGTCTTGATGCCCGCCGGCTGGAACGTGATCGACACCTTCCCCCTGGCCCCGTCGTAGTCCACCCGCTCGACGAGCAGCTGCACCACGCGGGCCTGCTCGGCGGGCGTGAGCGACTCCCACACCGGGTCGAAGACCGACAGCGCCAGGGCGACCTCGTCATCGTCGATCCGCCGCCGGCGGATGGCGGCCGCCTCCTCCCGCACCCGCCCGGTCCGGTCCTCGGCCAGGCGGATGCGCTCCTGCAGGTCCGCCAGGCGGGCGATGGTCGGGTCGTCCACGGGGTTCGGCGGGATCTTCTGCAGCTCGGCGTGCCAGCGGGCCAGTTCGCGGTCCAGCCCGCGCCGCTCGGCCTCCAGCTCCGCCAGGCGGGCCTCGTCCTGAGCGCGGGCCTGGGTGATGGTCGCCTGCAGCAGGTCGGGGTCCTTGCCGATGCAGCGGATCTGCTCGACGACGAGCTGCTCGATCTGGGCAGCGGGAATGGACTTGGACGGGCAGGTGTTCCAGCCACGCTTCTGGGCCGAGGAGCAGACGTAGTAGCGGTAACGCTTGTTGCCGTCCTTGGTCGTGTGGGTCGGCGTCATGGCACAGCCGCAGGGGACGCAGCGCAAGAGGCCCTTGAGCAGCGCCCCGAACTTATTCCGCACCGGCGCGCCCCGGGTCCGGCCGTTGCGGTGCAGCAGGGCCTGGACGCGGGCGAAGACGGCCGGGTCCACGATGGCGGGGTGCTCGCCGTTGTGGACCTCGTGCTTGTACCTGATCTTGCCGACGTAGGCCACGTTCGTCAGCAGGCGGTGCAGGTTCGTGCGGGTGAACGGCTTGCCGCCGCGCTCGCGGCCCTTGCGGGTCTGCCAGCGCTTGTTCCGCCAGCCCCGCCGCTCCAGCTCTTGCACCACGGGCAGCAGCGACTCGTGCTCCAGGTAGAGGGCGAAGATGGCCCGCACGCGCTCGGCCTCGGCCTCGTTGACGACCAGCCGGAAGCCGCGCGGGTCCACGTCGTAGCCGAGGAGCGGGTGCCCTCCGGCCCACTTCCCCTTGCGGCGCGTGGCGGCGATCTTGTCGCGGGTGCGCTCGGAGATGATCTCGCGCTCGAACTGGGCGAAGGACAACAGCACGTTCAGCACCAGCCGCCCCATCGAGGTCGCGGTGTTGAACTGCTGGGTGACCGACACGAAGGAGACGTGGTACTTCTCGAACGTCTCCATCATCCTGGCGAAGTCGAGCAGGCTGCGGCTGAGGCGGTCCACCTTGTAGACCACCACGCAGTCGATCCGGCCGGCCTCGATGTCGGCCAGCAGGCGCTGGAGCGCGGGCCGCTCCATGT
>JAOACB010000055.1 GCA_026418055.1 Fimbriimonadales bacterium
CCTAGGACCGCATGCCCGAACCTCCGCTTCGCAGCGTCTGCCGGTGCCAGGCACGGGAGTCGCGGGAGAGTCCAAAACACCCTCCACCCCAACCCTCCTCCCTCGGAGAGGGAGGAGGGAGGCTGCCTTCCCCCTCCCGCATCGCGGGAGGGGGATTCAGGGGAAGGGTGGTTGGCCGGCGTCCCTCTCACAGACCAGTTGGGGGCTGTGGCGGGTGTCGTCGGACTTCCGTCGTTGAGCAAGGCCTAGCCGTTCGAAGAAGCCTCCCGAGATCCGGCCCAAGAGACGCAGCGGGTACTCCGGCGGACGACCATACTGACGGCGCCCCATGCACCCTCCACCCCGACCCTCCTCCCTCCGAGAGGGAGGAGGAGGTTCGTTCCTCCCCCTCCCGCGATGCGGGAGGGGGACCGAGGGGGAGGGCGGCTGGCACGGAGGCGCCAACGCGCAAGGACTGGCGAGCTCGGAGTTCTGAGGCGCAGAGAGCGCTTGCCCCGAGGCCATCGATCATGGCAGCGCCAACGCCACCCTCCACCCCAACCCTCCTCCCTCGGAGAGGGAGGAGGGAGCTTATCTCCCCCTCCCGCCATGCGGGAGGGGGAAGAGCCTGCGAGGCCTGATTGGACATCGCCCACGGCCAAATCCCGAGCGACCTGCCGCTACCCGCATGCTCGGTGCCCGGCAGATGGCCTTGCCTTCAAAGCCTATGGCGCAACCGCCGAGCTGGCTGCTCGCTGCACACCCTCCACCCCGACCGTCCTCCCTCGGCGAGGGAGGAGGGGGCTATCGACCACCTCCATGAGGAAGACCGCCTAAGGCGCAGAGCGACGTCGGGTTCGTGCAACCATGCCCGCCGCGAAGCGGCCCCCGAGGGTCACCATCGGCATGCCGGCGCCGGGTTGCACCGCCCCGCCCACGTACGCCAAGTTGCGAATCTCCGGGTCGCGATTGAACAGCGGAAACAGGCCCCACGGCCAGTGCCGCGCATCGGGCCCGTACAGCGAACCCCGATAGTTGCCGTGCGCGGCCGCGAAGTAGGGCGGGCTCTGCACCCGCTCGAAGGCGGCCTCGTCCTCCTTCCAGCCGACACCGAAGGCGTCCAGCGTTCGCAGAACGGCCTGGCGGGCCCGCGGCGCCTCCTCCTCCCAGCTCCATCCGTCCTCGATCGCAGGCGAGGTGACCACAGCGAACACGTTGCTGCAACCCGGCGGCGCGGTGGAGGGGTCCACCAGGTGCGTCGCGTTGACGTACACGATCGGAGAGTCGGGAAAGCGCCGCCGCACGTAGAGGTCCTCGAACGCCGCCTCGAACGCGCGGGGCACCAGCAACGTGTGGTGCTCCAGACCCGGCACGAGCCTCGGCACGCCAGCGTGCAACGTGAAGTAGCTAAAGCTCGGGTCGAGGCTCGCCTTCCGGCCCAGCCACTCTCCGGCCGTGAGTGGGTCCCGGTTCACGAGGAATGCCTCCGCCTCGTAGGCGCCGCCGTCCGAGGTGAGGGCCCGCCGAACCCTGCCGTCCCTCGCATCCAAACCCACCACGTCGGCTCCGAAGCGGAACTCCACACCCAGCTCGCAGGCGAGGCGGTGGAACGCGGACGGGATCGCCCCAACGCCGCCCTCCGGCCACCAGACGCCCTCCCTGAGCATCAGGTAAGGAATCAGCAAGGCCCCGGGCGCCTTGGCGTGGTAGGTCAGGCCGGAATAGCTCGGAAACCCATAAAAGAAGGCGCGCAGCAGGTCGGATCCGAACATCCGATCCACGAGGGTCTTGTAGCTGGCCCTGAGATCGAACCGCATTGCGAACCGCGCCAGGCGGGGATCGGCCAGCCGCCACCAGCGGTCCATCGGATGCGCGAACACCGTGCGGTCCAGCAGCGGGGCGACCTGATCCAAGGTTTCGATCAGCCGGTCGAACCCCGCCAAGTCCTGCGGCGCAACCTCGCGGAGCACCGAACGGCACGCGTCCAGGTCTGCGGGAAGGTCGAGCGGTTCTCTCCCTTCGAAGTGCACCCGTGCGAAGGGGTCCAGCCGGCGGAAACGCAGAAAGTCCTCCATCCGCCGGCCCGCGTCCCGGAACAGCCTCTCGTAAATCCGCGTGAGGATCACGATCGAGGGCCCAGGGTCGAGGCGGTACCCGCTCTGCGTGAGGGCCGCGGCCTTGCCGCCGGGCCGATCGTGACGCTCCAGAACCAGGACGTCGCAACCCTCGAGCCGGGCGTGGATCGCTGCGGACAGTCCGCCCAGCCCCGCGCCGATCACGACCACGCTCTTGCCCATGCCCCAGTGTAGCCCCGGACGCCCGTCGCGGCGCCGCTCCTCGGTCCTCGGATGGCAGGGCACGCGAAGCGACCTGGATGCCGAGGTCCGTCGATCTTTCGATCGGCGAGGAACTGAATTCACCGACCTTCCCGGCAGGGTTGGCCCGCCGGCCGCAGGGTCCGATCCAGCAAGCCCATCTGCTCCCGCCCTGGCCGAACGTCGTTTCGGTCCGCCGAAGAGCGTCTGGCTTGCGCGAGAACCGGGAGCATACTCCCGGACGCAGCCGACCGGACACCCTACGGCGCGGCCGCGGGCTCGGCCTGAGGATCGAGCTCCGCGACCCGCCCGCCGGCGAACTCCAGCAGCACCGGCGTCCTGCGCAAGCCCCAGGCGTGGAGCGTCGAACCCTGACGAAGGACTTCCCTTTGTTCGAAGGACTCAGGATGGAGCACCCGAGACAACTCTTCCTGGCTCCAGCCGAAGGTCCGCCGGACCTTCGACGCATCGAACGGCCGTTGGGAGAGATCCAGCAGGTCCGCTAGCCGTTGGGGCTGGCGGACCTGGAGCAACGCCTGCCCGATGGCCGCAAAGTCCACCGCGCCTGGCGAGCCCGGCGCCCAAGCCACTGCCAGCGGATCGTCCTGGCGCAGAGCCGAGTCCACCAGGCGAGGTACCCGTCTCTGACAGTGGCCGCACAGAGGGTCCGCCACCACGAGCATCCATCGCTCCCCTCGCTTCGGCTGGCGGCCCACCCATCCGTGCGCGACCAACGCTTGTGCCTCCGCCTCCGTCGGCAGATGCTCCAGTCCGCTCTGGAAGGCGGGCGCCGGGGGAGCGACGAGCAGGCTGGCCACACCCATCGCCGTCACGACTGCGACGGCAAGGAATCGGGCGGAAGCTCGGTCAGGAAGCCCCAGGCCCTGCCAGCCTAACCACGAGCCCATCCACACGCACGAGCAGAAGGCGATGCAGTTCCAACAGGCGGCTTGGAGAAAGCCCAGCGCATAGGCTTGCAGAGCGACGCACACCAGGCTCGCGATGCCGGCGAGCCATCGGAAGAGCAGTGGGCGCTTGCCACCGAGAACCGCGAGCGACGCGAGCACGGCGGATGCCGCGGCTCCCAGAGCAGAGGTCGGCACCGGCCCGAGGTGCGCCGGAGGCGAAGCCAGCACCGCCCGGCATCCGCCGCCCACCAGACAGGTGGCCGCGTTGCCAGCCAGCTCCTCGGCCGTCATCCGCGCAGCGACGACGAACGCCACCGCAAAAAGGATGCCCGCCCCAACACCGCCGCGAAGCAACACGCTCATCGTCGGGCTAAGCCGCCCACGGTCAAGCTGCAGACCCGTTCGCCCTCCAACAGGATCGGGATTTGTCGGGAGAACAAGCCGGTCTCGCTTGGAGCCTTCACTGGGACGCTGATCCGAGCCGAGCCCGGCCCGTCGGGCTTGACCGAGGCCTCCTCCGGCGACCCGACCCGCACCCGAGCCGCCGTCGGTCCCCGCAGGACGAAGTCGGCGAACCGAGTGGATCCGGGTGCGACTGTCCCCAGCCACACGGCCATCGGCTGGACGCTCAGCTCGGACGAGAGATTGATCCGCGCGGAGCGCACATACTCGAACCGTCCGGATGGCGTCCGACCTCGGACGTGGCACTCCACGGCCAAGCGACCGTCGGCGACACCGGGCGCGCCTTCCAGAAAGATCGTGAGGGCTCGGCCATGCTGCTGGAAGGAGGCGCGCACGTCCGGGTGAAAGGAGACAACACGCTCCACCACCCCATCGAACGCGAGTCGTGCGCTCCACGCCGCCCGAAAGGGCTCACCCTCCACGCTCCGGCGCACCGTGGCGGAGATGGGCTGGTCCGGCGGATCGAAGGCCGGCAGCACCCGACCAACGATCTTGGCGACGCCGATCGGTTCCGGGGTCTGGCGAGACTGAACCGTCAGCAGTTGCCGGATCGGTCCCTCCATAAGCTGCTGGAAGGCGAACCGCACCCTGCGGGATTCTCCCGGCTGCAGGTCGAAGCGGCCTTCCGGCTCGAGGACCTCGATGCACCCGCAGGATCCTCCCAGGGCCAACCCTGTGAGAGGCTGGGTCGCAACGTTTCGGACTGTAGCCTCGATGGTTCTCGTGCCAGCCGCCATGGCTCCGATCTCGATCGGGTCGGGAGAGAACTCGACCAGCCGTCGCGCTTCCGAGCCACACCCGGCCAAGGCGATCAACCCGGCGGGTACCAACCACAGACGGATTCTCACGGCGCTCCGCTCCTGCGCACTACAAACCAAGCCAAAGCCCCGGCGAGGATCACGGCCGCTACGGCCAGCACCGGGACGAGCGCAAACCCTGAAGCAGAACGCTTGACGATCCGATCCCTTCCGGAGACATAGTCGTTGAGCCGTGTGCCGGGGGGAAACTCGATCCGGAAGAGGTCGTCGGAGGGTGCGACCAGCGGGCTGGCCTCAACCTCCATCCTCGATTCGTGCTTCTGGTCGGACCCCGCTTTCGACTGGGCTTGGAGGCGAAGCCACCCAGGAACCATCGTGCCCGCGAACGGGCGATGGCCGCCAAGCTCCAGCTTCGCCACGAGGTCGTTGCCGGAGCCACCCTCGCCAGGATAGACGCACTCGGCGCTCTTCAGAGCGATCGCTTCGCCAGACAGCATCAGAACCGCTTGGGATACGAATGGCTCCTTCTGGCCACCGTGACCGTGCTCCAGCGTCAGAACCACTTGGTCGCCTTCCGTTCGCGCGCGGTACCGCAGACCCGGTCGCCGCATGACCTCGGGCAAGGGACGCTTCAGGAGGTGCGAGACCGTCAGAAGATCGGACAGCCGTACGTAGAAGGTGCTCTCCGTCTCGAGCCGAATGTGGTCCTCCAACCGAGTCCCGATGTCCCTCACGGGATCCTTGAAGACGTTTCCGTACCGTCGGACCACCCCCGCCCTGCCGGGCACCTCCGAAAGCGACATCCAGACTTTCCCGTCGAAGGTGTAGGTCTCCTTGGAATCCCGGTCACCCAACTGGTGGGAGATGCGGTATCGGGTTCCATCGGTGATCACCTCCGCCGAGCCCGTGTGCGCGAGCGAGCCGGCACTCGACCAAGTTCGCAGCGAGAGGCGCTGACTCAGCCGGTAGGGGATCGCGTCGGCCTGCCTAGCTTGGTCGCCCCAAGCCGCCAGGAGCGAATCCACGCCATCACAGTCCCCCTTTGGCGCCAAAGCAAAGGCTGCGATCAGGACGACGGACCGCCAAGCCAGGCGGCTAGTCTCCGCACGTGGACTGGTACCCATTCCGCCGCGTCAGTAAGACGGAGCAATTCGTGCCGAGGAAATACTCGTACTCGCCGCACTTCACCCCCTTGGTCGAGCAGGTGTCGCCGGAATCCCCGACGATGCACGGGCGAAGCTTGGCGTTGTTCTTCACGAACCTCCAAGATCCCGCTTCGAGCGGTCCGATTCTCACGGCCCCGCGCATGCACTCCACGTTCTTGCAGGTGAAGTACTGCCATTGCGGCGCGCACTTCTGCCCCGGGTACGCCGCATCCACGGGGCATTGGGTGAGGGGCGGCATGCTGGATACGGCCATCCCCACGACAGCCGTCGCGGCGATGCCGGCCAGAATCAAGAACTGAGGTCGCATCCCCGATCACCTCTTCCGCGTTGAAACCCGGATCCTCACTCTTCCCCGAGGTAGTCGCACTCGCCGTCAGGGCCGGACGTGCTGGCCGACACGCTGACCGCGAGCATGGCCCCGAAGGCCAGGACGAAAAAGGCAACCACGGCGGCGAAAACCTTTCTGGAATCCATCTCCATCAGCCTCCGGCTTTATCCTAACATCCTTTTTGGTCAATTCTTCCCCCCCCCCCCAAAAAACCAGCAATTTTACTAGGTACTTGGAGTACGAAGCAGCCGGTTCCGTGATCGGGCTGCCCGTTCGGGCTTGCTGGTACGATGGGTTCATGAGACAGCTGCTTCGCCCTTTCGCCGTCTACAGCACTTGGGGACTTCACGATGAGCTCGGCGACCGGGTGCAGCTGACCGAGGAGCTGGCCATGGCTGCGCTGGAGACGCTGAGGGACTGGCGTCTCCGCTTGGGGTTGCGGTTCGACGTGTTCCAGCTCGACTGCTTCTGGTTCGACGCAGAACGGGGTTACGAGAGCTTCGACCCGGCAGGCTGGCCGAACGGCCCCGAGCGCTTTCTCGACGCCCTGCGAGAGGAGGGCCTGGCGCTCGGCCTCTGGTTCAGCGTCAGCGGCCTGCGCCTCAACCCGCCCGAATGGGAAGCGAGCAAGGATCCTGCACGCGGATCCTACAGCCTGGCTTCCGGACCCTATCGGGAGTCGCTTGCCCGCTCGATCCGTGGCGCGGTCCAGCGTTGGGGTTGCAGGTACCTGAAGCTCGACTTCGCGGACTTTTACGCCGACCCGCTCGGGTGGGGTCCGGAGGAGGCCTACCGCAGAAACCTGAGCGCCCTCTTGGAGCTGCTCGGCCAACTGAGGGCGGAGACGCCCGGGTTGTACGTCATCACGCACTGCGGGTTCGCCAGGCAATCGCAGGAGCCCGCCTGGGGCTCGGGACGACGCACGATGGTCGACCCCAGCCTTCTCTGCGCCGTGAACGCCGTGTTCTCCGGCGACCCCCACTCCTGCCCCGTCGTCGCGACGTCCATCAGCCGCATGCTGGATGCCTACCAAGACCGACAGGTGGCGCTGATGCACTCCGAGGGTTTCCCGCTCGAGCGGGTCGAGGACCACGGCGCCTTCGCCGCCACGACCAACACGGCGCTCTACAGGGGCGCTCGCGGGTTCGCCCGCTCGCACATCGCCCAGCTGGCGCGGGGCGGCCTGCGCGACATGTTCTACGGCGATCCGCGCCTTCTCAGCGAGGCCGACGTTCGGCGCATGGCCGAGGCCCGCTCGCTCTTCTTCGAGGCGTATCGGTCCGGCTTGCGGACTCAGCCTCTGCTCGGCGGCGGCTTGGACGACGCTCCTTGGCGCGGCTTTCTCACGGGAGGCGGCGCCAGGGGCCTGCTCACCCTGACGAACACCCGGATAGCCCGCACGCCACTGCAGCTGGCTGTTCCCAACCTCCGCGAGGCCCGCATCCTGTTCCACGACGGAACCGAGGAGCCGGCTGTGCAGGTCCAGCCCGACCGGCTATCGGTCGAGCTCCCCCCGGAGGGCTTTCTGCTCCTCGGTCTTGGCGAGTTCGCGCATCGGGAGCCGCTCGCGCCCCCACCCACCGAAGATCGGGTGCCGCGGGATTGCCGGCTGGCGGCGGCGGTCTGGAGGCCAGGGCCGGAGGGCCTGTTCGCGGAGCTCGGAGCACCGGACCGGCCGTCGCGGCTGCACGTCGCCGTTCGGGTTCTGGACTGTGCCCCGTCCGAGATCGAGGGCCTTCCCGCAAAGATCGCCGCTCAGGACGAGCACACCGCGCAGCAAGGCCTCGCGATCCACGAGGCGGTCCGCATCCGTGCGTTCGATGCCTCCGGGGCTGAGGTTCCGGCTGCGGAGCTGCTTCCGGGCCGCAGGGTCTGGAGCGGGTCGAGCTGGGTCGCCGCTACCTTTCCTTGGAGCGGACCAGTGCCACATCGTTGTGGAGAACCGCACCTCCCCGGCCCGACGCCTGACCGCCGAGGCGCGCGTCCTTCTCTGAGTCGGCTCTTCTGTCTTGGGGGCTCAGGCGAACACCCGGCGTTGAGGTTTCTGGGGAAGCATAGCGAGCGCCGGACCGTGCATGGACTCTGAGATCGCCCGCAACGCCGCTCCCAACCGCCGATGCCGTGTCGGTCTCCGGGCTGGCTCAGCCGCGTTCTCCCGCCGACCCGCAAGACTGCCGTTGGGCGGTCGGCGTCTTCCCCACCCAAACTCGGGGCACCGGCGCCCGCGTCGACCCCGGCGAGTACAGAGGCGCGTCTAGACGCTGTCCACTTAGGAGGCGGCGACTCGGGCTGTGCCGTGCTAGGAAGGCCGATCTCGAACGGAGCGCGAGTTGCGGACACCGCGGCAAGTGCCAATCGGAAGACACCGGGTCGGAACCGGCTCCGATCCCGTGAGCCGCGCGCAGGAGGTGCCCAGCGTTTCCGCGCACCCGCGGCCTCTTCCAATCCAACGAATCGTCCGACGTTGAAAGGAGGACAGCCCGGCATAGCTCGGGCTTCGTGCTTTGGCTTGGTTGAGCGGCAGCCGCGCTCAGAGGCCCTCCAGCGCTCGGAGCAGCTCCTTGGCTCTCTCCGCAGCCCGATCGGACACCACGGCGAAGACCCTCTCCGCCGAGATTTCCCGGTACTCCCGAAGCGCGTCCTCGACACGACCGAGCCGCAGCAGCAACTGGGCCGAGCGCTCCCACTGTCCGATCGCCCTCCAACGGTCGATTGCTTCCTCGAGGTTTCCCGCCTGCTCGCTCCTCTCCGCCTGCTCTCGGACGTACCCCTGCCCCCGCTGGATACCCTCGATCCGGGCCGCATCCTCCTTGCAGCCCAGGGTCTGGAAGATTTCGAGCGCCTCATTGAGCTTAAGCTCCTTCTCCAACAGAAGCGCCTCGCATCGACGGGCTTTCGACTCGTTGTCCGCCCGGCGGTACGCGGCGGCTGCGGCCTCGTAGGCCTCGATCGCCTCGTATTCCCTTGCCACGCCTTCCCAGTCCTGCGCGCCCGCTTGAAGTTCCGCGAGGATTGCGTCCCACTGCAGGTCGCGTTGGAACATCTCCGCCATGCCTACGGCCTCCCAAGGCGCCGGGTCGTCTGGCTCGTCGAAAAAGACCAGGTTCCTCAGGGCGCGCGTCGCGGCGACGAACAGCCGATTCACCTCGTTGAGCGTCGTCACCAAGTCGGGCTTTCCGTCGCCCCGCAGCTCCTCCCAAAACTGAGGGTTCTCCCCAAAGAAGCGGTACACGATCACCGTGTGTCTTTCGAGCCCCTTGAAGTCCTCCAGCTGAAAGACCCTGTCCGCGCCGAGGCGTTCCCGCAGCTCCACGCAGTCTTGGCCGCGCGCGAGAATGACGACGTCGCTGGTTTCGGGCACCGCATTGAGCCTCTCCAGAAGATCCGCCTTTGGGGCAACCAGTCGGACGGGAGAGGGACCCTCCTCATGCAGGCCCTCGATCCTTGGTGGCGGGCTCCATTGAATCTGGCCCTGTTTGGCGAACGGCTGCAAGGCGCTTCGCTTCAGCCTCGCCATGATCGCGTGGGCGAAGCCGCCGAGAGACCGGCCTGAGCGAAAGTCGCGGGAAAGCTCTGCGGAGCGAACCTGCCCGAAAGCCTCCGCCCAATCGAAGCCGGTCGGGTGGATGCACTGGTTCACGTCGCCCGCGCCCAGGAACAGCACCCTGCGCCGCTGCCCCTCCGACAGACGGTCGGCGAGCCGCCGCACCAGATCCACCTCCAGCCTCGTCAGGTCCTGCACCTCGTCCACGACCAGCTCGGAGCACGGCCTTTCCATGAGGAAGCTCGGGGCGGCGTGGGGCCGGTTGGGGTCCATCTGCGCGTTTCTGTAATCGAACACCCACGCGAGCCGCAAGCGGATCTCCTCCGGACTCCAGTTCTCGACGTTGGTGCAGGCGGAGGCCACCAGGTCCATTTCGTCGGAGAGACGCTCGCTCTCGAGGTGGGCGACCCACCTCTGCGCCAAGGCATGGAAGTTCTCCCGCAGCTCAGGCGGCACGGCGCTCTTTCGCTGGCCGAGCTCCAGGTACTTCTCGAGAGGAAGCAGCCTCTGCCGTCCATGACGAATGGAGGCCTCCCGACCCAGAAGCACGCTGCGGATCTCCGTCCATGCGGCCCGTGGCGGGAGAGTCCGTTCACTGTCCGGCCGCTTCTTGTACCAATGGCTGAAGCGGCTCCATTGGTCGGGCCGCTCCCCGATGGATTGGCTCACCGAATCTAGTTGGCTCCGCAGATCGTCGCCGTCAGGTTGGGGTCGATCCTTCGCTAGGGCGAGGACGAGGAGGCTCATGTCGGCGAACAGGATCGGCCCCCCGTCCTTCTGCCGCTCCAGCCCTTTGGCGACCTCCTCTGCATCCTGGACGAGCAGCCTGCTCGCCGTGAAGTATCCGGCCCATGCATCTGTCCACGTGTGGCCGCAGAGGCGATGGACGAGGGTGAGCGTTTTGCCCGAGCCGGGCACTCCCTCCAGCCGCACGACGGCCTCTCGGCGAACCACGTCCCTCTGCTCGGGAGACAGCAGGACGGGAAGCCGCCGGGTTCGCTGCCGGAGCCACGCTTCGAACGCTCCGGCGTCTCGCAGCGCCGATTCCGGAACGGGGTGGATTCTGCCTCGGCGGACCTCGGTCCACTCCTCCCAAGTCCCGGCCGTGTGGGCGTGCTGCGCCGCGTCGTCGTGCTTCTGCAGGCTCTCCGCGATCCAAACTTCGCCCTGCCCATCCAGAAAGCCCGAGAGCAGGAGCAGCCTGTCCGCATCGGAAGTCCGGCATTCCCACCAGTCTTGGACACCCTTAAGCTTTCGGAACTGCTCAGGGGCCCACTGGCCGCGACCCAGCTCTTGAAGACGCCTGAGGACAGGCCCGATCGACTGGATTCCCTTCGGATCCAGAAGCTGACGCCGCAAGAGTTCGGTTACACAGACCGTGGACACCAGAGACTCCCGTTCTCAGTCCTGCCCAAGCTCACTCGCCTCCATCGCATGGCGAGCCCGTCAATCGGTTGGCCTGACGGTTCCGAGGGGTGGGCCGAGGCGGCACGATCCATCGGCTACTTTAGCTTGCCAATCCAACGTAGAAAACGGCGGACCAAGATCTCCACCCAGGTGAGCTCCTCCTCGTTCGCCGGGAGGACCGTGGTCATCTCCTGCAACTGAACGAGAAGTTCCGTGAAATCCCTCTGCCATCTCTCCTCGAACTGCCACAGGTCCTCACGAAGCCTGCCGATGGTTTCCGCTGTGCGGCCCTCCAGGTCGGCCAAAGCCGCGTCGCGCAAGCGACCAATCTCTCCAATCAGGCGACGCCGAATGTCCTCCGCTATCTGGATGGCCGTCGTTTCCGCCTCCCGCCTCAGGCGATCCGCTGCCGCTTCTGCTGCTACGGCCACGCCGGTGGCGAGGGCATCGGTCTGCTTCCCGACCTTGACCGCAAGAGCTTCCACGTTTCGAAAGCTCTCCTCGCCGCGGCGGCGAACCTCTTCGAGCGCACGCTCCAAGTCCGATGCCAGATTGCCAGGCGCAGCGCGATCTCGTCATCCCGCCGAGACGCGGCCTCGACAACCTTTCGAACGTCCTCCGTCGCCCATTTCTCCAGTTCGTCGAACTTGGACGCTTGATCCTTGAGGCTGGCGCAAGCCGCCTCCACAGAGGCGCCGAAGTCGCCGACCCGCTTGTTCGCGCTCTTGAACACCAGCTCCGCTCGCTCTTCCAGATCGCTTTGTCGCTTGTCCAACTCCTCCCGCAAAAGCTGCGAGGTCGAGTCCATCCATTCCTCGAGCTGTTGGAGTCGCAATTCCACGTCGGCGAGCGTCTGCTTCTGCATGCCGGTGCACGCCTCCTGCACCGAGCTCACAAGTCCTTCGACGCGCTGGTTCATCGCTTGGAGGAGCGACTCCGCCCTCTGCTCGAGGAGCCTGTCGCGCTCCTGCAAGCTCTCCTCCAAACGCTCGGTGGCCGAGTTCATCCAAGCGTCGAGCGCGTCTGCACGGGCCTGGATCGCGTCTGCGGCCTTCTGGAGCTTGGTCTGGACATCGTCAAACGGCTTCGAAGCCTCCAGAAAGGGCTGCAGCCGAACTGCCAGGTCGTCAAGCCTTCGTTCCAGGTCCGGGATCACGTCTTGAAGCAGGCGTATGGCCTCGCCCACGTCGCTCGCCCTTTGGTCCAGTTTGGTCAGCAACGTTGCTAGCTGTTGGAGTCCGTCGTCCGAAGCCACACGTCCCCTCCGAAGTAGCCGAATGAAAGACCATGATACTGCAGCGCGCCGAAATGCGGCAACGAAAGGCAGTCTCCTCACCGCCGGCAGGCCCGGGGCAAGGCACAACGGCTCCAGCTCCGGGCATCGTGCCGCAGGACCGGATGACTCCCTGCAATCCGCCGAAGAAACGTCGCCTGCCGGTCTCGGTACTTCGTGCACGATCCCACCTCTACGTGCGGCCGACCTGCGCGAGCCGCGAACCGCCTTGGCCATGGAGAGGAGCCTCTGCCGTGAGCCGCCTGCTCTACCGTCGACCCTGCGAGACGCCCCAACCCGGCAGCGCTGCCGGTGCCTCGGAGCCCTTCTCGTCGCCAAGCGCTGCTTCCTCGCCGTCTTGCACGAGGGCTCTGACCTTGAACCGCTCCAGGACATTGGTTGGAGGAGAGACGACGCCCGGCCGCCAAGCACCACCCCAACGCCGTTCGCGCAGATGGCTCACACCGCTCTAGCCGCTGAACTCCGCTGGGTCAACGCGGGTCCACGGACGCGCTCCGACGAGCCCTGGGCCGCTTCGGCGCACTTACATCCATTCGCGAGAGAGGAAGGACGCCTCCGGCACTCCCCGCTCCGCGGCAGGAGTGCCAGCGCTGCGAGCCCTCCGCGCTGATTCCGCCGGAGATGGCCGGGAAGGAGAATCCCGACAGCGCCGCCGGTACCGGCGGAGCTCTGCGGCTGGGCCACTGTGCCCGGCAGACGGCGGCGAAGAGCCAAGCAACCGCGCGCTCCTTGGGGTGGTCCGACACAGAGCACCCTCCGCCCAGACCCTCCTCCCTCGCTGAGGGAGGAGGGGGGTTGCCAACCCATCCCCCTCCCGCTTGCGGGAGGGGGATTCAGGGGGAGGGCGGCCAACCAATGACCGGCAATCAGACGCCGTACATGGAGATCATGCGGCTCCTCCTCGTGCCAGGCGCAAGCCGCACCCAGAAGCGCCCTCCACCCCAACCCTCCTCCCTCGCAGAGGGAGTAGGGAGGCTGCCAACCCCCTCCCGCTCGCGGGAGGGGGATCAAGGGGGAGGGCGGCCAGCCAGGGACCGGCGATCAGCCACCGTGCATGGAGACTATGCGGCTCCTGCTCGTGCCAGGCGCAAGCCGGACGCAGAACCACCCTCCACCCCCAACCCTCCTCCCTCGCAGAGGGAGGAGCGAGGCTGCCAGCCCCCTCCCGCTTGCGGGAGGGGGATTCAGGGGGAGGGCGACCGGCCAACGACCGGCGATCAGACAGCGCGCATGGAGATTCTGCGGCTCCTGCTCCTTCTCAGCGCAAGCCGGACGCAGAAGCGCCCTCCACCCCAACCCCCCCTCCCGCGGCGCGGGAGGGGGGCCGACAGGGCAGCCGGTTTGGAGTCCACGACCGATCCAACGCCTCAGCCCGGTCGGATCGGCCGAATGGTGGCCAAGCAGCACAACGCCGCAGCACACGACGACCGACACGCAGCCGGGCAGACCCATCCCGCCGCGAGGCCAACCCGACCAAGGTCAGACCGAGCCGCCGCCCGAGTCCCGCTCTTCCCTCCAGAGCGGAAGCACGAAACGGAAACAAACGCCGGCCTCCGTGTTCCGAGCCTGAATCGAGCCTCCGTGCAGCTCGACGAGCGATCGCGCGATCGACAAGCCGAGACCGCTTCCCCCGGATGCGCGGGACCGGGACGAGTCGCCCCGATAAAACCGGTCGAACACACGAACCTCCTCGCCCGGCTCGAGCGGGGCGCCGTCGTTCTCCACCGCGGTCTCCACTCCATCCCCGATTACGCGGACGGTGACTGCCACCTCGCTCTCCGCGTGCCGGGCCGCGTTGTCGAGAAGATTGTCCACCACCCTCCGCAGGTGGTCTGGATCGGCCCAGACGAGCCGTCCGCCGTCCGCTTCGATCGTCCAGCGAACGCCGAAGGTCCTGGAGGAGGCCGCGTCCATCGCCGCTCGCAGAACCTCGGCGATCGCAACTGGCTCGCGCCTGGGTTCGAGCTGCCCACAGTCGGCTCGCGCCAGCAACAGGAGGTCCGAAACCAGGCGGGAGGCGCGGTTCGCCTCGGCTCCGGCCGTCTCCAGCGCCTGACGGTACTCCCCGCCGCTGCGCTCCCTTCGAAGCGCCACCTCCGCCGTCCCGATGATGTTCGCGAGGGGCGTGCGCAGCTCGTGGGACGCATCCGCCAGAACGGACCGCAGCCGATTCACCAGCTGCTCCCTCTCCCGATCGTAAACGGCGAGGCGACCAAGCATACGGTCCAAAGCCTCGGCCACTTGGCGCACCTCGATAGGAACGCCCGCAGGAATATCCGACAGGGCCTGGCCGGGTGAACCCACCCTCGCCGCCTGATCGGCCAGCCAGCGGAGCGGCTCCGTTGCCCTCCGCGCCAAACCGCGGACAACTGCGAGGCCCAAGCCGAGCGCGACGGTGGCGACGGCCACAATCCAGACGATCATCGAGCGCATGTTCTGCTCGACCGGCCCAACCGGGATCGCGACCACCGTGAGGAGCCTCTGGCCGAGCGGCCCCCGAGCCGGATAGTAGACGGCCCGCAGCCGCAAGCCATGGAGGGTCGCCCACCCGTAGGCGACCCGACCGCTCCAGGCCTCGGCTTCCGGACGGGGGTCCGTCTCCGGCTTGCCCTTGGAAACAAGGTTCGAGCTGCGGGCCAGCAGACCCTCCCGCTCGTCTTCGATCCAGACGTACTTCTCGTATCCTGGGTGCCCGGCGATCTCCAGCAGCTTGGGGAGCGTGTCGTGCAGATGCACGATCCCCGTGTCCGTGGAGGAGGCGGCCTCCGTCGCGGCGATCTCCAGGAGGGCATGGTCCAGGTTCTGGTAGAGGACCCGCCGCACCGCCAGCCCCAACAACAGCGCGTTGGCGAGGGCGATCCCAAGGACGAGGAGGGACAGCTGCGCCGAGAGCAATCGCCGGTAGGTGGTCGCGCGGCTCATTCCTCCACCCTGAGGCGGTAGCCCGCCCCCCGGACCGTTTCGATCAGGTCAGGGTCCCGGCCGAGCTTGTTCCGAAGAGAACGAACATAGACGTCGATGACATTCGAATCCGGCTCCGTGCCGGACGACCAGAGGCGGTCCCACAGCGCCGTGCGGGTGACGACCTTGCCGGGCCGTTCCGCCAGGTGGGCGAGCAACTGGAACTCACGCGGGGATAAGGGGACCTCTCTACCCTTCCGGTGGACGCGCCTCTCGTCCAGGTCGATCGTCAGGCTTCCGAGGTGCAACACGCGCGCGGAGAGGGGCGCCTGCGACCGGCGGAGCAGGGCACGGAGCCTGGCGAGCAGCTCGTCGAAGGCGAACGGCTTGGGCAGGTAGTCGTCGCCTCCGGCGTCGAGCCCGCGAACTCGGTCGCGCACCGCGTCGCGCGCCGTGACGAACAGGACTGGCGTCTGGACTCCCCGACTCCGCCAGCGGGAACAGAGGGTGAACCCGTCGCAACCCGGAATCATCACGTCCAGGATCACCGCGTCGTAATCGCAGGCCGCCAGCAGCAAGTCCGCCTCCTCCGCGTTCTCGGCCACGTCCACCGCATAACCCTCCTCGGTCAGGCCCTGGGCAAGGAACCTGGCCATCGGCGCCTCGTCCTCCACAACCAGCAGCTTCACACGAGAAATGTACTTGAAAGCTCGGCTGCCATTCATGAGAAAACCTTCATGGAGCACTCACTTTCCCTTCATGCAAGGACTGAGAAAATGAAGGTGCGACGCTGAAGCGTCCCACACCCGCTACAAGGAGCAACGCACCATGAACAGTCTGCTGAAGAACACCTGCATCGCCGCGATCGCCCTCGCCCTGGCGACTGGCGCGAGCGCGACGCCCGTGAAGACCATCGACAACCTGAAGAAGGCTTTCGCCGGAGAGACGACGGCGTTCTCGAAGTACACCCAGTACGCGGCGGTCGCCAAGAGGGAGGGCAACCTGTACGCCTACAACCTCTTCCGGGCCGCAGCCCGCGCGGAGGGCTTCCACGCCCGGAACCACAAGGCCGTCCTGGAAAAGTACGGGGTCAAGGACGTGCAACCCTCGAAGTACACCGGCAAGGTTGGCACGACCGCCGAGAACCTTGCGGACGCCCTCAAGGGCGAGAGCTACGAGCGCGACACCATGTATCCCGAGATGATCCAGACGGCGAAGCAGGAGGGAGCCATGGATGCCGTCCAGACGTTCACCTTCGCGGTGACGGCCGAGAAGGCCCACGCGCAGTTCTACGGCGAGGCGCTCCAGAATGCGAAGGCCGGCAAGACGCAGCAGCCGGTCGCGTTCCTCGTCTGCCCCCGGTGCGGCGAGACCTTCCGCGCCGACGCCCCGGCGTCCTGCCCCGTCTGCCAGACGCCGAAGGAGCGGTTCAACATCATCCGCTGAACGGACCCGGGCTGCGGTCGGCCCGTCGCGGCCGCCCGCAGCCTGCCGCTCCCAGACACCATGAAAAACTTTGGAAAGGAACCGTTGATCCTCGCCTTCGTGGCGGTTGGTTTCTTGACGACGCTGGTCGAGGTTCGCTACCTCCATCGAGGAGCGGTCCGCGAGTACGCCGTCGCCTGGATTCCGACCATCTCCAGCGGCGTCGCGCTGCTCGCCTCTCTGGCCGGACTCGCACCCGCTGCCGTATGGAAGAAGGTTTCGGCGATCACCCTGGCGGTGGTGGCCCTCGCCGGTCTGTTGGGCGTCTATTTCCACACCAAGCTGAAACCAGCGGCGTTCCTGCAACTCTTCGAGGCTGCCCCCAAGGAGGCGCCGCAGGCGCCGGCACCGGACGACTTCGCGGCCTTCGAGAAGGAGGCGGAGAAGGAGAGCGCCACTGCCGCACCGGCCTTGGCCCCCCTCGGAATCACAGGCCTCGCCTTCATCGGCGCCATCGCGGCATGGCCGAGGGGATCGAGGAGAGACCACTGAGGCACCGGAGCCTGGTTGCCCCTCCGGAGCCTCTGCCCATCTGGGAACGGCTCGACAGTCTGCCGCCTCCATCCAGGACGGGACAGAAAGCGGCGCCGGTCCGCTGGCTTCGGGGGGCCTTGGCCCGCGCTAGACCGGCGGCAGCACGGCAGCTCGGATGCTGGCGGCCTCAGACCTGGCGGAGGGCTACCGTCCGGCTTCGCCCTCCCGTCTTGCATCGCACGGGCCCCATGATGATGAGCTACTTCTTGGCCCTTAGGGCTGGCAATCGGAACCAACTTGCCGTTCGGTGGTTCGCCATAGTTCGGTACCTTCAGGAGTCGGGTAGGGGCGAGCCAACTCGTTCGTCGGCGACCCGATTGGCGCACTCCGCCCCCGATCGGCGACTCTACCGAGCTTGATAGCAAGCGGGTCGGTCCATCCTTGCGGATCCAGGCTCCAGGCGTCCCCCGCCCGCGGGGTACCCTTTCCACTGCCGAAGCCGGCGTAGCTCAGCGGTAGAGCGGCTGTTTTGTAAACAGCGGGTCGCGGGTTCGAATCCTGTCGCCGGCTCCAATTTCAGGTTCAAATCGCCACAGGAACCGTAGCTCCAAAGTACTCCAACCCGTCAGGTGTAGCCCAAAGTGTAGCCTAAGGAATCGGGTTTTTCCGTTAACCTGGCCCCGAAGAGAGGAAGGGCCGGAGCCCCGCCGGACCCCGGCCCCGCGTCGGTCCGCTCCCCTTTTTGGGCCCTAGAACGCCCGTTTCC
>JAOACB010000056.1 GCA_026418055.1 Fimbriimonadales bacterium
AGAACACCTGCCTGATCGATTCGCGCTTCGGAAGCTGGTTCGTGCTCGGTGGACTGGCCACCACCGCCGACCTGGAGCCGGACGAGCCCGCCCAAGGCGGCTGCGGCTCGTGCCGAGCGTGCATCGACGCCTGCCCGACCGGCGCCATCGTTCCCTTGGCCGGGCGCTGGGCCGTCGACGCCGCGGTCTGCGTCAGCACGCTGACCATCGAGCTGCGGAGGCCGTTCACCGCCGAGGAGGAGAGGATGGTGGGAGACTGGACCTTCGGTTGCGACGTCTGCCAGGAGGTGTGCCCGTTCAACCAGCCCAGGCCCGGCCAGCCGGAGCGCGCGCGGACGACCCGGGAGCCGGACTTTCTGTCGCAGAGGAATTGGCCGCCGCTGGAGGAGGCCGCCGAATGGACGCGGGAGCGATGGGACGCGGCCACGCGGGGCTCGCCGGTTCGCAGGGCCGGCTACGAGGGGTGGCTGCGCAACGCGAGGGCCAACCTGGGAAACCAGCGGCGTGGATCGGGCCCGGGCCAAAATGGCTCCGATGGCTGAACGGGTGGTGGTCACGGGAGCGTCGGGAGGGATCGGCTCCCGGCTGATGGACAGGCTGGCGGAGCGGGGCTACGACGTGCTGGGGCTCGACCGCAAGCCTCCGCGGTCGCGCAGGCACCTTTGGGCCTACGCGGACCTGAACGACCGGGAGCACGCGATGCGCCACCTGGACGGCGCTCAGGCGGTGATCCACCTGGGGGAGTTCGCGTACGTGTGGGGGCCTTGGCCGCAAGACGAGGTGTACGCCGCCAACACGCGCATCGCGTCGACGGTCTTGGAGACGGCGGCGTCGCTGGGCGCCAGGCGGCTGCTGTACGCCAGCTCGGCCCAGGTGTACGGGAGCTGGGGATCGTGGGAGCCGATCCCGCCGGTTCGGGTTCCGGTCGACGAGAGCCACCCTCTGCGGCCCCGCAACGCCTACGCCGCAAGCAAGGTCGCCAACGAGGCGTATCTGTCGATGCTGGCCGCCCTGCACGAGGGCGCGGCCTGTGCCGCCCTGCGGTTCCCTTGGGTGATGGGCACGCGCCACGCTTGGGCGGACGTGGTGGCGCACATCCGCGAGCGGCGGGAGCCGGAGGACGGCTTCTGCACCTACGTGCACGTCGACGACGTCGCCGAGGCGTTCTGCCTGGCCCTGGAGAGGAGCCCGGTCGGCTTCGAGGCCTACAACGTGTTCGCCGAGGACCTGTACAACCTGGTTCCCACGCGCGAGTATCTGGCATCGGCCTGGCCGGGCGTGGAGCTGCCCGACTCGCTTCAGGGACACGGCACGTTCGTGGACTGCTCGAAGGCCGAGCGGTTGCTGGGCTGGCGGCCCGAGCGCAACGTGCACCGCGACCTCGGGGTCTGCTGAGCGCCGTCCCTGTGCCAAGATGGCGGCGTGCGTGCACTCCTGCGCAGGCTGACGCTCGGAGTCGCCGCCGGATGGATGGCCTCGGCGGCGCCCGGCAGCGAGATCATCGAGAACCCCTCGTACCCAGGGCCGAAGACCACCGTGACCTACGCCATGTGGGGCGGCGCGGGCGAGGTGAGGTACGCGCGCGAGATCTGCCGCAGGTTCGTCGAGGCCCACCCCGACATCCGCGTGGACGTTTCGGTGTACCCCTGGGGGCAGTACTGGGCCAAGATCCAGACCCAGACCGCCGGAGGCATCGCTCCCGACGTGATGTCCTTCTACAGCGGCGCGGTCGGCGTTTGGGCCTCGCGCGGGGCGCTGCTGCCGCTGGACGGCTTTCTCGAGCGCTCCGGCATCCGCAAGGAGGACTTCCACGCCGTGGCCCTGCGGAACATGACCTGGAACGGCCGGCTCTACTGCATGCCGCTCGAGCTGCCGATCTGGACGCTGGCGTTCAACAAGGACCGCTTCGAGGAGAGCGGCATCCCGCGCGACCGATGGCCCAAGCCGAACGAGCCGCTGACCTGGGACCAGTTCCGCGAGCTCGCCAAGAGGCTCACGCTGCGCAGGCCCGACGGCTCCTTCGCCCAATACGGCATGTCCGCCGGCAACAACTGGAACCGCGTGATGATCGCCATGCACGGCGGCTACTTCGCCGACCGCCGCATCCAACCGACGCGTCCCACCGTGCTGGGCAACGAGCCGCTGCGGCGGGCCGTCACCGAGCTGCTGCTCAGCCAGTACGCCGACCGCTGGACCCTCGGAGCGGTGCCGCTCAACGCAGGCTCCTTCGCCAGCAGCCACGACATGCTGCTGGCCACGAACCGCTTCGCCATGTCGGTGGTGGGGCCCTGGGCGCTCAAGCCGCTGACCGACCAGAAGGCGCGCATCGGCCTGGCCCCGATGCCCCGCAACGCCTTCCCGATCCAGGAGGCCAACGCCAACGGGGTGGGGATCAACGCGGCCACCAGGCACCCAGAGGCCGCCTGGAAGCTCGTCCGGTTCATGGTCACCCCCGATATCCAGCGCATCTTCGGCTCCAACCTCAAGGGGGTGCCCGCGCTCAAGGAAGCCAAGGACAGCCTGGTGCGCAACATCTACGGCATCGAGGGTTGCCAGGCGTACCTGCACGACCTGGACATCGCCCAGCCGATGCTCACGACCGACAACACCTACCTGCAGAGCGCTTGGGACAAGTGGTGGAGCAAGCTCGAGCAACGGCTCGACTCCGAGTACGACCGCAGGCTCAACGAGGCGCGCGCCGGTCGCAAGGCCATCCCCAACGCCGAGTACGCGGCGTTCGTGCGCGGCATGGACGCGTTCGTGCGCAGGTCGGTCGACGAAGCCTGGCCCGAGCTGGACGCCGCCCTGCGCGACGCCTTCGAGCGCGCGGCCCCCAAGCAGCACGGACCCTTGGTGCGCGTGGTGCTGCCGGCGGCCGTGTTCCTGGGCCTGGTGGGAGCTGGACTGGGCTACGTGCGCTGGGTGCGGGGCCACAGCAGGCCGGTGCCGGGCGGCCTGAGGCTCAACAACCTGGCCGGCTACCTGTTCGTCTCGCCTTGGCTGTTCGGCTTCGTGTGCTTCGTGCTGGGACCGATCCTCGCCTCGGTTTTCCTCTCCTTCACCCGCTGGAACATGATCTCTCCCCCGCAGTGGGTGGGGTTCGAGAACTACCTCGGCCTGGTGCAGGACGAGCGGTTCCGCATCGGCCTGAAGACCACGCTGCTGTACGCGGCTCTCGTGATCCCGATCTCGCTGTTCGGCGGCCTGTTCACCGCGGGGTTGCTGACCACGCGCATCAAGGGGGCCGACGCGTTCAAGGCGATCCTCTACTTTCCCGCGCTGTTCACCGGTGCGGAGGCCGCGGTGCTGTGGGTGAACATGCTGAACAAGGAGTACGGCGTGCTGAACTACGTGCTCGGCTGGTTCGGCGTGCAGCCGGTCAACTGGATGGACGAGGCGCACGCGTTCTACTCCGTGATCCTGATGAACGTCTTCTGGATCGGCGGAGCGATGATCATCTACTACGCCGGCATGAAGCAGATTCCGGCCGCGCTGTACGAGGCGGCGGAGCTGGACGGCGCCGGACCGTTGCGCAAGTTCTTCAGCGTGACGATCCCCATGCTCTCGCCCGTGATCCTCTTCATGGTGGTGATGACCACCATCGGGGCCTTCCAGGTGTTCACGCCTGCGCTGTTCTTCGCGAGCTCGTCGGCGGCGATCGGCGAGCCGGGAGACGCCTTGCGCTTCTACGCGGTCAACATCTACGACGAGGCGTTCAACAACCTGCGCATGGGCAACGCCTGCACCTACGCGCTGGTGCTGTTCCTGATCATCTTCTGCATCACCATGGCGCAGATGAAGCTCTCGCGCAGGTTCGTGCACACGGAGGGGGCCTGATGCTGCACCGGTTCCGCCTGCTGCCCGCCTACGCCGCGCTCATCGCGGTGTCGATCCTGTTCCTGTTCCCGTTCTACTGGGTGGTGATCTCCTCGCTGAAGTCGACCAAGGGCATGGACCTCAAGCCTCCCGCGCTGTATCCGGCCGAACCGGCGGAGGCCCCCTTGCGCGCGGAGCCCGACCGGGTGGTGGCGGCCGACGGCCAGCGCTGGCTGCGGCTGGCCGACTCCCCCGACCTGTTGGCGGATGCCGGGGAGCCGGGCGCGTACCTCCTTCGGTTGGAGGGCGACGAGCCGACGCAGCTGGTGGCTTGGTTCCCCGCCTCGGCCATCCGGCCGGCAGCCGGATCGGCGCCGGTCGAGTTCGAGGGCGTGCCCGTCCACCGCTTCGGCTCGGAGGAGCGCCTGCTGGTCGCCAAGGTGGTCCGCCAGCGCGAAGACGGCGGCTTCGACGAGGTGCTGTTCACGGTGCCCCGCGAGCAGAGGACCCTGAGCGGCGTCCGGGCCGAGAAGAACGCCGAGCACCGCGAGGTGCGCGTGTTCCGGCCGCGCTGGCGGAACTACCCCGAGGCCCTGAAGGGACCCGAGGCGACCATCGGCGGCCAGAGCCAGGGCTTCCTGCTGTTCCTGCGGAACAGCCTTTTCATCAGCTCGATGGCGGTGCTGGGGCAGATCCTCAGCAGCAGCATGGTGGCCTTCGGCTTCGCCCGGTTGCAGTTCAAGGGCCGCGAGATCCTGTTCGTGCTGCTGCTGGCGACGCTGATGATTCCCGGCGCGGTGACCACCATTCCGCTGTTCGGCATTTACAAGGCCATCGGCTGGATCGACACGTTCCTGCCTCTGATCGTGCCGCACTTCACGGCGGGCGCCTTCAACGTGTTCCTCATCCGCCAGTTCCTGCTGACGATCCCCAGGGAGCTGGACGAGTCGGCCATGATCGACGGAGCTTCGCCCTGGCGCATCTACCGCAGCGTCGTGCTGCCCAACTGCGCGTCCGTGCTGATCGTGGTCGGCCTGTTCACGTTCGTCGCCACCTGGCAGGACGTCATGGGGCCGCTCATCTACCTGGACAACCCCGCCCACCGCACGGTGACCCTTGGTCTGGAGTTCTTCCGCTCGCCGTACGTGGACAACCGGCACCTGCTGATGACCGGCGCGGTGCTGGCCATGATCCCGGTGGCGATCCTGTTCCTGATCGGCCAGCGGTACATCCTTTCCGGCATCGCCACCACCGGCATGAAGAATTAGTCGGCGCTCGACGGTCGGGCTATACTGCCCGCCATGCCGGGAGACGCTCGCGAAAGGGGAGCATGGCTGGTCCTCTCGAGCGAGGGGTCTCCGCCGGACCGTCTGGGCCCGGCCGACGGATGGATCGCGCTGGAGGGCGGGCGCCTGCACTGGCGCGCAGGCACGGCCCGGGCCGCGTTCAGTTCCACCGGAGCCGCGTGGGCCTTTCTGAGCGGGGAGGTGCTGAGGCCGCGTTGGGGCAGGGACGCGTCCAAGCTGGCCGAGGCCTTCGAGCGCGACGGCCCAGCGGCCCTGAGAGACTTGGACGGGTTCTTCTTCGCCGTCGCGGCGGGGGTGGGCGGCAAGGCTTGGTGGGCCTGCGACCGGATCAACTCGCGCCGCTTCTTCCATCGGGTCGCCCCGCAGGGGTTGCTGCTGAGCGACCGACCGGAGCAGCTCGGAGACTCCGTCGATCCCGCCGGCCTGGGGTGGGCTCTGGCGGGTCCCGCCGTGTACCGCGGGCGCACGCTGTGGGCGGGGGTGCGGGCCGTTCCCGCCGGGGCCGAGGGCCAGTTGCGCGCCCAAGGCCTCTCGGTGGACCGGCAGTGGCTGCCGAGCCTGCCGAGGCTCAGCTCCGACCGCTCCGTGGAGCGGCTGCTGCCCGGCCTCAAGATCCGCATGGCGGAGGCCATCCGCGAGGCGGTGCGGCTGTGCTTGGACGACCGGGAGACGCTGGTGGCTCTCAGCGGAGGCTGGGACGCCACGACCATCGCCGCCGAGGCCGTGGCCATGGGACGCCGCCTTCGCGCGTTCAGCTACGGCGTGGCGCCGCTCGGCTCGGACAGCGACGCGCTGACCGCCCAGCGCCAGTCCGCGGCGCTCGGGGTGGAGCACGAGATCCTCGAAAGCTACGCCGGGCCGCTGCACCGTTGGGTGGCCTGCAACGCCGACCGAATGGCCTGCCAGCGCGAGCCGATCGTGGAGGCCGACGCGTGGCTGCAGGTCGCCGAGCGGTTCGAGGGGGCGTGCGTGCTGCTGGGCGACGAGTGGCTCGGGATGCGCTCGGAGAAGGTGCCTGCGACCGTCGAGGAGGCGCTCGCCCGCCTGCAGGTGCTCGAGCTGGGCGGTTGCGGGGTACTGGCCGACCTGATCGGCTCCCGGTGGCGGGAGCTCTGCGAGGCGGTCGCGGACGACCGCGCATCGCTGCTCGCCGACGCGCGCGCTCGTTGCGCCGACACGGTCGGCCTGCGGGAGCTGCTGTTCCTGGAGCAGCGCCTGCGATGCTTCCACATGCCCATGCGCCGATGGTTCCCAGGCGACGCCCTGGCCGTCCGCAACCCGTTCCTCACCAGGGGCATGCTGGATCTGATGCAGTCGGTGCCGCTCGAGCTGCGGCTCGGCAAGCGCCTGTTCCGCGAGACGGTGGCGGAGCGGCACGCCGCGCTGTTCCGCATGCCCCGAGCGCTCGACCAGGCCAACGAGCTGGACCTCCCGGCGGAGTTCCGCCGGGACGCGGCGTCGATCGCGGAGGCGTTGGCGAGCGAGCCCAGCGCACTGGACGAGTGGGTCCCGCCCGACGCTTTGGGCGCGCTCCTGGAGGAGGTCTCGTCCTCCGGGGCGCCCTCGGGGTGGGGGGCTAGGTTGCGGGGCATGGTTCCTCGCCGGTTGCGCATCCGGTACGGAACGGGCCGGAAGACCCCCCAAGGGACCTCCGCGCCTCCCGCTCTGTTGCTGGTTCGACTGCTGGCGGCGCGCAGGGCGCTCGCCCGGTGAGGCCCCGCCAGAGACTATAATTCCCACGTGCAGGACCCCCACGCGCCGACGGCCGACGACCATCCGAAGGAGGAGTGCGGCGTCGCAGGCGTCTACTCGCCGGGTCAGGACGCGGCGAGGGTGGCGTTCTTCAGCCTGTTCGCCCTGCAGCACCGGGGACAGGAGTCCGCGGGCATCGCCGTCGGAGACGGCTCGCGCGTGCGCATGCACAAGGACATGGGCCTGGTCAGCCAGGTGTTCAACGAGGAGATCCTGCGGGGCCTGCCCGGCCACGTCGCGGTGGGCCACACGCGCTACTCCACGACCGGCGCGAGCGTGCTGCGCAACGCCCAGCCGATCTTCTGCCAGAGCCTGGTCGGCGACATCGCGGTGGCGCACAACGGCAACCTGATCAACACCGCCGAGCTGCGGGCCGAGATGGAGGCCAAGGGGGTCCGGTTCGACGGAAGCAGCGACAGCGAAATCATCGCCCGGCTGATCGTCGAGAACATCGACCAAGGGCCAGAGAAGGCTGTAGCGCTCGCTATGGAGAGGCTGAAGGGCGCCTACAGCTGCGTGGTGTGCACGCCGCGCGTGCTGGTGGGATTCCGCGATCCGAACGGCGTGCGCCCGCTGGTGGCGGGCACGATGGGAGAGGACGGCTACCTCATCGCCAGCGAGACCTGCGCGTTCGCCCCCGTCGCCGCCACACCGCTGCGCGAGCTGGAGCCAGGGGAGATCGTGGTGGTCGACGAGCAAGGCATGCGCTTCGCTAGGGGCCTGCCCACGGTGCGTCCCAGCATGTGCCTGTTCGAGTTCATCTACTTCGCCAGGCCCGACAGCCGCATTTACGGCAGGCTCCTGTACGGCGTGCGCGAGCGCATGGGGGAGAACCTCGCCCGCGAGCATCCCGTGGACGCGGACGTGGTGGTTCCGGTGCCGGACAGCGGCATCCCGGCTGCCTTGGGCTATTCCAGGGTCAGCGGCATCCCCTACCGCGAGGGGATGATGAAGAGCCGCTACATCCACCGCACGTTCATCCAGCCGGACCAGCGCCTGCGGGAGCTGGGCGTCCGCATGAAGCTCACGCCGATGGCCGAGCACCTGGAGGGCAAGCGCGTGGTGCTGGTGGACGACTCGATCGTGAGGGCCACCACCACCAAGCAGATCGTGCGCCTGCTGTTCGAGTCCGGCGCGACCGAGGTGCACGTGCGCATCACCGCGCCGCCGATCATGTTCCCCTGCTTCTACGGCATCGACATGTGCTCGAAGGGAGAGCTGGCGGCCGCGCGCATGACCATCCCCCAGATCTGCGAGCACCTCGGCGCCACGTCGCTGGGCTACCTGTCGATCCACGGCGCGGTGGCGGCCGTCGGCCAGCCCGCCAACCGTTTCTGCCTGGCCTGCTTCAACGGCGACTACCCGATCCCCGTGCCTCCGGGGCTCGAGAAGCACGCGTTCGAAAAGCCGCCGGACGTGGGCCAGATGGCCGCCGTCGCCAAGGACCAGCTGTCGCTGGACCTCTGAGGTGCTCCCCGCGGCAGCGTCGAATCGAGGCAACATGGCCCCCGATCGACCGAACCGATTCGAGGCCCTGCGGACGCTCCGCTTGGCGAACGCCGACATGGCGTTCTACACGGTGTTCATCACCCTCACGTCGGGCTCGTTCCTGGTGGGGTTCGTGCAGCTGTGCGGCGGCAGCGACGCTTGGATCGGTCTTCTGACCGCCATCCCCAGCCTTCTCGGCGCGCTGCAGATCGTCGGCGGCATCGTCGGTCGGCGGTTCGGCTCCTACAAGCCGTTCGTCGCCCCCGGCTGGCTGCTGTGGCGACTCTTCTACGTGCCTGTGGCGATGCTGCCGCTGGTGGCGATGGACCCCTCCGGCAAGCTCGCGGTGCTGGCCGCTTGCGTGATCCTCGCGTGGGCCGCGACGTTCCTGGTCAACCCGGTGTTCTTCGACTGGCTGGCGGAGCTGGTGCCGGCGCACTCGCGCGGGGAGTTCTTCGGCCGGCGCAACGCCCTGGCCGCGGGCGTCGCGGCGGCTTCGGGGGTGCTCGGGGGCGTTCTGCTGGACCACTTCCGCAGCCGCCACCAAGACCCGCTGGGCTTCGCCTGGATCTTCGGCATCGGCGTGGCGTGCGCGCTCGCGGGCCACTTCGGCTTCTTCGTGCGCATGCGGGACGTGCCGAGGGCGGCTCCCGTCCGCGAGGGGCTGGGCTCGAGCCTGCGCTCCATGGCCGGCCCGCTGCGCGACCGGGGGTTCCGCACCGTGCTGCTGTTCTTGGCGGCGGCCGTGTTCAGCCAGGCGTTCGCGGGGAACTTCTGGAGCGCCTACGCGCTCGAGAGCCTCCAGATCCCGTTCCTCACGCTGCAGCTGGCGGGGGTCGCGCACTCGATCGGCAACATCGCCGCCTCGCGCGTCTGGGGATTCCTCAGCGATCGCTACGGCAACAAGCCGATGCTGGCCTTCGCGGCGGCAGGCATGTGCTTCACGCCGGTGCCCTGGCTGCTCACGAAACCCGGGCCGCAGCACGAGACCTACAACTCGGCGCTGCTGATCGCGGCGCACCTGCCGATGGGGGTCATCTGGAGCGGCATCGCCGTCTGCCAGTTCAACCTGCTGCTGGCGACCTCCAAGCCCGAGGAGCGTTCCAGCTACCTGGGTCTGGGTATGGCCCTGCAGGCGCTGATCGGGGGCGTGTCGCCGATCCTCGGCGCGGCTCTGATGAGCGCGCTGCGCGGAGGAGCCTTCGGGCCGATGGAGGTGGCGCTGGCCTACAAGACGCTGTTCGTGGCGACCATCTGCCTGCGCGCGACGGCGCTGATCCCTCTGCTCAGGGTGCACGAGCCTGGGGCCCAGAGCTTTCTGGCCGCCCTGCGGCACCTGCGGCGGGCCACGCCGAAGGGCCTGTCGGCCATGCGGGCCCTGAGCCGCAGCCCGAGCGTCGAGCAGCGGGAGCGGGCGATCGAGGAGGTTGGCGAGGCGCAGATGACCCTGGCGGCCGAGGACCTGATCCGTTCGCTGCACGATCCCGCCCCGCGGGTTCGCCGCAGGGCCGCCGAGGCGCTGGGGCGCCTCGGCTTGAAGTCCGCGATCCCCGACCTGATCCACCAGCTGGACGAGCACCCCGACCTGGTGGAGGAGGAGACGATCGAGGCGCTGGGGGTGTTGCGGGCGCGCGAGGCCGTTCCCCATTTGGTGGCTTTGCTGCACAGCCCCAGGTCCGCCTTGCGCAGGGCCGCCGCAAAGGCCCTGGGGCGCATCGGCCACGCCGACGCCGTCGAGCCGCTGGTGCGCGCGGCCCAACCCGGTAGCGATCCGGACCTTCGCCGGGCCAGCCTGCAGGCGTTGCGCACCCTGGGGGACGTCCGGGCCGCGCCGGCGATCCTCGCCGCCCTCGAGGATCCCCTGCCGAGCGTGCGGATCGCCGCCGCGGAGGCCGCCGCAGAGCTCGGTCTCGCCGAGGCTGCGGAGCCGTTGCGGCGGTCCTTGGCTCGCTACGCGGACGAGGCCTCGAGCGAGACCGCGTACGCGCTGGGTGCGGTGGGGGGCCAGGAGGACCTGCCGGCCATCCTGCGAGAGGCCGAGCGCTCCCAATCGATCATCACCCGATCGCGCTGCCTGCTGGGCGCGGCCCGCCTGCTGGGTTGCGAGCCCGCCCTCTACCGCCTCGCGCTGGCCGGAGAGGCGGACCGCGACCGGCTCGCGACCGAGGCGCTGCGCGGCGACCCGGAGGCTCTGAGGCTGTTCGCCGAGGGAGATTGGAGGGCGTTGCTGCTCAGGCTCGCGAAGGAGGATCCGCGGTTGGAGGCGCTGGAGGGCTGCGGCTTCGAGGAGGCGCTCTGGCTCGCGCTCGCGAAGAGGCTGCCGAGCGCCTAGGGCGGTATCCTCCGGGAGCGATGCCGAACTCCTCCGCCCGCGCCTGCGGCCTGGGATGGGCTCTGGCGCTGTGCCTCCTGCCGCTGCTGGGCTTCTGGGCCACGGGCCTGTTCGACCTCGACGAGGGCTTCTACGCCGCGGTGGTCGGCGAGATGAACCGTCGCGGCGACTGGATCACCCCCTGGTACAACGGTCGGCCTTGGTTCGAGAAGCCGATCCTGCTCTACTGGCTCGCCAAGCCTGCGGTGTCCGTGTTCGGCGAGGTCTGGGGTCCGCGCCTGCCGTCCGTCGCTTGCTCCCTTGCGTTGGCGGCGCTGCTGTGGCGGACGGGCTCCTCGCGGTTCGGCGTGAGGGCGGGTTTCTGGGCGGCGGCGGTGTTCGGCACGAGCCTCCTGGCGGTCGGGCTGAGCCGGATGATGATGACCGACGTGCCGATGGCGCTGGCGTTTTCGGCGTGCCTGGTTCTGTTCTGGGAGTCGCTGCAGGGAAGACCCTGGCTTCGCCCCTGGGCGGCGGTCTGCCTGGGTTTGGCGGTGCTGGCCAAGGGGCCCGTGGCAGGGGCGCTGTTCCTGCTGATCGCGGGTTGGACGTGGTGGCGCCAGCCGGAGCTGAGGCCCGGCTTCCGCGGAGGCTGGGGATGGTCGGTGGCGGCTTTCGCCGCCGTGGTGGCGCTTTGGTACCTGCCCGCGTGGCTGGTGCACCGCGAGGAGTTTGTGAGGAAGTTCCTGGTGGAGCAGAACCTGGCGCGCTTCGGCGGGGGAGACGAGGCCCACAAGGTGCCTTTCTGGCCGGGCCTCGTGTACTTCCTGCCCGTGCTGCTCGTCGGGATGTTCCCTTGGAGCCTGTGGATCCCGGCGTCCTGGCCGCGCGGCGGATCGGCCGATCCTTTCCTGCGCTATTGTGCGGCTTGGGCCGCGGTGGTGTTCGCGTTCTTCACCCTCAGCGGCAGCAAGCTGCCGCACTACGTGCTGCCGGCCGTGCCGCCGCTGGCGCTGCTGGTCGGTGCGCGGGCTGGGCGCCAGGATTGGCCCGCGGCGGCGGCCTGGGCGGCGTCGGTCGCGGCGTTCGGCCTGGCGAACTGGGCCTTCTGGGCTTGGTACACGGGGCGCATCGGCGGGGTGGAGCCGCATGCCGAGGTGCACGAGCTGGCACGCTGGGTGCGCGAGCGCGCCGGGCGCGTCGTCTCGTTCCAGATGGGCAAGCAGCCTGGCGGATCGTCGCGGGGCCTGCAGCAGACCGAGCATCCGTCGGTCGTGTTCTATGTGCGCCGAGACGTGGTCCAGACGTCGGACTGGACTCGGCTGGCCGAACTGCGCGACGCCTGGGTGATCACGCGCGCGGGCCGGATCGATCCGGCGCGCGCGGCGTCGCTCCTCAAGGAGGGCCTGGCTCTGGAGCCGGTCCGGCGCCTCACCGGCTACGAGCTGTGGCAGCTCCATCCGGCACGCGGCGGCGGAGCACCCCGTGCCGGAGATAGAACCGAACCACCCTCGGGTCGGTGAGCAGCGGTCGGAACATTTGGAAGATGTCGACGCCCGAGTAGTTGTTGCCCTCGATCAGCCACGGGCCGTCGTCGGCGAGCAGCAGATCCCAGCCCACCTGGTGAACCATCGGGAGGGCGTCGTGCAGGCGAAGCAGCGACCGCGTCGTCTGCTCCCAATGCGGCAGCAGCACCCCGCGGATGCTCGCCCCCGTTTCGGGGTGGTCGTCGCGGAAGCGCAGCCTGCCGTCCAACACCCTCGTGACCGCGGGGCCAAGCTCGCCGGTCTCCCGATCGACTTCGCACCATATTCCGCCTCGACCGACGTTGTCCAGAGGCGCGGAGGCGCTGGTGCCGAAGCGGTGGATCGCCGCGGCTAGGAACGCCCGCCCAGTCTCGGGGTCTCTCAGCGAGAGAACGCGCAGAGTGTTCGCGGCATCCGGAAAGATCGCCCGCGCGTAGGCCCCCTGCTCGACGAAAGGCGTGAGCAGGTGGTCGGAGCAGCGCGCCCAAAGCTCGTCCAACTCGTCTGGTCCGAAGCGCCGGCCGTGGGCCTCGACCGCGCCGTCCGCGACCCTCAGCAGCGCGATCGCCCTTCCGCCGGCGCCCGTTCGCAGCCGCAGCAGGAAGCGGTCTCCCCGATCCCCGCCGAACAGGGGCCCGCGGGGATCGTCGTTCTCAGGGCCTCCCAGACCGTGCCACCTTCCTCGCCAGATCCAGCCCAGCGGCTCCGGGGTTCTCAGGTGGGGAGAGCAGACCTGGTGGAACAGCAGCTTGTCGTCGAGCATGCGCGCGGCGTCGCCGTTGACGAACGGCGTGCGCACGTACCGCTCCCAATCGTTCAGGTACAGCCTCGGATCTCGGCCCGATGGTTCGTACTCGAGCAGGGACTCGCTGAGCCACAGGCGCCTCCACGCCCTCAGCCTCTGCCCGAAGCTCACCCGCCCTGGGTAGCGGATCTCGTCGCGGACGAGGTCGGCGACGCAACCCCGCCATCGCGACAGTCTGCGAAGCGTCCTCAGCGCGCCCACGGGCCCCTCCGGTCCGAGCCGGATGGAACCGTCACTCGCCCTCGCCGCCGGCGAACGGCGACCAGTAGTTGGGCGGCTCCTTGGTGATCCACACGTCGTGCGGGTGGCTCTCGCGCAGGCCCGCGTTGGTGATGCGGATGAACTCCGCGCGCTCGCGCAGCTCCCGCAGGTTGGCGGCGCCCACGTAGCCCATGCCGGATCGGATGCCGCCCACCAGCTGGGCCATCGTGTCGGCCAGCTGTCCCTTGTACGGAACGCGTCCCTCCACGCCTTCCGGCACGATCACGGCTCCGGTGTCCTTGATCTGCATGTAGCGGTCGCTGGAGCCCTGCTTCATGGCGCCGATCGATCCCATGCCTCGGTACACCTTGTAGGCGCGGTTGCGGTAGATCTCGACCTCGCCGGGGCTCTCGTCGCAGCCCGCGAACATGTTGCCCATCATGACCGCGCTGGCCCCGGCGGCGAGGCTCTTCACGACGTCGCCCGAGCTGCGGATGCCGCCGTCGGCGATGGTGGGGATGCCCAGGCGGTTGGCTTCCTCGCAGCACTCGAGCACCGCGGTGAACTGCGGCACGCCGACCCCCGCCACGATGCGCGTGGTGCAGATTGAGCCGGCACCGATGCCCAGGCGCAGACCGTCGGCGCCGGCCTCGTGCAGCTCCCGCACGCCCTCCCTGGTGGCAACGTTGCCCGCGATCACCATCAGGTCCGGCAGGCGCCTCTTGAGCATGCGCACGCACTCGATCACGCCCTTGCTCTGTCCGTGCGCGGCGTCGATCACCACGAAGTCCACGCCCGCCTCCAGCAGGGCCTTGGACCGCTCGTAGGGCTCGCGGAGGGCGCCGATCGCCGCGCCGACCACCAGCCGACCCTTCGAGTCCTTGGTGGAGTTCGGATGCTGCTTGACCTTGAGGATGTCCTTGATGGTGATCAGCCCCTTGAGGCGGCCCTGCTCGTCGACGATCGGCAGCTTCTCGATGCGGTGCTCGGCCAGGATCTCCTCGGCCTCGTCCAACGTGGTGCCCACGTGCGAGGTGATCAGGTTGGTGGCGGTCATCCGCGCGCGGATCGGTTTGGAGTAGTCCGTCTCGAAGCGGATGTCGCGGTTGGTGAGGATGCCGACGAGGTGGCCCTGTCCGTCGACGATCGGCACGCCGCTGATGTGGAAGCGCTCCATCAGGTCCACCGCGTCCTGGATCGGCCGTTCGGGGGTGAGCTGAATCGGATTGGTGATGACGCCGTGCTCGGAGCGCTTGACCCGGTCGACCTGCTCCGCCTGAACGTCGATCGGCATGTTGCGGTGGATGACGCCGACGCCCCCCTCGCGGGCGATCGCGATGGCCATGCGCGCGTCGGTCACGGTGTCCATCGGCGCCGACACGATCGGCACCTTCAGGCGGACTCCCGGCAGCAGGGTGGTGGAGATGTCCACCTCGTTCGGCAGCACGTCGGTGTGCTTGGGAACGAGCAGCACGTCGTCGAAGCTGAGACCTTCGCGGAAACCGGACATGGGCGCTCCTGGATCTTTCCCGGCAGTATGGCGCGACCGGACGGGGACGGGCAAGCCAGGGTCGGCCGCGAGGGTTTTGGTCCCGGCAAACCTCGGGTAGAGTGCCCCCATGTCGCGGGTTTGGCACAAGGATTGGGAGGCGGCGCGGCGGCGGCTGACGGACTGGTGGAACAGAAAGGGCGTGTGCCTGCAAGTCCTGTGCGAGACCTCCCATCCTTGGGAGGACGCTCCCGACCCGGGCGAACCGGCGTCGATCGAGCAGGCTCACCTGGATCCGGAGTACCGCTCGGCGCGCGAGCACCGGTTCCTGTCGAGAACGTGGCATGGAGCCCACACGGTGCCGATCGCCAACCTCGACCTCGGCCCGGGGAGTCTGGGAACCATGCTCGGATCCGAGCCGGTGTTCACTCCCGAGACGGTGTGGTACGAGCCGTGCATCCCTGACCCCGACTCGTGCCCTCCGATCCGCTTCGACCCGGAGCAGCGGTGGTTCGTGCGGCACCGGGAGCTGCTGCGGGCGGCGGTCGAGAGGGCCCAGGGTCGCTACTACGCCGGCATGCCCGACCTGATCGAGAACATCGACACCCTGGCGCAGCTGCGGGGCAACGAGGAGCTGATGCTCGACCTGATCGAGCGCCCCGAGTGGGTGGAGGCCAGGCTCTGGGAGATCAACGAGGCCTACTTCCAGGCGTTCGACGCGCTGCACGAGGTGATCCGCGACGAGCAGGGCGGCAACGCGTTCTGCGCCTTCCGTCTTTGGGGCCCCGGCAAGACCGCCAAGGTGCAGTGCGACGAGTCGGCGATGTTCTCCGAGGCGATGTTCCGCCGGTTCGTCGTTCCGCCGCTCAAGGCTCAGTGCGAGTGGCTGGACTTCTCGATGTTCCATCTGGACGGAACGCACTGCGTCAAGCACCTGGACGCCCTGCTCGAGATCGACGCCTTGGACGCGGTCGAATGGACGCCCGAGCCCACGGTGCCGGGCGCCGGCGACCCCTGCTGGTACGGCCTGTACCGCCGGATCCTGTCGGCCGGCAAGTCGGTGCAGGTGCTCGGACCCAAGCCCGAGGAGATCCCGCCGCTGCTGGACGCGATCGGCACGGACGGGGTGATGCTGCTGGTTTGGGCCACCGAGGAGGAGGCCGAGCGTCTCGAGCGCGCGATCGGCTGAGGGCCGCTTGCCCCGCGCGCCGACCATGCCGCACAATGCGTCCGGCATGAGCTCGTTCCTTGCGGCTATCATGATGAGCATGTCTTCAGGAGCATGCTTTCGGCCTCCCGCGGTGCCGCTGGTCACGCACGACCCTTACTTCAGCGTTTGGTCGTTCGCCGACGCTCCCACCGACGACCACACGAAGCACTGGACCGGCGCGACCATGGCTCTGGCGGTGCTGGCGCGCGTCGACGGCAAGCCTTACCGACTGGTGGGAAGGGAGCCTGCCGGGGTGGAGCCGGCGCGGATGCTCGGACTCTCGGTGCGCGCGACGACCACGACCTACGTGCTGCAGGCCGGGGCCGTCGAGCTGCGCCTGGAGTTCCTTTCGCCGCTGCTGATGGACGACCCCGAGCTGCTGGCCTTCCCGGCCAGCTACCTCACCGTCGCGGCGAGGTCCTCCGACGGCGCGCGCCACCGCGTGCGGCTGTACGCGGACGCCACGGGCGAGTGGTGCGTCGACCGGCCCCAGCAGCCGGTCGAGTGGGCCCGCTACCTGGTGGACGGCCAACCCGTGCTGGCGCTGGCCTCCAGCGAGCAGCGGCCCCTGGCGCGCAAGGGAGACGACCTGCGGATCGACTGGGGCCGGCTGCTGCTGACCTCTCCGGACGCCGAGAGGGGCGCCTTCGGGGCGGCCAGCTTGCTGAGAGGGCTGTTCGCCGATCAGGGCGCCCTGCCCGCCTCGGACGACCTGCGCATGCCGAGGCCTGCGCACGACGAGTGGCCCGTGGCCGCGCTCGCGCTGCGCCCCATGGACGTCGGCGGCGAGACGGTCGAGCGCAGGCTGACGATCGCCTACGACGACGTGCTGTCGATCGAGTTCCTCGGACGGAGGCTGCCGCCGCTGTGGCGCGAGCGCTCGCAGGACTTGGCGGAGTTCGTGCGGCAGGCCGAGGCCAGGTACGCCGACGTCCGCAGGCGCTGCTCTTCCTTCGACGCCGAATTGCGGCGCCGCCTCGAGGAGGTCGGCGGTCCGAAGTACGCCCAGATCGCGGAGCTGGCCTATCGCCAGAGCATCGCCGGGCACAAGCTCGTGCGGGACGTGGATGGAAGGCTGCTGATGTTCAGCAAGGAGAACTTCAGCAACGGCTGCATCGCCACGGTGGACGTCACCTATCCCGGCGCGCCGCTGTACCTCGCCCTGAACCCCGACCTGCTCGAGGCGCAGATCCGGCCGGTCCTCGCCTACGCCTCCAGCCCGCGGTGGCGGTTCCCGTTCGCCCCGCACGACCTGGGCACCTATCCGCTGGCCAACGGACAGGTTTACGGCGGCGGGGAGCGCTCCGAGGAGAACCAGATGCCGGTCGAGGAGAGCGGCAACCTGCTGATTCTGGCGGCCGCGCTCGCGGAGCGCAAGAACGACCCAGCTCTGGCCCGGGAGTTCTGGCCGGTGCTCACCCGGTGGGCCGACTACCTGCTGGAGAAGGGCCTCGATCCGGAGAACCAGCTTTGCACGGACGACTTCGCGGGCCATTTGGCGCACAACGCCAATCTTTCGATCAAGGCGATCCTGGGCATCGCCTGCCACGCCCGCCTGTGCGAGCGCCTCGGTCTGCGGGACGAGGCCCGGAGGCGCATGGACGCCGCGCGCGCCATGGCCAGGGAGTGGGTTCGCCTGGCGGACGACGGCGACCACTACCGCCTCGCCTTCGACAAGCCGGGCACCTGGAGCCAGAAGTACAACCTGGTTTGGGACCGGCTGTTCGGGTTCGGCCTGTTCCCCGACGACGTCTCCCGCAAGGAGCTGGCTTGGTACCTGGGCCGCCAAGGCACATACGGGCTGCCGCTCGACAGCCGCGCGCGCTACACCAAGGCGG
>JAOACB010000057.1 GCA_026418055.1 Fimbriimonadales bacterium
GTCGTAGGTCACGTTGTCGAGGACGACGCGCCCCTTGGTCTGGAACAGGATCTCGATCGACTCCTTCGCGCCGGCCTTGTAGCTCGCCTCCGCATCGAGCTTCACAAAGCCGATCCGCGCGTGGCGCACCCCGTTGAAGGTGATTTGGGCCAGCGCGAACCAGGCCGCCACTTCCGGCGGAACCGCCGGCTCGACCACCGTGGCCTCCTCCCACGGGCAGACCACGTGGCTGGCGTGGGGCTTCGAGGCCGCCACCAGAGTGCCGGGGCGATGGCTCTCCGGAACGCCGCGGCCGACCGCCTCTACCCTGCCCACCAGGGAGTATCCGGGATAGAACGGATACTGCACCCAACGGTCGAAGTGGGTGCCCGCAGCGAAGCGGCGGAGGAAGCACGTCGACTCGGTGCCGATGCTGATGAGGCTGGCCACGGAGCGGATCAGCACCTGCCCCTCGCCGACCGGGGGCACCTCGAACGTTTCGAGGCTCGCCTGCTCCTTGCCCGTGAACACGATTCTGCGCCCTTGCATCGCGCGCAGGTTACCCAAGGGCGCTCGTCAGCGGGTTGACCCCGGCGGCGACCAGCGCCACCAGTCGCGCCGCCATGCCCAACCCGCGCAACCGAGGCTCAGCAGCGCCAGCGCGGCGCAGGCCCGGTCGGCTTGGCTTGCCGATCCGCTCGGCGCCAGCGACCAAGCGAGGGCAGCGGCGAAACCGCACCAGCCCGCCGCGCAAACCCATGCGCCCCATCTCGACGCGAGCGCCCGTCGGGACCGCCACGCCTCCAACCGGTGGGAGACGTCCGCCCCGCAGTCTGGGCAGAAGGGGCCGCCCACGACCCGGTGCGAGCACGAGCGCGGAACCGGCCACCGCTCGTCGGGCGTGCGCAGGTCCTCGCCGCAGAGCGGACAGAACCCGAACGAGCCGTCCATCGGCGTCGTGCACCGCCCGCAGAGCTCCACGCCGCCTACCCCACGACGGTCAGAGGGGTGCGAGACGGCTCCGCCCGAACGATCTCGTTGTAGAGGGAGTCGCGCTCCACAGGCACCCTGCCCGCGCTGCGGATCATCGCCACCATGTTCTCGTAGGTCAGGCTCTGGCTGCGGTTCCCGAACTCGCCCTCGGCGTAGGTGATCTCGTACTCCTGCACCAGGCCGTCGGCGTCGTCCGCGCCGTACCACAGCGCCGCCTGGGTGACCGGCACGGTGTTCATGATCCAGAAGCTCTTGATGTGGTCGAAGTTGTCCAGCATCAGCCGGCTCAAGGCGATCGCCCGCAGGTCGTCTTCGGCCGTCGGAGGCTGGATGTGCTCCAGTTCCGTGCCCTCGGGGTGGAAGCTCAAAGGGGTCATCGTGAGGAAGTGCCCGGTCTCGTCCTGCAGCTCCCTCAGCTGGATGAGATGATCGACCCGCTCTTCGGGCGTCTCGATGTGCCCGTAGAGCATGGTGGCGTACTGCCGCAGACCCAGCTTGGCGGCGGCTCGGGCGACCTCCTTCCACTCCTCGCCGTTCAGCTTGCGTCCGAACAGTTGCCGGTGCACGCGGTCCGAGAGGATCTCGATGCCGCCTCCCGGCAGCGAGTCGAGGCCCGCCTCCATCAGGTCGCGCAGCGCGCCTTCGACCGTGGTCCTTCCCACGCGCGCGATCTCCACGATCTCGACGGCGGTGAACGCCTTGACGTGCACCCCTGGCCGAACCTCCTTCACCGTGCGGATCAGGTCAAGGTAGTAGGAGTAAGGCAGCCTCGGGTTGATGCCTCCCACCATGTGCACCTCGGTGATCGGCGTGTGGATGTAGCGCATCAGCCGCTCGCGCACCTGCTCCATGGTCATCTCGTAGGGAGCCGGTCCGCCCTTTTTGGCGTAGAAGCTGCAGAACTTGCAGAACTTGTTGCAGATGTTCGTGTAGTTGATGTGCTGGTTGCGCACGTAGTAGGTGCGGTCGCCGTGCCGCTTCTCCCGCACGAGGTTGGCCAGCCATCCGACGCCGTTGAGGTTCGGGGTCGTCGCCAGGACCATGCCTTCGTCGAAGCTCAGCCTCCGGCCCTGGATCAGCTTCTCATAGATCGGCAGCAGCTGCTCGCCGAGGATGCGTTCGGGTGCTATCGCCATGGATGCTTGGGTTCTCCAAGGTTACCTACGCGCGGACTCCGGCTCTGGGTAGCCGGCGCGTCAATCGGTGAACCTGCCCATGGGTAGACTCGGGCCGCCATGAGTGCCGTCAAAATCATCGGCTCGCCCCTGCCGAACATCCCTTGGGAGGATCGTCCGGCCGGTTGCAGCGACGTCGTGTGGCGCTACAGTGGGAACCCCATCATCCCGCGCAACGCCACCCCTACCAGCAACAGCGTGTTCAACAGCGCCGCCGTGCCGTTCCGCGGCAAGTTCGCGGGCGTGTTCAGGGCCGACACTCGGACCCGGCACATGCAGCTGAACGCGGGCTTCTCCGACGACGGCTTCACCTGGAGGATCAACCCCGAGCCGATCCGCTGGATCGTGGACGACCCCGAGGTGGAATACCCGCACTACCTGTACGACCCCCGCGTATGCTGGATCGAGGACCGGTACTGGGTCACCTGGTGCAACGGCTTCCACGGTCCGACGATCGGCATCGGCTACACCCAGGACTTCCAAGAGTTCCACTTCCTGGAGAACGCCTACGTGCCGTTCAACCGCAACGGCGTGCTGTTCCCTCGCAAGATCAACGGCCGCTACGTGATGCTGAACCGCCCCAGCGACAACGGCCACACGCCGTTCGGCGAGATCTTCCTCAGTCAGAGCGAGGACATGATCCACTGGGGCAGGCACCGCTGGGTGATGCGGCCCCAGCAGGCTTGGGAATCCACCAAGATCGGCCCCGGACCCGTTCCCATCGAGACCACCGAAGGCTGGCTCATGTTCCACCACGGGGTGCTCACCAGCTGCAACGGCTTCGTGTACGCCTGGGGGGCGACGCTGCTGGACTTGGAGAAGCCCTGGAAGGTGATCGCCCGGGGGGCTCCCTACCTGATCGCGCCTTGGATGCCGTACGAGCAGGTCGGGGACGTGCCGAACGTGACGTTCCCCTGCGCCGCGCTGACCGACGCGGAGACCGGTCGGATCGCCGTGTACTACGGCTGCGCCGACACCGTGACCGGACTCGCCTTCTGCAAGGTCGACGAAGTCGTCGCCTGGATCCTCCAGAACCAGGCCTGAACAGCGAGGTCGGGGGCCGGCCTGCCGGCCGGCCCCACCCCGGCGGCGGGGATTGTGTAACCTTGCCATCCATGGTCGGCCGCAAGGTTTGCCCCGCCCTCCTGCTTCTTCTCGCCTCTTCCACGCTCGCGCTGGAGCTTCGGAGAGCGCAGGAGCCCAGCCTCTCGCCGGACGGATCGAAGATCGCCTTCGTGTGGCAGGGCGACGTGTGGGTGGCGCCCTCCGAGGGAGGCCAGGCGCGCCGGCTCACCGTGCATCCGGCGGAAGACGCTTCGCCGATCTGGACGGCGGACGGCGAGCGGATCGTGTTCGCCTCCAACCGTTCGGGAATGCCGGACCTCTACTCGATGGCTGCCGACGGCTCGGACATCCGGAGGCTGACGTTCGATCCTGCCTCGCAAACGCCCGTGAGCGTGTCCCGCGACGGGCGGTGGATCTATGGCACGACCAACGCCTGGGGGTCGGCCGGCCTGTTCCGGCTGCCGGTCCAGGGCGGCGAGCCGACGCGACTGACGTCGCACCCTCTGGAGCTGTTCACCCAACCCGCGGTGTCGCCCGACGGCTCCCGCGTCGCCTACACCAAGGGGTCCGCAGGCGCTTGGCGCAACCCCTACGCGAGCGGCAGCGCGGCGGGGGACATCTTCGTGGCGGACATCGGCGCGCCGTTGCGCAACCACCGAACGATCGCGGCCACGCGCGCCGCGGAGTCGTCGCCCAACTGGCTGCCCGACGGCAGCATCGTGTTCCTCAGCAACCGATCCGGCTGGCCGAACCTCTGGTCGATGGACGCTCAGGGAGGCCGGCTCCGGCAGCTGACGCGCTTTGCGGAGGGCGGCGTGCCCCGAAGGCCCAAAGCCAGCTTGGACGGCGGCAAGGTGGTGTTCGAGCACGACTCGCGGATCTGGCTGCTGGACGCGAAGACGGGCAAGGCCGGCCCCGTGAGCATCGCCGTCCCGGACGACGAGCGCTCGCCGCGCCTCGTTCGCCTGACGCTCAGCGAAGGCGTCTCGGAGTACGCCGTCTCGCCGGACGCCAAGCGGATCGTGGCGGCCGTTCGAGGAGACCTGTGGCTGCTGGCGGCGTCGGGCGGGCTCGCGAAGAGGCTGACCGAGAACCCCGGCTACGACGGCCAGCCGGTGTTCCTGACCAACAAGCGGATCGCCTACGTGGCGATGGACGAGGGGCGTCGCAGGATCCTCGCGATGGACCTCGACCAAGCTCAGCCGAAGGCTCTGGTCGAGGACGACAGGGACTGCACGCTGCCGACGCCGAGCCCCGACGGCAAGCTGCTCGCCTACGTGCGCGCCGGCCGCGAGCTCCGGGTGGTCCCCGCCGAAGGAGGCGAAGCGAGGACGCTGGCGGAAGGCAGCTTCTACGAGGCTCTCCGCGGCGGCAGGTTCTTCTCCTGGTCGCCCGATTCCGAGTGGATCGTCTTCGAAAACGCCAACGAACGAAGTTCCACCTTGGAGATGGTCCGCGCGGACGGCGGACGCAGGGTCGTCGTCGGCAGGGTCGCTCGGGGGGTGATCGGTACGCCCCGATTCACGCCGGATGCGCAGTCGGTGTACTTCCTGGCCCAGGAGTACGAAGAGCCGAACCTGTTCGCCATCGACCTGTATCCGCCCGACCGCACCTTTCCGGAGGACGCGCTGGAGCGCCTCGACGATCCCCGGCCCAGGGAGTCGTCGCCCAAGGTGCGGCTGCTGGAGCGCGGCATCGAGGGCCGGATGCGGCGCCTCACGACCGAGGCGCTGAGCGCCGCTCTGGCCCAACCGGACGGTCGCGGCTACCTGGTGGTGTCGCAGGGCCGGCTGGCCACCGTGCCCTCTCGCGGAGGCGCGCCGACGCCTCTGACGGCCTCCACCGCGGCGCCCGCGAGGTTGGAGGTGTTCGCCAAGAGAGTGTACGGCATCGTGGCAGGCAGGGTGGCCGCGATCGGAGCGGACGGCGCGGCCCAGCCGGTGGCCTTCACGGCGGACGCCGAGATCGACGCGGACAGGGAGTTCCCGGCGTTCTTCGAGGAGATCGGCTGGGCGATGGACCGCTTCTACTATCGCGGAGACCTGAACCTGCGCGACTGGGGCGCCATCCGCAAGCGGTACGAGCCGCTCGTGCCGTTCGCCTCGGACCGCGCCGACTTCTACGCGATGATGAACGAGATGATGCAGGAGCTGGGCTCCTCGCATCTGGGAGCCTCGGCGCCCTCCGAGCCGAACCCTCCGACGGGCCAAGAGACCGGGGCGTGGCTCGGCTGCGACTTCGCGCCGACCGACCTCGAGGCTCGAGGCGTGTACCGCGTGGAGCGGGTGTACGCCGGCGGCCCCGCAGACCATCCCGAGTCGGAGCTGAGGCCGGGAGACGTTCTGCTCGAGGTCGACGGACAGAAGCCCGGCCCCTCGCAGCCGCTGTCCCGCATGCTCGTCGGCAAAGCCGGCCGCAAGGTGAAGCTCGCGGTGGACCGCGGCGGCCGGAGGCTGGAGGTGCTGGCGCAGCCGGAGCCTTGGGCCAACGCCTCGCGCAGGCGGTACGAGGCCTGGGTGGAGTTCCAACGCCGCGAGACCGACCGCCTGAGCGGCGGCAAGCTCGCGTATTTCCACATCCAGGGCATGAACGACCCGAGCTACCGGGAGTTCCTGCGAGCGATCCGCACGGAGACCCCCGGCAAGAGCGGCATGCTGCTGGATGTCCGGTTCAACGGCGGAGGCAACACGTCGCACCTGATCCTGGGCGTTCTGATCAAGACCCCCTGGCTGGTGCGCACGACGCGGGGTGCGGAGGGCATCCGCGTCAGCGAGAACATCTACCGCGGCGACGCCCTGGAACTGCCGACGGGCCTGCTCATCAACCAGGCCTCTTTCAGCAACGCGGAGATCTTCGCGGAGGGTTTCCGAAGGCTCAAGCTGGGCCCCATCGTGGGTGTTGAGACCGCGGGCGGGGTGATCGGAACGGGTGCCTACGGTCTCTGGGACGGCGGATCCATCCGCATGCCAGGAAGCGGCGCGTACGCCATCGACGGCGAGAACCTCGAGGGCCAAGGCCGCAAGCCGGACATCGCCGTGCCGTTCGACGCCGACCTCTGGGAGCAGGGCCGCGACTCCCAGTTGGAGCGCCTCGTGCAGGAGATGCTTCGGATCCTTGGCTGAGGCGACCTCCCGATTCGGCTTGGTCGCGGCGCAGCTCGCCAGCCTCGCCTGGATCGGTTGGCGCGCCGGAAAGGCCTGGCCTTGGCCGGAAGCCCTGCTGGCGGTGGTGATCGCGAGCGGGGCGTGGCTGCTCTGGGCATGGAGGTCGCTGGGGGACAGCCTCACCCCCGACCCCAAGCCGAACGCCCGGGGACTCAAGACCGGCGGCCCGTACCGCTGGGTCCGGCACCCCATGTACCTCGGCCTGCTCGTGCCCTCGGTGGGCTTGGCCCTCATCGATCCGCTCGCGTGGTGGGGCGTGGCGCCGCTGGCCGCCGCCCTCGCGGGCAAGGTGCGGCTGGAGGAGCGGATGTTGCGAGCCGCCTATCCCGAGTTCGAGGAGTACGCGCGCCGCAGCTGGAGGCTGATCCCGTTCGTGTGGTGAGCGCCCGGCGGCGCGTCTGGTATGATGCGCCGGTTGGGATCCATGCTCCATCCACGATGCACATTCCTGTGCCTGACGCTGCTCGCGGCATCGGTTTCAGCGCAGACTTCCTTCGAGGCGCGCGAGATGCCAAGCCCGAACCTCGATGGCCGATTGTCGGCCGGCGAGTGGGAAGCCGCGTTGAAGCTGCCGGACCTGATCGATCCCGTCACGGGCAAACCGCCGACCGATCGAACGGACGTCTGGGTGGGCTTCGACGGGGAGAACGCCTACGTTGCCTTCCGTTGCCACGACTCCGATCCGAGCGGCATCGTCGCCCGAGAGCGCCAGCGGGGCGCCGAGTTCGACGGCGAGGACTTCGTGGTCGTGATGTTCGACCCGTTCCTCCAAAGGCACTGGGCGGCCTTCTCGCGCTTCCGCGTGAACGCCCTCGGGACCCAAAACGAGGAGATCAGCGGCGGGCGGTCGAGCAAACGCGAGTGGCGGGGCGACTGGAAGGCGGCGGTGAGCCGCGACGCCGGCGGCTGGTCCGTCGAGATCGCGATTCCGTGGCGGATCCTGAACCTGCCGCCGTCGGGAAGACGCGACGTGGGCCTTGTGGTGCGGCGCTTCCACCAGCGGCCGAACGTGATGTCCCAGTTTCCGAACCTCGGACTGGACGAGCGCCTCGAGCGTTGCGCCGTCCTGCGAGGCGTGCCCATCCTGGCGTCCGCCAAGCCGTTGGACGCCCAGGCCTACCTCAGCCCGGATTTCACCGACCGGGAGAGCGAGCTGCGCTACGGCCTCGACCTACGCTACCGCATCACGCCGCAGCTCACGGCCGTGGGCTCCTTCAAGCCGGACTTCGTGAACGTCGAGCAACAGGTGGCGGGCATCGAGTTCACCCGCACCGAACGCAAGCTGGAGGACAGCCGACCGTTCTTCACGGAAGGCAGCGCCTACTTCTGGCTGACTTCGCCGTACACCTTCGCCCAGATGTTCTACTCGCGGCGCATCGGCGAGTTCGACTTCGGCGCGAAGCTCTTCGGCAAGGCCAACAGCCAAACGGACGTCGGCGCGCTGGTGGCGCAGAAGGACGGCGACAAGACCGACGCGGTTTTCAAGGTCGGCTACCAGTTCAACCCCAGGTCGTGGGCCTCCGCGTACGGGACATCGCGCCAGCGACCGGGCTACGCCAGCTCCGCCCTCGGAGCCAGCGTAGGCTATGGGTCGGGCCAATGGACCCTGGACACCGAATTCGCCGTCAACGACGACGACGGCGACCGCTCCAAAGCGGGCTCGCTCGGCCTTGCCTACAGCGGACCGAAGCTCTTCGCGGTGTTGCGCCACGTGTACGTGGAGCCCGGCTTCTTCCCGGCCCTCGGCTACGTGACCTTCGACAACCGGCGGGGGGTCTACCTGTTCTCGGAGTACAACGCCGACTTCCGCGGAGGGCCGTTCAAGGGCCAGTACGGCAGCCTCTTCGTGAGCCGTTACGACCGTTACGACGGCACGGCCTTCGAGCGCTCCTTCTCGCTCGACGGTGGCGTGACCACCCGCAAGGACCTGAGACTGGGCTTCAGCGCGAACGTGCAGGAGTTCCTAGGAGCCTACGAGCAAACCCTCGGCCTTGGGATGGCCGTCAACGCCTCGGACCGCACGCGCCGCGCCGAGGTGTACGGAAACTTCGGCCACCGCGACGGGGCCTCCACGTCCTACGTGAGCGCCGGGCTCAACCGCCGCTTCGGCAAGATCGACCTGGGTCTCGGGTACGCCCGCCAAAGCTACCTGGGCGAGGCCGAGCAGACCATCCTCACCGTCGGATCCGAGCTGGACGAGCGTCGCTCGATCACCAGCCGCATCGTGTTCCAAGACGGCCGCACGAACGCCTACCTGGCTTTCCGCAACGCCGGGTTCGCGGGCACCGAATGGTACGTGATCCTCGGAGACCCCAACGCTCCGGAATGGCACACGAGGCTGGCCGCCAAGCTGGTCTGGGCCTGGTGACCCCGGGGTAACGTGGGCGCGTGCAGCCCCGCGAAGTCGTCCGAGCGATCTTCGACAAGCAGATTCCCGAGCGCATGGGCCTGAACGAGAGCTTCTGGCCCGAAACGCTCAGCGAAGCCTGGCCCAAGGAGGGATTTCCCAAGGGCGCCGACCCGGTGGAGGAGTTCCGGTACGACGTGCGGAGCGTCGGGGGGTGGTTCGACTCCTCTCCCTTCCGGGGAGTCTGGGAGGTTCTGGACGAGAACGAGGAGTGGCGCGTGGTTCGCGACGGTCGCGGGGCCACGCTCAAGTTCTGGAAGCACAAGTCGGGCACGCCGGAGCACATCGACTTCGAGTGCTCGTCGCCCGAGGTGTGGTTCGCCAAGTACCGAGAGCCGCTTCTGGAGACGGATCCGGGGCGCTTGGCAGACGTGGAGGGAGGGCGCGCCGCGATCCAAGAGTGCAAGGCGCGGGGGATCTATTCGTGCTACTCCAACCTCTTCGTGTTCGAGCTCATGCGGGCGACCATCGGGGACCAGAACTTCCTACCCGCCATGCTCGAGGATCCCGCGTGGATCGAGGACTTCTGCCGGGTCAACACCGACTTCCTGATCCGCCACTACGAGATCCTTTTCCGAGAGGCGGGTTTGCCCGACGCGTTCTTCCTTTACGAGGACCTCGGCTACAGCAACGGCCCGTTCTGCTCGCCTGCCACGCTGCGCGAGCTGTGGCTGCCCCACGCCAAGCGCTTCGTTGGATTCCTCAAGGATCACGGCCTCCAGGTGATGCTGCACTCGTGCGGCGACGTGCGCATGCTCGTGCCCCTGATCGTCGAAGCCGGCGTGGACGTGCTCCAGCCGCTCGAGGCCAAGGCCGGTTGCGACGTTCTGCGGCTCGGCGAGGCCTTCGCCGGTCGGCTCGGGTTCATGGGCAACATCGACGTGCGGGCCCTGTCCACGAACGACGCGGCCAAGGTTCGCGAGGAGGTCGTTGGGAAGCTGACGGCCATCCGCGAGCGCCGCATCCCCTACGTGTTCCATTCCGACCACTCGATCCCTCCGGACGTCTCCCTGGGCACGTACCGGCTCGCGCTGGACCTGTTCTGGGAGCATTGCCGCTACTGAAGGAGCATCCGCCATGTTCGCCGTGCTGTTCCTAGCCGCCCTTCCGACCCCCTCGGAGCCCGTGCTGCTCGCCCGCGACGGACGGGCGATGGCCTCCATCCTCGTGCACTCCGACGCGACGCCCACCGAGCGGTTCGCGGCCGAAGAGCTGGCCGGGCACCTCCGCGAGATGACGGGGGCGCCGTTCGAGGTTCGAGCCGCGGACCGGCTGCCGACGGGCGCCTGCATCGTGGTCGGTCCCGGCCCGATGGCGAAAGGCGCCGCTCCGGGCATCGACCTCGATCGGTTCGGAGCCGAGGAGCTGATCCGCTCGTGCCGGGAGGGGCGGATCCTGCTCGCGGGCGGGCGCCCCCGGGGCACGCTCTACGCCGTCTACCGGTTTCTCTCGGAGAACCTGGGGGTCCGCTGGTGGGCACCCTGGGCCACCGAGGTTCCGAAGAGGAGAACGCTCCGCGTGGGCCCGTTCGAGACTCGGGAGAAGCCTGCGTTCGAGTATCGGGAGCCGTTCTGGCACAGCGCCTTCGACGGCGACTGGGCGGCTCGGAACCTCGCCAATTCGCACGCCGCCAGACTCGAGGAGAAGCACGGCGGCAAGACCGTGTACGAGGGATTCGTGCACACGTTCTTCAGCTTCGTCCCTCCCTCGGAGTTCGAGAGGCATCCGGAGTGGTTCAGCCTCGTGGACGGCAGAAGGCGGAACGACCAGCAGCTCTGCACGACCCACCCGGAGGTGCGCTCTCGGATCGTCGAGCAGCTCCGCAGGCGCCTGCTGGCCAACCCTGCCGCGACGATCGCCTCCGTCAGCCAGAACGACACGCTCGGCCCGTGCGAATGCCCGCGCTGCAAGGAGATCGACGACCGCGAGGGCTCGCACGCCGGCACGATGCTCGAGCTGGCCAACTTCGTGGCCGACGCCCTCCGCGAGGAGTTCCCCCAAGTGGCGATCGACACGCTGGCCTATCAGTACACGCGGCGGCCGCCGAAGTCCGTGCGACCGAAGGAAAACGTGATCGTGCGGCTCTGCAGCATCGAGTGCAACTTCGCCAAGCCCCTCGAGGACCCCTCCAACCAGGCGTTCGCCGACGACGTGCGCGGATGGAGCAAGGTCAGCCGGAGGCTGTACGTTTGGGACTACGTCACGAACTTCAGCCACTACTTCGCTCCCCATCCCAACTGGTTCCATCTGGGGGCGAACGTCCGCTTCTTCCATCGGCACGGCGTGAGGGGGCTGTTCGAACAGGGGGCCTACAACACGTCCGGCGGCGAGATGGGTGAGCTGCGGGCCTGGCTGCTGGCCCGTTTGATGTGGGACCCGTATCAGGACGACCGCCGCCTGATCGACGAGTTTCTGCGCGGATACTACGGCCCGGCCGCACGCCCGATCCGCCGCTACCTGGAGCTCGTGGCGTCGAAGGCGGAGGCCGCCGGCTGCTTCGCGAGCCTCAACCGGCCCGACCTCTCTTTCGACACGATGCGCCAGGCCGAGCTGCTGTTCCAGGAGGCCGAGCGGTCCGTCGCGAGCGATCCGGACCGGCTTTGGCGCGTGAAGCTGGCGCACCAGCCGGTGCGCTACGTGTTCCTCAAGAGGTGGACGCCGTTCCGCGCCGAGTGCATCGCCAGCAAGGCGCGGTGGCCGTTGCCGCTCTCGCGAAGAGCGGTCGCGGAGGAGTTCGTGCGGTTCCTGACCTCGCCGGGCCCAAGGGGTTGGACGCCCGTGAGCCGCCTGACGGAGTGGGCGCTCACCCCGCAGGAGTTCCTCCAGCAGATGGCGGAGGACCCGGCCGACCCCGTCGTCCAGCCGGGAGCCGCCACCGCCCTGCCTCGGGAGCTGCAGGGCGTTCGGGGCGCGCTGGTGCTTCAGGACGACGCGGCCGACCTGTGGCAGGACGGAACGTGGGTTTGGCTGGAGCCCGATCCCCGGGCCAGCAACGGCCTGGCCCTGAAGATGCCCGCGAACCACCGTGAGTGGGCCGCCGTCTTCCGGTTCTCCAAGCTGCCGGAGCGCGCCCAAAAGGGACGATGGACCGCCTACCTGCAGGTGCGCGTGGACGCCGAGCCAGGCACCGACGCCTTGGCCTTCTCCTGCGGCGTATACGACGAGGGCCTGCGCCGGGGTCTGGGAGGCCACGAGGGCAAGGCCTCGCCCGCGGGTTACCGCCTGGTCAAGATCGCCGAGTTCGAATCGAGCCCGAGAGCCTACGTGTGGTTCGCGCCCATCCCCAACCCCGGCGTGCGCGCCGTGCTGGTCGACAGGGTGATCCTCGTGCCCGCGGACCCGGCTCAGTAGTGCCAGTCGACGTCCAAGGCCTGCTTGGCGTGCTTCTCGATGAACTCGCGCCGGGGCTCGACCTTGTCGCCCATCAGTTTGCTGAACAGCATCTCGGCCTCGTACTCGATCTCCGAATCGAGCCGCACCTGCACCAGCCTGCGGTTCTCCGGGGACATGGTCGTGATCTCCAAGTCCTCCGCGTTCATTTCGCCCAAGCCCTTGAAGCGCGTGACCATGACATTCTTCTTCTTGACGTTCTTGAGGATTTCTTCGAGCTCCGCTTGGTCCGCGGCGTAGTACCGCTCGTTGTTGCCGACCTTGACCACGAACAGCGGCGGTTGGGCAAGATACAGATGGCCGGCCTCGACGAGCGGCCGCATGTAGCGGAAGAAGAAGGTGAGCAGCAGCGTGCGGATGTGCTCGCCGTCCACGTCCGCGTCGGTCATGATGATGACTTTGTGGTAGCGCAGCTTCGAGAGGTCGAAGCTGGTCTCCTTGCCGTTGCCGTTCTCCGAGTCCTCCGAGTCGCGCCCCACGTTGACGTCGATGCCGACTCCGAGCGCCGCGATGAGCGACTTGATCTCCTCGTTGTCCAAAGCCTTGTCGAGACGCGCCTTCTCGACGTTGAGGATCTTGCCGCGCAGGGGCAGAACGGCCTGCGTCATGCGGTCCCGAGCGCCCTTGGCGGATCCTCCGGCCGACTGTCCCTCCACCAGGAACAGCTCGCACTTGGAGGGGTCCTTGCTCATGCAGTCCGACAGCTTGCCCGGCAGACCGAAGGTGTCCATCGCCGAGGAGCGCTTCACGGCTTCGGCCGCCTTGCGCGCGGCCTCCCTCGCTCTCTGCGCGATCAACGCCTTCTCCACGATCTTCTTCGCGACCGCTGGCCGCTCCTCCAGATACGTGGAGAGAGCCTCGCCGACCATCGAGGACGTGAGGCCCTGCACCTCGGGAGTCACGAGCTTGACCTTGTCCTGGCTGTTGTAGCTCGGGTTCTCCAGGCGGAGCGAGATCACCGCCGTCAGACCGTCCCATAGGTCGTCGGAGGTGAAGTTCGAGTCCTTCTCCTTCAGCAACCCCTGCTTGCGGGCGTAAGCGTTCACCACCCGGGTCAGCGCCTGGCTGAAGCCCGACACGTGCGTCCCCCCGTCGGGCTGGTGGATGTTGTTCGAGAAAGCCATCACCGTCTCGTTGTAGCCCGAGTGGTACTGCAGGGCCACCTCCAGCTCGGTCGTGTCGCGCTTGCACTGGAAGTAGATGACCGGGTGCAGCACGTCCTTGCCCTCGTTCAGGTCCTCGACCAGTTGGGGGATCCCTCTCTTGTAGTGGAAGGTCTCGGACTGCTCGGGATCCGCTTCGTGCGCGAACTCGAACACCACTTGCGGGTTGAGATAGGCCAGCTCGCGCAACCGGCTCTTGATGAGGTGCGGGTCGTGCCGCGTTTCGGTCAGCACCGTGGGGTCCGGCTTCCAGTGCGTCTTCGTTCCCGTGCCTTCGGCTTCTCCGACGATCTCCACCGGCGTGACCGGGATCCCCTGCTCGTAGCGCTGGCGGTGCAGCTTCCCATCGCGCTTGACCTCGACCACGCACCACTCGGACAGGGCGTTGGTGCAGCTCACGCCCACGCCGTGAAGGCCGCCGGACGTCTTGTAGCCGCCCCCGCCGAACTTGCCGCCCGCGTGGAGCTTGGTCATGACGATCTCCAGCGCCGACACCCCGTACTTCTCGTGCGTGTCGACGGGGATCCCTCGGCCGTTGTCTTCGACCGACATGGAGTTGTCGGCGTGAAGGATGGTCCGGATGTAGGTGCAATGGCCCGCCAGCGCCTCGTCCACGGAGTTGTCCAGAACCTCCTTGAACATCTGGTGCAAGCCGCGCTTGCCGTTGTCCCCGACATACATCCCGGGGCGCCGACGCACCGCCTCCAAGCCTTCCAGAACCTGGATGGCGTCGGCGTTGTACTCGCCTTCGACGACGTTGGCGGAGGAGGTGGGAACCGGCTCTTCGATGGGGGCGTCCTGGCGGTCGTTGTCTGGCATGGGTCGTCCGTGACGGCCTCGGAGCGGCCGTTTCAGGTTCGAAGTATACCCTTGGGGGGTTCAGAGCGTCCGGACCACGAGCGCCTTCGGCTCGGTCATCTCCTCGAACGCGTAGGCGACTCCTTCGCGACCGAATCCGCTCCGCTTGACGCCGCCGTAAGGCATGTTGTCGAACCGCAGGGTAGGGTAATCGCCCACCACGACCCCTCCCACCTCGGCCTCCTGGAAGAACCGCTCGGCCGCTCGCAGGTCGCGCGTGAACACACCGACATGGATGCCGTACTTCGAGCGGTTCACCCTCTCGATCGCGGCTTCCACGCCCTCGAAGGGCTCCAGAGTGAGCACCGGGCCGAACACCTCCTCCTGCGCGAGCCGACAACCGGGCGGCACACCCTCGAGCAGCGTGGGCTCGTGCAGCGTGCCGCGCCGCCCGCCGCCCGCCAGCAGTCTGGCTCCTCCTTGCATCGCCTCGCGCACCCACTCCTCGACCTTTCCGGCGGAGGCCTCGTCGATGAGCGGTCCGCAGACGGTTCGCCGGTCGGCGGGATCACCGCACGGGCATGCCGAGGTCGCCGCGATCAGCCGCTCCCTCAGCTCGTCGCAAACGGCTCGATCCGCCAGCACCCTCTGCACGGCGATGCACACCTGACCGGCATAGCCGTAACCCCCGGCGACGATGCGCCGCACGGCCCAATCGAGGTCCGCATCGGCCATCACCACCGCCGCCGCGTCGCCCCCGAGCTCCAGCGAAACCCGCTTGCGGGCCGCCAGGTCCTTCAGCCTCCAGCCGACGGCGGGAGAACCGGTGAAGCTGACCATGCTCACCCTCGGATCGCAGGCGGCCCTCTCCGCGACGTCGGGAGGGCAGGCCACGGCCTGCAGCGCGTCCGGAGGACATCCCGCGTCCAGCGCCAGGTCGACCAGCTTCAACGTGGAGAGCGCAGCTTGGCGGGCCGGCTTCAGCACCACGGGGTTGCCCGCGGCCAAAGCGGGCGCAAGCTTGTGCGCGGCCAGATTGTAGGGCCAGTTGTAAGGAACGATGGCGAGCACCGCACCGATGGGAAACCGCTCGACCCTGCCCACGTGGCCGTCGCCCCTTGGGTCGAGGTCCAGAGGGTGGACCACGCCCGACGGCGCGGACAGCAGGTCCGCGGCGAAGTCGAAGGTCAGGGCCAGCCGGTCGACCTCCGCCTCCGCCCAAACGACCGGCTTGCCGATCTCCCGCACGAGCAGCTCCGCCAACTCCGGCCTGGCCTCCCGCACCGCCTCGGCGATCCTCCTCAGCAACGCCTTCCGCTCGCGCCTCGGCGTCCGTCGCATCCTTGCGAACGCCCCGGAAGCAATGTCGATGGCCCGGTCCATCTCCTCCCAGCCGACCAGGCCGTATTCGCCCACCACCGAGCCGTCCCAGGGAGAGCGCGACTCGGTGGCCGCCCCCAAGGCCTCTCCGCCGATCCTGCTGCCCAAGCGCACCATCGCCTGCACCCCGCAGAATTATGGGAGACCGCCGACGCGCCTCGGCGCATTCTGAGGGACAATGGGAGCAAGGGGGGACGACGGCGCAACGGCGCCGCTGGGTAGGACCATGGTTCGCAAAGTCATCTGCGCTCTCGACACCAGCGATCTCAAGGAGGCGATCACCATCGTGCAACGCCTCAGCGCGTACGTGGGAGCGTTCAAGATCGGCCACGCCTTGGTGCTGCCCAACGGGCTCGACGTCGTCGCCCGCCTCCAGGACGCCGGAGCGCCTCGGATCTTCCTGGACTTGAAGTTCCACGACATTCCCAACTCCGTGGCCCTGGCCGTGCGACAGGCGGTGAAGTACGGCGTTTGGATGATGACCCTGCACACCTCGGGCGGTCCCGCCATGATGTCCGCGGCCGTGGAGGAGGCCCAGCAGGCGCCCTTCGACGTGCCTCCGTTGCTGGTGGGCGTCTCCGTTCTCACCTCGCTCGACCAGCACGTTCTCACGGACCACCTGGGCATCCGGAGAACGATCGAGGAGCACCTGGTGTACCTGTCCAAGCTGGCGGTCGACTGCGGCCTGGATGGCGTGGTTTGCTCTCCGCAGGAAGTCAAGGCCGTGCGCAAGGCTCTGGGACACGAAGGGATCATCGTCGTTCCCGGCATCCGGCCATCGGGAGGCTCCGCGCACGACCAGGTTCGCGTGGGCACTGCCCAAGCGGCGATCCAAGACGGCGCCGACTACCTGGTGATCGGACGGGCCCTCACCGATTGTCTGGACCCCCAAGTGGCGCTGGAGACCCTGGGCTTCGACGTTTCGGAGAGCCATCCGCATTGAGGCGCGAGGGTGCTCCGATCGGCGGCCTCGCCGGCCGCGACGGCGGTCCTTTGCTGGCTTGGTACCGACGCAACGCCCGAGACCTGCCGTGGCGCCGCACGCGCGACCCCTACGCGATCTGGGTCAGCGAGGTCATGCTGCAGCAGACGCGGGTCGAGGCCGTCGTGCCGCGCTACCTGCGGTGGATGGAGCGTTTCCCGAACGTGCTGTCGCTGGCGCGGGCCAGCGAGGACGAGGCGCTGGCTCTGTGGCAGGGCCTGGGCTACTACCGGCGGTGCCGCAGGCTGCTGCAGGGCGCGAGGTGGATCCTGGAGAACGGCCTCCCCGAGTGCGCCGCAGAGTGGCGGGCCGTGCCGGGCGTCGGCGAGTATACGGCCGCTGCGATCGCCTCCATCGCGCTGGGCGAGGCGGTGCCGGTGGTGGACGGCAACGTCGAGCGCGTGTTCGCCAGGCTCACCGGTTGCCGGGAATCGGGGGCGGAACTGAAGCGGCAGGCGTGGAAGTGGGCCGCCCGCAACCTATTCGCGCGCGACCCAGGAGCCTGGAACCAGGCGCTCATGGAGCTCGGCGCGACGGTGTGCACGCCCCGCAAGCCGTCGTGCGACGGCTGTCCGCTGGCCGCGAGGTGCGTCGCCAAGCAGAGCTGGACCGTGGAGGAGCTGCCCGTGGGGCGCAGCAGGACGCCCGTGCGCCATCTGCGGCACGTCGTTTGGGTTCCGGTGGCCGCCGGAAAAGTCGCCCTTCGGCGGATTCCGCCCGGACAGTGGTGGGAGGGACTCTGGGAGTTCCCGCGCGTGGACGCGACGGAAGACCCTGAGGCGGCCGAGAGGGAGCTCGCGGCTCTGCTTCCGGGCGCCTGGCCGGAGCGCCTGGGCGGGTTCCGGCACGTCGTGACGCATCACAAGATCACCGTAGAGGCCTGGCTGGTGCGGCTGGACGAGCCCCGCGCGCTCGACGGCCTGCAGTGGTTCGGCTGGGAGGAGGTCGCCAGGCTCGCTCTGCCGACGCCTCAAAGGAAGGTCCTTCGGCTCGCCCGCGAGGGGATCGGGTAAACCGCGCCCATGCCGCATCGGAGGCTTCTGCGGGCGTTCGTCTGGACGTCGGTGCTGGCGGTGGGCTTGGTGGCCTTCAAGCTGGCCCAGCCCGTCTCCCGACCCCGGCGGGGCAAGCGCGGCGTGGACCTCACGAACCTCTGGAACGAGGCCGGCCTTACGGTGATGCCCCAGGGCCACCGTCCGACCTGTTCGGTGTTCGCGATGGCCCATGCCCTCCAGTACGC
>JAOACB010000058.1 GCA_026418055.1 Fimbriimonadales bacterium
CCCGCCGCTTCGGCGCGGTTGGGCGCGTAGGAAGGGTTCGTGCCGTTCTCTCGAAGGAGGCCGCTCCGGCCGTTGTCGCCCGTCACCTACCTGGTGCGCAACCCAGGGAAGACGGTGCCGCTGACCGCCGTGATCCTCTTGGCGGTGCTGCTCATCGCCGGGGTGGTCGCGATCATGGATAGCATCCCTTACTCCATCCGCACGATCTACGGCTACTCGCGGCTGCTGCTGTTCGCAGGGCCGCGGGGCGAATCCTCCCTCACGGACGACATCGTGCGGCGCTTCCGCGACCAGAGGGAGGTTCCGGTGGAGCGGATCGCGGTGGTGCGGGCCGCTCCCACGATCGTGAGGAGCATCGTGGGCAAGTGGCCGTTCGCCATCATCGGTTTCTCGCAGGACGACCTGCGCTACGCCCTGCGGCGCATGGGCTCCACGGGCCTGCAGGGCCGGTTGCCGGCGCCCGGCGCGGCGGAGGCGGTCGTCAGCGAGCCGGTGGCCCGCAACCGCGGGCTGAGGATCGGCTCGGTGCTGATGTCGCCCGACGACACCGACAACTTCTCGCCGTTCCCGGTCAAGGTGGTGGGGATCGCTCAGAGCAGGGAATGGTTCATGTTCTCGGACATCGACTACATCCGGGGCAACCACTTTCCGCCGATCGACGTGGTGCTCGTGTTCGCTCCCACGCCGGCCGACCAGGAGCGCCTCGGCGCCTGGGCGCGCAGGGAGTTCCGAGGCGAGCGGGTGCAGGTGCTTGGCTTTTACGAGGTGGAGCGCGACGCGAAAGAAATGTTCAAGATTCTTTACGCGATCCTTAACGTTGTGATCGCGATCCTGGTCTCGGTGATCGCGCTGATGGTGGCCATGCTGATGAACATCCACCAGGCGCAGCGGCTCGTGGAGTTCGGCCTGCTGCAGGCGCTGGGGCACACGCGCCGCCGCCTGTTGCTGAGGTCCCTGACCGAGGCGTCGGTGCTGGTGTTGCTCGGCTGGGTGCTGGGGGTCGCGCTCTCGCTGGGCTTGCTAGCCGTCTTCAAGCGGGTCCTGCTGGATCCCCAGGCCTTCGCGATGCAGCTATGGAATCCGCAGGCGGTGGCGTACACCGTGAGCGTTCCGGCGGTTGTGCTGGCGGTAGCGTGGGCCACGGTGATCTGGAGGTTCCGCCGCTTCGATCCGGTCGGCATCGTCGAAAGGAGGCTGGTGTGATCTGCGCCGAGGCGGCCTCGCTCGTCTACCACGACCACGGCAAGGAGGTTGCGGCCTGCCGGGGGATCGACCTCGTGGTGCACCCGGGGGAGTTCCTCGGCATCCTCGGCCCGTCCGGCTCGGGCAAGTCGTCGCTGCTGTACCTTTTGTGCGGCCTCAAGATGCCCACGTCGGGGCGGGTGCTCTTCGAGGGCCGAGACTTGGCGCAGCTGGACGACGCGGAGAGAAGCAGGCTGCGCCTGTCTGCGTTCGGATTCGTCTTCCAGCAACCCTATCTCGTGGGCTACCTGTCGGCGTTGGAGAACGTCCTGACCGCAGGGGATGGCGCTCCGGACCCTCGGCACGCGATGGAGCTGCTCGCTCGGCTGGGGTTGGCCGAGAAGGCCCACCGCCTGCCGCACGAGCTCAGCGGCGGCGAGCGGCAGCGCGTGTGCGTCGCCCGGGCTCTCTACGGGCGCCCCAAGGTGGTGTTCGCGGACGAGCCCACCGCCGCGCTCGACCGTCGGAACGGCGAACAGGTCGTGCGCCTGATGAACGAGTGCCGGGACGGAGGGGCGCTCGTGATGGTCACCCACGACGAGCACATGCTGGCGGACGCCGACCGGATCTTGCGCCTGGAGGATGGCGGCGTCGTCGCGGAGGAAGCCCGAGGCCAAGCTTGGACGATTCCCGGCATATCCAACGGCATTTTGCGCGAACCCGATCCGCTCTGTTGACAAGGGGGGGAGGGTCTGGTACACTGCCTCCTTGCGTCCACGGGTGACCGTGACGCGGCTTTGGCGGGCATCGCCCGCCATGGGAGAGATCCTGTTGCTCTAGAGAGATGAAGAAACAGACGATCCAGGGGTGCGGCCTTCTCCGCTCACGGCTTGGGGTCACGCTTCTGCACGGCGACGTCGCAGTCGCATCGTCGCATCTCCCGAACGGCAACTCTCCAGCGTTGGGTTTCTCGCGCCAGAGCCATTCTGGTGTCTGCGCACGGTTTCTACGGAGGTTCGCTTGATTGACTTACGCGCTTTTCCTTAGCTGTTTCGCCGTCGCCGCGCTCGCCATGCCGTGGGACGAGTCCCGATCGTGGTGGAGGCGCCTGTTCGGCAGGAGGAAGCCCGTGCAGGCCGTCGCGGCGCCCGTCGTCCAGCGGGAGGGCGGTTGGACGACCATCCAGTGCGACGATCCCGAGGCGTTCGCCAAGTGGCTCGGCGGGGACGAGGACGGTTTCCCCCTCGGCCCGGACGGCGAGATGTCGCTCGGCTCGCACCTGCTGATCGAGCTGTTCGGTTGCGACCGAAAGTCCCTCGAGACCGAGAGCACGGTTGGACGGGCCATGCGCCAAGCCGCCGACGTGAGCCAGGCCACGGTGGTTGCGGAGTCCTTCCACGAGTTTCGCCCGTTCGGCGTGTCCGGAGCGGTGATTATCCAGGAGTCGCACTACACGATCCACACCTGGCCGGAGCACCGCTACGCGGCCGTGGACCTGTTCTACTGCGGGGGAACGGTGAAGGTGCACCGCGCGGTCGAGCTGCTGCGCGAGCGCTTCCGCCCGCAACGCATGAAGTTTCTGGTCGTCCGGCGCGGCCTCGAAAGCGAGGTGGCGCGCTAGATGCCGCAGAAGGAGCGCGGGGGCGCCGGGACGAGGGTTCCGGCGCCCTCCGGCTGTCTCCCACACCACCCCGAGGATTCCCAGCAAGCCATGTTCTCTCAAAGCACCGGCATGTTCGTGGCGGAGACCCACACCGAGGCCGTCACGTGGTATTTCACCGTCGAGCGATTCCTGGTCACCGGCAAGACGCAGTACCAGGAGTACCAGATCTGCGACATCCCGCGGTTCGGCAAGACGCTGTTCCTCGACTATAAGATCCAGAGCTCCCTGCTGGACGAGTTCATCTTCCACGAACTGATGTCGCAGCCGGCGATGGTTCTGCATCCCAACCCCCGGAAGGTGGCGGTGTGCGGCGGAGGCGAGGGCGCAACGCTGCGCGAGGCGCTCAAGCACAACACCGTCGAGAAGGCGACGATGATCGACATCGACGAGGAGCTCATCGAGATGGTGAAGGTGCACATGCCCGAGTGGCACCAGGGAGCGTTCGAAGACCCCAGGACCGAGCTGCTCCACACCGACGCGCGCAAGTTCCTCGAGGAGAGCAAGGGGGCTGGGTACGACGTGGTGCTGAGCGACCTGCCGGACCCCCTGGAGGCCGGCCCGGCGGTCTACCTCTTCACCAAGGAGTACTTCCAGATCTGCGCCGACGCCATGAGCGACGACGGGGTGTTCGCCATGCAGGCCGGAAGCGCCAGCATCAACTACCCCTACTGCTTCGTCTCGTGCCTCAAGACGCTGCAGGAGATGAAGGACGTCTTCCCTTACGTGCGCGGCTACTTCGGGTTCGTCTGCACGTTCATGATGCCGTGGGGCTTCATCGTGGCCAGCAAGAAGCACGACCCGATGGCCCTGACGGAGGAGGAGATCGCGCGCAGGCTCACCGAGCGCGGCGTAAAGACCAGGTACTACACGCCCCGCACCCACGCGAGCGTGTTCACACTCCCCGATTACCTCTACGAGGCGCTCGAGCAGCACGGCAGGGTGCTGACCGACGCGGAGCCTTTCGTCTGGACGGCGTGAGCGCACGGAGGGCCCGTTTCTCGCACGGATCTCGAACCACGGGCCCCCGTCTCTCCTTTCGGCAGTCGGCAAGTCTTGCGACGGAGGAGGGATCTTCCGACCGTGCGGACGACGGCTCGTGCGCGGAGGGATCACCGCAATCGGCGCCAGAACCCATGTCCCGCTCTGTGCTTGGCGCCGCTCCGCACCCCTCGCCCCGTTCGCTCCCACGGCGGGAGACATTCCCGCGGCAACCGTCGCGTGCCCACTCGGCTCTCTGCCCGATGCAGCCTCGTGGGCGAGAATCAATCAAAGGATAGCGCAGATTTCGCCAGAAGCCAAGCAATTCTCCCGAACGGTTTCTTCCGACCACAGGACGAAAGAGTTCGGAAAAACTCCGTCCGTCAGCGGATCGAGTGAACCACGGTGGGAGTGGCTCGGGCCTCGACCGGTGCTTTGGTCTCCGGTTCGTGGATCAGGAACCCTGCCAAGGCCGCCCAGCCCAGCGCCGTGATCGCCACGAACGCGGCGAAGGAGAACCTGCGGAGCGCCACCTGCGCGTGATCGCTCACCGTGATGCCCCAACGGATACAGAAGTTCCACAGCCCGTAGGCCAGGTGGTAGGAGGCCAGAAGGACACCGATCGCGTACAGGATCAGCCCGAGATAGCCGTTCGACACGAGCATCTGCTGCATGCCGGCGTACTGGATGTGCTCGATGCCTCTGCCGAGATACTTGGCCGCGATGGTGGTGGTGCTCACGTGCAGGATGATGAGGAAGAACAGGGCAACGCCGGTCACCCGTTGGAAGAAGTACATCCAGTTCTCGGCATAGCGGTACTTCTTCTGATACACGTTCACGTCGGCCCTCTGGGTGATGAACAGCCCGTAGATGCCGTGGAACAGGATCGGGATCCCCAGCACCAAAATCTCGATCGCGAGCAGCAGGTGCTTGGGCACGCCCTCGAAGAAAGCGATCACCGCGTTGAACTTGTCCGGCCCCGCCAGGGAGAACGAGTTCAGCGTGAGGTGCTGCACCATGTAGAAGCCGATGGGCACGATTCCGGTCAGGCTGTGCAGCTTGTGGAGCAGGAAGTTCTCGCGGTTCAGAGCCATGGCCTACTCAAAGTCTACCCATCCGCACGCCACGGCGTTTGCAGGCGACGGCGCGCCGAGCCGGCCTCGGAGTAATCTGCCGGCCATCCCGGAACTCCGGAGGAGAGAACCATGGCAGACAAGATCCGAGTCACCGTGTGGGGCGAGAACGTGCACGAGAAAGAGATGCCCCGCGTGCGCGAGATCTATCCCGACGGCATGCACGCCTGCATCGCCAACGGCCTCAACGAGGCGCCCGACATCGAGGCCCGCGTGGCCACCCTGGACATGCCCGAGCACGGCCTCACCGACGAGGTGCTGGAGAACACCGACGTGATGACCTGGTGGGGCCACGCCGCCCACCACCTCGTCGAGGACCGCATCGCGCAGAAGGTCAAGACGCGCGTCCTGGAGGGCATGGGTCTGATCGTCCTGCACAGCGGGCACTACAGCAAGGTGTTCAAGTGGCTGATGGGCACCACCTGCTCGCTGTGCTGGCGCGAGGCGGACGAGCGCGAGCGGCTGTGGATCTGCAACCCGGTGCACCCCATCGTGCGCGGCATCGAGGGCCGCTACTTCGAGATCCCCAAGGAGGAGATGTACGGCGAGCCGTTCGGCATCCCCGAGCCGCAGGAGACGATCCTCATCGGACACTTCGAGGGCGGCGAGGTGTTCCGCTCCGGTTGCGTGTTCCAACGCGGCGCGGGCAGGATCTTCTACTTCCAGCCAGGCCACGAGACGTACCCCATCTACCACCAGGCGGAGATCAAGCTCATCCTGAAGAACGCGGTGCGGTACGTGCGTCCCCAGGGGCCGCGCTGGATCGACGGCGCCCCGCACATCCCGGTCGAGCAGGCTCCGGACCCGATCTCGAAGAAGGACTGAGCCGTCGGCGAGGCGCGGGCTCCGGGGATTCCCTACCCCGGGGCCCTTGCGGTATATTGGGTTCGAGCGCGGCTGTAGCTCAGTGGATAGAGCGTCTCCCTCCGGAGGAGAAAGTCGGGGGTTCGAATCCCTTCAGCCGCGCCAACTCCCCTCCTAGGCCTGGGCGTCGTCTCCAGCGGAGCCGCCAACCTGCCGATAGCAGGACGGAGAATGTCCGCCGCCCCCCATCTCGATCCCCGACCGCAGCCCGAAGACAACGTCCTGTACGTGGCGCCGCCTTGGGCGGTCCGCCGTTCGCCCGTCGCCCTGTGGAGGGGCGTTCTGGACTTCCTGTTATTCGAGCTGAAGGTGCTGGTCGCCATCGTCTGGACCCTGGCGACCGGGTACTACCTGCTGCCCGAGCTGTACGCGCTCAAGACCCGCTGGGGAATCGATCTGCTGCCTGGGCGGCACGCGCCCGATCTCCTGCCGTTCCTCGACCGCAGCTTGCCGGAGGATCCGCCCGGCGTGCGGTAAATTGCTACCGTTGCGCGGCGCGGCGCGGCTCCCCTGGGGCCGCGCCGCGCGGTGCTCGGGGGATCGGTCGCCATGGAGTTCCGACGCATCGCCGTAATCGGAGTCGGCCACTTAGGTGGCACGCTGGTGCAGGGCTGGCTCGGCCCGGGGGGCCTGCCGGCGGAGCGCTTCGTGCTGAGCCGGCGCCGGATCGGCCTGCTCCAGCGCTGGAGCGCCAGCGGGTGCGGCATCGCCGCCTCGAACGAGGAGGCGTGCCGCGAGGCCGACCTCGTGGTGCTCGCCGTCAAGCCGCAGCAGGCCGAGGAGGTGCTCCGGCAGGTCGAGCCCTCGGTGCGGGACCGGGAGACGGTTCTGGTTTCCACGGTCACCGGGTTGCGCATCGACAGAATCCGCGAGCTCGTGCCGACGGTCGAGGCGGTCCGGGCGATGCCCAACACCGCCGCCGCGATCGGCCAGTCGATGACCTGCCTGGCTGGGGAGGGTGCCTCGGAGCCGGCGAGGGCGGCGGTAGAGGCGCTCTTCGGCGCCGTCGGGAAGACTCTGTGGATCTCGGAGGACCTGATGGACGCCGCCACGGTGCTGGGCGCGTGCGGCGTGGCCTACGCGTTGCGATTCCTGCGCGCCATGACCCAGGGCGGCATCCAGATCGGCTTCAGCTCGGAGATGGCCCAGCTGGTGGCGGCGCAGACCCTTCGCGGGGCGGCCTCTCTGGTGGCCGACACCGGCAACCACCCTGAGGCCGAGATCGACAAGGTGACGACGCCGATGGGCATCACGATCGCGGGGCTGAACGAGATGGAGCACAACGGCTTCAGCTCGGCGCTCATCAAGGGCGTCTGCGCGTCGTTCGATCGGATCGCGAAGAACCGTCCGCGCTGATCACGGCTGGTTCGACTCCTCCCACTCCGCCAGCCACTCGCGCGTCCTCCTCCAAAGTTCCTCCTCTCGGCGGCGCCGATCGATGGCCCTCTGGATCCATACTCCGACGCCGTAGGGGTAGGCCATCGAAACCCAAGCGATCGCGGAGAAGATGAGCCGCGTGAAGCGGTCGGTCGGCAAGAGCCAAACCAGGCTGGCCAGGAGCACGAACGCCGCGGCCGGCAGGGCATAAATCGACCACGACGGGCGAGGGTGCCACACGCGCCCCGCGAACCGCCCGAGCCGGTACACGCCGAACAGGAAGGCCGCGAGCCAGATCGTGCCCACGGTGAGAACGGCGGCCATCCCGAAGAACGTCTCGGCGGCTTCCATCGACCACCTTTAGGATGCGTCCGGATCGACCCAGGTTCGTTCGCCGCCGGGACTTTCGGCAAGCGGACCCTGGACGGAAACCCGGCGCCCCTCGGGAAGGAACTCCACCACGACGCGCCAGAGCCGCGACCCGCGATGCAGCTCCTGCAGACGGTCCGGCCACTCGACCAAGACGACCGCCTCGTCCGCCACATCCTCGAGGCCCAAGCCTCGCTCGCTGGACACCCGGTACAGGTCCGCGTGCACCATCGGAGGCACGGTGGGGAAAGACTGGACGAGGTTGAACGTGGGGCTGCGGACGGGTCCGGCCCAACCGGCCAGGCGCAGCAACTCCCGGCAGAGGGTGGTCTTGCCGGCGCCGAGCTCGCCCTCGAGGAGAACCCAATCGCCCGGGCGCAGGCGCGACAGCAGCCACTCCGCCGGCTGGCGCAACCCCTCGGGGCTCGGCACGATCCAGGTCGGCGTCTCCTGGGAGCCGGACACGGGCGATTCTACCTTCGGCCTTGAGCTGTGGACGTTCCAGGTGGCAAACTCGTAGAACACGGAGGAGGAGAACATGATTTCGAAGAAGCTCGAAAAGGCCGTCAACGAGCAGATCCAGAAGGAGACCTACTCGGCCTATCTGTATCTGTCGATGGCGGCCTACTTCGCCGCGCAGAACCTGGACGGCTTCGCCAACTGGTTTTACGTGCAGAACCAGGAGGAGACGTACCACGCGATGAAGCTGCACCGGTACCTGATCGAGAGGGGGGGCGAGGTGGAGCTGATGGCCATCGAGAAGCCTCCGAAGAACTTCGAGAGCCCGCTGAAGGCGTTCCAGGCGGCCTTGGAGCACGAGCGGTTCATCAGCAAGTCGATCCACGAGCTGGTCGACAAGGCCACCGAGGAGGGCGACCACCCGCTGGTCAGCTTCCTCAAGTGGTACGTCGACGAGCAGGTCGAGGAGGAGGCCAGCGCGGAGAAGATCATCGCCCAGCTGGAGCTGATCGAGGGCTACAAGCCGGGTCTCTACCACTTGGACAAGGAGCTCGCGGCTCGCGTGTACACGCCTCCGGCCGAAGAGGAGGAGTGAGGCCGAACCCGGCCGGCGAGGGGCCGCGGGCGAGCCAGCCCGCGGCCCCTCAGCCTTGCTCGGGCTCGACGACGCCGATGGTCAGCAGGATGCACGCGTACGTGCGCTGCTCGCCTGTGGCGATCACCAGCCCGCAGTCGTCCGACTTCGCCTGATCGTAGAACTCGAAGCGCCCGAGCGGTTGGATCCTCGGCTCGGGGCCGAGGAGCCGCTGGAACTCCTCCACGATCGGCGGCAGGCCTCCGGAGTCGGGCCGGATCACGCTCGCGGCCTCCACGGGGATCTGTTCCAGCAGCACCTCCAGCACCTCGGTTGCGCTGAGCTTGCCGGGGCAGAGGTTCAGGTAGACGATGCTGGCGTTGGGTCCGCACTTGGTGGCGAAGGGGTAGTTGCTGTCGGCGATCAGCACCTTGGTGCCGTGCCCGCCTGAGGCGAGCGCCGATAGGATCTCGGGGTGCAGCAGTCTGGACTTCAGCATGGCTCTTCAGAAGGTGTCCCAGCAGATCACGGGATTCGGGGGCAGCAGCGCGTCGGCCGCCACGAGTTTCTCCGGGTGGTCGAAGGCGACGAACCCCAGCCTGGCTAGGTCGCGCAGGCTCGGCTCGCCGAAGTAGGCTTGGGTGAAGGCGCCGATGTCGAGCTCGAAGTCGGGATCTTCGTCCGTGGCCGCCACGGCGACGTGCCCGAACTCGAACTCGACCCGCCAGGGACCCTCGTTCTCGGGGAAGTCCGGATCGATCACGCGCAGGGTCGCCTCTCCCGCGGCGCCGGGGTGCAGCTTGGCCAAGGCGCCCGGCACGTCCAGGATGCGGAACATGATCGGCTTGTTGAGCTCGACGCGCACCGGGTGGTCCAAGTACCGCGCGAAGAAGGGTCCGTCGCTCGGCTCGAGCCAGGTGATCGAGTTCTTGTTCATCGCCAGTCCGCGGAACGTCTCCAGGATCCCCTCGTAGCCTTCGCGGCTGGTGGCGACGAACTCGCGCACGAACAGGTCGGTCCAGAAGTCGCCGGACATGTCGATCACGCAGTACGCTTCGACCGGGTCTCCGGCGGCGTACACGGTCTTCGGCCGGTCTCCGCCTAGGAACCGGCGCCACTGCTCGTCGTTGCGGCGGTTGCCGCCGGCGTACGCCACGCAGTACCGCTCCATGGCCGGCCGCAGCAGGTCGAACTCGTCGGGCCGCAGCTGCCGCACTGCCAGCGAGGGCTGAAGCCTCGGGAGGCGGTCCGAAGGACACGAGATCCGATGCACGCGGCCGCACACCTCGTAGCCGAACTGTCGGTAGAACGGTTCCCGGAAGGCGTACAGCGAGGCGACGGCGTAGCCTTGGTCGCGCAGCAGGCGATGCGTTCCGCGCATCAGCGCCGAGCCGACCCCGCCCCTTCGCCTCTCGGGCAGCACGCCCACCGCGGCGATTCCCGCGCACCGGAGGTGCTCCACACCCTTGGAGGCCGTCATGTCCAGCGCGGTCAGGGCTCCCGCCACGTCTCCGTCGCACTTCACGACGAAGCCTTGGCCGTCGGGAGGCACCAGGTTCTCGCCCGGCTCCGTGGGCTGTCCGCCGCGATAGACCATGCTGCGCACGTGCGCGAAGCCCTCGCGGTCTTGCTCGGTGAGGCGCAGGACCTCCAGGTCGCTCATAGCGCCAGCTTACCGGTCCCCGCGCTCCGGCCGAAAGGTAAAACGGGCGCATGAACGTCGATCTTCTCCGTCGCCTCACCGAAGCCCACGGCGTCCCCGGCCAGGAGGACGCGATTCGAGCGATCGTGCGCGAGCAGCTCGAGCCTCTGTGCGACGTCCGCGTCGACACCATGGGCAACATCATCTGCCGCAAGCCTGCCACGCGCCGACCTGCCAAGGGAGAGCCGAAGAAGCTTTGGATCGGGGCGCACATGGACGAGATCGGGTTCGTCGTGAAGCACATCGACGACAAAGGCTTCCTGCGTCTGCAGCCGCTCGGAGGGTGGGACCCGCGCCAGATGGCCAGCCAGCGCGTGATCGTGCACTCGAAGGAGGGGCCCCTGCACGGCGTGCTGATGCTGGCCACGAAGCCCAAGCACATGCTGACGCCCGAGGAGATGAACAAGGGGCCGCAGATCGAGAACTACTTCGTGGACTGCGGCCTCGGCGGAGACGCCGCCAAGCAGAAGGTGCGTCTCGGCGACATGGTCACGATGGACCGCAACCTCATGGAGATGGGCGATCTGCTGACCTGCAAGTGCATGGACGACCGGGTGTCCGTGTTCGTGATGATCGAGGCGCTGAAGGCGGCCGGCGACCACGAGGTGGACGTGTACGCGGTCGGCACCGTCCAAGAGGAGGTGGGGCTGCGCGGGGCGGCGACCAGCGGCTGGTCCGTGCAGCCGGACATCGCGGTCGCGCTGGACATCACGATCGCCAACGACATCCCCGGCATCGGCGACGCCGACTGCGTGACCAAGCTGGGCGAGGGGACGGCGATCAAGCTGATGGACGGCTCGCTGATCTGCCACCCCAAGCTCGTCGAGCACTTCCGCTCGCTGGCCGAGCGCCACGGCATCCGGCACCAGATCGAGATCCTGCCGTTCGGCGGCACCGACGCCGGCGGGGTGCAGAGGCTGCACGGCGGCATTCCGGCGTTCACGCTGTCGGTGCCCACGCGCTACGTGCACACTGTGAACGAGACGGTCCACCGGGCCGACGTGCAGGCCACCATCGACCTGCTCGCGCGATACATCGAGGACGCGCACAACGGCGACTACGCGTTCCGCTGAGTGGCGTCGGGTAAGGTGCCGGCCATGAGGCTCGGCGCACCCCTGCATGGCCGGTGGCAGGATCCGTCCGATTGGATCGCGGCGGTTCGGGCCAAGGGCTACCGCGCCGCCTACTGTCCGGTTGGGCCGGACGCCGACGACTCCACCGTCCGCGCCTTCGCCGATGAAGCGGCGCGGGCGGACGTGGCCATCGCCGAGGTCGGCGTGTGGAACAACCCGATGGATCCGGACGGCCAGCGGCGCGAGCGCAACGTGCAGGCTTGCATCGCCTGCCTCGACCTGGCGGAGCGCATCGGTGCCCGCTGCTGCGTGAACATCGCGGGCACGCCCTCGACGGTTTGGGACGGCCCCGATCCTGCCAACTACCTGCCGGAGACCTACGACGCGATCGTGGAGACCACCCGCAGGATCCTGGACGCCGTGCGTCCCCAGCGGACCTTCTACACGCTCGAGCCGATGCCCTGGATGGTGCCCGATTCGCCGGACGGGTACCTGCGGCTGCTCCGGGACGTGGACCGCCCCGGTTTCGCCGTGCACCTGGACCCCGTCAACATGGTGAACTCTCCCCCCAAGTTCCTCCGGAACGCAGACTTCCTGCGCGAGTGCTTCTCCAAGCTCGGACCTTGGGTCAAGAGCATCCACGCCAAGGACATGACCTTGGGAACCCGGCTGACGGTGCATCTGGACGAGGTTCGGCCCGGCCTGGGCGGGATCGACTACCGCGTGTTCCTGACCGAGGCCGCCAAGCTCGGCGACGTGCCGTTCCTTCTGGAACACCTGCCTAGCGAGGAGGACTACGACGCGGCGGCGGACTATGTGCGCGCCGTGGCCGCCGAGGTTGGGATCGAGCTGTGAAAGGGTCGGTTCGGTCGCTCGAGCCCTGGGTGATCGCCGACGGCGAGAGGATTCGTTGGCGCTCGACGGGCCCAGAGGCCTGGGTCGCGGGTTGCCTCGAGGCTCGCAGAGAGCCGGGCGCTCTCGGCCAGAGGCTGGTGGTTGCCAACAACGGCGACCGCCCCGTGCGGCTGCGGGCCGCCTTCGCCCGGTGGGCGGTCGCCTCCGAGCGCCTGCGCATCGGGTGCTTCGAGAGCCGCTGGGGTTGCGAGAACCAGCTTCGCTGGATCGATCCGGTCGGTGCTGGGCTGGAGCTGCGCCACCCCGCGGGCCGGACGGGCGAGGGGAACCCGACGCATGCTTTCGCGGACTTCGGCGGCGCTTGGCACGCCTGGATCGCCGTGCCGCGCGGGGACCTCGTGGCCCGCTGGGTTCCCGACGGCCCGTTCCTCGGTCCGCACGGATCGCCGCGGCAGCTCCAGCTGTGGATCGGGCCTCCGCCGGAGGGCCTGGACCTGGTTGTGCCCGTTCACGGCTCGGTGGAGGTCGCCGAAGTGCTGGAGCTGGAGCTCGCGGGAGGTCTCACGGAGGCCGCTCGGAGCCTCTCGCGGGCCTGCCGGGCAGCCTGGGGTCCGACCCGAGAGTGCCCCGTCGTGTGGAACACCTGGCTTGATCGCTTCGACCGGCTGGAACCGGACCGCCTGCTGCGGCAGCTGGAGGCCGCCGTGGAGGTCGGTTGCGAAGGGCTCGTGGTGGACGCCGGCTGGTTCGGCACAGGCACGGACTGGTGGGAGGCCGTCGGCGACTGGGAGGAGTGCAGAACCGCCGCGTTCCATGGTCGGATGGCGGATTTCGCCGAACGGGTGCGCTCGGCCGGGTTGTTCCTCGGGCTCTGGATGGAGCCCGAGCGCGTGGCCGCGAACGCTGCCGTGCGCAGGAGCCACCCCGGCTGGGTCACGGAGGCGGGCAGGCTGAGGCTGGAGCTTCCCGAGGCCTTCGAATGGCTCTTGGAGACGGCATCGAGCCGCATCCGCGAGTACGGCGCGCGATGGCTGAAGGTGGACATGAACTTCTCGCTGGGAGACGCCGCGGGCGACGCGCACCGGGCGCACCGCGAAGCCCTGCACCTGTGGCTGAGCGCGTTGCGGGAGCGCTTCCCGTCCCTCTACCTCGAGGGGTGCTCCAGCGGGGCGATGCGACTCGACCTGGACCTTATCCCCGCGTTCGATCAGCACTTCCTGTCGGACAACACCAACCCGTGGGACGTGGCGCGGATCGCCGAGGGCACCGCGCTGCGCGCGCCGCTGGACCGCATCGGACGCTGGGCCGTGCTCTACGAGAGCGACGGACAGTTGCTGACCCCGAAGACGGCGGGTCTGGAAGGCCGCGAGACGGTCAGCGTACCGTTCGCCGTCGCCCCGGCGTTCCTCGGAGCGTTCGGGCTCAGCGGCGACCTTGCTTCGCTCGGCGAAGAGAACCGCGAACGGCTCGCGCGTTGCGTGTCGGCCTACCGACGGGTGAGGTCGGAGCTCGTTCGGTCGGAGCTGCGCACGGTGGCTCAGCCCAGGCCGCGCGGCGACCGCTCGGGGTGGAGCTGGCAGGGCTTCCTCGGGCCCTCCGCGGCGCTGCTCGTGGCTCTGCGACTGGAGGACAGCAGGGAAGAGCGCTCGTGGCCTTGGGAAGAGCTGCTGGACGGGTCTGCCGTCGAGCCGGAGGTGCTGTTCGCCGACGACGGCGCGCGCGCCGAGGCGCGCGACGATGGGCTCGCCGTGATGCTGCCGAGACCCAACGCCGCGATCGCCCTCCGCCTGCCCTCGGGCCAGGCGCGTTAGGCGGGAGGATGCCCGCCGAGACTCTTGACGACCGTGAGCGCCAGCGTGACGGTGATTGCGGAAAGCACCGTCGTCCAGAAAACGCACTCGGCGGCCAGCTCGCTGTCGGCGTCCAGCTCGAGCGCCAGAATGAAGGTGTTCACCGCGCTGGGGGCGGAGGCGGCCACGACCAGCATCGCCCCCGGCCAGGGCCACAGGCCGAGCGCCCACACCACCAAACCCATCACGGCCGGCATGGCCAGCAGCTTGGCCGCCAACACCGGCGCGACGGCTCGCCACCGGGGCCAGCGCACGCGCGAGGCCAGCTGCGCTCCCAGCGTCATCAGTGCGACGGGAACGAGCCCACCCGCGATGGAGTCGAGAGAGAACTGGATCGGGTTCGGAAGCCTCCAGTCGCCCGCTTTCAGCGCGAGCGCCAGCGCCAGCGACGCGAACAACGGGGTGCGCACGTACTCGCCGAGCGCCTTGCGGATGCCGCCGTTGGCCGACGCCAGCAACAGGTAGCCTCCCAGCCACATCGCGATGTTGCTCACCAGCAGCACCAGAGCCTGCACGCCGCCGCCGGCCCTACCATAGGCGCGCTCGGCCAACGGAATGCCGAAGTTGCCGCTGTTGAAGACCGCGGCGGCCAGCACCAGCACCGCCGCGCTGCCCACCGCCACCCGGCGCCGCCGCAGAAGCAGCCACACGGGCGCACCCATGGCCAGCGTCGCGAGCAGCATCGCGGCCACCACGAAGCCCATCTCTCCCCAGCTCAGATCGCTCTCCGCGACCCGGGCCACCATGAACGCGGGCATGAACACGTTGACCTGCAGAGCGGTCAGCGTCTGCATCGCCAGCGGTCGCTTCCGCTCCAAAGCGAACCCGCAGGCGGCGATCAGCAGGATGGGGAGGACGACGTCCCAGAAGAGGAAGACGAACTGGTTCAGGAACTCCAACGAGCCTAGCACCCCGCCCCGTGCGGGGAACAGGTTACCCTTCGAGCCCGTACTCCGCCCAACTGGTGGGCGTCTCCCACACGCGCACGCGCTCCAAGGTGGCCTGCCCGGGCGCGATTCGGTACAGGGGCTCGCCGTCGGGTCCCTCCGGACCCTCGAAACCCCGCGCCAGCACCTCGGCGATGCTCTCGAACAGGTGGCGGGCGATCACCTCGGTCGTCGGAGGCTCGTCGAACACCAGCACTCCCTCGGGGCAAAGCCTGAGCAGCTCCGGCAGAAGAGGCTCGCCGCGTTGCACGGCCAGGCTGTGGTCGAACGCCTCGACGATCGGTTCGACGGCCTTCTTCAGCGCCTTGAAGTCCAGCACCATGCCGTTGGCGTCGAGGGCCTCCCCCCGCAGCACCACCTCGACCGTGCGGGTGTGGCCGTGCGGAAACCGGCAACGCTCCGGGTGGCCCGTGAGCATGTGCCCGCTCTCGACGGTGAACCTCTTGCAGACTCGGAAGACCCCCAAACCGACTCTAAGGTACCTCTTTTCGCCGGAACACCAGTTTGCCCCACCGACCAAGGTCGGCGATCGAGGACAGGGTGAGACCGGCCTCGTCCACGGTCATCCGCCAAGGCCGAAACAGCCGGTCCTCCGCGCCTCCCTCCGTCGGCTCGACCGCCTTCGGTCTGTCATCGATGCTCTCGGGCTCGAGGATCAGAGTGAGGCCCTCCAGCCTCCATCGGCCGGTGATGCTCCGGGGTACGCCGAGTCTCGCGATGGGGTCGGTGGCGGTCGGGCTGGCAACCTCGCCATCGCCTTGGGAAGGGATCGGCAAGGGCAACCCGATCGCGCCGGAGAACGAGCCGTCCCTGCTGAGCTCCAGCCAGAAATCCTCCACGGGGGACAGGAGGTTCTCGACGAACTGGGTCTGCACGTCGGGGAGCTCTCTCACCCAAACAGCCTCGTAGCGGCCCGCGAGCTGCCACGGCTGGATGGTGGGTGTGCAGGACGCCGCCAGCACGAAGCCGGCGGTGCAGGCGAGACAGACGGCCTGCAGAGAGAGCGAAGACGTCATGGGACTCCTCGCTCTCACTCCTTGCGCCGGAACACGAGCCTCACGGCGTCGGAGCCAGACTCGTTCGACGTGAGCGTGAGCTTGTCGGGGTCCACCGTGAACGTCTGGGGCCGATTCACGTCCGCGCTGCTCGGCAGGCTCTGGCCCTTCTTGGCAGCCTCTGTCCGCAATTGGTCCGGCGGCATCCCCATCACCGATTCGGCCTTCAAGCTCAGGGTATTGCCCTCGAGGCTCCACTTGCCCTCGATGGGCATCGCGATGAGAGTCATCTTGAACGTCTTGTCCTCCCGAAGCTCCAGCGTCGAGGATCCTGCGAGCATCTGCGCGAAGTTGCGCGCGAACTGGGACGCAGGGTCGTTCTTGGCGTTGGCAGGCTGTTCGAACGACGCCGTGTACGTGCCGACTAGCCTCTTCTCGAGGCTCGCGCCGCAACCGGTCAGAGCGAGCGCCAGAAGGAGACTCAACAGCGCCAATAATCTGCGGTCCATGGGACCAGTATGGGGCCTGCGTTCGGCCATCGCGCAGGGACCAGCCCGGGAATCCCCCGCCGAACCGAGCATGATCGGACATGCTGCACGATGTCGCCAGGGGACACACCGACCGCGTGCTCGACTGGCTCGCCGAAGGCGGGGACCCCACGGCCTCGCTACCCGATGGCGAGCCGCTCGTGGTTTGGTGCGCGTACTACGGGGACGTCACCGCCGTCCGGTTGCTGCTGCAGGCCGGGGAGGCCTTGGAGAGGCTGGGCCCGGATCTGGGCCTCCACGGAGCCGCGTTCCACGGTCACTGGCGGCTCGTGGAGTTCCTTCTGGAGCAGGGCGCCGATCCGAATTGGCGGGACCCCGAAACGGGGGAAACGCCGTTGCACTC
>JAOACB010000059.1 GCA_026418055.1 Fimbriimonadales bacterium
GGGCAAGTCCGGTCCGCAACTGTCTGCGGCGGCGTGCGTCCTGCGGAACAAACCGCGCCTCCCTTGGCGGGAGTCGATGCTTGATTGCTGCCGGCACATGCCTTCGGTCGAGTACATCGAGCGGCACCTCGACCTGATGGCCCTGCTCGGGCTCAACCGCTTCCACTGGCACCTCACCGAGGACCAAGGCTGGCGCATCCAGATCGACCGCTTTCCTCGCTTGACCGAGGTGGCCGCTTGGCGCAACGGAGCAGACGGGCGCCTCTACGGCGGCTGTTACACCAAGGAGGAGGTGAGCCGCGTGGTGCGCAGCGCGGCGGAGCGCTGCATCGAGGTGGTTCCGGAGATCGAGATGCCGGGCCATTCGATGGCGGCCCTCGCCGCCTATCCCGAGCTCGGGTGCACCGGCGGGCCTTACGAGGTCGGCACCGCCTGGGGCATCTACGAGGACATCTACTGCGCCGGCAACGACGCCGTGTTCGAGTTCCTCTTCGGAGTGCTGGAGGAGGTTCTGGAGCTGTTTCCGTTCGAGAGGGTTCACATCGGTGGCGACGAGGCTCCCAAGGCCCGGTGGCAGCAGTGCCCGAAGTGCCAGGCGAGGATCCGAGCGGAGGGCCTGAAGGACGAGTTCGAGCTGCAGAGTTGGTTCATCCGCAGGGTCGAAGGCTGGCTCGCCGAACGGGGCCGGAGGCTCATTGGCTGGGACGAGATCCACGAAGGAGGGTTGCCTCCCACGGCCACCGTCCAATGGTGGCGGGGCTGGATGAAGGACGTGGCTCTGGAGGCCGCGCGCCTCGGTCACGAGATCGTGAGCACTCCCACGAGCCACTGCTACCTCGACTACGGCTACGAGGAGTACTCCGTGCAGCACACCTACGGCTTCGAACCGGTTCCGGAGGAGCTCGACGCGGACGCGGCCGCGAAGGTGCTGGGTGGCGGAGGCAACATGTGGACCGAGCACACCCCCACCGAGGCGGACATGGATCGGCAAATCTGGCCGCGCATGGCAGCGATCGCGGAGTGCCTTTGGACGCCCGCTCCGCTCAAAAGCTGGCCCGACTTCGAAGCGCGGCTGCAGAGTTTCCAGAGCCTGCTGGAAGAGCTGAACGTCCGCTACGGCCCTTGGGGCTAAGCCGCTCGGGCTTCGGAGTCGTCCTCTGCCTGCGGCAAGTGGAGGACTTCGGCTTGCGGCGTCCGATGGAGGAGTCGCCAGCCCATCCACGCGAGCAGGCACGCTCCGGCGGCGGAAAGCCACAGGTGGGGGCGAAGAAAGGAAGGCATCGCCACCACGGCCACGATCCCTCCCAGCGAAACGGCTCTCCAGTCGACGGACACGCTCGGCCTCCAATGGGATGATCGGCTGTTGCCGGCGGGATCCTCAGGCTTTGGCACTCGGTCCCGATTTCTGCCAAAAAGCCGTTGACAAGGAAGCTCGCCCGAGCTCATAATCTGGCAGTCAAGCGATTCGAGTGCCAACACGGCGCTCCCGGAACGTTGAGAGGAAGAGACGCTATGGCGAACGTGAAACCACTCGGAGACAAGGTCGTTGTCGAGCCCGTCGAGGCCGAGGAGAAGACCGCCAGCGGCATCTACCTGCCCGACACCGCCAAGAAGAAGCCCCAGGAGGGCAAGGTGATCGCGGTGGGCGAGGGCCGCATGCTGGACAACGGCGAGCGCAACAAGCTCACGGTCAAGCCTGGCGACCGGGTGCTGTTCAGCAAGTATGGCGGCAACGAGGTCACGATCGACGGCAAGGACTACGTGATCCTGGACGAGGACCAGATCTACGCGATCCTCGGGTGATCGAACGAACGAGAACGGAGTCAAAGGAGGTTCTGAACGATGCCTGCGAAGCAACTGCTGTACGATGAGAACGCTCGGCGCGCCCTCGAGCGCGGTGTGAACAAGGTGGCCGACGCCGTGAAGGTGACCCTCGGTCCGCGCGGACGCAACGTCGTGCTGGACAAGAAGTGGGGCAGCCCCACGATCACCAAGGACGGCGTGACGGTCGCCAAGGAGATCGAGCTGGAGGACCCGTATGAGAACATGGGCGCCCAGCTCTCCAAGGAAGTGGCCTCGAAGACCAACGACAGCGCCGGCGACGGCACCACCACCGCCACGGTGCTGGCTCAGGCGATCGTGACCGAGGGCCTGCGCTACGTGGCAGCGGGAGGCAACCCGATCGCCGTCAAGCGCGGCATCGACCGCGCGGTGGAGCTGGCGGTCAGCGAGATCAAGAAGATCGCCAAGCCGATCAAGGACAAGGAGCAGGTGGCCTTCGTCGCCTCGATCGCGGGCAACGACGAGGAGATCGGCAAGCACGTCGCCGAGGCGATGGACAAGGTCGGCAAGGACGGCGTGATCACCGTCGAGGAGAGCAAGGGCCGCGACACCACGCTCGAGGTCGTGGAGGGCATGCAGTTCGACCGCGGCTACATCAGCCCCTACTTCGTCACCGACCCCGAGCGCATGGAGGCCGTGCTGGAGGACCCGCTGATCCTCATCCATGAGAAGAAGATCAGCAGCGCGCAGGACCTGCTGCCGTTCCTCGAGCGGGCCGCGCAGACCCGGAGGCCGATCCTGATCATCGCCGAGGACGTGGAGGGCGACGCCCTGGCGACGATCGTGCTGAACAAGATCCGCGGCGTGCTTCAGATCGCGGCCGTGAAGGCGCCCGGCTTCGGCGATCGCCGGAAGGCGATGCTGCAGGACATCGCGATCCTGACCAAGGGCCGGTTCATCAGCGAGGACCTCGGCACGAAGCTGGAGAACGTCACGATCGACATGCTCGGCACCGCGAAGAAGGTCGTGATCACCAAGGAGGACACGACGATCATCGAGGGCGCCGGCAGCAAGGAAGACGTGATGGGCCGGATCAACCAGATCAAGGCCGAGATCGAGAAGACGGACAGCAACTACGACCGCGAGAAGCTGCAGGAGCGCTTGGCCAAGCTGAGCGGCGGCGTGGCGGTGATCAAGGTCGGCGCGAGCACGGAGACGGAGCTGAAGGAGAAGAAGCACCGCTACGAGGACGCGCTGTCCGCGACGCGCGCCGCGGTCGAGGAGGGCATCGTGCCGGGTGGCGGCGTGACGCTGCTGGCCGCGGCGAAGGCGCTCGAGAACACCGGCCTGACCGGCGACGAGCTGACCGGCGTGCAGATCGTGAAGCGCGCGCTGGAGGAGCCTCTGCGCACGATCGCGAGCAACGCAGGCTTGGAGGGCTCGGTGATCGTCGAGAAGGTGAAGTCCGCTCCCGAGGGCCACGGTCTGAACGCCGTGACGGCCGAGATCGTGGACATGGTGGCCGCCGGCATCGTCGATCCCGCGAAGGTGACGCGCTCGACGCTCCAGAACGCCGCGTCGATCGCTGGCCTGGTGCTCACCACCGAGGCGCTGGTGGTGGAGAAGCCGGAGCCGAAGAAGAACACGCCTCCCTCGCCGGGCATGGGCGACATGGACTACTGAGGCCTCTGAACTGGAGGCGAGCCGCGGGGCCGGGCCCAGGGTGCCCGGCCCCGCTCGGCTTGCCAGGGCTGGGGAAGCCCGCGGGAACGCGCCTCCAAGGGTTGGCAAGAGCCGGGCGCCTGTGGCTGGGTCGCTGCGAGCGCGGGACGCTGGCAGGCTCTCTCCGGGTTCAGGTCCAGGCGGCCTGCAGGGCCTCGGCGATGGATTCCATGAATTCCTCGGTCGACTGGTACTGCGAGCGATGGACCCCCTCGCCGTGCACGCAAAGCGCCAAATCCTTGGTCATCTTGCCCGACTCCACCGTCTGCACGCACACTCGCTCGAGGGTCTCGGCGAAGCGCTTCAGATCCTCGTTGCCGTCGAACTCGCCGCGGTACCAAAGGCCGCGCGTCCAGGCGAAGATCGACGCGATCGGGTTGGTCGAGGTTTCCTTGCCTTCTTGGTGCAGGCGGTAGTGGCGGGTCACGGTGCCGTGCGCGGCCTCGGTCTCCACCGTCCTGCCATCGGCCGTCATCAGCACGCTGGTCATGAGGCCCAGCGACCCGAAGCCCTGCGCCACGGCGTCGGACTGCACGTCGCCGTCGTAGTTCTTGCACGCCCACAGGAACCCGCCGCTGGACTTCATCGCGTAGGCGACCATGTCGTCGATCAGCCGGTGCTGGTAGTGCAGCCCGGCGGCCTCGAAGCGCCCGCGGAACTCCTGCTCGTAAACGTCTTGGAAAATGTCCTTGAACCGCCCGTCGTACACCTTCAGGATGGTGTTCTTCGTGGAGAGGTACACGGGCAGCCTGCGGTTCAGGCCGTAGTTCAGACAGCTGCGGGCGAAGTCGCGGATGGAATCGTCGGTGTTGTACATCGCCAGCGCGACGCCGTCGTCCTCGAAGCGGTAGACCTCGTGCTCGATCACCCCGGAGCCGTCCTCGGGCTCGAACCGCACGGTGAGCCGGCCTTTGCCGCGAACGCGAAAATCGGTGGCCCGGTACTGGTCCCCGAAGGCATGGCGGCCGATGACGATCGGTTGCGTCCAGCTCGGCACCAGGCGCGGCACGTTTCGGCACACGATCGGCTCGCGGAACACCGTGCCGCCGATGATGTTGCGGATGGTGCCGTTGGGCGACTTCCACATCTTCTTGAGGCCGAACTCCTTCACGCGAGCCTCGTCGGGGGTGATGGTGGCGCACTTGATGCCGACCCGGTGGCGCTGGATGGCCCTTGCGGCAGCGACGGTCACCTCGTCGTCGGTGGCGTCCCGATTCTGGATGCTGAGGTCGTAGTATTCGATCGGCACGTCCACATAGGGGAGGATCAGCCTCTGCTTGATCATCGCCCAGAGGACGCGGGTCATCTCGTCGCCGTCGATCTCCACCACGGGGTTGGTCGCTGTCACCTTCGCCATCGCGCTGCTCGCTCCGAGGTTGTTGGGTTTACCCCAACGAGAGCGGGAAGGAGAGGCGCTGCCAAGCATGCCGGCTTGCTCTTCGGCAGGGGGCCACGGCGCGGCGGCGGACGGGCCGAGAGCCGCTCGCCGACGCGGCTTTGCGCAGAGGTGGCCTCGCAACGGTGCCTCGGCCCAGCAGCTGCAGACGCTTGTTGTTCAGCCCGAAACGGTGAGTGCGGCGGATCGATTTCGGCTGTCCGACAACAGAGGGTCGGCCTTTGTCTTTCGAACAGCGACAAACCTCGGAAAGGGTTAGGCGGAGCACGGCGCCTCCACAGCGCCTTCTCAACAGGCAGCCTTTGCTCGCTTGGAGTTGGTCGCCGCGGCGCTGCGGATCGGGGAGCTCGTCGAGGGCGTGGTGGTCGTCGATGCCCGGGGCCGCGTCCGGAGCGTCAACGGCGACCGGCCGGCCTCGAAGGTTGCGACCGTCTGCGTCCCACCGTAGGAGCGTCGGCGCGACCCCCGGATGGGCGGGTCGTTCATGGCGTTTCAGCCTCCCGAGTCGGCAGCCCGAACGGGTTTGGGGCGCGATGCCGCCGACTCCCCGCATGCAGGCCTGCTGCGGCTCGCCGGCGGAGCGCAAACGTCTTTCGGACTCGCCCCGGCCTAAAGCCGCTCCCCGCCGCCCTGCTCCCGCCAGGGCGCCCTGCCTGGGAGCGGTCTGTTCATCCCGCGTCGTCTTCGTCCCTCTCGGGCCCCAGATCCCGGTTGAGGCGCTGGACGATGCAACAGGTGAGGGCGTCGCCGGACACGTTCACCGCCGTGCGCATCATGTCCAAAGGTCGGTCGATGGCCCAAAGGAGAGGCAGCTTCGTTGCGGGCAGACCCACGGCGGAGAGCACCAGAACCATCGTGACCAAGCCTGCGCTCGGGATTCCGGCCGCACCCATGGCCGCCGCCACGCTGGTGAACGCCACGAGCAGCTGGCCGCCGGAGCCGAGGTCGGCGCCGAAAGCCTGTGCGAAGAACATGACGGCCACCGCCTCGAACAGAGCCGTGCCGTCCATGTTCAGGGTGGCTCCCACCGGCAGAACGAACCCGTAGATCCTTCTCGGGACACCGAGCTCTTCCACGCAGCGAACCGTAACCGGGAGCGTGGCGTTGGAGCTGTTCGTCCCGAAGGCGGTTGCCAGAGCCGGGCCCATCATCTGCAAGAACCGAACGGGGCTCACCTTGGCCACCCACAGTAGGATCGCCAGCTGGAACAGGAAGTGCAGCGCCAGAGCCAGCGTCACCGTGAGAGCGAACAGGCCCAGGCTGCGCAGGATCGGGCCGAGGAACGACGGATCCTGCGTTGCGACCGTCGTGGCGATCAGCGCCGCGATCCCCAACGGGGCGAGGCGCATCACCCATGCCACAATCGTACCAACCACCTCGTTCAGGCCCTCGAAGAAACCGTACACGGTCGTCAGGCGCTCTCGCCCGATGTGCAGCATCGCAACCGCCACGAAGATGGTGAAGAACAGGATCCCAACCACGTCCAGGTTGGCCAGCGCTTCGATCGGGTTGGTGGGAACCACCCGCAGGATCAGTTCGCCGACCGTTTGCTGCGGCGCCGCCGAAGCGCCGGCCTCGGCCGCCCACTGCTCCCTCAGTCCCTTGCCAGGCTGGATCAGATTCACCAAGACCAGTCCGATGGCCACGGCGACGAACATGGTGCCCACCATCCAAAACGCCGCCTGCATCCCCAGCCGGCCGAGCGCCTTGATCGATCCGAGCGAGGCGATGCCCATCAAGACGGACACCACGATCAACGGAACCACCAGCATGCGGAGGAGGCGCAGAAACAGCTGACCGACGACGTGCAGGATCTCCGTTGGCCAAGGTCGGATCTTGACTTCACCGCGAGACGCGACGCGCGAGGACGCCACGTCGAAGCCTGCCGCTGATCCGATCGAGACTGCCGCCTCCCGTACCGGAAGCCCCAGCAGCGGCAACGGACCAATGGTTTCTGCGCCGCCGGCAGAAAGCGACACCTTCGCCATCCCAGGCCCAGCGTCGGGGGCTTGGTCGACCTTCGCCTGAACTCGGGAGCCGTCCGCAGCAGTCAGCTCCAACGTATCGCCGGGTTGCACGCCGACCGGAAGCGCCGCGAGCAGCACGCCGCCAAGCAAAGCCCCCAGTAGGATCCCGAGCAACACGCGCAACCCGAACCGTTGGTCGATCAGTCCAGCCATGCGCGAAAGTTTGCTTCAGCGGAACCGCTTCCTGCCGGACGTCGACCGTTCGTTCTCTAGGGATTCGGACCTATAATGACTCCAAGGCCGCCACGAAGGAGGGGTGCCGATGAAAAAGCTCTGGCTGTTCGCGCCTGTGGCTCTCGCGGGCTGGGTGGGCGCATCGATGTTGCAGCGGGAAGAGGTCCTCGGGCCCTTCCGGGTCACTCCAGACTCCACCTGGCGGCGGCAAGACGGCGCCACCGTATTCGGGCTGTCCGGTTGGTCGCTGGTTCGCTCGGGCGCTGGCCCGACGCTGAGGTTGCACCTTGCGGAGGAGACGCACCGTTTCGAGGACGATAGGGGCCGCGAGAGGCTTTGCGTGCAACTGGCGAGACAGGTTGGGGAGGCCCACCCTGGTGGCTTCAAGGCGGACACGTCGAAGGTCGGCGGCGTCGAGGCGGTTCGCGCCAAGTTTGTCGAAGGCGAAGAGACGGTGTGGCGCATGTTCCCGTACAACGCTGAGCGCGTGTTCACCGTGACCCTCGTGGTGGGCAAGGCGAACGCCGCGTTTCCCGACGAGGCCAAGAAGCTGCTCGTAACGTTGCGGCTGCCGGATCCGCCGTACAAGCCACCGAAGCAAGACCTGCTCGGGGGTCTGCTCGGAGCCCTGGACAAGTTCAGCAAGCAGCTCGACGAGCTCAACAGCGTGCTGAGCGGCAAGCCGCCCAAGGTCGAGCAGAAGCCGCCGACGACCAAGGATCCTGCGAACCAAGGCCCCGAAACCGGAAAGGGCAACGAGGGTCCGGTGGTCGACGGCGGAGGAGCAGTCGCCGTCTCCGTTCCCTGGATCAAGGTTGGCGAGGGAGGAGCCACCGAATCCTCGGGTCTCGCCAGGACCGATCGGCTTTGGGCACCGCTCTTCGCATCGGCCAGCCAACCGATCGAGGGCGCCCAGCCTCTCGCCCTGCAAAGCGACCTGTCCCTCGCCGAGCTGGCCAAGTTGATGCCAGGCGGCAACGCGAGGGTCGCCTCGGCCGCTCTCTTCGAGCTGGCGGGACAGTTGCCCCCGGCCGACGCGGCCAAGCTCGAGGCCAAGCTGGCTCCGGCTTTGGCTCGGCCGACCCCCGCCACGGAGAAGTACTTCGAGCGGCTGCTGCCGTTGCTTCAGGAGGAACTGAGCCTGCGGGCGGCAGACGCTACGGCCGCCGACGAGTTCGACGCCGCCTGGGAGGAGGCCCAGGTAGCCGCGGCTTTGGGGGACGAGCAGGGGGTTCGCACGGCGCTCGAGATCGCCGACCGTCAGAGGGAGCTGCTCTCGGGTGCCCAGGCTCGCATGGCGCAGATCTCTCTCCAAGCCGGGCAGGTTGGCCCCGCACCCAACCCGGTGGCCGAGCAGGCCGCAACGGCCGAGCAGTACCAGCAGGACCTCAAGGCCATTCTGGCGGCGATCGAGGAGATGTCCAAGCCGACCCAGAGGCCGCCCGAGAAAGTCGTGGTTTGGAACTTCTCCGGCAAGGTTTCAGGCAACTGGACCGTCGCGAAGCTGAACGACGGCATTCAGCTCGAGCGGAAGAAGATCGAGGCCGATGCGCCCGGCCCAGAGCACTGGAAGTCTTCGGTGACGGCCAGCATTCGAGTTTGGTTGCCGCAGAAGGTCAGGGGAGCCGACGACAAGCCCTCTAACGGCGGCGAGGCCGCGCAGATGCTTCAGAAGAAGTTGGCGGACCGCGAATGCGGCTTCGTGCCGAGCGACATGGCGGTTGGACTGGCCAAGCAGGGCGGCATGGAGGGGGTTTCGGCCTTTGCCATCGGCGAGTTCAAGGGCCACATCGTGGACTACGCCGTGTGGAGGCGCCGTGGCACGTGGTCCAGCGGTTACACCGCGTCGTACGCCGGCGCAGGCGGCGAGGGATGGGTGTTCGCGGAGGGCTATCGCATCGGCTTTCAGTACCAAGTGTGGACCGGCGGATGCTACTGCAACCACGGCTTGGAGTGGGAAAACAGCCAGGCGATCGCGGTGCAACGCGAGGCACGCGCCATTCTCGCCGGACTGAATCCCAAGGGCACGGGGGTGTTCCAGACGGTGGCCGACCTCGGCGCAGGAGGCGCCCAGAACCCCTCGGATGCGATTCCGGAAAGCCTGCGGCCGACGATCGAGCTCCACACCGCCAACATCCGGTTCATCAAGGGCACGATCCAGCGGCTGCAGGAGGAGCTGTCTCGCGAAGCGGACCCGAGCCGCAGGGCCCAGCTGGAATTGCAGCTGGTGTTGTGTCGCTCGGACCTTATGGCGGAGGAGGACCTGATCCAGTCGTCCCTCACCGGGCAGATCGTGCACCGCCGCAGTCCGTTCGAGGAGTACGCCCAGCAGCTCTTCGTCCAAAGGATCCGCGAGGACCAGCAGAGGATGGAGCGCTTCGCCAGGGCCCAAGCGTCGCTGCAACGGCTTGCGGCGCTGTTGCCGCCTGGAGAGGCCGACGAGGCCCGGCGGTTCATCGACCGCCAGATCGATCGCAAGGCGATGGCGGGTTTGGACTTCACCAAGGTTTCCCAGGTCGCCGAGGCGCTGAACAACAAGCTGCAGGGTTACTGGCAGTTGGAGGGGGCCAAGTCGGAGGAGTCCGCTGCCAAGGCGCAGCTCGGATTGGAGGTCGCGCAGAACCTGAAGTGGGTCGCCGACAACAGCTTGTCCGTGCTATCGATCTTCGGCGGGCGCCCCCTGTCGATCGCCTACCAGGCGGCGACGGGCTACGTCGAGGGAGGTCCCTTGGAGAGCGTCCTGAGGACGGCGGCCTGGTGCGGCACGCCCGCCTACATGGCAACAGAGGCCTTGCGTGGGTTCCAGCGTGGCGGCTGGTCGGACGCCGCGCAGAGCGCCGCCCAAGCCTACTTGATCGGCAAGGCGTTCGATTGGGGGGTTCGCAAGGCAGCGAGCTGGCGGACGGGCAGGGCCGCGCCCGCGGGACCGACGGAAGCTCAGATCGCGGAGTTCCAGCGGCGCCGTGCGACGGGCGAGAGCACCGCCAAGCGATTCATCGAAGCCCAAAAGGCCCTTCTGGAGGCGGGCAAGAAGGGGGCGTCTCCCAGGGAGATCCAGCGCCTGCAAGAGCGGGCCATGCGGGCCGCCCAAGCGGTGCACGAGGACCCGCACGCCAAGAACTTCCTCAAATACCGCGGAGACCCCGTCAGCCAGCGGGCCTACAACGCGCACCTGTCCGCCACGCACGCGGCGGTCGAGGCGCGGTTCCATCAAGCGATGGAGCAGAGGGGCTGGTCGCGCGCCCCGCTGAAGGAGTTTCGCAACGTCTCCAGCGCGGGGTCGGTGGGCATGGACTACGACATCGGCTTGGACGAGGCCCTCGCCGGCCAACTGAAGAAGAACGGAAAGCCGGCGTCGTTGCACAGGTGGCAGCGCGAGGCGCAGAGCGCCTGGGACGAGGCGTACCAGCAGGTGACGGGACGCAGCGCCAAGCGCTCATGGGAGACGGTGACCACCAGCCAGCACGCCGAGGCGTACAAGGATCTCGAGTGGCTGTCCTCGGACAAGTCCGGCATCCGCAGGGCTTGGAGCCAGCAGGCGGCCGACGTCACCCGCTACAAGAACTGGCACATGGCCAACGACCCGAGCCTGGACGTTCTGACGAGCCTGCAGGAGAACTCCCGAGGCGCCGCCAAGGATATCGGCACGAAGCTGATGGACCTGCTGAAGCGAGCGAAGCCCAAGAACCCGCAATCGGCCAAGGCTCTGGCGGACGCGCGCCAGAAATGGCAGCACATCCAGGAAACGCTGCAGGAGTTCGGCAGCAACAGCATCGACCCGGTGGAGGCCTCCCGGCGCATCCGGCAGATCACCGGCGGGCGCGACATCCCGCAGGTGCTGGACGACGCCGCGATGATGATCGAGAGCCTCGGCAAGCACGTGGGCAAGTGAGCCGAGGGTGGGGCGGCGCCCCGGGGCGCCGCCCCATCGGCCATACTTCCAGTCGCCATGGACTCGAACGCGCACAAGCCGCTCGTGGGCGTCATCATGGGCTCCAAGAGCGACTGGGAGACGATGAAAGCCGCCTGCGAGGTGCTGGAGGAGTTCGGCGTGCCGTACGAGCGGCGCGTCGTGAGCGCCCACCGCACGCCCGACCTGATGGCGGACTACGCCAAGACAGCCCGGTCGCGCGGGCTCGAGGTGATCATCGCCGGAGCCGGAGGGGCGGCCCATCTGCCGGGAATGATCGCGTCGCACACCACGCTGCCGGTGCTCGGCGTGCCGGTGCAGAGCAAGGCGCTGAAGGGTTTGGACTCGCTGCTGTCCATCGTTCAGATGCCAGCGGGAGTGCCGGTGGGAACGCTCGCCATCGGTCCGGCTGGCGCCCGCAACGCGGGCCTTCTGGCCGTGTCGATCCTGAGCACGAGCAGGCCGGAGCTCGCCGAGAAGCTGGAGCGTTTCCGGGCCGCGCAGACCGCCAAGGTTCTGGAGGACCCGCTGGATTGAGCGCGATCCTGCCGGGCGCAGCCATCGGGGTGCTAGGCAGCGGTCAGCTGGGCCGCATGATGGCCATCGCCGCGCGCCGCATGGGGTACCGCGTGCACACCCTGTCGCCGGACTCGGACAGCCCCACCGGCCAAGTGGCCGACCGGGAGGTGGTGGCCGCTTACGACGACCTCGACGCCGTCGAGGAGTTCGCTCGGCGCGTGGATGTGGTGACGTTCGAGTTCGAGAACGTCTCGTTCGCGGCCGCCCAGGCCGCCGCTCGGCATGCTCCGGTTCGACCGGCTGGTTCGGTGCTGCACACCACGCAGAATCGCCTGCGCGAGAAGACTTTCTTGGCGTCGAACGGCTTCCCGTGCCCGGCGTTCGCGGCCATCGCGGCTCCCGGCGACCTGGCTTCGGCCGTCGAGCGGGTCGGCTTTCCCGCGGTTCTCAAGACCGCGGGATTCGGCTACGACGGCAAGGGCCAGAGCCTCGTGCGGTCGGCGGAGGAGCTGAAGGCCGCATGGGATGGCCTGGAACGGCAGCCGGCCATACTGGAGCGTTTCGTGGAGTTCGAGGCCGAGCTCTCGGTGATCGGAGCGCGCGGATCGGACGGCTCGTTCGCTTGGTACGGGCCAGTGCGCAACCGTCACGAGCGGCACATCCTAGACTTGACGGTTGCTCCCGGCGGGTTTCCGCCGGAAGTGGAGCGTCGCGCCGTGGAGATCGCCCGCGGCGTTCTGGAGGCGCTCGGAGTGGTGGGGGTGCTCTGCGTCGAGATGTTTCTGGATGGCGTAGGCCGCCTGCTGGTGAACGAGCTGGCTCCCAGGCCGCACAACTCCGGCCACTACTCGTTCGACGCCTGCGTCACCAGCCAGTTCGAGCAGCAGGTGCGCGCGGTTTGCGGCCTGCCGCTCGGGTCCACCGAGCAACTGAGGCCGGCCGCCATGGCCAACCTGCTGGGCGATCTGTGGTCGGCGGGAGAGCCCCGCTGGGAGGCCGCGCTGGCCTATCCGGGCGTGAAGCTGCACCTGTACGGCAAGGCCGAGGCTAGGCCGGGTCGCAAGATGGGGCACCTGACGGCTCTCGCCGACTCACCCGAAGAGGCCGCTCGAACCGTCCTGCGTGCCCGAGACGCGTTGATCGCGCGGGATTGAAACGGCCTGGCCGCGGCAACCGTCAAGGCTGTGGGAACCCGCGAGGGTTCGAAAGGAGGAACCGATGCTTCCAACCGTCTTCGCCACTCTGGCTGTCGCGCAGGCTGGCGGCGCGCCCGAGATCACCATCTACAACCAAGGCTTCGCCCTCGTCAAGGAGGTTCGGCGGCTCGACCTGAGGGAAGGCCGGCAGCAGGTGCGTGTCGAGGACGTGGCCGCGCTCATCGAGCCGAACAGCGTCGGCGTGCGACGTCTGCGCGGCGCCGGCGACTTCGTGTTGCTGGAACAGAACTATCAGTACGACCTCATCAACCCCATCGCCATCCTGAACAAGGCCGTTGGCCAGAGGGTTCGGTTCCTTCGCCTGTTGGAGAATGGACAGAAGGACGTGGTCGAGGGCACGCTGCTGAGTTCTCCCACGGCGATCGTGAACCCGGCGGGAGAGGGAGCCCAGGCGACCTACAACGGCCTGGTGATCCGAACGGACGACGGCCGCATCCTGCTCAACCCCAGCGGCGAGATCGAGGTGATGCAGCTGCCCGAGGGGATGATCAGCAAGCCCACCCTGGTGTGGGATCTGGACGCCAAGGCGGGCGCCGCCGAGGTCGAGCTGAGCTACCTCACGAGGGGCATGACCTGGTCGGCGGACTACGTGCTCACGCTGGACGGCGCAGGCAAGGGAGACCTGATCGGCTGGGTGACGCTGAACAACGCCAGCGGCGTCACCTTCAGGGACGCGAAGCTCAAGCTGCTGGCGGGCGACGTGCAGAGGGCGCAGCCCGAGGGCATGGGCGTTCGCGGGGGCGTCGGGGGGGCGATGCCGATGATGGCCAAGGCGGCCGACCAGTTCCAGCAGGAGGAGCTGTTCGAGTACCACCTCTACACGCTGCAGCGCCCCGCCACCGTGCGCGACAAGGAGACCAAGCAGATCCAGCTGCTGGCTGGCGGCGGGATCCCGGTGGAGAAGAAGCTGATCGTCGACGCCCTGCGCCCGTTCGGTCGCTACTTCCCCAGCGAAGGTGAGTTCGGTACCGGCAACCTCAAGCCCCAGGTGCGAGTGGAGTTCGTCAACTCGGAGAAGAGCGGGCTGGGAATGCCTCTGCCCAAGGGAACGGTCAAGGTGTACCAGCGGGACTCCTCGGGCTCGGTGCAGATGCTCGGCGAGGACTCGATCGACCACACCCCCAAGGACGAGCGCGTCTCCCTGGTGGTGGGTCGGTCGTTCGATGTGGTGGCCGAGAGGCGCCGCACGAACTTCCGTCGGTTGGGGCCTTCGACGGTGGAGGAGTCGTTCGAGATCGAGCTGCGCAACCGCAAGTCGACGCCCGAGACCGTGCACGTGTACGAGCGGCGCTACGGCGATTGGCGCGTGACCGAGAAGTCGCAGGACTTCGTGAAGCTGGACGCGAACACCATCGACTTCGTCGTGCAGCTCAAGGCCGGCGAGACCAGGAAGGTCGCCTACACGGTCGTCACCTCTTGGTAGGCCGCCGGAATCCCGCGGGGCGCCGCCGCGCTCTGTAGGGGTATGAGCCAAGCTGTGAGACCGCTGAAGACGCAGGACTTCGAGACCCAGGTCCTGCAGAGCGCCAAGCCCGTGTTGCTGGACTTCTGGGCCCCTTGGTGCGGGCCGTGCCGGATGGCCAAGCCGATTTTGGAGAAAGCCGCCGCCACGTTCGGGGACACCGTCGAGGTGCGCACCGTGAACGTGGACGAGGAGCCCGCTCTGGCCCGTGCCTTCGGGGTGCAGAGCATCCCGACGATGGTGCTGATGAAGGAGGGCAAGCCGATCGACGCCTGGGTGGGGGTGCAGCCTTACGACGCGTTGGTGAGGCGGGTGGAGGCCAAGGCGGGCCTGCCGCCGCGGGTCTTGCGGCTGAACTGAGCGCTGAGGAGCCGACCGAGCCTAGGGGGGACCCCATGCGGGGTCCCCCCCTAGGCTTGGGGAGGGGGGCTGCTGCTTGGCTCTTGGGGCTCGTCGCACGGCCCCAGGGTTTCCCGTGAGACGCCGCGTATCTACGCGGAGTGCAGGCTCACGATCGAGGAGTTTCAACTCACGGCCGCAGGGTTTCCCCTGAGACCTCTCGACGGACAGCGCGCCGATGTTCAGAACGAGCCGCCCCGGTTTCAACTCACGGCCCCAGGGTTTCCCCTGAGACACGTGCTCCACCCGCAGACGTGCTCGACCGACTGCGAGGGTTTCAACTCACGGCCCCAGGGTTTCCCCTGAGACCTCCGGGTCGACGAAACGAGGGACGGCCTCATCCGGTTTGTGTTTCAACTCACGGCCCCAGGGTTTCCCCTGAGACGCATGGCTCAGCTGCAGGAGGTCCACAGGGAGATCGGTTTCAACTCACGGCCCCAGGGTTTCCCCTGAGACCCCGTTGGCTTGCCGGCGAAATCGCCGGCACTGTGTGGCTGTTTCAACTCACGGCCCCAGGGTTTCCCCTGAGACCGCCGAGGCCGCCGGTCGTCCTGCAGCCGACGAGGGCGGGTTCAACTCACGGCCCCAGGGTTTCCCCTGAGACCATCGAGACTCGGCGGGGTCGAATCGGGTTCGACTTGGGGTTTCAACTCACGGCCCCAGGGTTTCCCCTGAGACATACAGTTCAGTTCTCATCTCTGCCTCCCGCCTGTCGGCGTTCCAACTCACGGCCCCAGGGT
>JAOACB010000060.1 GCA_026418055.1 Fimbriimonadales bacterium
GCCTCCCGGGAAGAAGGCGTCGAACTCCGGCTCACCGGCCGCCCTGGCCCGGTGGTTCTCGCGCTGGTGCTCCGCGAACACGCTCAGGCGGTCCGTCACCTCGAAGCTGCCGCCCAGCACGAACGAGGTGGAGCGCAACGTGGCATCCCGGCCGTCGTTCACGAATACCGAGTGCCCGAACGCCGCGTAAACGCTGCCGGTGCCGACGAACCAGTCCAGCTGGGCGTCGAGCGCCGCCCGGTCGTCCCACCAGAGGGGCCTGGTGTCGTCGGACACCACCGTCGGCCATCCTCGGAGGTGGTCGTAGACTCCGCGCAGGCTCAGCTTGAGGTTGGGCGCCACACGGCCCCAGACCCTGGCCGACCACGCGTCGCGGATCGGCACCTCGACGGCCGAGCGGTCCGTGCGGATGCGCTCCGTCTCCAGGTGCCGATAGCCGAACGACGCCGACCATCCTTCTCCGAACCGATGGTTCAGCCGCGCGGTGGTCTCGATCCGCTTCTGCACCGAGGCGCCCCTCACCGTGGGCAGATCGATGTCGTCGTGCCGGAACCCGAGCCCCAGCAGCGTGCGCTCACCCAGGTCCCAGTCGGCGCGCACGAGCCACGTCTCGACCTCGTTCTCGTCTCCCCCGCCCACGCGGATCTTGTGCTGCAGGTAGCCGCCCTCCAGGTGGAGCGCCGGACCCAGCTGCTGCGAAAGGATCGCGTCGTAGCGCACGACGTCCGTGTCGGGCAGCACGTTGGTGCGGTCCCAGTACGTGCGTTCGGTCGCGCCGAGCTGGAATCGGCCGCTGCCCACCTCCGCGCCCAGCAGCGCGTCCAAGAAGCGGGTTCGCTGGCGCAGCGGCTCGCGCGGCGCCAGAAAGTACTCGTCCTGCTTGTCCATCTGGTAGCGCAGAGACAGCCGCGCCGGACCGATCGCCTGCTGCAGCGTGGCTTCGCCGACCTCGCGCGCGCTCTCGTCGACCAGCAGCGGCACGGGATCGAAGAAGCCGTTCTTGCGCAGGGAGCCATCCAGCACGGTTCCGCCCCCGAACAGGGCGAGGCTCGCGCCGGTCCAGTAGTCCTCCTCGGGCGAGCCCCGGAAGGCTCCGAAGAAATGCGCCGTGCGGGCGTCGTTGCCCCACAGGTACGACGCCTCGCCGAGCGACCAGCCGTTCGCGGGCCTGGCGTACTGCTTGAACCGGCGCTCGTTGCCGCCCAGCTGCCAGTTGATCCAACCCAGGTCGAACACCGCCTTGGGCCGCACCACCACAGGCTTGGAGTCGGCCTCCGCCTCCTGCTTGGGCTCGTCCTGGGCGAACACGCAGGCGAACGCCAGCAACGCCACCGCGGTCCACAGCGTCCTTCTCGTCTCGTTCACGTTCGGATTCCCTCCCTCGAGTTCGCTGGCCCCTTCCTCATCGCCTCAGCAGATTGGGATCGGTGTTCGAGCCGTGCACCGCCACGTGGCAACCGGAGCTCCAGCAGGACCTCCCCGGGAAGTGCCTGGAGAGCTTGTCGGTGTGGCATTGGGCGCAGGCTCCGCGGGAGAACGATTTCAGCAGATCCGGGTTCTGCGATCCATGCGGCTTGTGGCACTCGGCGCAGCCGTCGCCCGTCCAACCCGCCACCGGATCGTGCTCGTACACGAACGGGCCGGCCTTGTCCGCGTGGCACGAGACGCACTTGCCCTTGAGCGGGTCCGCGTCCTTCCTCGCGTTCCTGGCAGGGTGCACGTCGTGGCAGTCGCTGCACACCATGCGCCCTTCGGGCACGGGATGGTGCGAGTTCTGCTTGAACTGCGTCGCGACCTTGGGATGGCACGAGCCGCAGGTCTTCGTCTCCGGCCCCTTCAGAAGCTTCTTCGGAGTGGGCTGGGCATGGAAGGCCGTCAGGGCGTCCGCCGCGGGCTTGCCCTCCGCAGCCTCCTTCGGATGGATCTGGTGGCACGACGTGCAGGCGACGGACGCCTGGGCGTGCTCCGTTCGATTCCAATGGGCGAGCTTCATCGTGTCCCCGTGGCAGCGCAGGCAAGCGGCGGACACCTGCTTGGCGTCCAGCTTGCCGTAGGCGATCACCTGGGGATTCTCCTCGTCGATGTGGAACTGGCCGGGCCCGTGGCAACCCTCGCATCCCTTCTTGCCCACCGAGGCGCCCGGCGCGTTCGAGTGCGGCGCGTGCGCCGAGAGCTTGAAGCTCGCGACGACGTCCTCGTGGCAGGCCACGCAGGCGTCGTCCCCCAGATAGCTCTCCTCGGTGGCCTTGGCGAAGAGGCTCAGCGGGAACGACGGCTCCTTCTGCGCCGCCTTCTCGCCCCCCAACGCCCCCACGAAGAGCGAGGCCAACCCGACTCCCAAAAACAGCGTCCCTAGACGCATTCGCTCCTCCCGATTCCTCGCGATCCGCCGGCCTCGAGGCCGACGGCCCTGGTCTCTACACGCTGCGTTCTTCGCTGCCGAGGCGGATTCCTGCAAGCTTCCGCGGACTCTCGGCGCTTCTGCCTCCCATGCTGGTGCATGGCGAAGGGTCTTTTGGACCAACAAGCCCTTTATTGCGTTGAAACCAGCAATAAAGTGCTTGTTCGGCTGGTTGCCCCGGGTAACCGTCGGCCTCCACCGTTCGTCTAGGTCCCTGAAGGCGCCCCTCAAGGCGCCGAACTTCGGAGGAACGGAACGATGAAGAGGACCCTGACGACCCTGTTGGCCGCGGCGCTCGGCGTGCTGGCCATCGCCGGACCCGCGTGGGTCGGCCTGTTCGAGAAGACGTACGATGTGAAGGCCGGTTCGAGCCTGAAGAAGGCGAAGTGCGCAGTGTGCCACACCAAGGGCAAGGAGCTGAACGCCTACGGCAAGGACCTTGAGAAGGCGCTGAAGGGAGGCAAGAAGCCGACCGTCGAGGTCCTTCGCGCCGTCGAGCAGCTGGACTCCGACAAGGACGGCGTGAAGAACATCGACGCCATCAAGGCGGACAAGGTCCCGGCCACCAAGTAGTCGGCCGGACCGATGGACGAACGAGGGCGGGCGACCCGAACGGGTCGCCCGCCCTGTGTCTCGCAACGGCGTCTACTTGCTCTTCGCGTCTCCGGGCAGCGTGCCCTTCTTGAGCTCGTCGCTGTTCTTCACGCCGTCCTTGTCGGAGTCGAGGCCCTCCACCTTGGCCAGCACTTCGGGAGAGAGCTTCTTCGCGCCGCCGAGAGCCTTCTTCAGGTCCTCGCCGTACGGATCGAGCTCCTTGCCCTTGGTGTGGCACACGGCGCACTTCGCCTTGCCCAACTCCGAGGAGCTCTTGACCTTGTAGGTCGAGTTGAACACGCCCAGGAACGCGGGCGACGCGATCGCCACGCACGCAACCGCGGTCATCGCCAAGCCGAACCAGGTTCTTTTGGTCATCGTTGGATCCTCCTTCTGCCTTCCGGCAGTGGGCGCATGAGACGCGCCCGCTGGCAACATTAAGAACCCCATGGGCGCGACCCGATGCGTTCGCCTCGCGTTCTTGCGCCATATTCGACAATTCTGCTCCTCCTTGAGCCGCCGCAACGGACTCTGTGGCCACACTCGGCACGAGGTGTTCGGCCCGCCGCGCGCCGCACACACGGAGCAGAGCCATGAGAACGATCTACCTGTGGTTCCGCCAGAGGCCGCTTCGGTTCGTCGGTGGGGCTCTGGTCAGCGTCACCCTGGCGCTGATGGTGGCGCTGACGATCCTGGACATCGCCACCGGCATGCCCAACCCGTATTCGGGGATCGTCACCTATCTGATCCTTCCGCCGTTCCTGATCTTGGGTCTGCTGCTGGTTCCGATCGACGCGTGGATCCATCGGAGGAGACGCTCGGCAGGCAAGGCCGAGCCGATCGCCCTGGATCTGGCGGATCCGGCGGTGCGGAGGGTGGCCACGTTCTTCCTCTGCTCCGGCGCGCTGGTTCTCGTGTCGCTCACCGTCGCGGCCTACAAGGGAGTGGAGTACATGGACACCAAGTCGTTCTGCGGCGAGGTGTGCCACAAGGTGATGATCCCGGAGTTCACGGCGTACCTGTCCTCCTCTCACGCGAGCGTGCCTTGCGTCGACTGCCACATCGGCCCCGGCGCGCCCTGGATGGTCAAGTCCAAGCTCTCGGGCCTGCGCCAGGTCTGGCACTACGCCAAGGGCGATTACAACCGGCCGCTGCCCACCCCCGTGGTCGACCTGAGGCCGAGCCGGGACACCTGCGAGAACTGCCACACGGTCGACCGCTTCTACGGAAGCCGCCTGAGGACCACGATCACCTACGACACCGACGAGGCGAACACCAAGCGCCTGCTCTCCATGCTGATGCACGTCGGCAGCGGCGGCGTGGCGGGAAGCGGCATCCACGGCCACATGGCCGCGCAGATCGACTACCTGCCAGCGACGCAGGACCTCAAGGAGATCGCGTGGCTGCGCGTGCGCCGGCCCGACGGCTCCGTGCAGGAGTTCGTCAACACGGAGAAGAAAGACCAGCTGGACCGGCTCAAGGCGACGATGAAGGTCCGACGAATGGACTGCATCGACTGCCACAACCGAGCGGCGCACGAGTTCCGCACGTTCGAGCAGCTGGTCGACGAGTCGATCACCAAGAGGCGCATCGATCCCACCTTGCCGTTCATCAAGAAGCAGGCGATGGAGGCCGTGGGCGAGGACACCGAGCCGCCCTCGGAGGCCCTGCAGCAGAAGGTGCTGACCCGCATCTCGAGCATCGTGGATTTCTACCGGAAGCAGTATCCCGAGTTGGCAGCCCAGCGGTCCGGAGACCTGGACCGATCCCTCAGGGCCGTCGCGGACGCCTACAAGGCGTCGCACTTCCCGCACATGAAGGTCAACGCGGCAACCTACACCAACTGGAGGTCGCACGACGGATGCTGGCGCTGCCACGGCACCATGGAAGCCGCCACTCCCGGCAGGCACACCGAGATCTCGCAAGACTGCAACCTCTGCCACACCGACCAGAGGGAAGGGGAGCCCGAATAGCGTGAGGCACCGCCAGGAGGCGCTCCGGCGGGCCGTGGCCGCGAGCGGCTTGGACGCCCTCGCGCTGTTCCCCGGTCCGCTCGAGCAGTGGGTGTTCGGAGCGTCCGATTGGCGGACGGCCGCCGACCTGCGCGAGGACGCGCCCCTGCGGCTGGCGAGCGCCGAGGGCATCGTTCCCTTCCCCGGCTCGGGGCAGACCCTGCCCCTGCGCAAGCTCGGCCTCGCGGGATTTCCCTCGCGGACCTGGCTGGCGAACCTGCGCCGCGCCCTTCCGGAGGCCGAGTGGGTCGACGCCGACGGCCTGCTCGACGCGGCGCGGAGCGTCAAGGAACCCGAAGAGATCGAACGGCTGCGGCGCGCGGCAGAGCTCACGGACCGATGCATGGAAGCCGTGGCCCGCAACCTGCGCCCTGGTGCGACGATGCGCGACGTCGAACTGGAGATCGAGTTTCAGGGGAGGCGGCTCGGCGCGTCCGCCGTCTCGTTCCCGCCGGCCTGCGGCTTCGTCCACCCGTCGCTCGGTGCGTCCGATCAGATCGCGAACGCCCCCGCGGACTGGCCGCTCCAAAGCGGGACCGTGGTGTTCTTCGACGTGGGCTTTGTGGTCGACGGCTACTGCTCCGATTGGGGACGCAGCGTGCACCTCGGGGCGCCTCCCGCGGCGACGCGGAAAGCGTACGCCGCGCTGTGCGAGGCCATGGAGGAGACGGTCGCGGGCATCGCCCCGGGGCAGACCCGCGCCAACGACGTCTATCCCGCGCTCGAGGCCGCCCTGGACGCGCGCGGCTTCGGCGACGACCTGCGCCGGAGACTGGGCGAGGCGCGGATCGTGGGCCACTCGATCGGGGTGGAGGTCCACGAGAGGCCATGGCTCGGGCCCTCGGACGGGCGCAGGCTCGAACCAGGCATGGTGCTGGCGATCGAGCCGAAGCTGTGGCGCCCCGGAGAGTACTATCTGCGCCTGGAGGAGATGGTGCTCGTCACCTCGCGGGGAGCCGAGTTCCTGACGGGCTTCCCCCGGGGTCTGTTCGAGCTGTGAACGCTGCGGGGCGGGCCCGGGAGGGCCCGCCCCGAACGATTCGAGAGCCTTCGCGGCGCTCAGCGCAGCTGCGAGTGCAGCCACTCGTTGCGGATGCGCCGCATGTAGTACTTCATCGCCCAGTCGTTCGCTCCTCCGAAGCCCCACCGCTGGCGCGACGGCGTGATGTCCACTCCCCACATCTGCTGCTCGGGGTCCTCGCTGTAGGCCTGGGCGATCTTGATCGCCTTGGCGCTGCCGTCGATCATCGACACGAGCACCTTGCCCGAGTACGGCGTGAACATCGGGGCGTTGCCGCGGTCCTGCAAGGCATACCCCTCATAGCAGTTGTTGTTGGTGGGGTGGACGTAGGTTCGGTTCACGCGCACCCGCAACGGATACACCTGGTACCACTTGGAGCCGGCGTTGTAGTTCTGGTCGCTGCCGAGCATGCCGTGAACCCAAAGGAACACCGGCAGGTAGTAGGGGGTGTCGACGAACAGGATGGTGCTGGAGGGCTTGGTGACCGCGTTCGCGTTGAGCACGCCGTAGGGCGTGTCCGTCCACGAAGCCAGTCCGATGATCATGGCGTTCGGTTTGAACGACTGGTTGTGCAGACGGAACCTGCCCGGGGCGTAGCAAACACCGAGGCCGTACGTCTTGGTGTCGAACACCATGCTGCTGGGCGAGCCGGTGATTTGCTCGTTCTTGGTGTAGGGGTACATCAGCTCGTGCGGTACTGGGAACCGGTACCCGCCGGTGACGCCTCCGAACACAGGGAAGGTGTCGTCGTAGTCCGTGGTGTACATCAGCATGCCAAGCGTGGACTGCTTGGCGTTGGACAGGGCCTGTGTCTTCTTGGCGGCGAGCTTCGCCTGCGCGAAGACAGGGAACAGGATGGCGGCGAGGATCGCGATGATCGCGATGACGACGAGAAGCTCGATGAGCGTGAACGCTCCCTTGCGCAGACGCATGACGGACTGTTCTCCTTCGTTCTTCTTCTAGACGGGTCGGCCAAAGAGGCCGGATCCGCACACGACTCGTTGCTCTTCGGATGCGGCGCTGCCTTCGAGCGCCCTTCCGTTGCTTCCCCTGCAAAAGGCGTTCCAACTCCCGCACCGACCGACGATCGGACGGGTAATGCCCCGCGGCGCGCCATCATCCGCGCGCTACCCTTTGGACGATCCTTGGGCCGGAATTGTTCGCCTAGCCGCAAAGATCATGGGAAAAGAACGGGGTTGAGCGGCCCGTCGGCGCGGGAGCCGGGCGGGAGACCCCCGAGCCAAGCGTTGCGGTCGTTCTCCTGGAAGGAGTTCCTAGGCTCCGTGACTCGGGCGCCGTCGGCGTAATAGATGATGGTCATCGCCTCTCGCGTGACCGAGGTGGGGTTGCCGGGCGCGCGGTGCAGAGTCCATCCGTAATGGAACGTCGCGTCGCCCGCGCGGAGGTGCCGACCCTTGGTCACGGGGAACCTCCTGCCGCGCACATAGCCCTCGAAGAACGCTTCGCTGAACTCGGAGATCTGCTCGCCGATCTCGACGAAGCCGTCCTCCTGGCTTCCGTCGGCGAACTCCATCGTGCCCATCTCGGGCGACGCGTCGACCAGCGCCATCCACAGGGTGATCGTGTTGGGAGTGTCCAGAGGCCAGTAGAACTGATCCTGGTGCCAAGGGGTCGGCCCGCCTCCCGGCTCCTTGAACAGCGCCTGATCGTGGTACAGACGGATCGCGTCGACCCCCATCAGCTTCGCGGCCACCTCGGCGAAACGGCGCGACAGCACGAAGGGCTTCACCGCTTCCTCGTGCACCCAAAGGTTCATGATCTGCAGGAACGCCTTGCCGTACACGTCGCGCTCCTCCAGCGGGCGGGTCTCCCTGTTGTGGCGCATCGCGGCCTCGACCAAGGCCTCGCGCCAGGCCCCGATGTGCTCCGGCGGGCACAGGCCGCGCACCACGGCGTGCCCGGTTCGCCGGAACTCTCGGATCGTCTCTTCGTCGAGCGGATACGGCTGGGACAGGAATTCAGTCGGAAGAACCATCAACAGCATCTTAAATCGGCGCTCGCGAGGCCATAGGCCGTTGGTTCGGGCTTCGATACCCCGGGGTAAGTTGCCCCCATGCAACGGGGAGTCTCCCGTCGAGACCTGCTGCGCCTGGGCGCGCTGACCGTCGGCGCGCTGCTGACGGGCAGGGCGGCCGCAGTGTGGCTGCCGGGCCGCAAAGGCCGCGTGACGTTCGCGGCGTTCTCCGACACGCACGTGGGCTTGCGGGCCAGGATCGCCGAGAACCTCGGGATGCTGAGGGAGATCGAGAGCAGCGTGCAACCGGCCTTCGCCGTCAACGTGGGCGACATCACCGACTACGGCTGGGACGGAGAGTACGCCAACTACCGCCGCCTCAAGGAGGCGCTCTCCTTCCCGATCCTCGACGTGCCCGGCAACCACGACGTGCGATGGTCGCCGCTCGGCATGCAGGTGTTCCGCCGGCACCTGGGCGAGCCTCACCGAGCGCGGCGCGAGCCAGGTTTGCTCGTGGTGGCCCTCGACTCCACCGTCCCGCTGTCTCACTGGGGGCACTTCGAGAAGGCGCAGATCGACTGGCTCCGAGGGTTGCTCGAGGAAGCGGGAAAGGAAACGCCGGTCGTGCTGGCCACGCACCACTGGGTGGGCTGGGGAACCAAGATGGTCGACAACGAGGACGAGCTGCTGGAGGCGATCCGGCCGTTCAACGTGCGGCTCATCCTCACGGGCCACGGCCACAAGGACCTTCTCTGGCGCTGGGACGGCATCCCCTGCACGATGGGCTCGGGGCTGTACCAGGGCTCGTACCAATCCGTGACGGTCGACTTCGACTCCGGGGAGCTCGCCGTGAGCCGACGTACCGCCCAGCAGCCGCACCTGAGGGAGTTTCTGCGCACGCCCCTGGGGCCGGAACGGAAGCCCCGGCCTCGCTGGAGCGTCGCGGCCGAGGCGCTGTCCGGCCGAGCCGTCCTTCGGGAAGGGCAGGGGGCGACGGAGGCTCGTTGGAACGCCGAACCGTTCCGACCGGTCTCGGACGCCCTCTCGGACACGTCCGGCCGGCCGCACGGCAGCCACTCGATCACCCTGCGGGCGGGCGAAGAGGGCCCATGGCAGACCTTCCCGGTGACGATCCTCCGCGAGGAGGCCAAGCTCCTCCAGCTGTGGGAAGCGGAGCTTCCGGGCGGGGTGATGTCGCACGTCCGCGTGCGGGGCGACCGGGTGTACCTCAGTTGCATGGACGGTTCGGTGGTCGCGCTGGACCGACGGACTGGAAGGCGGGATTGGACCGCCCAGACCGAGGGCTACTGCCACAGCACGCCCCTGATCGAGGGCGGCCGGCTGTGGGTGGGCAGCGCGGACGGGCGCGTGCACTGCCTCGACGCGGCCAACGGACAGCGGCTGTGGCGGAAGGCCACCGGCGGCCCCGTGTACGCCTCGCCCGCTCTGGCGCGGGGGGTGCTGGCGATCGCCTCCGGCGATGGACGCGTGTACGGGCTGGACCCCGACAGCGGCCGGGAGCTGTGGCGGTTCGAGCTTCCGCCCGGGAACACCGCCTTCGCGCAGTCGGTGGCCGCCACGGACGGCGAGAGGTTCTACATCGGCGCATGGGACAACGGCCTGTACGCTCTGGAAGCCCTCACAGGAAGGCAGGCGTGGCGCCAGGCCTGCTGCCCGACGACCTTCGCGTATTCCCCGGCGATCGGCAGTCCGTGCGTCGCGGACGGATGCGTGTACGTGGCCGCGAACGGCAACCGGCTGTTCAGCTTCGAGGCCGAGACCGGCCGCCTTTTGTGGGAGGTAGCGAGCAAGGGCGACAAGTACGGGCATTCGGGGCCCGTGCGCGTCGGAGACCGCGTGGTGGTTGGGTGCCTCGGCGACTCGGGCGAGGTGCGCTGCGTGCGCGCCGACACCGGCGAGGAGCTGTGGGTGGCCAGGACGGGCAGCGTCATCTACGACTCCTCCCCCGCCGTCTGGAACGGCTACCTTGCGATCGGATCGGTGGACGCCCTGCTCAGCGTCTTGCGCGTCGGCGACGGATCGGTCGTCGATCAACGCCGCCTGCCGCCGGGGCACTTCCTCTCGACGCCGGCCTTCCACGACGGCGTGGTGTACGCGGCGACCTTCTCCAACCGCGCGGTGGCGCTGCGCCTGCGCGTTTAGGAGGAACCGTACTCCCGGGCCAGCGCGAGGAACACGCTGGAAGCCCAGGTGTAGGCGGGGTCGCGCAACGGCCTGCCGGTGAGGGCGCCGTAGTTCTCGGCGAAGGTGCGCGTCCGTTGGCAGAGCCTCACGAAGCGCCGCGCAAGGTCGGCGGCCTGGTCGCGAAACCCGGATCGGGCGAGCCCTTCGACCAGCAGCATCGTCTGGGAGGGCCAGATCGGACCCCTCCAATAGCTGTCCTCGTCGTAGTGCGGACTCTGGGGACTCTCGGTGGCCGCGCCGAACTCGGTGACGAACGGCCCGCCCGGCCTCAATCGGGCAGCGAGCTTCGAACGGACCTCCCCGGGCAGCCTCTCGCCGAGCAGCAGGGGCATGAGCAGGATCGAGCTGCCCTCTCCGGGCGCGGTCTCCCCGCCGGGGCCGCGGAGGGCGCGGAAACCGCTGCCGTCCCACAGGCGCCCCAGCATGCGTCCCAGCAGGCTCTCGGCTCGATCGCTCCACGCGTCCGCCTCGCCGAACCTGCCGAGCCTGCGCGCGACGTCCGCGAGCGCGTCCAACTGCACCACCAGGAAGGCGGCCAGATCCGGAGCGGCCAATGGGGTTCCCGCGTCGAACACAGTCCCGTTGTCCCATCCGGAGTCGTTGCCGTGGAGGTACTCCGGCAGGCCGTCGCCGTCGAAATCGCGCGCCTCCAGCCACCACAGGGTCCAAGCCGCCAGCCGAGGGTAGATCTCCTCCAGGCGATCCCGCTCCCCGTGGCGCGGGTGCGCAGCCAGCAGCCTGCCGAGGGCCCAGCCATGGATCGGGGGCTTGACGTAGTTCCATCCCAGCTCGCCGCCGCTGACACAGTCCGGCAGGCACCCGTGCTCGTCTTGGAAGTCGAACGGCACCATCAGCTGGTCCCAGGCTAGGTCGGGATCGCTCGGCGCGTGGGCAAGGGCGCAGAAGCAGTGGTCCCAGCTCCAGCAGCGCGTCATCCAGTTCTTGCTCATCAGCATCGTGCGGCGGCGCAGCAACCCCAGCGGCTCGACCAAGGCGCCGTAGTTCACCGCCATGGCCAGCTCCGTGGCCTCGCGCAGCTCCTCAGGGACCTCGGGCATCCCGGCAAGGAACGCCTCCCAGTGGTGCTGGGCAGCTTCCCGAGCGGCCTCGTACGTCGGTGCGAGCGTTGGTCGGCGCGGCGTGGTGACGCACAGCTCCAGGGAAAGGTCCAGCTCACCGTCGGCGTCGGGCAGAGCCTCAAGCACAAGGGGCGAGTCCGGCGACCGCTCGGAAGCCACCTCCAAGCGGCCTCTCAGCGGGCGAAACAGCCAGAGGCAGCGCGTCTCCGGAAGGATCGCTAGCAGCTGCCCGTGGGGGAGGCTGGCCACGGTGTCGCCTCCCCGGCGTTGGAAGCCGATCCATCGCAGGCCGACGCCCCTCGTCCGAATCCTCGCCAGATCGCGGGCCTCGAAGCACGCGTCGGCTTGCCCGCCGTCGCACCGCAGCGACCGCTCGCAGGGGGTGGCGACGACCTCGTACGGTAGCTCGGCGCCGTCCCGCAGCACCCTCAGGGCGAAGGCCTCCCAGGTCCTCCCAAGCATCGACCGAACGACCAGCCCGGGATGCCCCCAGGAGGGCGGAAGCACGGAAAAGGTCAGGTGCGAGCCGAAGGCCGAGAACGGCACCGCGCCCGCGTCGAGGATCAGGCCGCTTCCCACTCCGCCATCTTGCTGCAGAGCGCTCCGCGACGGCAACCGTAGGCCGCTTGGGACCCTCGGCGCGGCATCCTTCGCCTTCACCCGACCGATCCCGAAGGATCGCAAAGCCCACGGGACCTGTGTCCGAAGCACGCTCGGGGAAGGCCGCAAACTGCCGATGGAAGGCCGGTTGCGGCCGAAGGAAGGGACTATGAGCCAGATCAAGACGGAGATTCTGCAAGCCAACGAGCGTTACGTGGCCGACTTCGGCGACAAGGGCTCCCTGGCCCTGCCGCCCGCGCGCCGATTCGCCGTGCTGACGTGCATGGACGCTCGGCTCGACCCGGCGAAGTTCGCCGGACTGTCCGAGGGCGACGCGCACGTGATCCGCAACGCGGGCGGCCGCGCGAGCGACGACGCGATCCGTTCGCTGGTGATCAGCCACAAGCTGCTCGGCACGATCGAGTGGTTCGTGGTGCACCACACCGACTGCGGGATGGCGCTGTTCGACCAGGAGACGATGGGCAGCCTGGTGGAGAAGAGCCTGCACACGGCGGAGCTCACCGAGTCCGGGTGGCGCAACCGCACCGAGGAGGGCGGCTCGCCGGAGGGCAGGTTCGTCCACTGGCTGACCTTCCGGGACGAGGCCTCCAGCGTGGTGGAGGACGTGCGGCGCATCCGGAACCACCCGCTCGTGCCGGGGGACATCCCCATCCACGGCTTCGTGTACGACGTGCGCACAGGCCGCCTGATCGAGGTGCCCGAGGCGACCGCCGAGGGCCGCCCTCGGTAGCGGACCATCGGGGCGTCGGGCCATCATCCCGGACATGCAGGCCAGCCGCTGCACCATCGTCCGTGCGGAGCCCGACGCCCCTCTCTCCTTGGATCCCCGCGCGGATCTTTGGAGGTTCTGCGACCCTATCTGGATCGCATCGTATCCTTGGCACCCGCCCGGAGAGTTCCTTCCGAGGGCCTCCGTGCGGGTTGCCTGGCAACCGGACGCCCTCTGCCTGCTGTTCCGGGTCGAGGACCGCTTCGTGCGTTGCCTGTGCGCCGAGCCCGGCGGGCCCGTGTGGCGGGATTCCTGCGTCGAAGCGTTCTTCTCGGCCGGCGAAGGCTACTTCAACCTCGAAGCGAACTGCGGCGGAACGCCGTTGCTGGCGTGGCAGACCGCCCGGAACGAGAACCGATCGGCGGCGTCGCCGCGGCTGCTCGAGCTGGTCGAGGTCACGGCCAGCTCCCCGAGGACGATCGATCCGGAGATCGTGTCGCCCTACTGTTGGAGCGTCGCCGTGCGGTTGCCCTTCGCCCTCCTCAGCGAGCTCGGCCCCCTAGAGCCTCCGCGATCCGGACAGATTTGGAGGGGAAACTTCTACCATTGCAACGAGAACGGCTCCCTGCCGCGCTGGGGCAGCTGGGCTCCGATCGACGCCCCCGAGCCGGACTTCCACCGTCCCGAGTTCTTCGGGGAGTGGGTCTTCGGTTGAGCGCTCAGGGCAGCAGGCCGCCCGGATAGTGCCGGATGCCCTCGGGATCCACGGCGACCAGGTCGAACCGCGTCGCGCGCAGGGTCTCGCCGGTGAGCGCCAGGTAGTCCTCGGCCGCCGCCCGCACCCTTTCCGCCTTGCGGCGGTCAACGGCCTGCTCCGGGCGGTGCTCGGTGCCCGACCGCAGCTTCACCTCGACGAACACGAGGGTTTCGCCGTCGAGAGCGATCAGGTCGATCTCCCCGCGTCTCGAGCGGAAGTTCCGCGTGACCACCGTGTAGCCCAGCGACCTTAGGAAGGCCGCCGCCTCGCGCTCGCCCCGGACGCCTAGCGCCCGGCGTTCGGAAGGCGAAGGGCGTCTCGGCACGGCGCGAAGGACCTCCGATGAACCGGGGACGGCCCCAACCGGCGCAGGAGCTCCAGATGCTCGGGGGTTGGGTAGCCGAAGTGGCGCTCGAAGCCGTAGCCGGGGTGCTCCCGCGCCAGCCGGAGCATGATGCGATCCCGGTGCTCCTTGGCCAGCACCGAGGCCGCCGCGATGCAGGCATAGGAGGCGTCTCCCTTGACGACCGCCCGTCCGCGCAACCCCTCGGGCACGCGGTCCCCATCGACCAGCAGCTCCGCTTCGGGAAGGTTCAGGGACTCCACGGCGCGACGCATGGCCAGAAGCGCCGCATGGAGGATGTTGAGGCGGTCGATCTCCTCCACCGAAGCTTCCGCCACGGCCCACCGGCACGTGTCGCGGATGGTCTCCGCGAGCGTCGCGCGCGCGGCGGGCGAGAGCCTCTTGGAGTCGTTCAGGCCGGGGAGGTCGACGCCTTCCGGGACCAGCACCGCCGCCGCCACCACAGGCCCCGCCAACGGGCCCCTTCCGGCCTCGTCGACGCCCACGGCGCCCGGAACGCGCTGCAGAGCGGGCGTCAGTCGCCGCATCCTCGGCTCGCCCCGTACAGCCGCACGCCCCGCGCGGAGACCAAGCCTCCGACGGCCGCCATCAAGGTCAGAACCAGCACGTTCTGCACCAGACCCAGGAAGTTCTGGCCGGACCGCACGATGTCTGCCGGTTCTCCCGACTTCAGGCCGATCGCCTCCCGCGGGCTCACCGCCAGGATGTCGAGCGCGAGCCGGAACGTGTAGAGCAACAGCCCGACGCCCAACAGGAACACGAGGATGCCCACCAGTCCGCCGCAACCGTCCGGCTTTGCCCGAGGCCGGGCATCGGCGGAGGGATCGGAAACCTGGGGGCGCGACATGGCGGACCCACAGGATACCTAAGGGTACCGACGATGCGGGCGACGGTCCGCATCCTCCCCACGCGTCAGCCTCGGCATGACCCCGCTCCCCCTCGAACGGTCTCCGGTGCATGCGGCCGGCTGGAGCGAACCGAAACGAAGCCGAACGCCGCCCCCTCGTCGTTGGCATGGTATCGGGACGTCATCGTCCCGAAGGCGGCCGAAGGGCAGCCTCGCAGGCAGTGTACGACAGTTTTGTGCCTTTAGCCAACTCCGAGCGGCCAGACCGCGATCTCGACGCGCTCCAAAACCGCCGGATTCTCCTCCAGGGGGTTGTCGCGCGCGTCGCGCCGCAGCGCCACGATGCGGTCGACCACGTCCATCCCCTCCACAACCCGACCGTAGGCCTGTCTCT
>JAOACB010000005.1:0-11066 GCA_026418055.1 Fimbriimonadales bacterium
GCCGTGTACTGACCGTCGAGGTGCGGCGCGGAGGCCACCATGATGAAGAACTGGCTGCCGGCGGAGTGGGGGTCGCTGGTGCGCGCCGCCGAGAGCACTCCGCGCTCGTGCCGCTCGTCGTTGAACTCGGCCTTCAGGCGGTGCTTGGGGCCGCCGGTGCCGTGCAGCGAGCGGTCCGGCAGGCGGCTGTTCGGGCACCCTCCTTGGACCATGAAGCCGGGGATGACGCGGTGGAATCGCGTGCCGTCGTAGAACCCCTCGCGGGCGAGGCTCTTGAAGTTCTCCACGTGCTTGGGCGCCTTGTCCGGCAGGAACCGAACGACGATGCGGCCGAGGTTGGTGTGCAGGACGCCGACCTCCTCGCCAGCCGAGGGAGCGTTGTCTAGGCTCATCGGACCATTGTGGACCATCCCGCCGAGCACGCCGCGGGCCGGGCGTACACTCTGCTCGGATGGTGCGCAGGATCGCTGTGGGAATCGCCGTCGGCGGGCTGGCGGGCTTCGGCTACCACCTGTTGATGCGGGCGGTCGGATCGGGATGAATCAGTTGCCAACAGCCGGCGGTGCCGGTTGTGTTCGGGATGCTGGCGGGCCTGCTGATCGCGACGAACTCCCGATGAGCCGGCCGATCGCCGTGTACGTCCACGTGCCGTTCTGCGTGGTCAAGTGCGGCTACTGCGACTTCAACAGCTACGCGATGGCTGGGCCGATCGTCGGGCGCACCGTGGCCGCCATGCGCCGCCAGATTCAGCAGAGCCCCTGGCGGGGCCGACCGGCGCAGACGGTGTTCTTCGGCGGCGGAACGCCTTCCCTTTTGCCGCCCGACATGCTGCGGGCGCTGTTCGAGGCGGTGCTGGATGCCCACCCTCCTCTGCCCGAACTCGAGGCCACGGCGGAGGCGAACCCCGAGTCGGCCACCTTGGACCAGCTGCGGGCGATGCGCTCCATCGGCTTCAACCGCCTGAGCCTTGGTGTGCAGAGCTTCGACCCGGGCGACCTGCGGCGGCTCGACCGGGCGCACGGCCCCGAGGACGCCGAGCGCGCCGCCCGTGACGCCCGACGGGCCGGGTTCGAAAGGCTCAACCTGGACCTGATGTTCGGCCTCGAGGGCCAGAGCCTCGAGGATTGGGACCGCAACCTGGACCGCGCCCTGGCGCTGCGTCCGGACCACCTGAGCCTGTACAACCTGACCATCGAGCCCGGCACGCGCTTCGAGCGGCTGCACCGCGAGGGCCGGCTGAACCTGCCCGACGAGGAGGTGCAGGCGGCCATGTACGTGCGCTGCGCCGAGCGTCTGGAGGCCGAAGGCTTCCGGCAGTACGAGATCAGCAACTACGCCAAGCCGGGCCAGGAGTGCCGCCACAACGTGTGGGTGTGGAGGGGCGGGGAGTACGCCGCCTACGGCCCCGGGGGAGTGGCCTGCGTGCTCGAACCGCAGGGGTGGGTGCGGCGCACGAACCTCAAGAAGCCGCTCGCCTACTGTCTGGCGGTCGAGCGCGGCGAGCCGCCCTGGCAGGAGGTCGAGGCGATCGACGACGCCACGCGGCGCTTCGAGGAGATCCTGCTCGGGCTCCGCCTGAACGAGGGAATCCCTGCCGACGGCCTGCCGGAGGGCCCGCTGCGCGCGGGCGAGAGCCGAGGATGGCTCGAGAGAGCGGAGGGCCGGGTGCGCCTCACTCCGCAGGGACGTCTGTACGCCAACGATGCCACGTCTCTGTTTCTGTAGCTCCAAAGCCGGCGAGTAGACTCTCGGGCCATGCGGATCCGCATGTGGATGTACGACCTCGCGCGCGAGCAGGCGCCCGACCTGTCGCAGCTCCGACGCATCTGTCAGCTGACTCGCGGCGCGGGCTACACGCATCTCGGGCTGTACCTCGAGCACCGCTTCGCCTACCCGTCCGCGCCCTGGGCTCACGGCGCGCGCTGCCTGACGCCCGACATGGTCCGCACCCTGCGCAGGGAGTTCCCAGAGGTCCAGCTCGTTCCCTTTCTGAACCTGCTGGGACACTTCGAGGGCATGTTCCACACCGAGGGCGGCAAGCGGTTCGCCGAGGAGCGCATGAGGGGTCTTCAGGCCTGCCCGAGCAACCCTGGGTTCGTGGAGCTCGCGCACCGCCTGCTGGACGACGCCATGGGGATCTTCGACTCGGAGATCGTGCATCTGGGCGGCGACGAGACCTACCAGCTGGGGCGCTGTCCGGCGTGCGCCGAGGTCGTGCGGAGCGCCCCCGACGGTGCGGACGGCAAGGCGCTGCTCTACGGAAACCACTTCCGCCCGCTCGCCGAGAAGGTGCTGAACGCGGGCCGGAGACCCGCCGTGTGGGCCGACATGTTCGACGACCACCCCACGGCGCTCGACATCTTCCCCAAGAACACCCTGCTGTTCGACTGGCGCTATTTCCACGGCCCGAGGGAGTCGACGGCGCGGTTGCGCCAGAGAGGCTTCGACGTGGTGTGCTGCCCCGCCATCCAAACCTACAACGCCCTGTGGATGCACCTGCCGCAGTCCGAGCAGAACGTGAACGACCACGTGCGGGACGCCGCCGAGACCGGGGCGGCGGGAGTCTGCGTGACCACCTGGGAACTGGGGCTGATGGGCGCCTACGACACGCTGTTCCCCGCCCTGCGGGCCTGCGCGCGCCTGCTGGAGGAGGGACCGCGCGAGGGCGCCTTCCTCGAGGCTTACGGGCAGGAGAGCCAAAGCTACCGCGAGTGGGCCGAACTGATGGGAGCCAAGCTGCAGGAGTGCGGAGGGGTGTTCGCGCACGGCACCCGACGCAGCTCGCTCAAGTGCCGGCTGCTTCTGCTGCGCAACCCGTTCCTCGCGTGGTACTTCCACGGCGAGGAGCTGTCGGGCGAGGTGGGCTCCAAGGCGCTGGACGTGATGGAGCAGGCGGCCAACGTCGCACCCAACGACGCGGCGCGCAACGTGGCGCTGTTCGGCATCTCCGCGGTGGAGTTCGTTCGGTTCGTGCAGAGCGCCGCGGAGTCGTACGCCAAGGGGGACGCCGAGTTCGCCGTTTCGAGGCTGGGTCTGGCGCGCCAGGTCTTCGACGACCTGGGCCAGCTGGCAAGGGAGACCCACGAGCGCATCGGCGGCTCGTTGGCCGACGTCGAGCGTTGCAGGCTGTCGCGCGAGCACGTCGACCGCGTGATCCGACGCATCCGGCAATACGGCTCGGGACAGCTCGGCTACACGCCAGCGTTCGAGGTGATCACGCACCCGGAGTTCGTGCCCCACGACCAAGCGTGCTGGTGGCGCGTGAACAGCTGGGCGGAGCTGTAATCTAGCCCAACCCTCGGGTGAGGCCGCCGTCCACCAGAAGGTTGACGCCGGTGATGTAGGCCGCCGGCACGGAGCACAGGAAAGCCACCGCCGCGGCGATCTCCGAAGGGTCCGCCAATCGGCGCACCGGCACCTCCTCCGCCTGGCGCTGCAGCGCTTCCGACGGCGCGATGCCCAAGCGCTCGGCGCGCACGTTGGCCAGGTGGAGCTGCCGATCGGTGAGCGTGTGGCCCGGCAGCACCGCGTTCACGGTCACGCCCTTCGGGGCCAGCTCGTTCGCCTGCAGGCGTGTGAGCGCCATCAGCCCCGCCCGCAGCGTGGACGAGATCGGCAGAAGGTCCGAGGGCTCCTTGGCGACCAGCGACGTGATGTGCACGATCCGGCCCCAGCCTCGCCGCGACATGCGAGGGGCGACCAGGCGCATCAGGCGCACGACGTTCATCAGCGTGGCGTCGACTCCCGCCTGCCACTGCTCGTCGGTCATCTGCGAGAGAGGCCCGGCGGGCGGCCCCCCGGTGTTCGTCACCAGGATGTCCGGCTCGCCGAGATCCCGCCTCACCGCCTCGACCCACGCCTCGAGGTCCTCCGCCCTGGTCACGTCGCATCGATGCGCGTGCAGCCCGGGGAGCTCGGCCGCGGCCCTTTCGAGGTTGTCGTCGGAGCGCGAGCAGACGGCCACGCGGCAACCCTCGGCCGCCAGCGCGCGGGCGCAAGCCCAGCCGATGCCCTTCGTGCCCGCGGCCACCATCGCCACTCGATCCCGGATGCCCAGGTCCATGGCAGGATTCTAGCACCACCCCCTCACGCGTTCCGGAAGACGGGCACCCACGGCTCGTTCGATCCGGCGAGATGGATGTACTCGGGAGGAAAGTCATCCTCGGCATCGGGCACCAGCGCGTAGATGGCGTCGACGCGGAACTCGGGAACGGACAGGCCCGCGATCGCGCCGCTCCGCTCGCAAGGCACGGGCACCGTCGCACGCTGCACTCGGGACAGCGCGTCGAACGCCTCAGCGGAGGCGTCGGCGTGCGCCATCTCGAAGAGCCTGCCGAAATCCTGCGCCACGGCGTCGGTCATGAGGTACAGTGTCTGTTGCTGTCGGTACTCTGCCCGAAGAACCCCCAACGCAGTGGCGTAGCTGACGAAGAAGCGGTAGGTCACATCCGCCGCCCAAGTATAGGGGGTCGTGCGCAGTCGCTGGCTTCGTTGCTGTTCGGTTTCCGTGAAGCGGTCGTCCATGGGTCTCTCCCCTCGAGCTCGAGCCGGCGGGGAGGGTTGGAGCCGCTCCACGCCGTCGAGTTTCGGCTGTGCGCCACCAGACTCCTTCTCGCCTCGCGGACGGTTTCAGCCTCCGTGCGCGATCGGCCCATCCGAGTCCCTCGGGGCGGTCCATGGCCCGCAGGCCGCCCCTGTGCACCTTGGCGGGCGATGGAGGAAGAAGCATCGATGACGATCCACGACCGTCTTCCGGGTTGGCTCTGGCCGCTTCTCACCAGCGAGGAATGGGTGCGCCTCAGATACCTCCGACTGTCGATATACGCGTGCTCGAGGCTGGTCGCCTCGGGCCTAGACCCCGGCGAGGGGCCCAAAACGGTGGAGGACACGCTGCTCGGCGTGGCGCGCGGCGACGTGCCCATACCTTCTTCGATCGCCTCGGAGGAGGCGATCGATCTCTGGCTCTACGAAGCGGTGGCGCAACGCCTGGGAATCGAGGAGAGGGACTGACATGGCCTTGCGGAATTGGGTGACGGAGGCGATCCTCGACGAGCATTGGTTCGCCGAAGCCTACAAGCGGTTGCTCGTTTTCGCCAGGAAAAGGCTCGAGCGCTATTGCACGGAGCGAGGTTCGCCGGGCGACCTGTCTCTCGACGCCAGAACCGCGGAGGACTTCGTGTCGGACGCCTTCCTCAAGGTCTTGGAGGGTCAGCGCAACGTCCCCGCCAACGTTCTGGAGAGCGGCGACCGCCCGTTGTTGCTGCAATGGCTCATCGACGTGGTGGCCAGCATGATCAACAACGCCGGAAGGGTCAAGGGCGCGCGAACGGTGAGCCTGGAAAACGGGCCCGAGGGCTTGCCGATGCTGAGCGAGGTGCTCGCCGATCGTCGCGCGGAGGCTTCCCAGTGTCTGAGGGACCTTTACCTCTCGCTCCTGCCGTTCGTGGAAGACGACCCCGAACTGACCGCCGTGCTCAACGCCTGGTTCGACGGTTGCACCACGCCGCAGGACTTCGCCGCGGAGCTTGGGATCGAGGTTCCTGAGGCGAACAACCTGCTCCGTCGCTTCAAACGGAGGCTCCGGAAGTTCTTGGAAGAGAAGAGCCTGCCTGAAGCGCGCCACAGCGATCAGTGTTGAGAGCCGAAATCCGGAGCTTCGGATGCGCTGGGCCTTCCGTGCTTTCCTCGGCGCGGAAGGCCCGGCGCCTGAGTCCGACCTCGGCACAGCGGCGTCTGAAGAAGTGGAAGTATTCTGATGTGCCGGCGGAAAACGGAACCCAGCCGAGAAAGGAAGGCTGGAACGGATTCGATCGAGGAAAACAGCCATGGACCACGCGGCGAACGACCAGGACCGGGCAGCGTCGCATGAGGATCTGGTGCGGCACTGCCAAGACCTTGGGCCATCGGAGGCTCGGGCTGAATTGGAGGCCATGGGCGTCCGAGGCGATCCTGAGGCGGTCGCCCGACAGCTGGAGCGGCTCGCAACCGAGAGCGGATCCCCGGCGCGTCCGAGGGCCCTCCTCATGCATGAGGAGCTCGATCGGCATCTCGTCTCGATGGGCTTGGACCCTGCCCGGGTCGCCGCGGGCGCGAGCCGCTTGAGGCGACGCCTTCTGCGCCAGGCCTTGCCTTCCAGGATCTTCGCGAACGCTCTGACCGACGCCGAACTCGACGAGGAGCTGCTGGAGCAGGGCTTCGACCTCGTGGAGGTCGAGGCCGAGGCGCGCCGCGTTCGGCGCTCGGTCCTGAGGGAGGGCCTGCCCGCTTCCGTGTTCGCCCTTCGGCTCTCGCAGTCGGAGTTGGACGAGGAGCTCGAGGAGAGCGGACTCGACGTGGCCCGCGTGGAGGCCGAGGCGAGGCGGATGCAGACGCGGGTTGCGGCGCTCGCGCTCGCCGAACCGGCAGCCGCGGCATCGCTGACCGAGGAGGAGGCCCTCGAGTGGTTGCGTCGGATGGGGGTGGCGCCGAACGTCGAGCGATCGGTGCGCCGAGTCGCCGAGTCTGCCCGCGTGCAGGCGGCGGCGCGGGAAGCCGCGGCCGCTGCGGAGCGGCTGACGCGACCCGAGCCCGAGGACACCGAGTGGTCGGAGCTGGGCTCGCGGTTGCTCGAGGTCGCCGGCCGCCACGCGCGGTTCGCCGCGGAGTCGGTCGGTGAGAGGTTCGTCGCCGTGCGCGACGCGGCCCAGAATCTCGGCGTCGAGCTGACTTCCCCCAAGCGCAGCCTCCGTCGGGCGCGCAAGCGCCTCCAGTCGCTGCTGGCGGAGCTTGATGAGGGACCGAAGGCGGAGCAGCGTAGGAGAGGCCTGTTCCCCCGCCGCCGGGAGCGCCTGTTCGCTCCCGAGGAGTCCGCGGAGATCCCCGAGCCCGTGCGGGAGTGGCTGCAAGACTTGGCCTTCGCCGCCGCCCGTGTGCGCACTCTGTTGGAGAGGCACGGATCGGTCGCCGTGAACCCATCCGAGCAGGCCTCCTTGCGGCTCAGCGTGGCGTTCCACAAGCTCGAGCAGGACGCCGGAGAGGAGGAGCGCGACCTGGACGAGGAGGCCAGAGAGGAGGACGCCGCCAAGCTGCGGCGCTTCGAGGAAGAGCGAAGGCAGCGGGACGAGCGCGGCGAGCCCCTCTAGACCGCGCCCGGCAACCCCGCCGCAACGCGCGGAGCTCTCTCCGGTCCCTCCCCTGCTTCCACTCTCGGAAAGCACCCGCCTGCGGCGTCCCGCGCCGCTCGAAGGGCAGCCTTCGGTCGTTGGGACGCTGGCCGCCCTCCTCGGCCGGGCCCAACCTCGGGAGATCCTCGGCGAGTGGGCGCGCAGCCGCCCTGGGGCCTGAAGCGCTCTGATGACGCGCCTCCCGGTACCTGCGGACCCGGAAGAACGCCAGGAGTCGCCGCCGAAAGTGCCGTTGGCACGGAAACCGCGTCACAATGCCATGCAATGGGGCTGACGGACTCTGGATTCGAGGCCGCCTACGACCAGGCTCAGCGGCTGCTCGACCGGTTCTGCGTGAGCGACCCGAAGGACCTTTTGCTGGAGGGAATCGCCTTCCGCCTGGACGTGCTGGTCACCGACGGACCGATCCGCGCGGCCGACGCTTGGCTGCTCCTGGGCGAGCGTTGCGGCCTGGTGCGCGTCAGGGACAGCATTCGCTGGAACGGCCAAAGGCGCTTCTGCATCGCCCACGAGCTCGGCCACTGGACCCTTCATCGAGGGCTCCAGCAGAAATGGGTCTGCACCGAGTCCGACATGTCCATGAACGGCTCCGCCAAGCCGCTCGAGCGCCAGGCCAACTGGTTCGCCGCCGAACTGCTGATGCCCGACTGTCTGTTCCAGCCAGAGGCTTGCGCCTCGCCGCCGAGCATCCGTCGGATCGTGCAGCTGGCCGAGCGGTTCTGCACCAGCCTGAGCTCCACAGGCCTGAGGTTGCTGCAGAAAACACCGGCCGACGCGGCCTTGGTGTCCACCAAGAACGGCGAGGTTCAGTGGGACTCGAGGCCGGCCCACGCCACTCTGCCGCGCGCCCGCCAAGGGTTCCGCGTGGGGCCCGAGGCGGTGGTGCACAGCGTTTCGCTCGAGGAGCCGCTCACTCCCGACCAGGCGGTCGGTCCGGTGGAGGTTCCCCGTTCCGCCTGGTACCCTGACCAAGAGGGCAGCCTGCTGGAGGAATCGATCCTGCTGATCCAGAACCCGCGCGTCGCGCTGAGCGTGCTCACGCCGATCTAGCGGAAGCGGATCGAGCCGACGTGCCGCGTGTAGGCTTCCAGATCCTGCAGGCTCGTCGCCTTGCGGCCACCCAGCAGGAAGTCCTCGAACAGCACGTCCTCCACCCGGTGCCGCTCGTCCCACCCGCCGATCAAGCTCACGGTGTAGCCGGGGTTGTACGCCTCTTGCTGCACCCGGACGTTGCGGAACGTCACCCCGCGGATGCAGCCTCTCTCCTCGTCCTGATTGAAGCGCGAGCGCATCACGCGCAGGTTGAGGAGCTTGTCGTAGTGGTGCTCGACCCGGATGTCCTCGAACAGCACGTCGCGGACCGTCGCGCGGTCGCCGCAGTTGATGGAGAACGGAGCGCCGTGCCCGTGCACGTGCAGGATGTCGAGGTTGCGGAACACGACGTCCGAAACCGAGTCGGTGCGCAGCTCGTGGCCGATCTCCAGGGCGTTGCCCGCCGAGTCGTTGGCAACCGCGAGGTCTTCCACGACCACGTCGCGCACGTCCTGGCTCCAATCGAACCAGCCCTCGCCGGCCATCTGCGTATGGAAAGCCTTGATCGCGACGCAGTCGTCGTTGTTGCGCAACAGGCCGCCGCGCACGCGCACGCGCCGACAACCGACGATGTCCACCCCGTCCGAGCCGACGCAGGCTCCGATTTCGTGCAGGTTGCGCACCTCCGCGTCCTCGCAGCCTCCCACGGTCACCATCCACGTGCGAGGCCGCACGACGGTGAGGTCGGAGATCGTTGCGTGGGTGCAACGGTCGAAGATCGCCATCCGACCCCAGTCGGCTTCGATCTCGCCCCAGCCACCATCCAGCACGCCGCCTCCGCCGACGTGCACGTCACTCGGCGCCCGAGGCTCGCACCACGCCCTGCAGCACCGCACCCGGCTCGATCCAGAGGGTCTGCCCGGACCGCAGCTCGATCCGGCCCACCCTGTGCACGAAGCCGGACTCGAAGCGCAGCACGTCGCGGGTGGGGGGCTCCGACGGCTCCACGTGGAACAGATACAGCCAGGCGCCGTCGATCCTGAGCCCGAGGTTGCGGCCGCGCGGCAGGCCGAGCCGCACGCGGCTTTCGACCGCCTCGGCATCGAGCCCCAGAGATCGCGGGTGGACCGAGGCTCGCCCCACCGGCCCCGAGCAGACGACCTCCACCTCCGCGGGCTCCTCCAGCGTGTACGTGGCGAAGGACGCGAAGTCGGTTCCACGCTCGACCGGCGCGGTCAGCACCGCGCACTCCCGACCCTGCACGAACACTCGAAAGCGAGGGCAAGCCCTGGTGCCGATCGGCTGGGGGAAGGGGCGAAAGGCCACCTCAGGAAGCCGCCGTCAGTTCCTCGAGCACCTCGAACGCGTACCGCAGGTGGGGGATGACGATCGAGCCGCCGATCACGAGCGCGATGTTCAAGGCCTCGTGGATCTCCTCCCGAGTGCAACCCTCCGTGACGCAACGGTCGAGGTGGTAGAAGATGCAGTCGTTGCAGCGGAGCACCATCGAGCCGACCAGGCCCATGAGCTCCTTGTACTTCACCGGAAGGGCTCCCTCGGCGTAGGCCGAGGCGTCCAGCGCGAAGAAGCGGTTGAAGCCTTGGAAACCCGCCCCGAGGATCCTCTCGTTCATCTCGAGGCGGTACCGACGCGTCTCAGCTGCCTTGCGCCGCATCGGAGCCCTCCCGCGGCCTCGGAAGGGCCGGATACATCTTGCGGCTGAGGTTGTACACGTCCACCTTCCATTTGCCGTCTTTGCGCACCAGAGGCAGCTGGAAGTTCTCCTCGTAGGCCGCCGGCGAGAACGCGTCCTTCTTCATCTCGACCGTCGCCACCGCGTCGCTGCCGCCGAGCTCCTTGACGTGCAGCACCCGGTAGGTGAAGCGATAGTTCGGGTTGGCGACGTTGACGGTGAAGTCCCAGTCGTCCCGGATGTGGCCTGCGTCGCCCTCGGGGACGTAGCTCAGCTCGGTGAGGGTATCCACGTCGCGCAGCTGCAGAGCGTACAGGAACCGCCCCGTCACGACCGCCGGCGACTCGCCCGCGAAGAAGATGAGCGCCACGATCGCGACGAGCAGAGCCACGGCAACGGCGACCATCCAGTGCACCCGTCCGGACTGCCTCATGGCTTCATTAAACCCCACGCGAACTTCGGCTAAGGGAAACCGGGAACCCCCCTCACGTTGTAGGGGGGCGGCACCCGAATGGCTTGGACCCGCCACCTGCCGCGCACCAGAGCGACCTCCCAAGGGGTGCTGAGGCGCCAGTTGCCCCGGTACAGCGTCGAGAGCACCAGGGCCATGCGCGGAGCCCGCTCCAGCTGTTCGACCCGGATCCCGTCCGCCTCGCGCACCAGCGGGCCCACGTTCTCCACGTACCAAGCCACCCAAGGCCCGCCTCCCTCGAGGCTCAGCTGCTCCAGCCGAAGAAGGTCGCTGCGGACCAGAGCGCGGTGGAAATCGAGCACCGCCCCCTCGGGGCCGAAGTTCTGCAACCGCCAGAAGACGCCCAGCGTCAACACCGACAGGAGCAACGGCACGACGACCCGGCCCGCTGCGGTCATCATGCGGGCCAGAATACCTTCCGTGCGAACCTTGCCCGTCGGGGAGCGTCGTTGCCTTCGTTCGAGAGACCTGGCATGGAACACACCTGGAGCCGACGGGATTTCCTCGCAAGGACGGGCGCCGTGGCCATCGGTCTGGCGGCTCCCGGCTGGCTGGGTTCGCTGGCGCGGGCGGAATCCGCGCGGGCGTTGCGGGGGCGAAGGCCGCCTTCCGGGCGCACGCTGGTCGTGTTGCAACTGAGCGGCGGGAACGACGGCCTGAACACGCTGATCCCCTACCGGGACCCGCGCTACGCCGCGCCCAGGCC
>JAOACB010000005.1:11075-101600 GCA_026418055.1 Fimbriimonadales bacterium
TCTCTGGTCTCGTGGGCTCGGAGATGTGTATAAGAGACAGGACTTGGACGGCCGCGTCGGCCTGCACCCCGCGTTGGAGCCTCTGCATGCGCTCTTCCGCGAGGGCAGGGCGGCCGCCGTGCAGCGCGTGGGCTACCCCAACCCGAACCGCAGCCACTTCCGGAGCATGGAGATCTGGCATACGGGAGATCCGGATCAGCCCAGGCGCGACGGTTGGCTGGGTCGCTACGTGGCTCAGCTGGCGGAGCGAGGGCAAGCCGCGGCAACCGCGGCGGTGAGCCTGACCACGGAGCGCCCTCTGGCGCTCACGCATCCCTCGGCCAGCGTGCCCTGCTTCGCCAGCCTGAGGGATCTGGCCCGCCTCGGAGGAGACCCCGAGGTGGAGGAGCTCGTCCGACGGGCCCAGCGCGGCGAGGGAGCGGACCCCGCGGTCCGAAGGGCGGTGGAAGGCGCTCTCGACGCGGCCTCCCGCATCCGGAGCCGCGTGGAGCAAGTTCGCCTGACCGAGTCCTTCGGCGAGGACCCGTTCGGTTCGGCGCTGTCCCAGGTAGCCCGCCTGATGCTCGCTCTGCCGGAGCTCCGCGTCGTGTACCTCGCGGTCGGCGGGTTCGACACACATGCCCGTCAGGCGGAGACGCACGATCGGTTGCTCGGCGGCATGGCGGCGGCGCTCGCCGCGTTCGATCGGCAGAAGAGGGCCTCCGGCCAGGGGGATCGCGCGCTCGTGGCGGTGTTCTCCGAGTTCGGCCGCCGCGCCTACGAGAACGCCAGCCAAGGCACCGACCATGGTGCGGCGGGTCCGGTGTTCCTGGTGGGACCGGGCGTGCGCCCAGGCCTGCACGGTCCCTCGCCGAACCTCGGTGAGCTGGCGGACGGCGACGTGCCCCACGCGGTCGATTTCCGTTCGGTGTACGCCGAGCTGCTCGAGGGTTGGCTGGGCGCCGAGGCGAGCCTGCTGCCGGGCGCTCCCCGGGCGGCGGTCGGCGCCCTGCGCTCCTAGAGCTCCGTTTGGCGGTACTGCACGGCCTCGCTGAGGCAGGGCTTGGTGACCCGCTGCTGCCCGTTCAGGTCAGCGATGGTTCGAGCGACCTTCAGGATGCGGTCGAACACTCGAGCCGAGAGGTTCAGCCGGCTCATCACCGACCTCATGAAGGCCTTGCACTCGTCGTCGAGCGGCACGAGCTCTCGGATCTCCCGGGGAGTCATCTTGGCGTTCACGCGCCCTGGCCCGAGCCGTTGCGACTGCAGCCTGCGGGCGGCCACCACGCGCTGGCGGATCGCCGCGCTGGGCTCCCCCGTGGGCGCGGCCAGCAGCTCGTCAGGCTTGAGCCGTGGCACCGTCAGGTGCAGGTCGATGCGGTCCATCAGGGGACCGCTGATCTTGAGCATGTACCTGCTGCAGGTGGCAGGGTTGCTCACGCACTTCTGCTCGGGATACCCCTTGAACCCGCACGGGCAGGGGTTCATCGCGCCGACCAGGATGCACTCGGCCGGGAAGCTGAGCGACGCGTGCACCCGGGCCACGGTGACCACGCCGTCCTCCAGCGGCTGGCGCAACGCCTCCAACACCGTCCGGTCGAACTCTGGCATTTCGTCCAGGAACAGCACGCCCTTGTGCGCGAGACTGACCTCTCCCGGGCGAGGGATCTTCCCTCCACCGACGACCGCCGCGTGGCTGGCCGAATGGTGCGGAGATCGGAAAGGACGCTCCCAGAGCAGACCCGTGCGGCCGTTCTTCTGGCCCGCGGCGCTGTAGATGCGCGTGACCTCGATGCTCTCCTCGAGGCCCAAGGGAGGCAGGATCGTGGGCAGCCTGCGGGCGAGCATCGTCTTGCCAGAGCCCGGAGGACCAACCATCAGCACGTTGTGGCCGCCCGCCGCGGCGATCTCCAACGCTCGGATCGCGTGCCGCTGACCCTTGACGTCCGCGTAGTCGAAGCCGCCATCGAGCTCTTCGGGGTCGGGAGCCGGGGCCAGGGTCTCGGGCCTGAGGTCGGTCGCTCCGTTCAGCAGAGCCACCATGTCCTCCAGGGTCTCCAGCCCGTACACCTGCAAACCCGGAACCACGGCGGCCTCCTGGGCGTCGCCCTTGGGCAGGAGCAACCGGCGGAAGCCCCTCTCCGCGGCCATGAGCGCCACGCTCAGCGCGCCATCGATGCGCCGCAGGCGTCCGTCCAGCCCGAGCTCGCCGATGATCACGCAGTCCTCGAGCTCGCTCGGAGGAACGCGGCCTTGGCAGGCGAGGATCGCCGCCGCGATGGGCAGGTCGAGGAACGGACCCTCCTTGCGGATGTCGCCGGGGGCGAGGTTGCACACGATCTTGCCAAACGGGAACGGCAGATCGGAGTTGGCCATCGCCGTGCGCACGCGCTCCTTGCTCTCCTCCACGGCCTTGTCGGGCAGGCCGACCATGATGAAGTTGGTCGCTCCGCCCTGCAGGTCTACCTCCACGACGATCGGAAGCGCCTCGATGCCCGCCAGAGTGGCCGAATGCGCCTGCGCGATCATGGACTGCAGGATACGCCAAACGGCACCGCTCCAACCACAGCCGTCAGCGCCAGCGCCGAACGTGTCGGACCCACCGCCGCTCGATCGAGCGACGGAGCCGCTGCAGCCGCGGGACGAACTCCCTGCGGTTCCGGTCGGCGATCTCTTCGTAGCGGCGGAGCTTGCGCAGCTCGTTCCAGTACACCAGGAAGTCCTTGTAGCGCCAAGCGTGGAACAAGATCGGCTCGGCGTACTCCAGCCTGTCCGCCTTGCACACGCACTTGCACTCCATGCGCGACACGTCCAACCACAGCTTCGAGACCAGCCCCGAGCAACTGTGCTGGAACTGCAGCTTCGGAGGGATCAGTTCGACGTAGCCGCAGCGCAGCATGGCGTCCAGCATGCACACCTCCTCGCTCACGCCGCCACGGAACGCGTCGAATCCCAGCGAATCGTACTGCGCCTCGGCCCGCCGCATCGCCGCGAGCAGCTCCTCCCATCGGGGGCCGCGCTCGTAATAGGCCATGCCGCCGTTGAAGCGGGGAAAGCACGGCCCGGGAAGCCCATACTGGCGCACGATGTCGGCAACGGGCTTCCGGTGGAACGTGCCCTCGGAGTCCCAGAACCCCTGCACCGCGAACGGCTTGCCGCGGCAGTACTCGAAGATCGGGTCCAGCCGCTTGAAGGCGAGCATGTCCACGTCGAGGGACAGCACCCGGTCGGCGTCGGTCACCTCGCAGGCCGTGAGCTTGTCGAGCTTGCTCCAAGGCTTGGGAGGCGTCACCACCTCGTCGAAGTAGCGTCGCCAGTCGATCCCGTCGATGTCGGTCATGATGACCCGCGGGTTCTCGTCGTTCAGGAGCTGCAGGCTGCGCGCCAGACCAAGCGCCATCTCCGCGTACTGCCGCCCGCCGCGCGCCACCACGAACACGATCGCCCTCACGCCGCCACCAAACCCTCGTCCCGCAGCCAGCGCACGAAGCGCTCCAGACCCTCCGCCACCGACACCTTGGGCTCGTAGCCCAGCTCGCGCCTCGCCCTCGACGTGTCGGCCCAGGTCTCCCTCTGCTCCGTCGGCGGCGCCGGCGCCTCCTGGATCCTCGCCGGCTTGCCGAGCAGCCGCTCCAGCTCGCGCACGAAGCGCAGGTTTTCGACCGGCTCGCCTCGTCCAAGGTTGAACAACCGGTACCCTCCCGGCTCGGCCAGCGCCGCCAGGATGCCGTCGAGGGCGTCTTCGATGAACGTCCAGTCCCGCTTGAGCCGACCCCCGTCGTACAGGGTGAGGGCTCGGCCCTGGTCGATGGCCATCGCCCACTGGAACGGCATCATGTCCGGCCTGCCGAACGGACCGTACACGTTGAACAACCGCAGCACCGTGACGTTCAGGCCGAACGAATAGGCATACGACCAAGCCGCCAGCTCCATGGCCCGCTTGCTGGCGCCGTACGGGGAGAGCGGACGGTCGGCCGGGGCGGCCTCCGAGAACGGCAACGGGGTGTCGGCTCCGTAGACCGAGCCGCTGGAGGCCACCACCACGTGCGGCACCCGGTGGCGCCGGGCGGCCTCCAGCAGGTTCATCGTGCCCATCATGTTCACTCTGCCGTAGGCGGCCGGATCCGCCAGGCTGGCGCGCACGCTGGCCAGGGCCGCGAGGTGGATGACCGCCTGCGGCGCGCCGAGCCGGAACACCGAGCTCAGCGCGTCCTCGTCGCACAGATCGCCCTTCACCAGCCAGAAGTCGGGGTTCGCGCGGAGGTCGCGCAACCGACGCTCGAAGTGGGCCGGGTCGTAGCGCGGGATGAGAGCGTCCAGGCCGAACACCCTGTGCCCCAGGGCGAGCAGACGGCGGCAGAGACAGCTCCCCACGAAGCCCGCCGCGCCGGTGACCACCACGTCCATGCCGAGGAGCAAGGCTACCCCGAAGGCGAAAGTGTGCGGGAAACCGCAAACGTCCGTTTCCCTCCTTGCACCAAACTCTGTACAATGGGTTCAGAAAGAATGGTTCTCCAGGCGCTCCAGGCGTCTTGCCAGAGAGGCCAAGCCTCTGGAGAGAGGCCGTCCCCGTGCAACAGGTGGCTGTGGTGATGGATGTCGGAGCTGCGAAGATCTCGCTCGCGGCACATTCCGGTCTGTGGATGGGCGGCCTGCCCGGGCGCACCGAACCCGCAAGGGATGTGCTGGACCAGCCGATGGTCCGAGCCCTGGCGGGTCGCCAAGGAGACGAGTGGCTGGTTCTGGCAACGCTCGATCTGTTCGGTCTCGACGTGCTGGCTGCCGGGCTCCTGCGCCACCGGATCGCCGCCGAGATCGGCTGCAACCCCGACAGCGTTTGCGTTGTCTGCACGCACTCGCACTCCGCGCCGGCCTCCCTCAGGGCTCGCGGCAACATGGGCAAGATCGACACCGATTGGCTGCGCGATGCGTTCGAGGCGACGATCCGTTGCTGCTGCGAGGCGGCGCGCAACCTGCGGAGCTGCCGCGTGCGCTGGGGCGCGAGGCCGGTGTTCGAGCAGGCCTACGACACGGACGCCGACCGGCTGGCCGCCAACGACCTGGTGCTCGCCGTGCTCCTCGAGGCTTCGGACGGTCCGGTGGCCACCCTGTGCTGGTTCTCCTGCAAGCCGAACGTTCTCGGCACCTCGAACCGGCTGATCTCCGCCGATTACCCGGGGGTGGTGGCGCGGGAGCTGGACCGCTGGGGCGGCATCGGAATGTTCCTGCCGGGAGCGGTGGCCGACGCGGAGCCGCATTCGAACCTGACCGGAGGGTGGGACAGCGGCGGAGCCGCGGAGGTGATGCTCCTGGGCGAAACCATCGCCCAGGCCGCCCGGCGCGCGGTGTCCAGCAGCGGCGAGCCGACCTCGGATGGATTCCAGTGCCGCGGCGGCGCTCTGAGCCTACCGATCGATCGGTTGCCGCAGGCCGCCGAGCTGGCGGAGATCGAGTCGGACCTGCGCGAGAGCTAGAGCGGGCGCTCCTCGGGAGACGACGCGGCCATGTGGTCCGACGTGGACTCGTCCATGCTGGATTGGGTCGACGAGGTTCGGGCCGCAGGCTCGCGCGGCTGCCAGGACGCGGTCGAAGCGCCTCTGTGGAGGGCAAGCTTCGCCGGGCAGGTCTGGATCGGATTGCCCTTCGAGGTGTACCGCAGCACTGCGCAAAGGCTCAAGCCCGCCATCACGATCAGTTGCGCCAACGGCTATCTCGGTCCACTGGTCCCCAGCGAGGAGCTGTCGAAGGGAGGCGGAGGCCTCGATCTCGCCTACCGCTGGCTCATCGACATGCCCGGACCGGTGCACCACCAGGCCGAGCGCTTGGTGCGCACGGCCGCGCTGGAGCTGTAAACTCCGCGCATGCTTGCGCCTCTCGCCGCGCTCCTCCTGGCTCCCAACCGCCAGCAGCCGGTGGATCTCGGCCCGTTGCAACGGAGGCTCGAGGCGATCTGCCGCAACTTCCGTGGGAGGATGGGCTACAGCCTGATCGTGCTGCGAACGGGCCAGAGGATCTCCTTCCGAGGGGACGAGCGTTTCCCGACGGCTTCCACGATCAAAACCGCGGTGATGGTCGAGGCGGTGAACCGGGTCGACGAGGGCACGCTGAAGTGGTCGGACAAGCGCCCCGTGCCGCCCGAGGGCGGGCGCGAGGCCAGCATGTGGTCCTACCACTTCAAGGACGGCGTCGCTCCGGACCTCGATGGATGGGTCAACCTGATGATCGGGGTGAGCGACAACACCGCCACGATCGTGCTGCGCGACTGGCTGGGCATCGAGGCGATCAACGCGCGCATGGAGAGGCTCGGCCTGCCCAACACCATGGTGCTGGGACCCGTGCCTCCCGAGAAGCAGAGGCTGCACCGTCTGCGGTCGATGTTCGGGCTCGGCGTCACCACGCCCAACGAGATGGCCCGCCTGCTGGAGCTCATCTACCGAGGCAAGGCAGCCAGCCGCGGGGGATGCGAGAAGATGATCCGCATCCTGGGAAGGCAGTACTGGGACGACCTCATCGGGGCGACGGTGCCCCCCGACGTCAAGACCGCGCTGAAATCCGGAGCCATCTCGCGCAGCCGTTCCGACACGGGCATCGTGTTTTCGCACAACCCATACGTGCTGTGCGTGTACACCGACAACCAGAAGGACCGTCGCTGGGCGCCCGACAACGAGGGCGAGCTGGCCATCCGCAGGGTCGCGGAGCTCGTGTGGGCCCACCTCCACCCGGATCGGCCTTACCGACCCGATCCCAGCTACGAGCCGTTCGCACCCACCGGCGGCGGGGTCTGATCGCGCCGACGGCATCCTGAGTTCCCTTTCTTGCGGTGAAGGAGGCAAGAAGACCCCTCTCCAAAGCCTCCCGCCTTCTCCGATATCCTTTGAAAGCAGCCCAAAGGAGGACGTTTGCATGAATCTGCTTCGAAACCTGCGCACACGCACGAAGCTGCTGCTGGGATTCCTCTTGGTGACCCTTCTCACGGTCGCATCCGGTTGGATCGCGCTGTCCAGCATCGGTTCGATGTCCGCGATCACGAACGACGTGGCCGTCGGGGACGTCGGCCGACTGAAGGCGCTCGTCGAAGTGACCTCGGCGGCCGGCTGGACGCGCCGAGCCGCCATCAACATGGGTCTGGCTTCCAACGCGCAGCAGGCCGAGAAAGCCGCCGCGCGGTACGACGAGGCGAAGCGGGCGTACGAGGGAGCCATCACCAAGCTTCGGCAGTTGGTGCGGGACGAAGAGGGCAAGCGTCTCCTGCGGGACTTGGACTCCAAGTACTCGGCGTATCGGACGGCTGAGGACGCAAACCAGGCTCTGTGCCGCGCGCTCCGCCTCGAGGAGTTCCGCCAAAGCGTCAACAAGGGCGGGCGCGAGGCGTTCGCCAAGTTCGATGAGGCCCTCAAGAGCCTGGCGCAACACATCGAGCGCAGGGCTGTCGAGGACGGCGAACGCGCCGCATTCACCGCCAGGCGGGCTAGGGTGATGACGTTGGCAGGTCTGCTCGCGACCGTAGTGCTTGCCTCGGGAATCGCCTTGCTGATTAGCCGCGACATCGCTGGCCAGATGATGGGCATCCGCCGTTGCCTGCGGGTGATCGTCGAGCAGGACGTTCCGTCATTCCGTCGAGCGATGGAGGCCATGGCCCGCTTGGACCTTACCGTGCGACCCCAGTGGAGCACCGAGGTGCTGCGGGTGCGTCGCAAGGACGACTTCGGCGACCTGGTGCAGAGCCTGAACCAGCTCGTGTGCGACCTCAAGGGCGCCTCGGACGGCTTGGAGGTCGTGCGCGAGAGCCTGAACGGCATGCTGCGGGACGTCTCCGCAAACGCCGAGCACGTGGCGGGCCTCTGCACGCGGCTCGAGGAGGGCATGCAGGAGATCGGCCAAGCGACTTTGGAGATTTCGCAGTCTTCGGAGAAGCTGGCCCAATCGGCAGAAGGGACCTCCCGGGCGATGGCCTCGATGCGGGACCTGGTGGCCTCGGTGAAGGACTCCGGCGAGGAGCAGTGCCGGGCCGTCGCCGCGACGGAGGAGGAGCTGGACGTTGCGAGCGAGGCCGCCGCAGAGATGGCATCGGCGGCCAGGGAGGCGCGCCGCATGGCGGAGAGCGGCCGCCAAAAGCTCGACGCGATCGCGCGGGCCAACCAGGATATTCAGACCCAGGTGGAATCCACCACGCGCATGGTGGGAGAGCTGGACTCAGCAAGCGATCAGATCCAAACGATCGTCACAGCGATCCACCAGATCGCGGAGCAGACGAACCTGCTCGCCCTCAACGCCGCCATCGAGGCCGCCCGAGCGGGCGAGCAGGGCCGTGGTTTCGCCGTGGTGGCCGAGGAGGTGCGCAAGCTCGCCGAGCAGTCGGGCGCCGCCACCAAGGAGATCGCCGGGCTCATCGAGAACGTGCGCAACCGCGTGGCAGACACCGTGAAGGCCATCGGCGCCACCGCGCCGATGGTGGTGCGCTCGAACGAGATCACCGCGGACGCCCAAGCGAGCCTGCTGGAGATCTCTCAGACGGCGGACCGCGTGGCGGATCTCGCATCGCGCGTGGCCGAGGGCAGCCGCCGAGCCAAAGACGCTGTGGACCGCATCCGGGAGTCCGCCGAGGCGAACGCCTCGTCCACCCAGAGGATGGCGCATCAGGCTAGGACGGTGGACGACGCGGTGCAGAGCGTGGCCGCCGCCTCCGAGCAGTTCGCCGCGAACACCGAGAGCATCACCGCCAACGTGCAGATGTTGGGCCGCTCGGCGGAGGCGCTCGATCAAACAGCCGACGGCTTGCGCCGAATGGTGCGCGGCTTCAGGCTGACGGAGGACGACGCCGCGGACGGCTTGGGGCTCGAGCGCGCCGCGTGAGGGTCTTGGCGAGGAGCAGCGGACGGCCGCCGCGAAGCGCCGGCGGTCTCAGAACGTCAGCACCTGGTCCGACGTGGCCACCCAGCTTGCCAGCTCGGCCATCGAGCCGATCCGCACCCCTTCGATCCACGAAGCCCCCGCCAGGCCCCTCAGCTCGAGGCACAGGCCGCACGCCGCCACCTCGGCGCCGCGGGAGATCAGCCCCTCGATCCGCCGACCGAGGTTGAGGTCGTCGCTCGGAGCCGACTGCCCCCGAAGGCCCACGTTCACCGCATCACCCATCAGAAAGACCCGAACCCTGCACGGGGGATCGCCCTCCTGCAGAGCGGAAGCCAGCCGGAGGGCGTTGTACGGGCGGTCGGTGCCGTATCCGGGATCGTTCAGCACGATGGTCACGCTCTTCACAGGCCGCAGAGTACCCTGCATGTTCCGGGCCTCCGAAGGCCGACGGCCCCTGCAGAAGGATCAGGCCTTGCGTCGGCGACGGGCCGCCGCCAAGCACGCCGCGGCGAGGGCCGTCGTCGCCGGCTCGGGCACCGGCGCTCCCCCCAGCACCACCTCGCCGGACCACCGCAGGCCGTCGTCGCTCACCCACCCGTCGAAGCCCAGCGTGCCGTCGAGGCGCCAGCCTCCGAATTCCAACCCCGCCAGGCTGATGCCTTGGCAGATCGGCGGCGGACCGAAGATCCGCGGCGTTTGGAACCACAGGCGCAGACGCTGTCCCGGCACGATCTCGATGAACCCGTCGGTGAGGCTCGGCGCGTTCCGGAACAGCCGCCATCCGGGTTCCTCCACCTCGTACACGTTCATCAACGGCCACGAAAAGCGGCCAAAGGAGGAATCCCATTCGACCTCGAACACCGTCATCCAAGAGGGCAGCCGCGACCGCTCCCACAAGCGGTCCAGCCAATCCTCCGCCTCGGGAGTCAGGAGCAACGGGAATTCGATCTTCGGCGGCTTCGGGCCGAGCTCGAGCAACGACACCTGGAATCGGCCGAACGGTTTTCCGGCCGGCTGCGCGCAGAGCTCCGCCGCAAGCCCGACCGCCAACGCGGCCACCGCGAGCATCCTCGGGAATCGCATCCTCGGCGCAACCTCCTCGGCAGAAATGTCTTTGCTCCCATTATCCATGATTTTGACTTTTCGAAAGGCGCGCGCCGATGCCCCTCCTGGGGCAGGCTCCCTTCCGCGATCCGTCCCAGCAGGCGCCGGGGCCGTCTTCGGCGGCCGATGAGGCGGTACGCTGGCGCGGCATGGACGCAACCGAGGGCCTTCGATCGCAGTACGTCGCTCAGCTCGCCATGCTGGAGGACTGCATCCGCCTTTGCCCGAACGAGGCCTGGACGGCCGGAGAACCGCCGCGATCGTTCTGGCGGATCGCCTTCCACGCGCTGTTCTACACGCACCTGTACCTGATGCCTTCGGAGCGGGAGTTCGAGCGATGGGGGCCGCTGAGCGGACTCAGCGCCAGCCTGTGGGAGCAACGGCCTGACGACGCGGCCGGCGCCGCACCGCCGGCGCCCGAGGCGCTGCTCGGATACCTGGAATGGATCCGGTCCAACCTGCCGGCGTGGCTGGCGCGGCTCGACCTCGGCTCCCCCTCGTCGGGATTCCCGTGGTATCCGATCGGCAAGCTCGAGCACCAGATGGTCAACCTGCGCCACCTGGGCACGCACATCGGTCAGCTGCAAGAGCGGCTGTTCGCGCTCGGACTGGAGCCGCGTTGGGTCGGCAAAGCCTGAGGGGGGTGGTGGGCGGTACTGGATTTGAACCAGTGACCCCTTCGGTGTGAACGAAGTGCTCTGCCGCTGAGCTAACCGCCCGGACTGCCCCGCATCATACCCCAACCCCTCGCGAAAGGAAAGCCCCGTCCGCCTGCCCGGAAGCAGGCGACGAGGACGGTTTGGACCGTTCGACGAACCATCTGCCAGGCATTTCTCCTTGGAGGGCCAAAATCGAGCCAGAAAGACCAAAATAGTGCGCCAAAACGGCCGTGCCATCGCTTACAATGCAGGCACCATCCCAAGCAGGGTGGATCTGGTCCGGCTGGCCCGGGCCGGACATCGGAGGTAATCGAGAATGGTTCAGAAGCGCAGAGGCTTCACGCTCATCGAGCTCTTGGTGGTCATCGCCATCATCGCGATCCTGGCGGCGATCCTGTTCCCCGTGTTCGCGCAGGCCAAGATGGCTGCCAAGAAGACGCAGGTGTTGTCCAACGTCAAGCAGATGGGCCTCGCCCAGCTCATGTACGCGGCGGACAACGACGACCTCTTCTCGCCGATCGCGAACTTCCAGGACGGCTGGAACCTCTGGTCGTTCGTCTCGCTGGTCGAGCCGTACGTCAAGAACTTCGGCATCTTCATGGATCCGCTCGGTCCGGCCAAGCCGACCGACAACCCGTTCGTGCTGAACAGCCAGTGGGCCATGGCGCCCCGCCGCGCCGCGGTGGCGAGCTGCCCGGGCGAGACCGACCTCACCGGTTGCGCCATGGGCGCCTACAACTCGGCCGCGCTCACGCTGACCGGCGGCGTGCCCGCGGGCCGAGACGGCATCGCTGGAGCCAACAAGAGCCTGTCCGGCGGCTGGTACCACTACATCGTCGACCGGTACAACGGAGGCGTCCCATCGCTCAGTCAGTCGCAGATCAGCCGCGTGGCCGAGACCCTGCTGGTGACCCAGGCCAACCATTTCGACATGCTGTGGGGAAGCCGCAGCCTCACGCCGGACCGCGCCTACCGGCACTGGGCCGACGCGCCGTTCAACCTGTACGGCGACATGAACATGACCTGCGGACCGGCGGCCCGCGTGAACGCCAGCGGCACCAAGGCCGGCATCTGGCCCACCAGCGTGATCAACATGACCGAGTTCCCCGAGGGCATGAACGTGGGAGTGTACGCCGACGGGCACGCCGTGGTCCGCCAGTGGCGCGAGATGCACACCAAGTTCGTCGATGGTCCGGGAGGAACCAAGTACATCGCCTATGCGGCTCCGCTCTACTGACCTGATCGTCGCGGCTCTGGCGGCGCTCGCTCTGGGTGGTTGCTCCTCCGGCAGCGAGCTGCCCAAGGAGCAGGACCAGGCTCTCCGCGAAGGCTTCCGGCGGACGATGTCCGAAGAGGAGGTGGCCAGGCTCAAGGGCCAAGCCCAGCAGGGAGGCGGCCAGCAGGCGGCTCCCGAGGGCTCCAGCACCGCCCCCGCCTCGGGACCCACCGCGGACTGACGAGGAACGCTCGACAAAGGAAAGGCGCTTCGAGGCCGCCGCCCGGGTTCCTCCGGGCGGCGGCCCGGCTATTGCCCGAGCCTACGCCGGCGCCTTCGTGCGCACCCTCAGGATCACCCAGGTTCCCACCAAGCCGGAGGCGAACACCACCGAGGGCACCCATGCGGGCCTGCCCGTGGCGGCCAGGTACGCGACCGACAAAGCGATGCTGACCCACAGCATCGCCAGCGCCACCCGCTTGGTCCGGAGGCTCATGCTTCGCTCCCGTTGCCAGTCCTGGAGCACGCCGCGGGCTGGAGACTTCTCGAGCAGCCACCTCTCGAACGCCGGGCAGCTGCGCTGGAACGACCACAGGGCGACCAGGAAGAACACCGTGGCCGGCATGCCCGGAACCACCAAGCCCAGGTAGCCCAGACCGACGCAACCGACGCCCATCAAAGCGAACAGCCAGCGGATGCCGCGGTGCGCGAGTCTGGCGTCGGTGGTTTCGGTGCGGGCTCTCTCCATGCGGCGCTCCAACCCCTGCGAATCCCATCGGCCGGGCGGCCGGGATTCCGCAGGCGGATTGCGCTGAAGGTACCCGTCGGCGCGGGAACCCGGCTCGGCCCTCGTGGGCCTCCAAAGCTGGTAAAACGCAGGGGCATCTCGCCTGGGAGCTAGCAGCAACGATGGATTTCAGCAACAAAGTGGCCGTGGTGACCGGCGCCAGCCGGGGCATCGGTCGAGAGATCGCCGTCCAGCTCGCCGCCCGAGGGGCGGCCGTGGCCTGCGCCGCGCCGGCCGTCGACCCGGCGGACGAGACCGCGGACCTGATCGCGCAGTCCGGCGGAACCGCCAAGGCGTACGTGTGCGACGTCACCCAGACCGCCGAGGTCGACGCGCTGTTCGAAGCCGTGCAAAAGGACCTGGGCGGGCCCGCCATCCTGGTGAACAACGCCGGGATCACCCGAGACCAGCTCATCCTTCGCATGAAGGACGAGGAGTGGGACAGGGTGCTTGCGGTGAACCTGAAGGGCGCCTTCCTGTGCACGCGGGCTGCCGCGCGGCCGATGATGAAGGCCCGCTACGGCCGCATCGTCAACATCGCCAGCGTGGTGGGCCTCGCCGGCGCGGCGGGCCAGGCCAACTACTCCGCGAGCAAGGCGGGCCTGATCGGGCTGACCAAATCCACCGCCAAGGAGTTCGGCAGCCGAGGGATCACCTGCAACGCGGTCGCGCCGGGGTTCATCGAGACGCAGATGACCGCCGAGCTGCCCGCCGAATTCAAGGAGCACGTGATCCGGACGGCGCCCCTGGGCCGCCTCGGCCAACCGATCGACGTGGCCAACGCCGTGCTGTTCCTGGCTTCCGATATGGCCTCGTACGTCACTGGCCAGGTGCTCACGGTGGACGGCGGGTTCATCCTGTAGCCGCCGCGGCTTGCTCGCTCGCATGGCATATGGTCCGCCTCAGCGCCGCGGCGGACCGCTCCCACCGTTCCGCTACCTTCGGAGCCACCCGGCGGGGCTCATCCCCCCAGCTTCTCGGCGAGCTTGCCGACGACGAACACTCCCCCTGCCTCCTGTTGCAGGAAGAACCGGCGCGCGCCTCCGTCGTGCCAAGCGTCCACGAGGTGCGTGTACGGACCGTGGTCGCCATGGATGCGGTGCAGATCGACCCCTGCCAAGTCCCTGCCGGTCTCCAGCACATAGGCCAGCTGCTCCAGTTTGCGGTTCGCCTCCCTGCGCTTCCCCGAACGCGTCTCCTCCAAGAACGTGTTCTCCAAGTCGGGACCCCATCGCAACAGGGGGCTGATGGGTGGCAGCAACTCAAGATCCGCGACGTCGTGCCACCACCGGTCGGCCAGCATCCTGCCATAGCCGCTCAGCTTGCCGCCGCTCGCGAGCAGCTCCGGCAGAGCCGACCCAATGGGCGGCAGGCCGACGCGCAATCGCCGGAGGTCCGTCGTCTGTTCGGCGCTCAGGTTGCCCAGGTCCACCTTGAGCGGCAGGCGCGGGATCCGCACCACACCCTCGGCCCCCTCGAACAGGTACACGGTTTCGTCGGCGAACAGCAGCCCCAGGGTCTGGAAGAACCCCTGCACCGCCTTGAACCCGCCGGTGGTGTGGAAGACGAGCCTCAAGCCGGGATCGCGGCGCACCCAGTCCAGGTCGTCGGTCACCCAACGCGCCGCTTCCGCCAGCGCCAAGTCCAGCCGAGGCTGGTCCCGCACCTGCAGGCCCTCGAACGTCCTCAGCTCCACCTGCGCACCGGGGTCGCGGTGTTGGAGCCACGTCTGGACGGCTTCCGCCGCCCACCGGCCCAGCAGCGTGTCGGTGTGCACCAGCACGTGCAGGCGCACGGCGGCAAGGTCGCCGACGTAAGCCAGAAGGCCGTTCAGCTCGGCGGAGAGGGCCCGGGCCTCGGCCGCGTCGGCCCCCTCGAGGCGCTGGGCCTGCCTGCAAAGGGTCTCCAGCAGCGTTTCCCGCTCCGCAGAATCGACGTCGGTCTCCCTCTCGGCGTGAGCCCACCGCGTGAGCGAGGCTCGGTCGTCGTTCGACGCCCCCTGGGTCAACAGGCTGGTGCCGCAGGTGGTCACGATGACCATGGTGCGCATGCACCAAAGTTACCCTGAGGGCACGGATCCGCGGCTGCCGACGGCCTGCACGACCGAGGGCAGAAGGCCGCGCAGGTACCGACCGGTCCAGCTCTCCTCGGCCCGCGCGACCTCCTCCGGAGTGCCCATCGCCACGACGCGGCCGCCGGCGTCGCCGCCCTCGGGGCCCAGATCGATGATCCAGTCCGCGGTCTTGATCACGTCCAGGTTGTGCTCGATCACGAGCACGGTGTTGCCTTGGTCCTCCAGGCGGTGCAGCCCCTCGAGCAACTTCCGCACGTCCTCGAAGTGCAGGCCTGTGGTGGGCTCGTCCAGGATGTACAGGGTTCGGCCGGTGGCCCTCTTGCTCAGCTCGGCCGCCAGCTTCACCCGCTGCGCCTCGCCGCCGCTGAGCGTGGTCGCCGGCTGGCCCATGCGAAGGTAGCCCAGGCCGACGTCCATCAGCGTGGCCAGCTTCCGGTGGATCTTGGGGATCGGGCGGAACAGCTCGCAGGCCTCCTCGATCGTCAGCTCGAGCACCTCCGCGATGTTCCTGCCCTTGTATCGGACCTCCAGCGTCTCGCGGTTGTACCGCTTGCCTTTGCACACGTCGCACGGCACGTACACGTCGGGCAGGAAGTGCATCTCGATCTTCAGGATGCCGTCGCCCTTGCACGACTCGCAGCGACCGCCCTTCACGTTGAAGCTGAACCGGCCCGCCTTGTAGCCGCGCATCTTCGCGTCGGGAGTCATCGCGAACAGCTCGCGGATCATGTCGAACGCGCCGGGGTAGGTTGCGGGGTTGCTGCGCGGGGTGCGGCCGATCGGAGACTGGTCGATGTCGATGACCTTGTCGATCTGGTCGACGCCCTCGATGCCGTCGTGGGGCTCCCAAGCCTGGCGCGTGCCGTGCAGCTCGTGCAGCAGCCGCGGATAGAGGGTGTCCTGCACCAGCGTGCTCTTGCCGCTGCCGCTCACGCCCGTGACGCACACGAACAGCCCCAGAGGGATGGCCGCATCCACCCCCTTGAGGTTGTTGCCCCGCGCCCCGCGCAGAACGATCCAGCCGTCGGCCATGCAGACATCAGTGTACCGGAGGCTGCCGAAGGTCCCGACCTGACGGCGCCGGGCACCGGATCGGCCCGCGCCTGCACCCTGAGCCTCCGCTTCCGTTGGGTCTCCAACATCGACCGACGGAACTGCCCCCGGACTTTTCCACGAGGGTCCTTCATTCCCGCAAGACCGCTGACCGGCCCGTGGGCGAGCTCCGCAGGCTCTCGGGCAACCCGGACGGGGCAAACGAGCTGCCGCTCGGGACCTGCTCCTTCCCGCCGTCCGGCGACTACCCAAGCGCGCTGAGCGAGGCCCGCAAGGCGGGGGTCGTGCCCCCTGCGAACGACCCGGCCCCCGACTTGGCCAGGCTCCAGGCGCTCGGCGCCCGGTGGCGAACGGAGCGTCTGGGCCTCGTCCCGGCCGGCGCTGTTGGGCGAAGAGGCTCCCGACGGCGCCGGCTCGCCCAAACCAAGGCCGGAGACGCAAGGCGGGCCGGCCTCGTGGCCGGCCCTCGACCTCTCCTCTCCACGCAGAAGATCGGCGCTCAGCGCCGGCGACGGCGCAACGCCGCGGCCAGCGAGGCGCCCGCCAGCAGCAGGGTGCCCGGCTCCGGCACGGGCACGGAGGACGGAGCGATCACGACGTTCTCCAGGAACCCGATGTTCTGGAACTCCGCCAACAGGTTCCAGTTCCACTGGCTCGACGCCGCGTCGTAGTACGTGTGGTACACCCGTCCGCCGAGCAGCGTCTCCACCCCCACCAGCAAGTCCCCCGCTTGGAGGTTGGGCACCGACCCGAGGTTGGACAGCTCGTAGAGGTGGCTCGTCCCGCCGTAGAGCATCGCGTAGATCGAGGTGTTCGGCGTGACGACCGGGAAGATCCTGAAGCAATCGAGCGAGCCGCCGTTGGAGGGCAGGATCCCTGCGGGCAGCGTGTGGGCGGTCACGTTGTGCGAAGCGTCGATCGAGAAGTACGTCGAGGTGGGAAGGTTCTGCCCAACCAGCGCCTGGTTCTGCAGGTTGCCGTAGCGAGGGTTGCTTCCCAGAACGAGGATCGGCTCCGGGCGAGCCAGATTCGAGCCGTCCCTCAGCGTGGCCACGGGCGTGCCCACCCCGGAGGAGTTGATGCGCCAGACCTGGCCGGTGCCCTCGTCCGCGTACAGCAGGTCGTGGCCGAACACCCCCACGGAGTCCCAGTGGACGGTTGAGTACTCGTTGCCGCTGGGCAGGCCGGTGGCGAACGGCGCCACGGAGCCAACGGGCGAGATGCTGTACACCGTCCCTCCGCCTCCCGCGGGGACGAATGCAGTGCCGGGCGTGTGTCCCGCCCACGTCGTCGGGAGCACGGAGAAGAGCGTCTCCTTGTAGGTGGTCCCTCCGGTCTGGGCCAGGTGGCTCAGAGCCTTCGTCGTTCGTTGGATGGTCGCGTACTGGGGCGGAATGGAACCGTACTGGTACTGCACCACGAAGCGGTCGTGGGCAGCGTCGTAGTCCATCTTCATGCCGCCCGGGACGGTCGAGTACAGGGTCGCTTGGACCCCGTAGAAGGTCGTCACTTGGCCGGAGGCCAGACCGGCAAGAAGCACCGCCGAGGCGAGCGCCAACACCCTGGGGCGGTGGGTCGCATTGTGCTTGCAGCTTCGCATGCTCGTATCTCCACAGAGTGGGCGCGAGCTTCGCGCCCTGCGGAAAAACAAGCAAAAGGAAGTCCCATGCTCGAACCCTGTTCCCAGACGTGGAGCTTTGGGCCCGGTTCGAACCAGATGCCCCAGTCGAGCCGGGCCACGAGAGCCGGGAACCCCGGACGCTCGCAAAGGCTTCTAACCATAGGTAGAATGGCCTAGCGGGCGAAGAGCCCGCGGCTGCGCGGCAAGGGTCCCCCGGACCCGACCGCGGGGTGAAGCGATGCCGAAGAAAATCAACGACAACTGTGCGGACTGCGGCGTTTGCGCCGAAGTGTGCCCCGAACAGGCCATCGTTCCCGGCGACGGCAAGCACGAGATCCTCGCCGACAAGTGCAAGGACTGCGGCGAGTGCGTCGAGGTCTGCCCGTCCGGCGCGATCGAAGACCTCTGATCCCCACTCTCGCGCGGCGGGATGGTCGGCTTTTGCGGCCGACCGTCCCGCCCGCCGACCGACTCCCGCGTCCTCAGGCCCGCAGGCAGCCGCCGCCTGCCTGCGAAGGACGACGGGAGCGTCGCGGCTCCCGGGCCGCGCGCCTCGCGGGGCCCCGCGCGGCACCGGCCCACGCTTCGGGTCAGGGGTCGCAACGCCCGCAAGGCGCGAGCCGGATCGCGCCCGACAGCGCCCTCCCAAGCCCTTTGATGGCCGTGGCCGGTGGCCGTCCCCGCGGGCAGGAGCTCCCCAGCACCGAACGGCGCTTGGCTTGGAGCATACTGCCGCTCGGGGGAAGGAACATGCCGACCGCGCTCCACGCCTGGGATCCCGTCGAAATCGCGCTCCAAGGGGCGTCCAACGGCAATCCGTACCTCGAGGTCCAACTTTCGGCCATCGTCGAGGGACCGGACGGGGAGGCCGAGGTGATCGGCTTCCACGACGGCGGCGGCGCCTACCGGATTCGGTTCCTGCCGTCCGCGCCCGGAACCTACCGCTGGCGCACCCGCAGCAACCATCCCGAGCTCGACGGCAAGACCGGCTCGCTGGAGGTGGAGGCCGCCAGACCCGGCCGGCACGGCCCGGTGCGCGCCGAGGGCGTGGGCTTCCGGCACGCCGACGGGACGCCCCACCTGTCGTTCGGCACCACTTGCTACGCCTGGACGCACCAGGACCCGGCGGTGCAGGAGGCCACCCTGCGCACGCTCGCCGCCTCGCCGTTCAACAAGATCCGCTTCTGCTTGTTCCCGAAGTCGTACCGCTACAACGAGAACGAGCCGCCGCTCTATCCGTTCGAGGGAACGCCGTTGACCGAGTGGGACTGGGACCGCCCGGACTACGCGTTCCTTCGGCATTTCGACGAGAGCGTGCGCCGGCTGGATGAGCTGGGCATCCAGGCCGACGTCATCCTGCTGCATCCCTACGACCGCTGGGGTTTCTCCACCATGCCCCGCGACGCCGAGGCGCGGTTCCTTCGGCACGTGGTCGCCCGGCTCGCGGCGTTCCCCAACGTTTGGTGGTCGATGGCCAACGAGTACGACCTGCTTCCGGATCGGACGGAGGAGTACTGGGACGGCGTGTTCCAGCTCGTGCGGGATGCGGACTCGGCGGGCCACCTGCGCTCGGTGCACAACTGCGTGCGATGGTACGACCACTCCAAGCCGTGGGTCACCCACCTCAGCGTGCAGAGCGCGAACGTCGGCCAGGGCGCCGAGCTGCGGCGCAGGTTCGGGAAGCCCGTGGTGTTCGACGAGGTCTGCTACGAGGGCGACATCGAGGAGACCTGGGGCAACATCACGGGGTTCGAGCTGGTCCATCGCTTCTGGGTCGGCACGGTGTGCGGCGCGTACGTCGGCCACGGCGAGACCTACCGCCACCCGGAGGATCTGCTCTGGTGGGCCAAGGGAGGCGAGCTGCGCGGCGAGAGCCCCGCGCGCATCGCGTTCCTCCGCCGCATCGTCGAGGAGACGGCGCCGGACGGGCTGACACCGATTGAGGACGACTGGATGTACCACGGAAGGGGAGCCCGGGCCTCGGACGGCAGCGTCCTCGTCTTCTTCGGCCCGCACCAGCCGTGTTGCTGGAGGATGCCACCGGGTGGCCCGTTCAGGGTGGATTGGATCGACCCATGGGAGATGTCGATCCGGACGATCGCCGAGCGCGCCGAATCCGGCCAAGTGGTAGAGCTACCCTCGGTGAGGCCCCACCGGGCTCTCCGGCTGAGGAAGCTCTGATCAGCGGCGCTCCGAGAGGCGTCGCTTCAGGTCGTCGAGCTTCTTCAAGGCCTCGATGGGCGTCAGACGGTCCAGGTCCAGCCTCCGCAGCTCCTCCTCCAGCGGCGAGGGCTCCAGCTCGAAGAGGCTCAGCTGCAACCGGCGCACCTTGGGCTCGACCGCGCGCACCGGCTCGGACTTCCGCTCGAGCTCGGCCAGCACCTCCGCCGCGCGGCGCAGCACGGGTTGCGGCACGCCCGCCATGCGCGCCACGTGGATGCCGTAGCTGCGGTCCGTGCCGCCCGGCAACACTCTGTGCGTCCAAACCACCTCCTCGCCGACCTCCTCCACCGCCACGCGGAAGTTCGCCACCCCCTGGATCTGCCCCTCCAGCTGGTTGAGCTGGTGGTAGTGGGTGGCGAACAGCGTCTTGGCCCCCAGCTCGGCGAGGTACTCGACCATCGCCCAGGCGATGGCCAGGCCGTCGAAGGTGCTGGTGCCGCGGCCGACCTCGTCGAGGATCACCAGGCTCCTCTCCGAGGCGTGGTTCAGGATGTTCGCGCTCTCCACCATCTCGACCATGAACGTGCTCTGGCCCAAGGCCAGCTCGTCCTTGGCGCCGATGCGAGCGAAGATGCGGTCGCACAGCCCGATCCGGGCGCTGCGCGCGGGCACGAAGCTGCCGACCTGGGCCATCAGCACGATCAGAGCGTTCTGGCGCAGGTAGGTCGACTTGCCGCTCATGTTCGGCCCGGTGAGGATCATCAGCCGCGGCCTCTCGCCGCCGGGCGGCCCCAGCGACGTGTCGTTCGGAACGAAGTTGAGGCTGCTGGCCTCCACCACCGGGTGGCGGCCGCCCTCGACCTCCAGCACGTCCTCCTCGACCACCTCGGGCCTCGTGTAGCCGTGCATCGCGGCCGCCTCGGCCAGCGCCGCCAGCACGTCCACCTCGGCGAGCGCTCGGGCCGTCTGCAGCAACGGGCCTGCCTGCTCGGCCACCCGGGCGCGCAACCGCTGGAACAGGTCCGCCTCCAACGCCGCCGCCTTGTCCTCGGCCCCGAGCACCTGGGACTCGTGCTCCTTCAGCTCCGCCGTGATGAAGCGCTCGGCGTTGGCCGTGGTCTGCTTGCGCACGTATTCCGGAGGCACTTTGTCCAGGTTTGCCCGAGAAACCTCCAAATAATAGCCGAACACGGCGTTGAAGCCGACCTTCAGGCTGGCGATGCCCGTGCGGGCCCGCTCCTGCTGCTCCAGCTCCGCGATGTACCGGCGGCCGTTGCGCGCCAGGTCGCGCAGCTTGTCGAGCTCGAGGTCGTAGCCCTCTCGGATGACGCCGCCGTCCCGCAGCAGGTGCGGCGGGTCGGGAACGAGCGCCCGGTCGAGCAGCATCAGTAAGTCCGTGTGGTCCGCGATCTGCTCGCGCAGCTCCTCCACGCGTCCCAAACCCAGCTTCCGAAGCGGTGCCGCCAGCGCAGGCAGAGCAGCCAGGGAGTTCCGCAGGGCGGCCAGGTCGCGGGGTCCGGCGAGGCCCGTGGCCGCGCGCGAGACCAGGCGCTCCATGTCCGCGAGGCGCTTCAGCCCGTCGCGCAGGTCGCCGCGGGAGATCGCTTGCGTGGCCATCTGCTCCACCGCCTCGAGCCTGCGTCGGATCGCCTGCAGGTCGAGCAGCGGCTGCTCGATCCAGCGGCGCATCAGGCGGGCGCCCATGGCGGTCACGGTGTGGTCGAGCACGCTGAGCAGCGTGTGCCTCCGGGAGCCGTCGCTCAGGTTCTGGGTCAGCTCGAGGCTGCGCCTCGTCGCAAGGTCGAGCCGCATGAAGCCCTCGATGCTGTAGGTCGACAGGCTCTCGACGTGCGCGAGCGGCAGCTTCATCGCCTCGGCGTACGACAGCACCATCGCCGCGGCCACCACGGCCTGTTGCCGGCCCTCCACGCCGAATCCGTGGAGGTTCGAGACCTGAAACTGATCTAGAAGCTTTCTTTCGGCCTGCGCCGGCGACGGCGGCCCCGTCTCGGTGACTGCCACGCCGAGCGCCTGCCGCACGCCCTCCAACCAGTCGCCGACCGTGGGAGCCGCCAGCAGCTCGGCTGGCCGCAGGCGAGCCAGCTCCTGCTGGAGCCGCTCCTCCGCCTGGTCGCCCTCGATCTCCGTCACGGCGAACTCGCCGGTGCTGGTGTCGAGGAACGCCAGGCCGATGCGCCCGTCGCGCGCGCACACCGCCGCCAGGAAGTTGTTGCGCTCCGAGGACAGCATCGAGTCCTCCATGAGCGTCCCAGGGGTGAGGATGCGCGTGACGCCTCGCCGCACCAAGCCCTTGGCCTGCTTCGGGTCCTCCAGCTGGTCGCACAGAGCCACGCGGTGGCCCGCCGCGACCAGCCTCGCCAGGTACCGCTCGACGGCGTGGTACGGCACGCCGGCCATCGGGATCCGGGATCCGCCGTCCTCGCGCGCGGTGAGCACGATCTCGAGCGCGCGGGCCGCCACCTCCGCGTCCTCGCCGTAGAACTCGTAGAAGTCGCCCACGCGCATGGCCAGAAGCACCCCGGGGTGCTCGGCCTTGATCCGGAAGTACTGTTGCAGAAGGGGCGTCTTGGCTCTCACTTCGGTGGCTGGCTTCGGGGAGAGTATCCCCCAAGCGGCCCCGCCCTCATCGGCCGCCGGGCTTCCTGCCACAATGCTAGCCGGAAGCCGCCATGAAGAGCCTGCTCTACCGCTGGGTGCTGCTCACCGCGAGCGTGGCGCTCGCGGCGTGGATCGCCCACCGCCTCAGCTTGGCCTTCGTTCTGCGCGTCGGCAACGCCCGCGAGGTGGCCGAGCTGTTCCTGGGTTCCGCCGTCCTCGCCTTGGCCAACGCCACGCTGGGCAGGCTGCTCAAGCTGGCCACGCTGCCCCTGCGCTGCCTCACCTTCGGGCTGTTCAGCCTGGTGATCAACGGCTTCATCCTGTTGCTGGTGGCCAAGCTCGACTTCGGGTTCACCATCGAATCCGCGAACCCATGGGCGGAGTGGATCGCGGCGATCGTCGGAAGCGTGCTGATCACGCTCATCCACTTCCTGCTGCGCCGGATCGTGCCCGACCCATGATCAGCCGCTACCGCCTCCGCAAGCTGCTGGCCCCGACGGCGGGCTTCCGCAGGGCCCTGGTCGCGACGCTGCTGGGGCTGGCGTCGTTTCTGGCCGGCACCGCCCTCAGCTTCCGGGCGGTGCTGCTGCCGGTGCTGGACATCCTGTCGCGCGCGGCGACGAGCCTCGTGGGGCGCTTCGTGCCGCCCGACAGCCGCGAGATGGCCACGCACCTGCTGGGCGGCGCCTTCCTCCTGCTCGGCTTCTACCTGATGTTCCTCGGCGCGAGGCTCGCCCTGCGGCACCTGATCGCCACCCTCAACCCGAAGATGCGCTCGCCGATGGCCGAGGTCTACTGGCGGCGCCAGCAGCGCGACCAAGGGCCGAACATCGTCGCCTTGGGAGGAGGCACGGGGCTGAGCACGCTGCTGCGCGGCCTCAAGCAGCACTCCAGCAACATCACCGCCATCGTCACCGTCACCGACGACGGCGGAAGCAGCGGGCGCCTGAGCCAGGACTTCGGCATCCTGCCGCCCGGCGACCTGCGCAACTGCCTCGTCGCGCTCGCCGAGGCCGAGCAGGCCATGACCGACCTGTTCCAGTACCGCTTCACCGAGCAGGGTTCGTTCAGCGGCCACTCGCTGGGCAACGTGCTGATCTACGCGCTCACGCGCCAAGCCGGGGGCGACTTCGAGCGCGCTCTGGAGATCGCCAGCGAGGTGCTCAACATCAGCGGACGGGTGATGCCGTCGACGCTCGATCGGGTGCGCCTGCGCGCCATCGTGGAGGACGGCAGCCAGATCGTCGGCGAGACGGCCATCGTGGACGCCCGCAAACGCATCCGGCGCATCTTCCTGGACCCCGAGGAAGTTCGACCGTTCGAGCAGGCGCTGGAGGCCATCGCCGAGGCGGACCTCATCTGCATCGGGCCAGGCAGCGTGTACACCAGCGTGATCCCCAACCTGCTGGTCCCGGGCATCGCCAAGGCCATCCGTCAGTCCAAGGCGGTGAAGGCCTACATCTGCAACGTCATGACCCAGCCCGGCGAGAGCGACTCGTTCACCGCCAGCGAGCACGTGATCGCCATCCAGGCCAACGTCGAGGGACGGCTGTTCGACTACGTGGTCACGAACGTCGCCCGGCCCAGCCAAGCGCTGCTGCGCAAGTACGAGTCCTCCAACCAGCACTTCGTGGAGCCGGACATCGACCGCATCCGCAGCCTGGGCTTCAAGGTCATCACGGGCGACTTCATGAACGAGACCGACGTGGTTCGCCACGATCCGTTCCGCGTGGCTGCCAAACTCATGCGGCTGGTGGAGGGATGAGCGGCTCCCTGGTGATCGTCAGCGGTCCCTCCGGGGTGGGGAAGGACACCGTGATCCGCCGATGGCTGGAGACCGACCCGCGCCTCGAGCGCGTGGTCACCTGCACCACGCGCCCCCCGCGACCCAACGACGTGCCGGGTGTGACCTACCACTTCCTCAACCGACAGGAGTTCCTGAGGCGAGCCCGGGAGGGACATCTGTTGGAGTACAAGGAGGTGCACGGAAACCTCTACGGAACGCCGCTCGCGGGCGTGCAGGACATCCTGGGCCGCGGCAAGATCGCCGTGCTGAACATCGACGTGCAGGGCGGCACGGAGGTGCTGGCCAAGCGGCCCGACGCGATCGGGGTGTTCCTGCTGCCGCCCAGCATGGAGGAGTTGGAGAGGCGGCTGCGATCCCGCGCGGAAGACAGCGAGGAGCAGATCCGCCTGCGGTTGCGCAACGCCATCGAGGAGATGCGCGCCGCCTCGGCCTACCCGCACCAGCTGGTGAACGACGACGTGGACCGCTGCGCGGCGGCTCTGAGCGCGCTGGTGCCGCGAACATGATGGACTTCAAGAAGAAGAGCAAGAAGCCCAAGCCCCACCAGGAGCTGATGGCCAAGATCGTCGCCGCCGTGCGGGAGGACCGCCGCGACGAGGCCGCCGGCTTGCTGGACGAGCTGCTGCAGAACCACGCCGAACGCCTGGAGACGCACGTGTTCGCGGTGGAGGCGTTCCGTCAGCTGGACCGCGCCGAGGAGGCCCTGCTGGAAATGGGAGTGGTGCTGGCCCTCGAACCGGAATACTTCGCGATGCACGCGTTCCTGGCCCGGGAAGCGGCCGCGAGGGGCTATCCTGCGGTGGCGCGGGCGGTGCTGGACGCCGCTTGGGAGGTGCGGCGCAAGGACATCCCGAAGGATCTGCGCGAGCAGGCCAAAGCCAGCCACTATCGTCTGCTCGAGGCGGCGGCCGATCCGTCCGAAGGGGACGACGACGCCTGAGGGCGCCCGGAAGGCGTTCGTCCGCTTGATCCACAATCTGCGCCATGCGCAGAGCGATCGTGGTCGTGCTGGACGGGTGCGGGGCAGGAGCGGCCCCGGACGCGGCGGCGTTCGGCGACGGCCACGGACCCGCGACGGTCCGGCACACCTGGAACGCCGTGGGGGGCTTCCGCGCGCCGAACCTGGCGGCCTGCGGCTTTCTGGCCGCTTGCGGCGTTCCCGAGGCCGGCCCGGTCGGCCTGCACGGCAGGTCCGTGCGATGGGGTCGGCTCCGGCCGCTGTCGGCGGGCAAGGACTCTGTGACGGGCCATTGGGAGCTGATGGGGGTCGTGACGGAGCGGCCGTTCCCCACCTATCCGCAGGGATTCCCTCCGGAGCTGGTCGAGCCCTTCGAGCGGGAGATCGGTTGCGAGGTGCTCGGCAACAAGCCGGCGAGCGGAACCGAGATCCTGCGGGAGCTGGGGGCCCAGCACATGGCCACCGGCAGACCGATCCTGTACACGAGCGCCGACAGCGTGTTCCAAATCGCGTGCCACGAGCACGTGGTGCCCGTCGACCGCCTGTACGAGCTGTGCCGCATCGCGCGCCGGCTCTGCGTGGAGCCGCACAACGTGCAGCGGGTGATCGCTCGCCCGTTCGTCGGCGATCCCGAGAGCGGCTTCGTCCGCACCGGCCGCAGGAAGGACTTCCCGCTGGAGCCTCCGCCGAACCTGGTGGACGCTGTGGGCGACGCGTGCGGCGTGGGCGTGGTGCCCGAGCTGTTCGCCGGACGGGGGTTCCGGTCCGCGAAGCGCACCCACGACAACGCCGAGCACGGCGAGGCTTTGTTGCGTGCGCTGGAGGGGGATGCCCGGCTCGTGTTCGCGAACTTCGAGGACTTCGACATGCTGTTCGGGCACCGCAACGACCCCCGAGGGTTCGCCCGAGCGCTCGAGGCGTTCGACTCCTTCCTGCCCTCGGTGCTGGCGCGGCTTCAAGAGGAGGACCTTCTGATCCTGACGGCCGACCATGGCAACGACCCAACGGACGTTTCCACCGACCACACGCGCGAGTACGTGCCGTTCTGCGAGCTGCGAAGCGGCGGATCGGTCGAGGCGCTGGGCGATCGGGACGGCCTGACGCTGGTGGCGGACGCCGTGGCGCGGCACCTCGGGGTGAGTCGGCCTTCGACCCCGTAAGACGCTTCCGTGGCTGCGCCCTTGGCGGTCCTCTGCGGGAGGGGCGAGTGCCGTCGCACGGCGGCCGTCCAAGGCGCCCGGAACGCACTGAGGCGTTGCCTTCGGCCCCGCGCCGCTGGCCGGCCTCGACGGACCCCGCTAGTAGGCAAACCGAGGGTCCAGCAGTTCCCGAGGGATGGCCGCCTCGATGCGCTCGATGCTGCTGTTGCGGCCGGAAGCCTGCAGACCGAGGATGGTGACTTGGATCACCTCTCCCTTGTCCCGCCAACCCTCCGTGATGCGGCGGCACTCCCGCAGATCCTTCTCCGCGACGTTCTCCGTTCCGTAGTCCGTGAGAACGAGCACCCGAGCCGGCTTCGGCAGGTCCCTCAGGCGCCTGTCGACGGTCCGCAGGAAGTTCGGCAGCGACGTGCCGAAGTTTCTCGGATCGACGCCCACGCGCATCCAGCCGGTGATCAGAGCCGTCGCAGGTTCCTCGCCGCGGGGCGGCTCGCCCGAATACAGCACGTTGGCCCGCATGTCGAAGCAGAGCGCCTCGAGGACCTCCGCGTCGTAGTGCTCGAGCAGCAGCTCGCGCAGCTGGCTGAGTGGCCCGGCGAGGTCCTTGTCCATGGAGGACGCCGAGACGTCGAGCCCGACGACGACGGAGCGGGGACGAACCGGGCTCTCACGGGGTTCGGCGCTCTGTGGCCCGGTCGACACTCGGACATCGTCTCCTAAGATGAGTGAGCCGATAGCGGCCGAGATGATCACGATCCCGACGACGGTTCCGACTACGGCGATCCAATTGGTGCGAAAGGGGGACAGATGATGGCTCATGGTTGTTGTTCCTTTCCGATTGTTCAAGGCCTTTGGAAGCCTCGAGAGATCTTGTAGGCGACGATCTGCTTCTCGAGCTTCTTGATGCGCAATCGCACAGAAGCAATCTCGGTCCTGTACTTCTGGAAGGCTTGAAAGTCGGGGTCCTTCTCCAGCCTTCGTCGGAGCTCCTCATCCTCCTTCGCGCGCTCCCGAGCCTCGCTCAGCCTCTCCTCGTACTCTTGCTGCTCCCTGTCGATCCGCAGCAGCTCGTCTTGCTCCCTGCGACGCCGCTCCTCCTCGGCTCTCTGCCGCTGCTCTTCCCAAGCGCGGCGCTTCTGCTCGAGGACCGCCTCCCGATGGGCCTCGTTCTTCTCGTCCAGAGTCAGCGAGAAGTTGCCAGCGGCGTACTTGCTGTAGGCCTCCATGACCAAGAGCGGCATCGTCACGCAAAGAGCCACCAGGATCAGAACGATCCAAGGCACCTCGTGCTGCGCCACCGCGCCCGGCAAGGTCCACACTCTTCGACTCAGGTAGGTCTGGAAGGCCGCCGCGCCCAGCGCGACCTCGGCGACGATCATGGCCAGCGTGATGAGAAGGGCAGAGACGGTGGACCACCACGAACCGCCGGAGAGACTCTTGGCGTTTCTACGGCCGAGCGTGTACCAGATCGTACCCACGGCCGCCTTCATCCCAGTGACCAATCCCACGCCGATCAACATGCAGCCGAGCGTGTAGTACAGCTTCTCCAGGCCGAGCGCGTTGCCCAAGACGCCGCTGAGCATGCCGACGCCGTATCCGACGAACATGCCCGCGAGAACGGCCACGACCCAACCGATCCAATCCCGGTAAGGCGTCTCCTTGCCCGCGTACGGCTTCTCCTCGACCCACCCGGGAACGGCCGACACCGCGGCGCCATCGAGCGGCGCGTCCGCCGTGGGCCTGTGACCGAGGAGGAAGAACCTCGCGGGACCCTTGGGCGCATCGGCTCCCTCTCCAGAAGCAGGCGCACCGACGGCCGTCCTGCGTTCTGGCGGATCGGAGCCGCGCTCTCCATTCGGTTGCGGCTCCGGCGGAGCCTCTTGTTCGAACGAATCGTCGTCGCTCAGGTGGAAAACCCTTCCATCGGGCTCGACCCATTGGACGCGCGACTCCTCCAGCCAGCGACGGTGCGGGGCAGCCATCGGTTCGAGAGCCACGGTCCGAAACAGCGCGTCTTTCTCGGGATCGTAGAAGAGCCCGAGCGCTCCGGCATGGTGACCTGCCTTGCGCTGCAACTCCAGCAAGGCATCGTACCAACGCTCGAGCTTCTCCTCCATTGCCGCAACCGTGCGGTCCGTGTGCTCGTCGTGGGCCTGCCGAGCCCTTTTCCTCTCGCGGTAGGCCTCCTCCACAGGATCTTTGTCGGAAGCGCCGTCCGCGCCGACCTTTGTGCTGTTCGCTTGGTTTCCGGGCATCGTCTTTGTCCTCCTTCCAGTAGTGTCAGGCGACCGGGCGTTGCCAGCCCGATCACCAAAATCACCTTCTCGGGAGGAGCAAGGATCGTGTCAACCCGAACCGAAAACCGCAGGAATGCTTGGGGGCGTTCGTCCTGAAGCGAACGCCCCCGCCCGTTCGGCCCCAGGACCGAAGACCGAAACCCTTGGTCCCTGCCACCGCAGTGGGTTCTGCAGGGTCCGGGTTCCGCGACGGCCCGAGCGCTCAGGCGGCCCGGAGCCCCGGCTCCGAGCCCCTGTCCCCAAGCCGGAAGCGAGCGGCCTGTTCCGCCAGGCGGTCTGCCAGCCGGGCCAAGTCGTCGCTGGCTTGAACCACGCGCTCGAACTCCGCCGCTTGGGCGCGGAGCACTGCCGCGACCGCCGCCATCGCCGCCGACGTCTCCTGCACGCTGGCGCTCATCTGCTCCGCGCCGGCCGCGGTCTCTTGGCTCACGGCGGCCACCTGCGTCAGCGTCTCGGCGACCACCGAGGAGTCCGCACGCATGCGCTCGGCCACGCCGGCACCGGCCTCGGCGGAAGCCTGCATCCGGCGCACCGCCTCGACGATCTCGGACAGCGACCTCTGCGCATCCTCGGAGTGCGCCGCTCCGGCTCGCACCTCCTCGACGCTCGCCCGCATGGTGGCCACCGCGGTGTCCACGCTGCCGCGCACGGCTCCCAGCAACTCGCCGATCTCGGTCGTGGCGGACGCCGCGCGCTCGGCCAGCTTGCGCACCTCCTCGGCCACGACCGCGAACCCTCGGCCGGCCTCTCCCGCCCGTGCAGCCTCGATCGCGGCGTTCAGGGCGAGCAGGTTCGTCTGGCCGGCGATCTCGGCGATCGTGCCCAAGATCGCGCCGATCTGCTCCTGGCGCTCCCCCAGCTCCTGAACGGCCTTGGCGGACTCCGTCACGCGACGCTCGATCGACCGGATGCTGTCCAGCGCCTCACCAAGGGTCTCCGCACCCCGATCCGCCGTGGACCGCGCCCGTTGGGCCGCCTCGCGCTGATCCGCGCTCGCCGACCCCACGGCCTCGATCGACTCGAGCAGCCTCGTCATGGCTTCGGCGGCCTCGGTGGCCCCCCGGGCCAAGGCCTCGCTGCCTTGGGCGATCTGCTGCGTGGACCGGGCCGCCTCCTCGCTCGCTCGGCACACGTCGTCGACCGACCGGGCGGCCTCCTCTCCTCCCGCCTGGCTGGCCGCCACGCTCCCCGCCAGCAGCCGGCTGCGCTCGTCCAGCTCCCCCGCGGCCCGCTGGAGGTCCCCGATCAGGCCGCGCAGGCTGTCCGTCATGTCGCGCAGAGCCACTCCGAGGGCGTCCTTGGGCCCGCGCGGCTCCAAGGTGCGGGTCAGGTCGCCGGCGGCCACCGCCGTCGCCAGGTCCGCCATGGAGCGCTCGGCGGCTGCGAGCCTGCGCATCGTCTCGGCCAGCCGACCCACCTCGTCTTCGCCCTGCGCGTCGATGTTGGCGCCGAGGTCGCCCTCCGCCATGGCTTTCGCCGCGGCGTCCAACGGAGCCAAGGCTCCGAGCGCCTTGCGGGCCATGGTGCCGACCGCAAACGCCAGCAGCGCGAGGGCCACCGCCGCACCACCGAGCATCTGGGCCCGCAGCCGGTGAACCGGCGCCAGGATCAGCTCCTCGGGCACGCGCAGGGCCACCGTCCACCGGGCGAACGGCGCGGTGTCCCAGTAGAGCCGGTACCTCTTCCCATCCAGCTCGATCCGGCTGGCTCCGCGGGCTCCCCGGAGGTGTCGGCCCTCGGGCAACCGATCGACCGAGGCCCCCTCGCGGTCTTTGGCGGGCAGGAGGCTCTCGTCGGGGTGCTCCACGATCCGACCCTCCGCCGAAACGAGGAACGCCACCTGTCGCTCGGGGTCCACGGGCAGGCGCACCCGCTCGGCCATCCTCTGCAGGCCGTCGATGGGAATGTCCACGCCTCCGACCCCCACGGGGTTGCCCGCTTGGTCGCGGATCGGAAGCGTCACGCTCACCATCGTGATGTCCCCCGAGCCCGCGTCGAAGTACGGCTCGGAGATGGCCAACCGGTTCTCGCGGAACGGCACCGCGTACCAAAGCTGGTCGGGGTCGTGGAAGTCGTAGGAGTCGCGGTTCAGCCTCGGTTGGCTGTTGCGGTTCATGCCAGGGTTCTCCCGGAAGGCTCGCCAGTCGGCCTTCTCGAAGTTGGCGTAGACCGCGAACAGCTCCTCCCGGGGCAGCTTGTCCATCAAGCGGGCGTAGAACGACTCGCTGAGGGGGGAAGCCTTGCCGCCTGCCGCCTCTTGGAACGAAACCACGGTTTTGGCGACGGCAGCGGCGCGCATCAGGGTCTCATCGATGTGCCGCGCCGCCGCCGAAACCTGTCGGGCGGCGTTCTCATCCGCGGCCCGCACCAGCAACCCCGCCGCCTGGACGTACGCGAACCAAGCGAGGCCAACAAGGCCCAAACCCGACAACGCGACCGACCATACGGTCAGCCGCCATCCCAGCGACGAACGCACCGAGCTCATCCATTGGCGCATGGCGCCCCTTCCCCCGTGGAGTTATCGGGATGCCGAGCCGCCGCCTGAGACGGCGCTTCTTGCGAAGCCCAAAGCAAACGCGCCGCCGGACAGGGCGTACAATGCCGCGCATGACCGGACACCAGAGGGTGCTCGCCTCCCTGAACCGCCAGCCCATCGACCGTGTGCCGATGGATCTGGGCGGCATGCGCTCGACGGGCATCAGCTGCTTCGCCTACCCCGGCCTGAGGCGGGAGCTCGGCCTCCCCGAGAAACCGCCTTTGGTGGAGGACACCCACCAGATGCTGGCGCTGCCCGAACGGGACGTGCTCGACGCCCTGGACGTCGACGTGGTCACCATCCTCGACGGCGTCACCAACGCCTTCGAGCAACCGGAGCTCTGGCGAGACTACGACTTCGGCGGGCGCCTGCGGGCCAAGGTGAGGCACCCCGAAAACTTCCGCACGGAGCCCGATGGAACCGTCGTCCAAGGCTCGGCACGAATGGTGCCGGGCTCCTACGTGTTCGACGTCGAGCATGCGGGGCAACCTCTGAACCTGGACGACCTGCCGCCGATCGACGTGGAGGCCTTCCGCGAGGAGGCGAGGCGCGGATACGCCACGCCCGAGGAGGCGGACCGGCTGGCGGAGCTGTGCCGCAGGGTGCGCGAATCCACCGACCGCGCGGTGTTCCTGAACGACTGGCGCATCGGCCCGGGCATCTCGATCCACGGGTTCGACGGCTTGGCGATCTTTCCGATGCGCTGCCTGCTCGAGCCGCACACGGTGCGAGCGCTCCACGAGATCCTCACCGAGCGCGCTCTGCACCACATCCGGCTGATCGCCCCTCGCGTCCGGGGTCTCGTGGACGTGGCGATGGTGTCGGCCGACGACTGGGGCACCCAGCAGAGCCTGATCGCCGGACCGGAGACGTTCCGCAGCCTGTTCCTGCCCTACTACCGCGCGTGCAACGACGCTTGGCACGCCGCCGCTCCCGAGACGAAGACGTTCCTCCACTCCTGCGGCGCCATCCATCCGCTGATCCCGCTCATCGCAGAGGCAGGGTTCGACGTGCTGAACCCGGTGCAATGGACCGCCGGGGGCCGCACCGCGGCGGAGTGGAAGGCCAGCGCCGACCAGGCGGGGATCGCGCTGTGGGGCGGAGGGATGGACTCGCAAGCCACCCTGCCCCTGGGAACGGTCGAGGACGTCGAGCGGGTGGCCTCGGAGAGCGTGCGGAAGCTCTCGGCGGGCGGAGGATACGTGTTCTGCAACATCCACAACGTGCTGGCGGAGGTGGAGCCGCGGAAGGTGGTGGCGATGTACCGCGCGGCGCGCAGCGTGCGGCCCTGCTGAGCCGAAACGGAACGGGACCCTTCGGGACCGGAAAGTGCGCTCGGGAGGGCCTTTTCTGTCCTATCCTGAAATCAACCGGCGTTTCTCACAGGCCGGCCGAGAGGGTTCTATGGTTCGCTCGCATCGCGCCTTCACTCTGATCGAGCTCCTCGTCGTGATCGCGATCATCGCGATCCTCGCCGCCATCCTGTTCCCGGTCTTCGCCAGGGCCAAGGAGTCCGCGCAGAAGACCTCGGATCTGTCGAACTTCAAGCAGATCATGCTGGCCGTGCTGATGTACAACACGGACTACGACGACACGTTCGTGATGCTGCGCAACGGCACGCCGCGATGGGGTTGCCCCGGCGACCCGATCGTGAACTGCTTCCAGGTCAACAACGGCGCCGTGGCGACCCTGCCGTACGTGAAGAACCGGGCCATCTGGAAGTCTCCCAACGACAACATCCCGCGGGACGACTGCCCGGACCGCGGGCCGAACACGCCCGGGGGCGAGCTCAGCTACTCCTTCACCTACTACCGGTCGGGCAACATCGTGTCGTTCGGAGTGTCGGGCTGGTCGAACATGCGCGCGGACGGCACGTTCTCGGCCGGCAGCGGGCCCTCGCTGAGCGCGACCGCCGTCGGCGCGCCGGCCCAGACCATCTTCATGTACCCCTACTACGCCAGCTTCAGCTACTTCAACGGTCTGCAGGCGTACAGCATCGACGGCCGGCGGCCCGTGTTCAACGACCCGGCGATCTACGGCATCGAGCTGTGGCCGAACTACAACCCGGGCTACTACTGGTGCGGCCCCGGCGAGAAGATCGCCATCGGAGGCTACGGCGGACAGACGAACTACGCCTTCGTCGACGGCCACGCCAAGAGCATGAAGCGCGAGCAGGTGATGGATCGTCTCTGGCTCACCGACCCGACCACGGCCCACAACAACCGGGCCTACAACCTGATGCACTACGACGAGTCGTTCAAGAACCGCTGACATGGAGGACCGCAAAACCCTGGTGATCGTGCTGGCGATCGTGGCCGTTCTGGCGGCGGCGTTCAGCATCTACTCGGTCTGGTCGGGCAGCCAGGGGAAACCCGGCGCCTACTACGGCAGCAAGGATCCCAACGCCCCCTCGCCCAAGAGCCAGATGGTGCAGTCCGACATGGGCGCGGCTCGTTCCAAGGACGAGCAGGCGGCCGACAGTCCCGGAAACTGACCGAGCGGTTCGCAGACTCCTCGGCGGGGGCGCGGGATCCGGCCCGCGCCCCGCGCTCCTTCAGGCGAGCTGCAGCATCCGGTCCAGAGCCGCCCTCGCAGGCTCGGCGACCTCGGGCGGGACCTTCACCTGGTTGACCACGTTGCCCTGGACCAGGTTCTCCAAAGCCCAGCACAGGAAGGAGGGATGGATGCGGTACATCGTCGAGCAGGGGCAAACCTCGCTGTCCAGGCAGAACACCTTCTGCTCCGGGTGTTCCTTGGCCAGACGGTTCACCAGGTTGATCTCGGTGCCCACGGCCCAAGCGTCTCCAGGCCTGCCCTCCCGGATCGACCGAACGATGAACTCGGTGGAGCCGTGGAGGTCCGCGGCCTGCACCACCTCGCGGCGGCACTCCGGGTGCACGATCACCCTCACGCCCGGGTGGCGCCGCCGAGCCTCCTCGACCTGCTCGACCGTGAACCGCATGTGCACGCTGCAGTGGCCCTTCCACAACAGGAAGCGGACGCCCCGGATCGTCTCCGCGTCCAGGCCGCCGAGCGGCTTGGCGGGATCCCACACCGCCATGTCCCGATCGGGATCGTAGCCGAGCGCGGCGCCCGTGTTGCGCCCCAGATGCTGGTCCGGGAAGAAGAGGAGCCGCTCCGCCCGCTCGAGAGCCCAGCGCACCGCCGCAGGGGCGTTCGTGGAGGTGCACACGGTGCCTCCCCGCTGACCAACGATCGCCTTGAGGCTCGCGGCGGAGTTGATGTAGGTGACGGGCATCACCTTGCCCTCCAACGGCCCCAGCACGGCCTCCAGCTCGCGGAGGCAACGGCGCACCTGGAAGGCGCTCGCCATGTCGGCCATCGAGCAGCCGGCCGCGAGGTTCGGCAGGATCACCTTCTGATGGTCGGGCGTCAGGATGTCGGCGCTCTCCGCCATGAAGTGCACGCCGCAGAACACGATGTATTCTGCTTCCGGGTGCCGGGAGGCGTCCTTGGCCAGCTTGTAGCTGTCGCCGCGATAGTCGGCGTGCTCGATGATCTCGTCCCGCTGGTAGTGGTGCCCCAATACCACCAGCCGATCGCCGAGCTCCCGCTTGGCGGCTCGGATCCTCTCCCGCAGCTCCTCCGGCTCCAGCGCCTGATACTCCCTGGGCAACGGCTCCTGCACGATCATGGACTCGGACTCCTCTCGCTGGCGTCGACGGCGGCCCGCGGACGGATGAGCGCGAGCGACGCCTCGACGGCTGCCTCGACGGACAGCCCGCACTCCGCGCGCAGCACGTCCTGCGGTCCGTGCTCGACGAACGCGTCCGGCAGGCTCAGCGCTCGCACGGGACACGACAGACCGGCCTCCGCGATCGCCTCGCGAACCCTCTCGCCGAACCCTCCCCAGCCCACGTTCTCCTCGAGCACGACGACGCCCCGCGTGCCGCGGGCCAGACGCAGGATCGCTTCCCGATCCATCGGCTTCAAGAACCGCGCGTTCAGAACCGCCGCCTCCAAGCCCTGCTCGCGCAGCCTCTGGGCGGCCCTCCAAGCCACGCCCACCATGCTGCCCACCGCGACCAGAGCGACGTCCCGACCGTCGGCCAGCAACTCGGCGCGGCCGAAGGCGATCGGCGCTCGGCGTTCGGGGAGCGAAGGGTCGGCCGAGCCCCGAGGATAGCGCACCGCCAGCGGCCCCTCGTCGTAGGCCACCGCCAGGCGCACCATCTCCGCCAGCTCGTCGGGATCGCGAGGCGCCATCAGCACCAGGTTCGGGATCGGCCCCAGGTAGCTCACGTCGAAGGCTCCGTGGTGGGTCGGACCGTCGTCGCCCACCAAGCCGGCTCGGTCCAGGAAGAACCGCACCGGAAGACGCTGCAGGCACACGTCGTGCAGCACCTGGTCGAACGCGCGCTGCAGGAACGTCGAGTAGATCGCGCAGAAAGGCTTGAGGCCGCCGGCGGCCATGCCCGCGGCAAGGGTCACCGCGTGCTGCTCGGCGATGCCCACGTCGTGGTACCGGCCGGGGTGCCGGGCGCCGAAGGCCGTCAGGCCCGTTCCGTCGGGCATCGCGGCGGTGATGGCCACCACGGCGGGATCCTGCGCGGCGTCGAGCATCGCGTCGGAGAACGCCTGCGTGAAGGTTCGCGGCCCCTTGCTGGACTTCATCTCGCACGACTCGGGATCGAACGGACCCACGCCGTGCCACTTGCGGGAATCCTCCTCCGCCAGCTCGAAGCCCTTGCCTTTGACCGTGAGCGCGTGCACGAACACCGGACCCTTCAGCTCGGCGACGTTGCGGAACACCTCGACCAGAACCGGCAGGTCGTGCCCATCGATCGGGCCGATGTACTCGAACCCCAGCTCCTCGAAGATGGTGCCGGTGTGCTCGGGCGCGAAGTAGTGCGTCACGCTGTGGCGCAGACCCGAGGCCACACGCGTGACGGGCCCCGGAAGCCGCTGAGCCACGCCCTTGGCCCTCTGAGCGAGTCCTTGCACCAACGGGCGGCTGCGGAGCCGGGCGAAATACTGCGTGAGCGCGCCGACGTTGGGGGCGATCGACATGCGGTTGTCGTTCAGAACGACCGTCAGGCTCGTGCCGCTGTCTCCCGCGTGGTTCAGCGCCTCCCAACTCATGCCGCTGCCGATCGACGCGTCGCCCGTCACGGCGGCCACACGGTGGGTCTCTCCCCGCAGGTCCCGCGCCAGCGCCAGACCCAAAGCCGCCGAGATCGCGGTTCCCGCGTGGCCTGCGCCGAACGCGTCGAACTCGGACTCCTCGCGGCGCAGGAAACCGCTCAGGCCCTTATGCTTGCGCAGGGTGCCGAAGCGCTCGAGCCTGCCGGTGAGCAGCTTGTGCGGGTACGCCTGGTGCCCCGTGTCCCACACCACCTGGTCCGGCGGCAAGCGGAAAGCGGAGTAAAGGGCCACCGTCAGCTCGACCGTGCCCAGGTTCGAGCTGAAGTGCCCCCCGGTGCGGCTGACGTGGTCCACGATCGCGCGTCGCACCTCGCGCGCCACCTCCTGCAGCTCCTTCACCGACAGGCCGTGGAGCTGTTCCGGACGGGCGATCCTCGACAGATGGGGGTAGACCGGTTCCATGCTGGCCCTGCGCTGAACGGTATTACGCGCCGGCACCCCCGATTGTGGCAGTTCCATCGGCCCACGTTGTCCGTAGGACGCGGTTCCGAGGATAATGGAGCAGGAGAGCGGACCCAGCCGATGGGCCCGGGGGAGACGGATGCGGCTGGTCGAACAGGAGCCCAAGACCATCCTCCTTGTGGAGGACAATCCCGACGACGAGCGCCTGGCGGTGCGCGCCCTGAACCAGTGCCACATGGGGGTCAACCTGGACGTCGCGCGCGACGGGGCCGAGGCCATCGAGTACTTCTTCGGTCCGAACGGTCTGGTTCATCGGGAGGGGGCGCGCTATCCGATGCTCGTTCTGCTGGACCTGAAGCTCCCCAAGCTGTCCGGCTTCGACGTTCTCGAGCGGTTGCGCGCGCATCCCGCCACGCGCCGCGTGCCGGTCGTCGTGCTCACGCTCTCGGACGAGGAGCAGGACGTCCGCCGGGCGTACGAGCTGGGCGCGAACAGCTACGTGCGCAAACCGGTGAACTTCGAACGCTTCGTCGAGCTCGTCAACCAGCTCTTGGTCTACTGGTTCAACGTGCACACGCACACGAAGCCCGTCCCTTAGCGCGGCGCTAGAGCGCGCAGGCAGTCGGCCACGGTCGATCCGGTGCGCACCGGAATCAGCTCCCAGCAGGCCACACCCTCCCAGCGAGCGCGGTCCAACCCGCCCGGCGCGGTCTGCAGGGGACAGCTCCTCGCGCCCACCGCGTCGCCCAGCTCCAGCCGCTTGCCGTCGAACCGCTCTTGGCACAGACCCAGCAACAACCGCCGTGCGACCGGCTCGAGCTCCTCCGGCACCGCGCCCACCTCCAGCTCCGCCAAGGCGAACTTGCGCATCCCCAGGGTGTGCATCCAGAGCCCTCCGCCGGACGGCTCGGAGCGCACCGCGACGTGCGCCTCAGCCCTCAGGCGCGGTCCCGCCGCCGGAGCGAGGTCGGCCGGAAGGAGGTACCGCTCCGCCAACGGATCGGCGACGACGCCGTCCGTCAGGGCGGCCAACCGCGCCGCAAGCGAGCAGACGAACTCGAGCGCCGGCTGGACCATCGGGTCGTGGCTCAGGAAGCTCAGCTGCAGCACCGTCCAGGCTGCCGAAACCCTCGCCCGAACCTCCTCCGGCAACCGCTGGCCGGCAGGGCTCCGCAGCACCACGCTCGGGTCGAAGAACGCCTCCTGGGTGCTCAGCACCAGCATCCGCACGGCGGTCCTGCGGTCCGTCGAGATCGCGGCGTAAGACCCTCTCTCGAGCGGCCGCTGGAGGAAGCCCTTGTCCGTCTGCGGAGCGGAGGGCACCAAAAACCCACGCACCGCGCCGCCCTCTCCCTTCGGACCGAGCACCTCTCGGGGAGCGGGCAGGACAGCGGTCCCCGCCAGGACCGACAGGTAGTAGTCCGCAGCGATCCCGTACCCCGGCGTCCTCGGCTTGGAGAAGCGGAACGGGCGCATGGCCCTCACCCGTCGATCGGGCGCAGGATCTCCGCGATCTGGGGGTCGCCCTTGGTGGCCTCGCGGATCGACCGGGCGAGCTGGCGGGCCTCCTCGACGCGCCCGATGCGGTGCGCGGCGAGCGCGAAATTGATGGCCAGCGGCAGAGACTGCGGCATCAGCTGGCGGGCGTAGCCCAAAGCCTGGTAGGCCTCCTCGTTCCTGCCTTGAGCGGCCAGAGCCGTCGCCAGCTCGCCGTAGGCCGGCTCGCAGGCAGGGTACAGGGCGAGCAGGCGCTTGGCGGCCTCCTCGGCCTCGGGATGTTGGCCGAGACGGTTGTGCGCCGCCGACAGCAGCGCCCAGAGCTTCCAGTAGTCGGCCAGCCAGTTGCTCAGCGGCTTCAGCAGGCGCACGGCTTCTTCGAAGCGGCCTTGGTCCATGAGCTGGCGAGCCTTCTCGACCTGGTCGGTGCGGTTGGTCTGCTCCAGCTCGAGGAGCCTTGCCTGCGCCGGAGCCCTCAGATTGGGGTCCTGCGTCGCCGTGAGGATGTTGCGGAGCACGCCCGGCAGGTCCGCCTCGCGGTCGGCGGAGTCCAAGGCCCGCGCGTACTCGATGAGCAGCTGCACGTCGGTGGGGTTCTCGTCGAGGCAGTCCTCGTAGAAGTCCAGCGCCCGGTCGACGGCGCCGTCCTCCATCAGCAACGGCGCGTAGTGGCGCTTGATCACCGCCGGCTCGTCCGCCTCGGCCAGCGCGTCCTCGAGCGTCCGCAGGGCGCCGGCGCGGTCGCCCGCCTGGAGCCGCGCCATGGCCAGCTTGGCCCGCAGGAGCGCGTTCTGCGGGTCGCGGTCCACCCGCTCCTCCCACAGCGGCGGAACCTCGTGCCCTCGCCCCAGCAGGAACAGCGCCTGCGAGAGGAAGTCGAGGCTGGGCTTGGGCTCGTCCTCCAAGTCCATGGCCTTGCGGAAGCGGGGCTCGGCGTTGGCCGGCATCCCCTGCTGCAGGAACACGATGCCGAGCCGAGTGTGGTGCGCCGGCTCGTCGGGCTCGATCGCGATGGCCTTCTCGAACGCCTGCTCCGCTTGGTCGAAGCGGCCGGTGGCCTCGTAGAGCTCGCCGAGCGCGAACCAGGCGCGCGCGTCGTCCTCGGCCAGCCGGGTCAGCTCCTGGAGCGCCTCCTCCATCTTGGGGACGGGGCCCATGCGGTGCTGGACCAGCATCCTCACCAGCTGCACGAGCATCTCGTACGGCGCGAGGAAGTCGGCGTCGGCGCGGACCGACGCCAGCAGCCGCTCGATCGCCTCCTCGAGCGAGTACTCGCGCACGATGCGTCCCTGCGTCTGCTGCACGTACTGCACCGCGTCGTACCCACGCAGGAAGTCGCGGAACGCCCTCGGATCCTCGGTGCCGATCTCCAGGTCGGTCTCCTCGGTTTCCTCGCCAACCAGCTCGGCGGCCTTGCGCAGCAGCGCCTCCAGAGCCTGGAACAGCCCGGGGCCCGAAAGCTCGGCTTTGGAGAACAGCATCGTCTCCGTGTCGCCGTCCTTACGGTGGAAGCGCGCCTGCAGCTCGAAGCCATCCTCCTCGGAGCCGGAGAGCAGGCCGTCCATCAGCACCTCCACCTCTCCCTGGCCCATCACCTGGCGCACGATCTCGTCCTCCGGCAGGTTCTCGCCCAAGCTCGCCATCGCGATCCGGCGGCCGCCCTCCTGCTCGATCTCGACGAACAGGTTGATCATGCCCGCCTCGACTTCGGTGAGCATGCGGAGGTTCTCGCAGACGAAGTTGGCCAGCTGGCGACCGAGCGGGGCTTCGGACTGCGGGCTGGCGTTGAACGGGAGGGCGGCGAACTTCATGAGGCCCGAGTGTACCTGCAGGCCCTACGCGACCCCGTACCGCGCGCGCACGCCGGGAAGCAGGTATCCGTCGAACGCCCGGTCCAGGTCGTACTCCGGAGCCCAGCCCCAGTCGGAGCGCGCGGCGGAGTCGTCCGTGTCCTCGGGCCAGCTGTCCAAGATCGCCTGCCGCTTGACGTCCGGCTCATAGGTCATGCTCCAGGCAGGAAAGGCCGCTCGGACGCGATGCTCCAGCTCCGCGGCCGTCGGCGAGAACGACGCCACGTTGTACACCTGCCGGGAGAGCCTCTCCACCGGGGCCGCCGCGAGCCGAACCAGGGCCTGCACCGCGTCCGGCATCGCCATGAAAGGGATGCGCGTGTCCGGCCTTACGAAGCACGCGTACGGCTGTCCCTGCGCCGCATGGTGCAGCATCTCCGGGGCGAAGTCGCTGGTTCCTCCGGTGGGCACGGTGACGGCGCTGATGAGGCCCGGAAAGCGGATCCCTCGGAAATCGACCTTCCCGCGCGGGGTCTCGGCGTCGAGCTGGCGGTAGAACAGCGAGTAGTACCGACCGAGCTGCTCGCAGTACAGCTTGTTGATGCCGTACATGGTGCGCGGGGCCAAGTGCGCGCCCTCGCCGATCCGACCCTCGGCGCGCTTCGCCTCGAGGCTGGGGAGCCCGTACACCGCGATCGAGCTGGGATACAGGAAGCGCACCGAACGCCCGAGGCGACGGGCCAGCGAGACCGCGAGCTCCAGCAGGTTCAGGGTTCCGTTCACGTTCACCTGGTGCGCCAAGGTCGGCTCCCTCTCCGACTTGGTCGACAGCAGCGCCGCAAGGTGGAAGATCTGATCGAAGTCGTGCTCGGCCGCGAGCGTGCGCAGCAGCGGCACGTCCAGAATGTCGCCGACGACGAAGCGGTGGCAGAGGTCGCGCACGCTTGCGTCGGGAGCGTGCAGGTCCAGCGCGATCACGCGGTGCCCCCCCCGCTCCGCCATCGCCTGCAGCAGACCGTGACCGATCTCGCCGTTCGCCCCCGTCACCAGCACCGTCGCCATCGCTCCCTCCGGCGCGGCAGTCTACCACCGGGCTTCGGGCTAGCCGGCCAGCATCGGCAAAGGCGGCTGGGGGCCGGCGTGGATCAGCGCCAGGGGCAGCTCCGCCGGCTCGCGCAGGGGGAACGCGCCCAGTGCCGCCAGAGCGCGCAACGCCGCGTCGGTCGGATCCCAGCGCACGGCCACCCTGCCGAGGCGGCGGCGCAGGGCCTCGGTCGCGCCCGTCCAGCCCCCTCCGTGCCCGAGGCGCGCGGCGCCCACCACCGTGGATTCGGCCAGAGCGAAGATCAGCGCGTTGCGCTCCATCGCCGACGGAACCGAGAACGGCTGGCCCGGAGCGGCGGCGCTGATCCGGCAGGCCGCGGCGTCTGCGTCCTCCGCGGTCAGACCCCGCGGCAGAATCTCGAGCATCGCTCCTCCAGCGCCGACCAAACCCTCGGCGAACGCCGCGTCGCAACCCTCCGCCGCCCCGGAGACGCCCACGTACCCCAGGCGCGCCGCCTCCCCGCCCAACTCGCGCAGGAAGGACTCCGCGGCCTGGGGCGGCCGCCGCGACCCGACGCCGCCGACGAATGCCCCCCGCGGCATCCGGCCGGCCACCCAGAGCGCAGGAGGACACGAGGCTCCCAGCGCGGCGACCCATCGGGCCGGAAAACCCTCGCACGCCGCGGAGAGAGCGGCTCCGCGCGCCAGCGTCTCCCGGGCCCACGCCCGGAGCCCCGGATCCTCCATCAGAGCCGCCTCGGCCGACAGGCCCGCCGACCGCAGCGATCCCACGGGGTCGTCGGGCGCCCTGCGGAGCGCCGCCTCGGCCAAAGGCCACCGGCGGCGGGGAGGCTCGAACCCCCTCGGGCCGCCCGGGAGGTACAGCGAGACCAAGCCCTCCGAGACGGATTCTTCCCAACGTACCATGCTCTTCGTTTGTACCCCGCCCATCCGGCAGCGGAGGCGACCGATCGGTAAAATGCCTAACCTGCGGAGGGTCCATGCTCAAGCACACTCAGCTCACTCGCCAGCGCGTCCAGCAGTTCGTCAAGCGCCTGCAGCCGTCCGTCTTCGGCCAGCGGTTCCCCCTTCGGGTTGAGTTCTGCGACGCGCCCCACCCCGACCAGCAGGCCGCCCTCGCCGGAAGCTGGAGGCCAGTCGAGCAGGGACACCGCTACGGACCCGCCTACAAGACGTTCTGGTTCCGCCTCCGCGGCACGATCCCGGACGAGCTCGACGGGCTCGAGGCCGTCGTGTTCCCCGAGGTTGGCGGCGAGCGCACCGTGTGGGTGGACAACTCGCCGGTGGCGGGCATCGACGACTTCCACGCGTGGCACACCGTGGCCGATCCGGCTCGCGCGGGAGATCCGATCGAGCTGTACGTGCAGGCCTACACGCGCAACCCCCAGTGCCGCGTGGCAGGCCGGGAGGAGCCCCGCCAGCCACTGGTCGAGACCGTGGGTCCGTGCACCGTGACGTCCATCGACCGCGGCCTGCAGGCTCTGCTGTTCGATCTCGAGTTCTGCGACAGCCTGCTGGACGCGCTCGGCGAGAAGGACCCCGCCTTCGCGACCATCCTCCGCGCCCTGAACGACGTCTGCAACCTCGAGGCCTCGGGAGCCGCCGACTGGACCACCAAGGCCCGACGTCTGCTGCGCGACGCCTTGGGGTCGGTCCACTGCGAGCTGCGCCACGCCGTCACGCCCGTGGGCCACGCGCACCTCGACACCGCCTGGCTCTGGCCGCTGGACATCACGAAGAAGAAGATGGCCCACACGACGGCCAGCCAGCTCGCGCTGATGGAACGCTACCCCGAGTACGTGTTCGCCCACAGCCAGGCCTCGCAGTACGAATGGCTCGAGACGCAGTATCCCGTGCTGTTCGAGCGGGTGAAGGAGAAGATCCGCGCCGGCCAGTGGGAGCCGGTCGGCTCCATGTGGGTGGAGGCGGACTGCAACCTCACCGGAGGCGAGTCGCTCGTGCGGCAGTTCCTCTACGGCCGACGCTACTTCCGTGAGAAGCTCGGCTACGAGACGCAGGACATGTGGCTGCCGGACGTGTTCGGCTATTCGGCGGCCTTGCCCCAGATCCTCGCCAAGTTCGGGATCAAGACGTTCGTCACCCAGAAGATCAGCTGGAACCAGACGAACCGGTTCCCCCACCACACCTTCTGGTGGGAGGGCATCGACGGCACCCGGGTGTGGACCCACTTCCCTCCGGCCGACACCTACTGCGGCGACTGCACCCCCAAGCAGCTGCACGACAGCGTGCTGAACTACGCCGACCAGGCTCGCTGCGACCAATCCCTGTACCTGTTCGGCTACGGCGACGGCGGAGGAGGACCGACCGAGAAGCACCTCGAATTCCTCCGCCGAGCCCGCTTGGCGCCCTGCCTGCCGGAGATCCAAACCCGGAAGCGCGCGCTCGACTTCTTCCGCGAGGCCCAGGCCAAGTCCAAGGACCTGATGGTGTGGGTCGGAGAGCTGTACCTGGAGCTGCACCGGGGAACGTACCCCAGCCAGGCCGCCACCAAGAGGGGCAACCGCTTCGGCGAGTTCGCGCTGCGCGACGCCGAGTGGCTGGCTTGCTTCGATCCGGAGAACCGCTATCCCGCCGAGGAGCTGGAGCGTCTTTGGAAGCTGCTGCTGCTCAACCAGTTCCACGACATCATCCCCGGCTCGTCGGTGCGCGAGGTGTACGAGGACGCCGAGCGGGACTACGCCGAGATCCTGCGCGGCGCCGGGGCGATCATCGAGGCCAGCCTCCGCGCGATCGGAGGGCGCCTGGACACCGCCGGCTTCCAAAGGCCCGTGGCGCTGTTCCACAACGCCGACGTGGTCTCCCAAGGCTCCCTGCCCTGGGGCGACGAGCCGGCGCCTCAGTCGATCGTCTGCGGCCAGGAGCGCCTGCCCGTGCAGGTCGTGGACGACCTGGGGGAGACCAGGCTGATCTTTCCCACACCCGAGGCCGCGCTGGGCACCGTGGCGGTCGCCGACCTCTCGCCCGAACCTCCCAAGACCAAGTTCCGGCTCAAGGCCTCCAGCAGGCGCATCGAGAACGGCGAGTGGTCCGTGCGCTTCGACGCCAACGGCAACATCGCGAGCATCGAGAGCCTCGAGGACCGCACGGAGTTCATCGAGCCCGGCAAGCTCGGCAACGTGTTCCAGCTGCTCGACGACCACCCGCTGTTCTGGAGCGCCTGGGACGTCGACCTCTTCTCCTTCGAAACCGCCCAGGACCTGCTGAAGTGCGAGAGCTTCGAGATCGTCGAGCGCGGGCCGGTGCGGGTGGCGGCGAAGATCGTGCGGCGCTTCGGCCAAAGCACGATCACCCAGCTCGTCAGCCTCGGCCCGACGCCGGGAGTGCGCTTCGACACGCTCGTGGACTGGAGGGAGGACAACAAGATGCTCAAGGTCGCGTTCCCGGTGAACGTGCACGCCAACCGAGCCACCTACGAGATCCAGTTCGGTCACGTGGAGCGTCCCACCCACGCCAACACGTCGTGGGACCAGGCGCGCTTCGAGGTGTGCGCCCAGAAGTGGGTGGACGTGAGCGAGGGCGACCTGGGAGTGGCCCTGCTGAACGACTGCAAGTACGGCCACGACGTTCGGGGCAACGTGCTGCGCCTGTCGCTGCTGCGCTCCCCCAAGGCGCCGGACCCGCAGTGCGACATGGGGCTGCACCGCTTCACCTACGTGCTGCTTCCGCACGTGGGCCCCGTGCAGTACAGCGAGGTCGTGGAGGCCGCCTACGCGCTCAACGCGCCGCTGCGGCACGCTTGGCTGGAACCGAAGCCCGGCGTGCAGGCCCAGCTGGACCCGCTCGTGCAGTGCGACTCCAGGCACCTGGTGATCGAGGCGGTCAAGCGCGCCGAGGACGGCCGGGGCATCATCGTGAGGCTGTACGAGTGCCACCACACGCGCGGCGAGGCGCGGGTCTCGTGCCTGTTGCCGGTGAAGGAGGCGCACCTCTGCGATCTGGAGGAGCGCCCGCTGGAAGAGCTGGAGCTGGAGGACGGCGCGGCGCTCGTGGCCTACCGGCCGTTCGAGATCCTCACGCTGCGGCTGATCGTGTGACGGGTCGGGGCGCCGGCGATGGAGACAACGCGAACGACCGCCGACGCCCCGATCTCCCCCGAGGCTTACGCCGCGCTGCACCTGAGGCGAAACTTCCTCCTCCTCGTCGGCGAAGCCGGGCTGTTCTTCCTCGGCCTGGCGTTCTTCGACGGCTCCACCGTGCTGCCTTCGCTGCTGCGCGAGCTGAACGCCTCCGACACGCTCATCGGCTTCACCCGCCTGGTGCAGGTGCTCGGCTTCACGCTGCCAGCGCTTTGGGCCGCGCACGCGATCCACGGCCGCAGGAGGCACCTGCCGTTCCTGGTCAAGGGCTGCTGGGCGGCCCGCTCGGGCCTGATCACGCTGCCGTTCGCCATTCTGTTGCTGGCCGAGGGCCACCCGAGCCTGCTGGTGGCTTGGTTCTTCGTGGTGTTCGCGCAGTTCTGGTTCATCGACGGAGCCTGCGCCATCTCTTGGTACGACATCTCGGCCAAGGCGATCCCCGCGCGCGTCCGAGGGCGGCTGTTCGGAGCCATGCAGACGCTCGGCGGCGTGGCGGTGGTGCTGGGCGCCGCGGGCATCTCGTGGGCTCTGTCCCAACGGGGTCCTGGGTTTCCCGCCAATTACGCCCTGCTGGCCGGCATGTGGGCGGCGGGAGCGCTCGGATCTCTGGTTCTGATCCTGCTGCTCAAGGAGCCCGAGGGCGACGTCGGCGAGGGCCCCAAGCCGACGTTCGCCGGCTACCTGCGGGGAACCCTGCCCCTGCTTCGGGAGAACCCCGTGCTGCGTCGGGTGATCGCGTCGCGCCTCGTGCTGGAGAGCGCGGGGATGGCCGCGCCGTTCTACGCGCTGTACGCCCAGCGGGACCTGGGTGCGGCGGCCTCCCTGCTCGGCCTTTACGTGGGAGCCAAGAGCATCGGCAAGATCGGCACCGGCCCGCTTTGGGGATGGGTCGTCGATCGCTTCGGCCCTTCGCTGGGATACCGGCTGGTGTCCCTGTGCGTGGTCTTGGTTCCGGTGGCCGCGCTGCTGGTCGGCCTCACCGGCCAGCCGCTGGCCATGGCCGCGCCGTTCTTCCTGATGGGGGCGGTCGAGGACGGCCTTTGGATGACCTCGAGCACGCTCGTCATGGCGCACACCGGCGACCGCGACCGGCCGATGGCCATCGGCGCCTTCGCCGTGGCCCTGGCCCCCACGGCCGTGTTCGGACCGATCGGCGGGGCGTTGGCCGGTGCGCTGGGCTATGCGCCGGTGTTCGCCACGGCGGCCGCCGCGAGCGCGGTCGGCTGCCTGATCGCGCTCACGCTGAGGAGCGCCGACGGCGGACCGAGCGCCGCTTCGGCCTAGGGCCCGCCTCGCGCCTGGCCTCCAGCAACCTCAGCGCCTCCTCGCCGGTGATCGACTTGGGGTCGCTGTCTTTGGGGAGCGTGGCGTTCACCTTGCCGTCCGTGACGTAGGGGCCGTAGCGGCCGGCCAACACCCGCAGCGTGCCCTTTGGGGTCTCGAGCGTCTGGATCGCCTCCTTGGGAGTGGCGCGCGAACCGCCCCTGCGCACCTTGGGCTGGGCCAGCAGCTCCAGCGCCCCCTGCAGGTCGATCTCGAAGGCCTGCCGCCACGACTGCAGGTTGCGTCTCTCGGAGCCGCATCGAACGTACGAACCGTAGCGCCCCATCATGGCCTCCACGGGCAGGCCGCTCTCCGGGTGAAGGCCGAGCGTCCGCGGCATCTGGCGCAGCAATGCCAGAGCCTCGGAGTCGACCTCCTCGGGCTTGAGGTCCGGCGGAAGCGTCACCCGCTTGGGCTCTCCTCCCTCGCTGGCCGCGAACTCCACGTAAGGGCCGAACCTGCCGCCTCGTACGGTGGCCTTGACCCCCTCGACCTCCAGCTCCGCGAGCTTGCTCAGACCCTTGGCGCCGTCCAAAAGCAGCATCTTGGCCTGCTCCACGCCGAAGTCGGCCGGCGGAAGATCCTCGGGAACCTTGGCGGTCTTTCCGTCCGGCCCCACGAGGTAGGGGCCGAATCGGCCGATCTTGACCACGTAGCGGAAGCCCGTGTCCGGGTCCACGCCCACCTCGACCTCCGGGTAGACGATGCTGAGCAGCTTGGCCTCGTCCTCGGTCAGCACGCGGAGCCCCGGCTGGCGGTCGTCGCCGAAGTAGAAGTCCCGAAGGTAGGCCACCCAGTCGCGGTGGCCCTCGGCGATCTCGTCCAGCTCGTCCTCCATGCGCCGGGTGAAGTGGACGTCGACCAGCTCCGCGAAGTGCCTCTCGAGCAGCTCGGTGACCGCGAAGCCCAAGAAGGTGGGGATGAGCTCGTCCCTGCGTTTATAGCAGTAGCCGCGCTCCTGGATGGTTCCGAGGATGCTGGCGTACGTGCTGGGACGCCCGATGCCCTCTTCCTCGAGCCTCTTCACCAGGGACGCCTCGGTGTAGCGCGCCGGGGGGCGCGTGGTGCGCTCCCTGGCTTCGACGGCGCTCGGCTCCACGCGCCCGCCCTGCTCCACGCGCGGCAGGATCGTCTCACGGTCGGCCAGTTGGGCCTCGGGGTCGTCCGATCCCTCCACGTAGGCCTTGAGGAAGCCGGGGAAGACGATGGTCTGGCCCGTCGCGACGAACTCCGCGCTGCCGCGGGAGCACTCCGCGTGGACGACGATCTTGGCCCGCATCAACCGGGCGTCGGCCATCTGGCAGGCCACCGTGCGCTTCCAGATCAGCTCGTACAGCCGGAACTGGTCGTCGGTGAGGTGCGGCCTCACCTCGGACGGCAGCCGCGAAAGATCCGTGGGCCGGATGGCCTCGTGCGCCTCCTGGGCGGACTCCGACTTGTTCTTGTAGCGACGGGGCTTGGCCGGCACGTAGTCTTGGCCGTAGAGCTCGCGGATGAGGCTCCTCGCCTGCTCCACCGCCCGCTCGGCCAGGTTCAGGCTGTCCGTGCGCATGTAGGTGATCAGGCCCACGCGCTCGCCACCGAGGTCGACCCCCTCGTACAGCTGCTGCGCGATGCGCATCGTGTCCCTTGCCGAGAGGCGGAGCTTGCGGCTGGCCTCCTGCTGCAGCGTGCTGGTCATGAAGGGCGGCGCGGGGGTCTGCTTCGCCGGGCTCTCCGCCACGCTGGCCACCACCCAGGGACGGGTCTCCTGCAGCTCCCGAGCCAGGTCTTCGGCCTCGCCGACCTGCAGCAGCACCGCCTTGGAGGACTTGAGTCGGCCGGTATCCGGGTCGAAGTCGTCCGACTCCGCGAGCGGCCTCCCACCGAGCCGCGCCAGCTTGGCGCGGAAGCTGCCCTGCTCCGCCGCGATCGTCGCCTCGATGGCGGCGAAGGCGGCGGGCACGAAGCGCTTCCGCTGCCGCTCCCGCTCGACCAACAGGCGCAAGGCGACGGATTGCACGCGGCCCGCGCTGAGGCGCGGCTTCACCTTGCGCCACAGCACGGGAGACAGCCCGTAACCGAACAGGCGGTCCAAGATCCGCCGTGCCTCTTGAGCCCGCACGAGGTTCTCGTCGATGTCCCGCGGGTTCTGCAGCGCGCGCTGGATGGCCTCGGGCGTGATCTCGTGGAACACGATGCGCCGGACCGGCTTGTCCTTCGGCCGGCCCAGCTCCTCCAGGATGTGCCAGCTGATGCTCTCCCCCTCGCGGTCCTCGTCCGTGGCCAGCAAAAGGGATGCGGCCTCTTCCGCCGCGGACTTCAGCCGACGCACGGCGTCGCGCTTGTCCTTCGGCACCACGTACAGCGGCTTGAAGCCGTTGTCCACGTCCACGCCCAGCCTGGCCCAAGGGAGCTTCTTCATCGCCGGGGGCAGCTCGGCCGTCTTCTCCGGCAGGTCCCGAATGTGACCGACCGAGGCCTCGACTTGGTAGTCGGGCCCGAGAAACCGGCTGATGGTCTTGGCCTTGGCCGGCGATTCGACGATCACGAGCGTTTTGGACATGCCTTCGCCCCTCGGACGATGGGTCAACGAAGCCAGAGCATCCTACCCTAAGCCCCCATCGGGCTCCTTGTACGCATGCTCCGACGACGGGGACACGCCTCGCGTTCCCAGTCGTTACCTATAATGGTGTCCGTCGGCATGTTCTCCAGACTCCTCTCCCTATGGGTCCTTTTGACCCTCTTCGTCGCACGTTCCCACTCCGCGCAGGACCAGGAGTCCTGGATGGGGCTGTTCCTGAACGGCCGGAAGGTCGGGTACGCGCAGAGCGTGGTGGTGGAGGACCGCTTCCAAGGGGCCAAGGCCCAGCGAACGGACGCCCGAACCTGGCTGGACGTGGCGCTGCTGGGAACTCCGCTGAGGATGGACCTGCGATCGTCCACGTGGAGCCGCGACGGCCGACCGATCCGCATGACGTTCCGCGTGGAGAGCTCGGGGAGGGTGCAGACCTTGGACGCGCGCTTCCTGGGCTCCAAGATCGACCTCATCGTGGAGAACGGCGGCCAAACGGCGCGCAAGACCCTGGAGGTCCCCAAGGACGGCCCCGTTGTCGACGATCCGATCGACGCCCTTCTCCGAAGCCCGGACAAGAGCCGGCCGCGCGTGGTGTACGTGCTGGATCCTCTCACCGCCAGCTTGGTGCGCAACGAGGTCAAGCCCGTCGGGCCCGCCTCGGTGACGGTGCTGGGTCGGACGGTGCAGGCCCGGCGGGTGGATCTGGTGGACCCGCGCGCCGGAACGAAGGTGTTCTTGGACGAGCGGGACCGCATCGTCAAGGCCGAGGGCCCCATGGGCATCGAGATGGTGCCGATGGGCCGCGAGGAGGCCCTGGCTCCCGGCGTTCCCGCCGCGGGGGAGGGCATCGACCTGGCCTCCGCCTCGCGCATCGTTCCCGAGCAACCGATCCGCGCGCCCTGGGACGTGCGCCGTCTGAAGGTTCTGCTGAGCGGCGCCGAGTTCGCGCGGCTGCCCAGCGACGCGCACCAGACCGTGACGCGCACCGACGACGGCTGGGTCCTGGAGATCCACCCGGTTCCGTTCGATCCCTCCCGCTCCCAGACGATCGCCCAGGCCCGAGCCGGCCAGCCGGCTTGGGTCAAGCCGACGCTGTACGTGCCCGCCGAAGCGCAGGAGATCGTCTCGCTGGCCAAGCGGATCGTGGGACCCGAAACCAACGCAGCGCGCGCCGCCGCGAAGATCCACGACTGGGTGTACGCGCAGATGCGCCCCAACGCGGGCATCGGGGTGCTGCGCGACGCGCGCGAGGTCCTGAAGTCCAAAGAGGGCGTCTGCCGGGACTACGCGGTGCTCACCGCCGCGCTGCTGCGCGCCGCGGGCATCCCGGCCCGGCTGGCCTCGGGTCTCGTGTACCAAGATGGGGCGTTCTACTACCACGCCTGGGCGGAGGCTTGGACGGGTCGGGACTGGCTGGGCGTGGACTCCACCCGCCCGCGGCACGGCCTGTCGGCGCTGCACATCAAGATCTCCGAGGGCAACGTCGAGGAGGCGTACAACTTTCCGTTCCTGGACAAAGCGCGCCTGAAGGTTCTGGAAACGGCGCAATAATGGGATGAGGGGCACGCAACTTGCTTAGGTCCGACAAGCGCACGCTGGCCGTTTCGTCGCTGGCTCTGGCGTTGATCGCCGGCATCGCGGCGCGACCGTTGCTGGAGCGCTTCTACGTCAACTTCGGCATCCGGCCCGAGGAGGCCGCGCAGCAAGCCTCCGCCTGGACCGTGATCGTCGCGACGGCGTTGCTAGGCGGGTTCCTCGGCATCTTGCTGGGCAGGGGTGCCCTCCACCTGCGCGACCGCTGGGCCACGATGGGCCTCGGAGACCGCGTGACCTTCTTCGTCGGCGTGTTCGGCGGGCTCATCGCGTCGGTGCCGCTGGTCACGCTCGCCAACGCCGCCGGCAACCTCGGGGCTTACCAGCCGTTGCTGATCCTGGGGGTTGTGCTAGGCACGATCTTCCTGTCGGTGTACGCGCTGCAGTCGATGGAGGAAGCGCTGCCCTGGAACCGGGCGGGCTTCCGGGGCAAGCGCCGGGGCATCAAGGTGCTCGACACGAACGTGATCATCGACGGACGGATCCGCGACGTGGCGCGGTCCGGCTTCATCGAGGGTCAGCTGTACGTGCCCGGGTTCGTGCTGGACGAGCTGCAGCACATCGCCGACAGTCCCGACCCCCTGCGGCGGCAACGGGGCCGGCGGGGGCTGGACGTGCTGCACCTGCTGCAGAGCGAGTTCCCCTTGGAGGTGCGCGTGCACGACCGCTACGCCCCCGACCCCAAGGAGCCGGTCGACTCCCGCCTCGTCCGGCTGGCGCGCGCGCTCGGCGCGGACATCATCACCAACGATTTCAACCTGAACCGCGTGGCGGCGCTGCAGGACGTGAAGGTTCTGAACCTGAACGACCTGGCGCTGGCGGTGCGACCGAACGTGCTTCCGCAGGAGTGCCTCACCCTCACGCTGATCCGCGAGGGCAACCAGCCGGGCCAGGGCGTGGGCTACCTGGACGACGGCACCATGGTGGTGGTGGAGAACGGCAGGCCGCACATCGGCGAGACCATCGAGGTGATGGTCACGCAGGTGATCCAGACCGAGCGGGGCAAGCTCCTGTTCGCCGAACCGACGGCGGACGGACACGCCAACGCAGAGAACGGCCAGCGGAGGCGCGCCGCGGCGCGGAAGAACGGCTGAGGCCATGAAGGTTGCGGCGGTGGTTCTGGCCGCCGGATCGGGCACCCGGTTCGGCGGAGACAAGGCCAGGGCTCCCCTGGCGGGCAAACCCCTGTGGCGCTGGTCCTTCGATGCCTTGGCGAGACACCCCCGGGTGGACGAGGTCGGCTTGGTGGTGCCCGCCGCAGCCCTCGGGGACTACCGGCGGGAGGCGCCGGAGGCTTCGTTCGTGGTCGCCGGAGGGACGGACCGCACGGCCAGCGCCAAGATCGGGCTGGACCATACGCCGCCGGACTGCGACGTGGTGCTGCTGCACGACGCCGCGCGCCCGTTCCCGTCGGAGGCGGTGGTCGACCGGGTGATCGACGCCGCGCTGCGCTCGGGGGCGGCCGCTCCGGGACTGCCGGTGACGGACACCGTGAAGAGCCTGCGGGATGGCGCCGTGCGCACGGTGGAGCGCGAGGGGCTGTGGACCGTGCAGACGCCGCAGGGATTCCGCCGCGGCCTGCTCGTCCGGGCCTACGAGGCGCTGCAGGGATCGGCGACGGACGACCTGGCTGCGGCCGAGGCGCTGGGATGCAAGCCGGAGATCGTGCCCGGCAACGCCGACAACCTGAAAGTCACGCGCCCCGAGGACCTGGAGATCGCGCGCCGGCTGGCGCGCTCCCAGCCCGCCATCCGCACCGGATTGGGCTACGACGTGCATCGCTTTTCGAACGATCCCGACCGATGCTTGGTACTGGGGGGCGTGCGGTTCGAGGGCTCGCCCGGACTGGACGGCCACTCGGACGCCGACGCGCTGATGCACGCGGTGACCGACGCCCTTCTCGGAGCCGCATCCTTGGGTGACATCGGGCAGCACTTTCCCAATACGGACCCGCGCTGGCGCGCGGAGCCCAGCGAGACGTTCCTGGCCCGCGCCAGGGAACTTCTGAAGGACTCCGGGTGGTCCGTATGGAACATCGACGTGGCGTTGGTCGCGGAGAGCCCGAAGGTGATGCCGCGGAGCGCCGAGATCCGCGCGAACCTGGCGCGGATCCTGGGGATCCCGGCGGACCGAGTGGGCCTGAAGGCGACCACCAACGAGCGGTTGGGGGCCATCGGGCGCGGCGAGGGCATCGCTTGCTTCGCCGTGGCCACGATCGGCCCGATCCATGGAGGTTAAGGACGAGACGATGGAAGTTCTGGTTCGGAATGCCGAAGGCAACGTGAGCGAGAGGGACCGCGAGTACGCGGCCAAGAAGCTGGGCCGCCTCAGCCGCTACTTCAACCAAGCCCAGCGCGTCGAGATGGTGCACCGCGAGGAGCGCGGCGGGCACCGCGTGGAGATCACGGTGTTCGCGGACGGCCTGACCATCCGCGGCGAGGAGCACGACTCCAACCTGCGCGCCGCGATCGACCACGTCAGCGACAAGCTGGAAAACCGCTTGAAGAGGCTCAAGGAGCGGATGCGAACCCACGCGCGCAAGCGCGGCGTCGAGCTCCCTCCCGCCCTGGCCGAGGAGGACGAGGAGCCCGTCGAGAACCATGAGGTGCGCGTCAAGGAGCGCAAGCAGTTCCTCCTCAAGCCCATGACCGTGGAGGAGGCCGCGTTGCAGATGGAGATGCTGGGCCACCCGTTCTTCGTGTTCAAGAATCGCGACAGCAACGCGATCGAGGTGCTCTACAAGCGGAAGGACGGGCACTACGGCCTGTTGCAACCCGAGCCTTGAGCGCCCGGACGGACCCCGAGAAGCTGGGCGGCCGGCGCGCTGGGCGCCGGCCGCCTCTTTCCACAAGGAGACCTACATTCAGCGTCGGCGTCGACGCAAGGCAACCGCCAAGCCCGCCGCGCCGAGCGCCATCGTGAACGGCTCGGGAACCGGAACGAACGTGAGGTCGTCGATGCCCTCCTGCTCGGTGGTGGACACGAAAAGGGCGTACCGGAAGGGAACCGGCGAGCTGACGGACATGGAGTTGGCAACCAGCGTGGTGCCACCGTCCTGCGCGTTCATGAGCGCGACGACGTTGAAGTTGTCGTCCAGCGCCACCAGCTGCACCAGGTCGTTGCTCTCCGGCACGTAACGGTCGGTGATCAGGCTCACGAACGTGACCGGCGAGGAGAACGTCATCAGAAGGTCGTTCGTGCCGGGGGCGTAGCCGACCGTGTCCGGCGACCAAGCCAAGGAGCCCTTGGAGCCGAAGATTGCGCCGGTCATCGCCGGGAGCACCACGGTGTCTCCCAGGTTCAGGCCGGAGGTCACCTGCCCGTAGGAGAAGGTCACTCCCTGCGCCGCATACACGTTGCCCGGGTTGCTGCCGACGGACAGCAGCTCGAAGTCGATCACCACAGCCGAGGACCCCAGGGCGGAGACGGCTGCCAAGGCGGAGGCGGCAAGGATTCTACGCATGGACTTTCTCCTTCAGACAAGCACGTTCCCAGTCGTACAGCGGTCAGTGTATCACTGGTCTGGCCCGGTGCCGGGACGTTGAAGCCAAAACCGGTAGGATTGCGGGGTCCGCTGGTCGGGGCGACACGATTCGAACGTGCGACCTCTTCCACCCCATGGAAGCGCGCTACCAAACTGCGCCACGCCCCGACGCCAAGAGCACAGTATACCGCAGGTCACCGCTCCAGCGGGAACGCGGAAGGCCGAACCTTCCACTCCGGCTTGCCGCGCCAAGGCTCGAAGGCGCTCTCGAACCTTCCGTACCCGAGACCGCGCGCCACCGAGTTCGGCTTCAGGCGGAAGTCGCCCTTGAGCGGGTCCACGAACCCGGGATCCAGCACCCGGCTCTCCCTGTCCTGGCCCCTCGCTCGCCACTCCTCCAGCGTCCAGCCCGCGAAATCGAACGCCCCGCCTCCGACCTTCCAGTACAGGTTGCGGTCGAAGCGGTAATGGTTGTTGCCGCGCCAGTTGCCCCCGAGCAGCGGCGCGTCCGACCAGTACACGATGTTGCGCTCGAACGTGAACGAGAGGTGCGGCTCCTCCCTGGTGCGCATCACCTGGGCCTCGCCGCCGAGAGCCAGCACGTTATCGCTGACCACGTTCTCCTTGCCGTAGTGCTGGTGGAATCCCGCGCTCTTGGTCCGGTAGACGACGTTGCCGTACAGCCTCACCTCGGAGCTGCCCTCGTCGGTGTACAGCCCCCAGCCGCCGTACGAGTGGCTCTGCACGTCGTGGATGAGGTTGAAGCAGATCTCGGTGCCCGGCGCGGGCCCGAGGTGGTACACGCCGCCCATGTCGCTCAGCAGGCCCTGGCCGATGTGGTGGATGCGGTTGAACGCAACCCGGTTGTGGTGGCTGTTCGTGCGCTGGTAGCCCCAAGACCATCCGACGCTCACGCCCGTGTAGTACAGGTCGGCGATCTCGTTGCGCTCGACGGTGTTGCGGGGGCTCTGGCCGATGAACACCCCCACCCCGGCGGGGTGCAGCCGGCCGCCCTCCACGATGGTGCAGCCCCGGACGATGTTCCTCTGCGCGATCCGCGCCTCGTCCTCGCTGAACGACAGCGTCCCGATCTTGACGCCGCCCGCGCCCAGCCTCCACAGACGGCAGCTCTCCACGGCGCAGTCCTGCGCGCCGTCTCCGAGCTCCACGGCGTACCCCTCGACGTCCGCCACGGTGCAACCGACGAAGGAGACGTTCGAGGAGCGCTCCACCAGCAGAGCCCCCGGCAGGTCCGATTCGGCCTGGGGCCAGTTCCGGCCCTCTGGCGGCAACGGGGGCGTCGCGGCGTGCCGGAACTCCAGCCCCCGGAACGACACGTGCCGGGCATCGCGCACCACGACGAGCCGCTCGAGCCTCGGCGCGACCGGCTCGAAGGATCGGACCCCGCGGGGAGGAATCGCCGTGAAGGTGCCCGTGCGGGAGTCCAGCACCCACTCGCCCGGCTCGTCCAGGCCCTCCGGCGCGTTCTCGACGAGGTAGCGCCCGTCCTTCTGGAAGCTCGCCCAAAAGTCCGGCCAGCCGGTGGCTCCCGTGAAGGTCACCACGTCGCCCTCGATGCTGCGGATGCGCAGGCGCGCCATACCCCAGATCATCACCGCCAGGACCTCCCGGTCCTGCAGGTTCTGCCACGATGGGTCCAAGTCTCCCGGCTTGAAACGGAACCGATCGTGGCCCTGGCGCGAGGCGGCGCCGGTGGGTTGCATCGGTTCTGCGACGCGCAGCCAGCCGCTCTTGGGAAGCCGCGCCCGCGGCAGCCGCCGGTCTCCCAGGAACAGCGACAGAGGCCTCCATCCCCCGCCGGCCGCCTCGGGCGTCTGCAGGCGCAAGCGACCCTGGCCGTCCGGCGCCCAGCCCCGCAGGGTCACCCCTCCCGAGAGGAGCGGCCGCTCGCCGGGGAACGCCTCGAGCACCGTGGGCGATTGCGGGGTGCCTGACGCCGAGGAGCCGATCTCCAGCGGCTTGCCCAGAGCATAGGTTCCCCCGCGAAGGACCACACGGATCGGCTCGTGGCGCATCACCTTCAGCATCCGAAGGCGCTCCACCTCCCGCACCGCTCTGTCGAGCGTGCGGAACGGGCCGTTCTCGCCCCGCCTCTCCTCGGCCCTGCCGTTCCAAGCGTCGTTGCCGCGCGGCGACACGTAGATCGTCTCGCCGCCCTGGGCCATCGCCAGCGCCGCCATCGCCCACACCATGGCGGGCAGAATACCGTCGGCGCTAGCCGAGGCGAGCCAGAGCCTGCTCGAAGTCTTCGATCAGGTCGTCGGGGTCCTCGATGCCGACGCTGATCCGCAGCAGGTTCGGCGGTATGCCGCGGGCCAGCCGCTCCTCCTCGCTCATCGACGCGTGCGACATCAGCGGCGGATAGGCGACCAGGGACTCCACGCCGCCGAGGCTCTCCGCGAGCTGCACCACGCGGAAGCCCTCGGCCACCCGGGCGGCCTCCTCGGCCGAGTGCCCCACCTCGATGGCGAGCATCGCGCCGAAGTCCCTCATCTGCCGCCGGGCCAGCTCGTGGTCCGGATGGCTGGCCAGGCCGGGATAGTGCACGCGGCGCACCCTGGGGTGCCTCTCGAGGTGCTCGGCCAGACGCCGCGCGTTGGAGCAGTGCCGCTCCATCCGAACTTCCAGGGTCTTCAGGCCGCGCAGCGTGAGCCAGCAATCGAACGGGCTGGGCGCGGCTCCGGTCATCTTCAGCCACTCGAACATCGCCTGACCGAGCTCGGGATCGTTCGTGACGGTGGCTCCGCCCACCACGTCGCTGTGGCCGTTGATGTACTTGGTGTTGGAGTGCACCACGAGATCCACGCCGAGCGCCAGCGGGCTCTGCAGGTACGGCGATGCGAAGGTGTTGTCGAACACGCTCAGCACCCCCCTGCGGCGGCACGTTTCGGCCAGCGCGGCCACGTCCACGACCCTCAGGATCGGGTTCGTGGGCGACTCGAAGATCGCCAGGCGCGTGTTCGGTCGGATCGCCGCCTCGAGGCTCGCAGGGTCGCGAGCGTCGAACTCCGAGCACTCGATGCCCTGCAGGGGCCAGACCTTCTCCTTGAGCCGGTACGTGCCGCCGTAGATGTCGGAGGCCACCAACACGTGGTCGCCCGCCCTGGCCAAGCTGCCCGCGGCGGTGATGGCCGCCATGCCGGAGGCGAACACCGTGCAGAACGACCCGCCCTCGAGCGAGGCGATCACCTGCTCGAGGATGTGCCGGTTGGGGTTGGCGCAGCGCGTGTAGTCGACGGGCGGCACCTCGGCCAGGCTCTGCCAGCTGAAGGTCGAAGTCTGATAGATGGGGTTGACCACCGCCCGGTAGTCGCCGTCGGGGTTCTGCCCGACCCGAATGGCCTTCGTCGCGAACCGCATGACCCCGGAAGATACCCTTCCAGGGCCTTGCTCACTTCAGGCCGGTGAGCGCGATGCCCTGGATGAACAGCCGCTGCGTGAAGAAGAACAGCACGATCACCGGCGCGACCACGATCGTCGAGGCCGCCATCAGCAGGTTCCACTGGGTTCCGCCGTGCTGGCTCTGGTAGAACTGCAGGCCCAGCGCCAGGGTGAACGTCTTCTGGTCCAGCAGGTAGATGAGCGGTCCCAGAAAGTCGTTCCACGTGCCCATGAAGGCGAACAGCGCCACCACGGCGATGGCAGGCTTGCAGAGCGGCAGCACCACGTCGCGGAACACGCGCCACTCCGAGGCGCCGTCGATCTTCGCGGCCTCGCTCAGCTCGAACGGGAGCGTGCGGAAGAACTGGCGCAGCAGGAAGATCGAGAACGCGCTGCCGAACCACGCCGGGACCCAAAGCGGCCGGAAGGTGCCGATCCACTCCAGGTGGCGGAACAGCGCGAACGTGGGGACCATCAGCACCGGAAACGGCACCATCATCGTCGCCAGCGTCGCGGCGAACATCGCGTCGCGGCCCCTCCACCTCAGCCGGGCGAACGCGTAGGCCACCACGGTGTTCGAGGCGACGGTGCCAGCCACCACCAGGATGCACAGCAGCAGGGTGTTGCGCGCGTACACCAAGAACGGGATGTAGCCGAGCTTGTCCGCGCCGTAGGTCATCGCGTCGGCGAAGTTGTTCCACTGCAGCTTGCTCGGGATCCACACGGGCGGGATGCGCATGGTCTCCTCGATCGGCTTGAGGGCCGTGGAGATCAGCCACAGGAGGGGAAACAGGAACACCACGGACATCGCGATCAGCACGACCTCGATGCCGACGGTGGCCAGCAGGTTGCGCCGCTTCACGCCGTCCCTCCTCCGCCGTAGTGCACGTGCCTCTCGCTGAGCTTCAGCGACAGCATCGTCAGCGCGAAGATGGCCAGAAACATGATCCAGCCCATGGCGCTGGCGTAGCCCATCTTGTTGTACAGGAACGCGTTGTCGAACAGGTACATGGCGTAGAAGTAGGTGGAGCGCGCGGGAGAACCGCCCGGGAACATGACGTAGGGCACCGTGAACACCTGCAGCGTTCCGATGATGCCCATGATCAGGTTGAACAGGATCACGGGCGAGATCATCGGGATCGTCACGTGCCGCGTCTTCTGCCAGGCCGAGGCTCCGTCCAGCTCGGCGGCCTCGACCAGCGAGGTCGGCACGTCCTGCAGGCCCGCCAGGTAGATCAGCACCGCGTTGCCCACGCCCCACACGCCCAGAACCACCAGCGCGGGCTTGGACCACGCCGGGTCCCCCAGCCAGTTCGGGCCCTGGATGCCCACCATGCGCAGCACCTCGTTCAGGATGCCGTGCTCGCCGTTCAGGATCCACAGCCACAGCACCGCCAGCGACACCATCGGCACCAGCGAAGGCAGGAAGAACACCGTGCGGAAGAACGTGGTGCCGGGCACCTTGGCGTTCAGCAGCATGGCCAGGGCGAGAGCCGTCACCATGCCCGCCGGCAACGACAGCGCCGCGTAGATCGCCGTGTTCTTCACGGTGATCCAGAACACCTCGTCCGAGAACAGCTCGCGGTAGTTGTCCAGGCCGATGAACACCGGCTTCTTCAGCACGGAATAGTCGCAGAACGAGAAGTAGATCGACGCCACCAGCGGGTACGCGAGGAACACCGCGAACCCGATGAACCAGGGCATCGCGAACAGGTATCCGGTCAGCCTCTCTTTGCGGATCCTCACTTCCAACCCTCCGCCTTCTCGCGCAGCTCGAGCCGCTTCAGGTACTGCTCCAGCTTGGGCTGCATGCGCGCGGTCACCGCGTCCAGAGCCTCCTTGGGGGTCTTGCGCAACAGGCCGATCTCCTCGAACGCGTTGTTCAGCTCGGCAGAGTACTCGGCCCAGATCCCGAGCTTCGGCGTGCCGACGGCGTTCGGCGAGGCAGCGAGCGAGTCGAACAGCCGGATGTAGGGGTTCGGGTGCCGCCTCCAGAACTCCTCGCTCACGTCGGTGAGCGGCGAGTTCTTGCGCTGCAACAGGCACAGCGTCTCCATGCCCTTGCGGCTGTTGACGTACCGGATGAACTCGAACGCCTCCCGGGGGTGCTTGGCGCCGCGCGGGATGATCAGCACGTCGGCCTCGGCGATCGTGGTGCGCGCCAGGTCCGGCCGGTCGGCTGGGTGCGGGAACGGCGCCGCTGCCCACTCCAGCTCCGGGTTGTACATGGAGATGAAGTTGTACATCCACACGCCCTGGAGCACCATCGCGACCTTCTCGCTCATGAAGGCGTTCTGGGGCGAGGAGAAGTTGCCGAAGCCGCTGCGGAAGGTTTGGACCTCGTTGGGGCCGTACTTCTTCGGGAACGACTGCACCCATTCGAACGCCCGCACGTTCTCGGGCGAGTTCGCCGTGATGCGGCCCTTGCCGTCCCACAGCCGCCCTCCGAAGAAGTAGCCCCAAGCCCAGTTCCACCATCCCGGCTCCGCGGGCAGGAACCCCGCCACGCGGATGCGTCCGGCGGCGTCCTTCTGCACCATGCGGTCGGCCATGGCGCTCAGCTCCTCGATGGTGCTCGGCGGGCGGCTGGGGTCCAGGCCGGCTCGCCGCATCATGGCGGTGTTGAAGTGCAGCGCGGTGGTCGCGGGGGTGCTCGGCAGGGCCCACACGTGGCCGCGGTACGTGACCGCGTTCCAATACACGGGCTTGTAGTCCTCCGGGCCGATGCCCGCCTCCCTGCAGAAGTCGTCCAGCATCGTCACCGCCCGGTCGTCCACGAACTGGGCGACGTTCGAGCTGAAGATGCCGGCGACGTCCGGCGGAATGCCCGCGCTGGTGGCGAGCATGGTCTTGTTCTGCACGTTGCTGACGGTCAGCAGCTGGACGAAGATGCGGTTCTGCGACTTGTTGAAGTCGTCGACGACCTTGCGCATCGCGTCGCCCTCGAAGCCGGTCCACTTCTCCCAGTAGGTGATGCGGACCGGCCCCGGCCGAGCAGGCTCGCGCACGACGATCTCGCTCGCCGCCAAGGTCGCCGCCACAACCAGGAAGAACCCGGGGAGCGTGAAATCCGACAGCCGGTTCACGGACAGAATCTTGGCACGAAACGTCCGGGAGCGAAGCACCCGGGGTCGCCTCAGGCGGCCTCGCTGCGCCGGGCCTGGAGCCAAGCCAGCATCTGGGACCGCGCCTCGTCCCACGCCCGCCGGACGCCTCCCATCTCCCAGCGCCGCTGAGCCTTGGCGGACAGCTCGATGGCCTCCACCTCCGCGCGCACCTCTTCGGCGCCGACGTTGGCGGACGACCCCTTGAGCGTGTGGGCAGCGGCCGCACCGGCGGCGAAGTCCTCCTGCTCCAGGGCGTCTTCGAGCATCGCCAACCGGTCCTGCGCGTCCGCGAGGTACGCCCGCAGCACGTCGGCGGCCAGCTCCTCGTCGCCGCCGAGACGGTCGAGCAGCTCGGTGGGCCTCCAAGACGACCCGCCGAGCCTTCCGCCGCAGGCTCCCCTCGAGGCGGGTCTCAGCCATTTCTGGAGGACCGCCGCCAGGTCGTGCTGCGAGACAGGCTTCGAAACGTAGTCGTCCATGCCCGCCTCGAGGCACCGATCCCGGTCGCCCTGCATCGCATGCGCCGTCATCGCGATGATCGGAATCCTCCGGTTGGGCGCACCGGCCTCACCGCAACGGATGCGGCGAGTCGCCTCAAAGCCGTCAATCTCGGGCATCTGCACGTCCATCAGCACCGCGTCGAAGCTTTGCTGCCGCAGCGCCTCGATGGCCTCGAGGCCGTTCGAGACCACCACCGCCTCCAAGCCGAGCTTTGCCAGCACCCCGCGGGCCACGTGCTGGTTCACCGCGTTGTCCTCGGCGACGAGCACCCTTCCTCCGGCCAGCGCCTGCGGCTCGCTCCGACGGTCCGCCGCCGCGGGCTCTGCGGCCCATCCGCACCCTGCCGCGCGCAGCAGCGCCTGCCTCAGCTCGGACCGTCGCACCGGTTTGACCAAGCAGGCGACGAACTTCCCCACGGACACCGAGGACCCGAGCGAGGAGAGCAGAATCAGCGGCAGACTCCGCGTCCAAGGATCGGCCGCGAGGCACTCCGCGAGGTCCGCCCCGCTCATGCCGGGCATCTGATGGTCGAGGATCGCCACGTCGAACGGCTCGCCGGCCTCCGCGGCACTCTGCGCCAGGCGCAACGCCGCCTCTGCGGAGTTCGCTTCCTGCGCGCTGAGACCCCAGCGCTCCAGCAGGCGGCACAGAACCTCGAGATGGCCAGGGTGGTCGTCCACAACCAGCGCGCGCCGACCCCGCAGGGCGTCAGCGTCCCAAGGTCGCTCGGCATAGGCTCGCCCGAGCTCCACCTCGAACCAGAAGGTCGAGCCCTGGCCCAGCCGGCTCTCCACGCCGATCCGGCCGTTCATCAGCTCGCTCAGTTGCTTGGCGATCGCCAGACCGAGGCCGGTCCCGCCGTAGCGGCGCGTGGTGGAGGCGTCGACCTGGGTGAACTTGTCGAACAGCGTCTCCAGCTTGTCCTCCGGAATCCCGATCCCAGTGTCGCGCACCTCGAACCGAAGCCTGACTCGGTCGCCCTCGGTGGATGCCAGCGTGACCCTCACCGCCACCTCTCCCTGGTGCGTGAACTTGATCGCGTTGCCCACCAGGTTCGTGAGGATCTGCCTCAGCCTCGCGGGGTCGCCCACCAAACCGCTGGGCACGTCCGGATCGACCCAGCAGACGAACTCCAGCCCTTCCTGCACCGCCCGCGTGCCCAACACGGCCGAGAACTCGTCCAACAGCTCCTCGAGGTCGAACTGCGTGCGTTCAAGGTCCAGACGGCCCGCCTCGATCTTCGAGTAGTCGAGGATGTCGTTGATCACCGAGAGAAGCGACTCCGCGCTCGACCGGGCGATCTCCGCGAACCGGCGCTGCTCGCCCTTCAGGTCGGTGTCCAGCAAGAGGCCGAGCATGCCGATGACGCCGTTGAGCGGGGTGCGGATCTCGTGGCTCATGTTGGCCAGGAACTCGCCCTTGGCTTGGCTGGCTGCCTCGGCCTGCAGCGCCATCTCGTTGGCCGCCACGATCGCAGCCTCGAGCCGCTCGTTCGCCTCGCGCAGCTCCTCCTCGGCGCGCTTCCGGTCGTCGATGTCTTGGAACGTGCCGTACACTCGCCTGCAGACGCCTCTCTCGAACACCGGGTAGCCCACGGCCCGAACCCACCGCTCTCGGCCCTTCGCGGTCACGATCCGCAGCTCCACGTCGTAGCTCAGCCCCTCGCGGACCGCCCGCTGGAACACCCTCAGGATCGTGTCCCTGTCGTGACCCTCGGGGTAGAAGCTCACTGCCAGCTCGAAAGTGGGCGCGAACGTTTCGTCCACCTCGTGGATGGCGCGAGTGATCGGGCTCCACTCGATCGTTCCCTGCAGCAGGTCGACCTCCCAGGTGCCGATGCGCGCGGCCTCGTTGGTCTTGGTCAACAGGTCCAGCCGCTTCTCCGCCTGTTGCTCCGCCAGCTTGCGCTCGGTGATGTCCATCGAGCTGCCGAACACACCCACCACGCGGCCCTGCCCGTCGCGCATCGGCGTGCCGAACGTTCGGTGCCACCGGACCGAGCCGTCGCGGTGCATCATCCGATACTCGACGCCTTGGAACGGTCTTCCATCGAGGCCTTGAGCGAAGGCCTCGGGACAGGCCAGGTCGTCGGGATGCAGGAACTCGCACAGGTGCCGCCCGACGATCTCCTCGGGCTTCCACCCGATCAGCTTCTCCCAGGCGGGCGACGCGAAGGTGAACTTGCCTTCGGTGTCCAGCTCGAAGGCCGCGAAGTCCGCGTTCTCCAGCAGCAGCCGGTACCTCGACTCGGCCTTGACGCGAGCCTCGTGGGCCAACACCTGGTCGGTGATGTCGATGCAGACTCCGAGGACGAGCGGCTCGTCCGAGCCCGGCAGCCGGATCGGCACCTTGACCGTGTGGAACCATCCCAGGGTGCCGTCCGCCCGGAGCACGCGCTGGTCGGGGATCACGAGCTGGGCGCCGGTCTGCAGGACCTTCAGATCGTCGGACCGGTACGCTTGGGCCTGCTCGGGCGTGGCGCCGTGGTCCAAGTCGGTGAGGCCCTCGATCTGCTCCGGCTCCACGCCGAACAGCTCCGCGAGGGCTCGGTTGGCCAGGCGGTAGCGGCCCTCGGCGTTCTTCGCGAAGATGTAGCAGGGTACGGCGTCGATGATCGTGCGCAGCAGAGCCACCGTGCGCTCGGCGCGCTCGAGAGCCTCCTGCTCCGCGGTGGCATCCCGCACGCTCACGAGGAGCACCCGGCGCTCCCGCACCTCGAAGCTCGTGAGAACCGCCTCGGCCAGAAAGCCGCGGCCGGTGGAGGTCGTGGCTTGGACGAGCGTCCGGAAGCGCTGGCCCTGGAGAACCAGCGCGATGGCGCGCCTCCACTCGTCGCAGTCCCACCCTCCGAGCCAACGCTCCACGCCGCTGGAAGCGAGCTGCTCCTTCGCGGCGCAACCGAACAGCAGCAGGGCCTCTCGGTTGGCGTCGAGGATGGTGCCGTCCTCTGTGACCACCAACAGCCCGTCCCCGGATCCCTCGAAGGCGGCCTCGAAGCGCTCCTCGGCCGCGCGCTTCTCCGTGACGTCGCGCAGCATCGCTAGCACGAAGGAGCCTTTCGGCGTCTGGATCCCGCTCGCGCGCACGTCGACGTCCAGCGCGACGCCGTCGCTCCTGCGGAGCCGGCATGCGAACTCCCCGCCCTCCCTGCTCAAACGGATCGCCATTTCCCGGCAGTCCGCGCGGTCCGTGAGCGCGTCGAGGCCTCTGCCGGCCAGCGTGCCGATGGGATATCCCAGCATCTCCTCCGCGGCCGGGTTCGCGTAGGCGATTCTGCCCTCTGCCGCCTCGATCAGCAGCGTGGGCGAGGGCGAGGCCGGCAGCAGCGCTCGCAGGGTGAGGCTCAATGGGTCTTGGCTTCGGTACGCCCGCCAGCGGTTCCAAGCCGCGGAGAAGGTCGCGAGCGAGAGGACCGCGCAGACCGCCCGAGTGGCGGGCCGGTCCTCGGCGAACGCGCACAAGGCGAGCGCCAACCCTGCCACGAGCATGGTCAGCCCGCTCCGACGAAGGTGCTCCTGCGCGACGGACAGGTGCACGACGCCGGCCGAACGTTCGGGTCCCTTCGAGCCACAGGCTTCGCGCTGGTGCATGCCTCGGAAAGCGCCCCCCCTTGAGCAGCTCTGTACAAAGTTTCGGCTGCCTCTTCGCGACGCTGGAGTCGCACGCAGTGGGAAAGCCGCGGAGAACCGCGCCGTCCTAGCTTCCACTGGCGTCCGTCCTGGGTCTAGAATGGGCCCTATGGCGCAAGGGAGCGTGCGCATGGCGATCGTCGGTTGCGGGGGGCGAGGCCGCGAGTTCGCCAAGGGGTTGGCCGCCGACGGCCGCTGCGAAGTGGTCGCCCTCGTGGATCCCGCTCCCGGCCGGGCCGACGAGCTGAACCGGGAGCACGGCTTCGGAGCCAGAGCCTACAGGGATCTCGAGGCGATGCTCGACGAACAGAAGCCCGACGGCGTCTGCCTCGCGCTGTGGACCCGCCTGCACCTTCCCGCGATCGAGCGCTGCCTTGCCGCGGGCGCAAGGATCGTGCTGTGCGAGAAACCCATGGCCGAAACCTGGGGCAAGTGCCGGCGCATCGCCGAACTCGCGGAGCGCTCGGGAGCCGTGCTGACCTTCTGCCACCAAAGGCGGTTCGCGCCCGGAAACCTCTATCTCCGCGGGTTGCTGCGCCAAGGGGTGTTCGGAGAGCCTCTGCGGATGGATCTGTACTCCCCGCCGCACCTGCTGGACTGCGGCACCCACACCGTCGACCAAGCGCTGAGCTTCCTGAACGAGAGGCCCGCGCGATGGGTGCTGGGCGGTTGCGACCTTTCGAAGACCGTCAACTACTTCGATGTGCCCGCCGAGGGCGCGGCCGTGGGAGTGATCGTGTTCGAGAAGGGCGTGCGGGCGCAGCTGCAGTTCGGCGGACCCGACCTTGACCTGTGGGGCGGCGTGCGGCTGCACGGCACGAAGGGGTTCTTCGAGGCCACCTGGGACGGGGACATCCAGCGCGCCGTCGTGTACGACGAACCCGACTGGAGGCCCCAGGCGCCCACCACCGGCCACGACGAGACCATGCGGCGGGTGGTGGCGGACGCGCTGGACGCCGCCGAGCGCGGAACGGAGCCCGAGCTGGGATGGCGGAAGGCGCTGCGCGCCTCCGAAATCCTGTTCGCGCTGTACGAATCGATGCGCCGACGGGAGCGCGTGGAGCTTCCGCTGACCGGCGTGGACGACAACCGGATGTTCGACCTGCTCGGCCTCGAGCAGGAGTGAGGGAGGAGCGACCGTGAGCGAACTGAAGATCGGCCTGATCGGCATCGTCGGCGACGAGCGCAGGGAGGACCTCTGGGGCACCCTCGAGACGCTCGTCCGCTTCGGCTATCGGGGTATCGAGTGCCCGAACTACCTGCTGGAGGGGGACGCCACGGAGAACCTGCGCCGGTTCCGGGCGCTCGGGCTCGAGCCCCTCAACGTCGGCTGCGTGCTCGGAGACCTGCGCGAGCGCTTCGAGGGTCTCGTCGCCGAGGCGAAGGCGCTGGGGGTGGACCGCGTTTCCATGTGGTGGTCGTCGTGCGAGACGCGCCAAGAGGTCGCGGACGACGCAGCGGCCATGAACGAGTTCGGGCGGAGGCTGCGGGACGAGGGGCTGACCCTCTGCTACCACAACCACCACCATGAGTTCCTCCGCTCGTACCAGGGGGCCCGCGCGTTCGACCTGCTGTGCGACCTGCTCGATCCGGAGTGCGTGCAGTTCGAGATCGACTGCGGCTGGGTGGCGTTCGCGGGAGAGGACCCTGCCGAGGTGCTCCGCCGGCTGGCGGGCAGGGTTCCCGCGATCCACGTGAAGGACTTCGTCGCAGCCCGGACCGATCCGCCGGAGTTCACGGCGGTGGGAACCGGCATCCTGGACGTGCCGGGCACGCTCCGTGCCGCGATCGACACCGGCGTGCGCTGGGCCGTCGTGGAACAGGACCGCCTGAGGAACCTGAACGGCCTGGAGACCGCCATCGCCAGCATCCTCAACCTGAGGGAAACCGGCCTCGTGTGAGCGGGACTGGCCCATGGGCCGAAGCCGCGGCGCAAGCAGAATTGCGTCCCGTGCATTCCGGTTCCACCACGGACAAGAGGTTCGATCCTGCGCGGGCGGAGCGCCTGCTGAGCCTCGAGCGGTACGCCCGCCTGCAGCCCGACGCGTTCCTGCGCAACCTCGGCATCCGCGAGGGCCATCGCGTGGCCGACCTCGGTTGCGGTCCAGGCTTCTGGGCCCTGCCGCTCGCCGAGATCGTGGGTCCGAACGGCCGCGTGGTCGCTCTGGACGCAAGCCCCAGGATGTTCGAGCTGATGTTGCGTCAGAACCCGCCGGCATGGCTGGACATGCTGGAGGAGGAGCTGCCGGCTACCGGATTGGACGCCGACTGGGCCGACTGGGTCTGGATGGCGTTCGTGTGGCACGAGGTCGAGCCCGCTTCGGAGATGGCGCGCGAGGCATCCCGCATCCTCCGATCGGGCGGACAGGCGGCGATCTTGGAGTGGCGGCCGGACGCCAGCGGCGAGTCGGGGCCTCCCCTGCAGCACCGCGTTGCCGCCGAAGCGGTGATCCGCGAGCTGGCACGAGCGGGCTTCAGGGACGCCGAGCTCCGGTGGCAGGACCCCGACCAGTACCTCGTGGTCGCCCGGAAGCCCTAGGCTCCCTCGCCCCGGCCGACCTCGATGCCCCGGAAGCGGCACGTCGAGGAGTAGTGGGACATGAAGCCCACCTGGCCCGGCTGGCCCTTGCCGCAGTTCAGCACGCCGATCGCGCGCCAGTCCTCCGGGCCGCACACGGCGTCGCAGGCGTTCCAGAACTCGGGGGTGTTGCTGCGGTACACGACGTCCCGCAGAACGGCGACCTTCCTGCCGTCCTTGATGCGCCAGAACATGTCGCCTCCGAACTGGAAGTTCAGGCGCCGCTGGTCGATGCTCCACGTGCCCGCGCCCTCGATGTACACGCCGTCCTTCGTGTCGGCGATCAGGTCCTCGGGCGAGCCCTGCCCCGGCAGGAGCCCGATGTTCGGAATGCGAACGATCGGCGCGCTGTGCCAGCCGTCGGCGCGGTTGGTGCCGTGCGAGCGCTTCGCTCCGATCTTGGGGGCGACCTCCCGGCTGGTTCCGTAGTCGACCAGCACGCCCTCCCGGATCACGTCCCAGCGCTGGCCCTCGACCCCGTCGTCGTCGGCCCCGGTGCTGGCCAGGAACTCCGGGGTCACGTTGTCGGCCACCACGTTGACGATCCTGCTTCCGTACTGGAACTTGCCCAGCTTGTCGACCGTGGCGAACGAAGTGCCGGCGTAGTCGGCCTCGTAGCCCAGCACCCGATCCAGCTCCGTGGCGTGGCCGATCGACTCGTGGATCGTCAGGTGCAGGTGCTCGGGATCCAGGATCAGATCCAGGCGCCCTACCGGCGCCGGTTCGGCGGCGAGCTTCATGCGGGCCTCGCGGGCCACGCGCTCGGCGTTGCCGGGGAAGTCGGCGGCCACGATGTGCTCCCAGCCGGCGTGCGCGCCGTAGGCGTGGTGGCTGCGCGATTGGCGCTGGCCGTCGCCGACGGCGTGAGCCATGAGCATGCCCTCGGTGATGACGCGGTCCCGCTCGATGTCCGAGCCCTCGGTGTTCAGGTAGATCTGCTCCTGGCGGATCGCCCGCACGTACCCGATCGCCAGGCGGATGTCGGGCATGCGGCGCATCGTCTCCGTCGCGCGCAGCAGCAGCGCGGTCTTCTCGTCGATCGGAACGTCGAACGGGTCGATCGCGCGGGGGGAGCGCCAGCGGATCGTGTGGGGAGGCTCCTCCGCCAGAACCACGTCCTCGGTCTTGGCCATCGCGCTGGCCTTGGCGATCGCCAGAGCCTGCAGGGCCGTGGCGCGCACGGAGTCTGGCGTCAGCACGGCGGTGCCGGCGAATCCCCAGGCGCCGTCGACGAGGCAGCGAACGCCGATCCCCGCTGTGGCATTGTCGGCGACCGAGTGGATGCGCTCGTTGCGCGCGTACACCACCTGGTTGCGGGCGGCGATCAACCGGACGTCGGCGAACTGGGCGCGGCCTCCCACCGTCTCCAGAGCCAGGCGCGCCAGGTCCTTCCAAGCGGGGTCGACGGCTTGCATGCCGTCAGTTTGACAACCTCGGCGGCGCGGTGCAAGAGGAACGACTTTCTGGCGAATCCTCGGCAAAAGAGGAATCCCCCTGTGGACCTCTGCGCCTCCACCAGATAGACTAGGTTGAAAGTCCCGTCGGGCGGTCGCTCGATCGCCCGTGGAGCCGCCATGTCCGAGGAGACCGACCAGCGCCCCCTGCCCGAAATCCGGGTTCACAAACCGTGGTGCAAGTCGTGCGGCATCTGCGCCGACCTCTGCCCCCGCAACGTGCTGCTGATGCACAACGGCTACCCGGTCGCCATGCGCCTCGAGGCCTGCACGGCGTGCGGCCTCTGCGAGGTGCACTGCCCCGACTTCGCCATCGCCGTGCGCAAGCCGAAGCCGGTGGGAGGTGCGGCCGGGTGACCCGCAGCAGCCGGCCCCTGAACGATCCCAACCGCCGCAGACCGCCGCGCCTGCTCACGGGCAACGAGGCCTGCGCGATGGCCGCCATCGACGCCGGGATGCGCTTCTACGCCGGCTATCCGATCACGCCCTCGTCCGAGATCGCCGAGAGCCTGGCCCGGTGGCTGCCCACTGTGGGAGGGGTGTTCATCGCCATGGAGGACGAGATCGCCTCGATGGGAGCGATCATCGGCGCCAGCCTCACGGGCGTCAAGTCGATGACCGCCACCAGCGGGCCGGGCTTCAGCCTGATGCAGGAGAACATCGGCTACGCCAGCATGGCCGAGGTTCCCGTGGTGGTCGTGAACGTGATGCGAGGGGGCCCCAGCACCGGACTGCCGACCTCTCCGGCGCAGGGCGACGTGATGCAGGCCCGCTGGGGCACGCACGGCGACCACCCCGTGGTGGCCCTCGCCCCCTACAGCGTCGAGGAGACCTACGAGGCGACGGTTCGGGCGTTCAATCTCTCCGAGCAGTACCGCGTGCCGGTGATCCTGCTGCTGGACGAGGTGATCGCCCACGTGAACGAGAAGGTCGAGCTTCCCGAGCGAGAGGCCCTGCGCATCGTCGAGCGCCCCAAGCCGGAGGTGCCCCCCAGCCAGTACCTGCCGTACGTCGACACGCCCACGGGAGTGCCGCCAATGGCGCCGTTCGGCACCGGCTACCGCTACCACGTGACCGGTCTGGCGCACGACGAGACCGGGTTCCAGACCAACGATCCCAAGGTGATCGACGCCCAGCTGAGGCGGCTGCACCGCAAGCTGGAGCTGGGCCGCCACGACATCGTGGAGGTCGACGAGTTCCTGATCCAGGACGCGGAGATCGGAATCTTCGCCTACGGCTCCTCGGCCCGCTCGGCCCGCCGCGCCATCCGCTTGGCCAGGGAGAAGGGGATCCGCGTCGGGATGCTGCGCCCCAAGACCATCTGGCCGTTCCCGGACGAGGAGGTGCGGGCTTGGACCGGCCGGCTGAAGGCCTGGCTCGTCCCGGAGATGAACCTGGGGCAGGCGGCGCACGAGGTCGAATGGGCGGTGGCGGGCAGGGTCCCCATCCGAAGGCTGAACCGGGTGGACGGCAACCTCTTCCACCCCAGCGAGATCCTGCGGGCGATCGAGGAGATGGCGTGATGTTCGACTACCAGTCCTACCTGCGGCTCGACCACTTCCCGCTCATCTGGTGCCCCGGCTGCGGCAACGGGGTGGTGATGAAGTCGATGCTGCGGGCCATCGACAACCTGCGGCTTCCGCGCGACCAGGTGTGCGTGGTGTCCGGAATCGGCTGCTCCAGCCGCCTGTCGGGTTACCTGGACTTCAACACCGTGCACACGACTCACGGGCGCGCGCTGACCTTCGCCACGGGCATCAAGATGGCCAAGCCCGAGCTGACCGTGATCGTGGTCACCGGAGACGGGGACTGCACCGCGATCGGAGGCAACCACTTCATCCACGCCGCGCGGCGCAACATCGACCTGACGGTCATCCTGATCAACAACCTGATCTACGGCATGACAGGAGGCCAGCACTCGCCCACCACGCCCTCGGGCAGCCGCGCCTCCACGGCTCCGTTCGGCAACAGCGAGAACACGTTCAACGTCAGCGGCCTGGCGATCGCGGCCGGCGCGTCGTTCGTGGCCCGAAGCACCACGTACCACGCCCAGCAGTGCGACAAGCTGATCGAGAAGGGCATCCAGACGCCCGGCTTCGCGCTCATCGAGATCATGGCCGCCTGCCCGACCTCCTTTGGCAGGGCCAACAAGGCGGGCAGCCCCGCCGAAATGATGCTGTGGCAGCGCGACCACGCCGTGACGCCCCAGCGCGCCGAGAAGATGTCGCCCGAGGAGCTGCAGGACAAGTTCACCATCGGCGTGCTGGCCGAGAACCCGCGGCCCGAGTGCCGAGCGGAGTACCAGAAGCTGATCGACCGCGTGCGCGCCGAGGAGGCCAAAAGGTGAAGTTCGAGGTGCGCCTGAGCGGCGAGGGAGGCCAAGGGTTGATCCTGGCCGGCAAGATCCTGGCCGAGGCGGCGGCGATCCATGCCGGCCTGAACGCCACGCAGAGCCAGTCGTACGGCCCCGAGGCGCGTGGCGGCGCCAGCCGCTCCGAGGTCATCCTGTCGGACGGCGAGATCGACTACCCCAAGGCCACCGAGGTCGACGTGATGGTGGCCCTCACGCAGCAGTCCTACGACACCTATCGGCACGACGTGAAGAAGGGGGGTGTGGTGATCGTCGACTCCGAGGCCGTGGAGTCGCTCGGCGACACTTGGTACCGGGTGGTCTCCCATCCGATCTTCCAGCTCTCCGAGCAGCACTTCGGTCGGATCCTGTTCGGCAACATGATCGCCTTGGGGCTGGTTGCCGGCGTCACCGGAGTCCTGCCCAAGGATGCGGTGGAGGCCGCGCTGGTGAGCCGCGTGCCGAAGGGGACCGAAGAGAAGAACCTGGCGGCGTTCCGCTTGGGCTACGGGCTGGCCGAAGCGGACGCGGCAGGCAAGGGCTCGTAGAAGGACATAAGGGTGCCGGCTCCGAAGGTATCCTCGCAGACGGGAACGATCTCATGGGTCTTGACGGATTGCAGCGCGCGCCTTGGGAGGCCGAGGGCGCGGCGAAGCGGCAGGTCGTGCGCGAGATCTTCGCGGCGATCGCGCCCCGTTACGACCTCATGAACTCCCTCATGAGCCTGGCCAGGCACCGCCGCTGGCGCGAGGAGGCCGTCCGCCGCCTCCGCCTGCGGGGAGGCGAGACCGTGCTGGACCTGTGCTGCGGCACCGGCGACTTCATGGCGCCGCTGCTGCGGGCGGTCGGGCCGCGGGGCAGGGTGGTGGGCGCGGACTTCTGTCCGCCGATGCTGCAGCGAGCCCGAAACAAGGGGTTCGGCCATCTGGCCGTGGGAGACGCCTGCCGCCTGCCGTTCCGCGACGGATCGTTCCAAGCCGCTACCGTGGGCTGGGGCCTGCGCAACGTGGCCGACCTGCGCGCGGCCCTGACCGAGGTGGCCCGGGTGCTCGCGCCCGGAGGCCGCTTCGTCTCGGTCGACACCGCACCGGCCAAGGGCGCTCTGGGCAGATGGGTTTCGGGGTTTGCGTTCCGGCGGGTCGTGCCCTTGGTCGGCGCCCTGTTCGGATACGGCAGGGAGTACGCCTATCTCCCCGAAAGCACCGAGAGGTTCCTGAGCCCCGAACAGCTGGCCGAGGAGTTCCGCATCGCGGGCTTCGAGGACGTTTGGATCGTCCGCAGGATGCTGGGCCACGTCGCCATGGTGGGAGGAACGAGACGATGAGCGCGTTCCTGAGGGGGCCGTTGCCTCGGCGGCTGGTGGAAGAGATCGGCCAAGAGTTGCGCCACGTGGAGGAGGCGCTGGCGCAGGAGGTGCGCTCGCAGGTTCCTCTGGTCAGCGAGGTGGGCCTGCACACGCTGCGGGCAGGCGGCAAGAGGATGCGCCCGGCCTTCGTGGCGCTGGCCGCCCGCGGCACCGGTCTGCCGTTCGACCCTTGGCGGGCGCGCAAGATCGGCGCTGCCGTCGAGCTGATCCACATGGCCACGCTGATCCACGACGACGTGGTGGACCACGCGGGCATGCGGCGCGGCGTGCAGACCGCCAACTCGCTGTTCGGCAACACAGCCAGCATCCTGGCCGGCGACGTGCTGCTGGCCAAGGCGATGCGCATCTTCGCCGAGGACGGAGACCCCAAGATCATCCACACGATGTCGGTGGCCGTCGCCGAGCTGGCGGAGGGCGAGGTTGCGGAACTGACGGCGCGCAACGTGTTCGATCTCAGCCTCCCCGAGTACCTGGAGATCGTGCGGCTGAAGACCGCGTCGTTCATCCGGGGCTGCTGCACCGCGGGGGCGCTCATCGCCGGGGCGCCGGACGAGGTGGTCGAGGCGATGGCACGCTACGGCGAGGCCGTGGGCATCGCGTTCCAGATCATCGACGACCTGCTCGACTACCGCGGCGACAAGGCCAAGACCGGAAAGCCCCTGGCGACCGACTTCCGCGAAGGCTGCGCCACGCTGCCGCTCATCCTGCTCCGCGACCGCCTCTCGGACGGTGAGCGCGACGTGGCCAGGCGCAAATTCGGCAACGGCGTCTCGGACGACGAGATCCGCATGCTTTGCAACTGGATGCAGGCCCGCGGGTGCTTCGACGAGACGCAGAAGACCGCGGAGGAGTACGTCGACAGGGCGGTGGAGGCCCTGCGGCCGTTGCCGGACTCCGAGGGGTTGCTGCTGCTGCAGACCCTGGCGCAGATGGTCACGGAGCGCGAGTCTTGAGGCGCTATCCGCTGTACGTCTTCGACCTCGACGGCACGCTCTACCGAGGCGACGAGCCGATCCCCCACGCCGCCGAGACCGTCCGGCGGCTGGCCGCGGAAGGGTCGGCCGTGAGGTACTTCACGAACAACTCGGGCCAGACCCGGGAGTTCTTCACCAGAAAGCTCCTCTCGATGGGGTTCCCCTGCGAGCCGCACATGGTGCACAGCACGGCCACCGGCCTCGCGGCGCTGTGCCGCGAGCGCGGCGTCGACCGTGTGTTCTGCGTGGGAGAGCCGGGCCTGGTGCGCACGCTGAGGGAGTCCGGCGTGGAAGTGGCCAACGCCGACCGAAGGCACCGCGTGTGGCCTCTGGGCGAGGCGGACACGGTCGTCGTGGGCATCTGCCGGACGTTCTCGTACGCCCTGCTGGACGCCGCCCTGCAGTGCCTTCTGCGCGGGGCGCGCTTCTGGGCGACCAACACCGACGCCACCTACCCGCTGGAGGAAGGCAGGCTGGAGCCCGGAGCCGGAAGCCTGGTGGCCGCGGTCGCCACGTGCGCCGGGCGCCAGCCCGATCTGGTGGTGGGCAAGCCCAGCCCGCTGATCGTAGGGCAGATCCTTCGCGAGGCCGGGGTTCCCCCGGAGGACGCGCTGCTCGTCGGCGACCGGCCCGAGACCGATCTGGAATGCGGACGAACGCTGGGTTGCCCGACGTGCCTCGTTTTGACGGGGGTCACGTCGCATCCGCCGGAGGGACAGCCCTTCTGCGAGGACCTGCGCGGCCTTCTGGCTAAGGGCTAGCGGCCCGCCTTCACCTTCAGCCGAGCCTCGTGCTTGCGGCGAAACTCCCGCACCTTGGGCTCGATCACGGCGGCGCAGTAGCCCGCGTTCATGCGCAGACGCTGGGCGGGCGACGCGCTCTCGAACTTGCGGAAGTAGTCCTGGTGGTACTCCTCGGCGCGCGTGTAGTTGCGGAGCGGCTCCAAGGTCGTCACGATGGGGCGCGGCCAGATCCTGGCCTTGGCGATCTCGTCGCGCACCTTCTCCGCCAGACGCTTCTCCTCTTCGTTGGCGTAGAACACCACCGAGCGGTACTGGGGGCCGTAGTCGGGTCCCTGCCGGTTCAGCTGCGTGGGGTCGTGCAGCGTGAAGAACAGGCGCAGCAGGTCCTCGCGCGACACGGCCTTCGGATCGAACTCGATGCGCACGACCTCGGCGTGGCCTGTGGTGCCGGTGCACACCTCCTCGTAGGTCACGCCGGCACGGTCGCCCCCGGCGTAGCCCGACTCCGCCGAGACCACACCCTGCAGCTCGTCGAACATCGCCTCGAGGCACCAGAAGCACCCGCCGCCCACGACGAGCGTCTCGTGCTTGGGTCGCTCGGGCGTTCCACCGCCCGACAACGCCGCGAACAAAGCCACACTCGCGAGGAACATCCCCTCCTACTACGGGGTTGCGCGCCGGGGGTTCGCCCGGCCCAAGATCGGCCATGTCCCCCTGGCGGTGGGCTGTTCTGCTGGCTCTGGCGCACCTGGGTCTCGCGCTCGCGTTCGCTTGGATCACCCCTTACCGCGCAGCAGGCTGGGTGGGCGACCGCTTCATGCCGGACATCGGCGCGCCGGACGAGGACGCGCACGTCCGCTACGTGGAGCACCTGCTGACCGAGCGCCAGATTCCGCTCCTGGCCGACCTCGACTCGCTGCCGACCTACGAGGCCCACCAACCGCCGACGCACTACACTCTGGCCGCGGCTTGGTCGCGCCTCGGGGGCTTCGGGACGGATCTGAGGCCGAGATCGGCCGGCCTGTGGCTCAGGGCTTTGGACGCGCTGCTCGGCGCCGTTGGGGTGCTCGGAGCGTTCTGCGCCGGATGGTGGGGTTACCGAAGCGCGGCCGTCGCCGTCGGCGCCGCGGCGTTCGTGGCGCTGCTGCCGATGAACGCGGCGCTGAGCGGGGCGTTCAGCAACGATCCCCCGCTGATCGCGCTCGGCAGCTGGACGCTGGCTCTCAGCATGCGGGGGTTGCGCGAGGGATGGTCGCCGGGCCTCGCGGCTCTCGCGGGCCTGACCGCGGGCCTGGGCGTGGCGGTCAAAACGTCCGGCCTGGCTCTGCTTGCACCCGTGGCGGTCTCGCTGGCGCTGTCCCGCGCTCGTCCGGGGCGCTGGGTCGTGGCTTTCCTGGCGGCCATCGCTCTGCCCGCGCCGTTCTGGGTCTGGAACACGCTGCTGTACGGAGACCCCTGGCTCGTCCGCACCTTCGAGCGGCTCTCAGCGGCCGACGCGTTGGACCCGTCGACGTTCGACTCGGCCCGCTCGACCCTCCGCTGGCTGGTCCTCGTGACCCAGTTCACCACGCGGAGCTTCTTCGGGCTGTTCGGTTACGCGGCGGTGGAGTTGCCGTGGCCCCTGCTGGTCGCCGGAGTGCTGGGTTTGGGCTGGCTCGTGCTGGGCTTCGTGCGCGACCGGCGAGCCCGGCGAGACCCGGAAACCCTGAGGAGCGACGCCGTGGCGCTGGGGTTCCTCATCGCCGCCGCGGTGCTGTACGCCCGCTGGAACCTGGGCCACTTCCAGCCTCAGGCGCGGTACCTGTTCCCGGCTCTCGCGGCGTTCGGTCTGGTGTTCGCCCGGGGAGCCGAGGCGCGGCTGGGGCGCCGCGGACCGCTCGCGCTGGCGGTCGGCCTGCTGGCGTTGGACGCCGCGTCCCTGCTGCTGCTGCCGGCGGCCTTCGACGAGATGCTCGCCGGCCCGAACTAGAACCCTCCGATCTCTTCGCGCAACCGTGCCTCGGCCTGCTCGTTTCCCAAGCCGAAGCGGTGCCGGTACACGGCCAGTCCGACGGCGGGCGGGTACTTCTGGTCGGCCCGCATCCTCGGCTCGATGTACTCGATGACCTCGAACAGCAACCGGCATGCGTCCTCGTAGCCCAGCCCGGTCAGCCGGCTGATGTAGCGCGTGGAGCGGTCGATCAGCTTGAGGTTGCTGGGCACCACCCACACCATGGTGTTGCCCATCACGCGCCCCAGCCGCACCATGGTGCACGTCGAAAGGGCGTTGAGCGCCATCTTGGCGGCGCAGCGCTCGAGGCCACGCAGCAACAGGTCGGCGTCGGGCACGGGAACCCGCACCATCAGCGGCTCGTTGGGAGGGTCGCAGTCGCCGATCGCGAGGCCGGCGATGCGGGCGCCCTTCGCCTGGGCCAGCGCGAGCTGGCTGGCTTGGAAGTCCCCCCGGTCGGTGGCCCCGAAGATCCCCACCGCGCCGTCCGAAGGCCGCGGGAGCCGGTCGGCCAAGCCGTCCACACCGATGCGGAACCTCAGGAGGTCGGCGACGCCGATGCGCCGCACGATCTCGATCGTGCGGTCGGCCTTGTCCTCGGGAACCATCGACCGGATCTCCTCCTCGGACCACGACACGCACCGAGGCTCGCGCTGGAGGATGTGCCTCCACGCTTCGGGCGAGTGCGGCTCGGGAACGTACAGGAACGACCAGGACTCCGCGGCCGTCGGGTCGTCGTACCTTCGGTAAGGCGGGGTGCAGAACGTCGGCGAGCGCTCCGTCGTGTCCGTCAGCACGTCGATGCCCAGGCCGTCGGCGAGGTAATTGACCCTGCCTCCGGATCGGTAGACGCCCTCCTCCATCTCGACGAGCTCGGCGAGCGGCCGGCGCACGTCCTCCGACTCGAGCGTGCGCAGAACCGCCTCCAACCCCACGAGCATCCTCTGGGGGACGCCCTCGAACGGCTTGCCCAACAGCCGACGGGCGGCCATCTCGAGCACGGTGGACAGCACCGCGAGCTGGATGGTGGTGGCCTGCATGCGCGTCGAGCCGGAGATGGCCATCGGCCCTGTGGCGAGGTTCAGCTTCTCGATGCGCGGCTCCTCGAGAACCTCCCGGCTGCGGCGCACGTGGGCGCGCAGGATCTCGTCGGGGTTGTTGTAGACGAACACCGTGTCGGCGCCGGACTCGAGAGCCTGCCAGGCGGTGCCGATCACGAACGACGTCTCTCCGCCCTCGGTGATGGCGAACGCCATGTCGCCGGGACCGACGCCGAGGTCCGCGATCTGCCGCCGTCCGAACTGCGTGAAGTCCTCGAAACCCTCCACCGACTTGATCAGCGCGAAGTCTCCGCCCGCCATCACGCTGAAGGCGCGGTCGCCGACCTCGGGCCTGCCGACCGACCGCCAGAAGCCGCGCCAGAGGGAATCCAGCAGGATGCTCAGCCTGCCCGTGGAGCCGCAGCCGGTGAAGAACAGCCTCCCACCGCGCCGGACCGTCTCGGCGACCCTGTCCGAGAGGCCCATCGCCCGGTCGGACGCCACGAACCGCCGGAAGCCCTCCAGCACGTCCCTGTCCACCTCGAACAGCAGCCGCAGTCCCTCCGCGGTGTCCGCCCGGGCCACGTCGCTCAGCCGCGCCGTCACCGGGTGGCTGGACTCCGTCACGAGCGCGCCGAGCTGGAACTGGTCGGCGATGGCGAGGAACTCTCGGGCTCGGGCATCGGAAGCTTCGGACATGGACCCTCCCACAAGCTGATCCCAGTATGCCCGAGGCTCACGGAGGACGCGCTACCGGCTCGCCGTCACTTCGCCGACTTCGGCTTGAGCTCCTCGGGCTGCCATGGCAGGGGCGTCTGCGCGGGGAAGCTCCGCCTGTCCCGGGCGATCCGATCCTGGATGCGCCGGATGCGGGCGGCGTCGTCGGGATGGGTGCTGAGGAACTCGGGAGGCTTGCCGCCCGCGGTGGCCCTCCGGAGCAGGTCGAACACCTCCACCATGCCTTGGGGATTGAAGCCGGCCGCCGTCATGAGGTCGTACCCGACCATGTCGGCCTCGGTCTCGTGGCGCCGGCTGTAGGGCAGGGTGAACAGCAGATCGTCGGCCACGCTGGCCACGTCGAACGCCGCCCGGTTGGCGCGCAGCAACGCGAGCACGGCCACCAAACCCAGGCGCCGCTTCTGGTTGTCGGCGTACGCGCTGGCCCAGTGCTGGTGGGTGGCGTGCGTGATCTCGTGAGCCAGCACGGCCGCCACCTGGTCCTCGGTGGACAGCTTGCGCAGCAACCCCGTGTAGAAGAACACCGGACCGCCGGGCAGCGCGAAGGCGTTGATCTCCTTGCTCTCGATGACGTCGAACGAGAACCTCCACGGCGACCTGTCCTTCTCGGGCAGCTGCCGGAGGATGCGGTCCGCGAGGCGCCTCAGCAGCACGACGTGGGGATCGTCCCCGGGAAGCACCTTCTCCTTCTTGCGGACCTGCTCGGCGGCGCGCTGCCCCAGCTTCACCTGGTCCTCCCGGCTCGGACGGAACAGGTCCGCTCGCGCCGGGGCCCATGCGCCGAACAGCAGCGCCGCCGCGAGCGCACCCGCGCACCAACGGCTCACCCCATCACCTTCCTATACGCTCGAACTTGGTGGGGGTGTCCGTGCGGCAGGGACTGCCGGAAGCTGGCTTCGTCCCGCCAGAAGGCCAGACCGACGACCTCCTCGCGCAGCGCGGAGTTCCGCCCGATCGCGCAACCGAGGAATCCGGGCAGGAACGAGAGCTCGGCGAAGATGCGGTCCAGCTCGTCCACCAGGTCCGACCCGTAGCCTGGATCGGCCGTCCGGATGCTGAGGGAAACGATCGACCCCAGGGGCACGAGACAGGGCACGGGACCCCACAGCGACACCAGGCGCGTGCGGCGGACGTCCGGAGGATCGCACACCCGCTTCATCGACTCGACCAGAGGTCCGGCCTCCGTGGTGGCCTTCAGGCCTTCGTCCGCCGACCGCTCGTCGTCGAACAGCAGCAGCATGAGGAACTCGGTGGGATCCTCGAGGTCCTCCCACACCGTCATCGATCGGTAGCCGCGCACGTCGCGCAGCACCCGGCAGTTCTTCCGATGGTACTCCCGCAGCGTCTCGTGGTCCTCCGGGCAGACGCGGGCTCGGACGACGATGGCGGTGCCACAGTCCGGCATGGCTCCATTGTGCACCATGCGCTCCGCGCCTCCAGGGGTATGGTCAAGGGCGATGGCGGTTCGCGCGAACGCCCTGTGGGGCCCGATCGAGGCATCGCTGACGTTCGTGGGCGAGGCCTCGCTGATCCTGTGGGACGCGCTGCGGCGCTTGGGAAGGAGGCCCGTCGAGGTGCACGAGACCGTGCAGCAGATGGCGTTCCTCGGCGTGGCCAGCGTGCCGATCGTCGCCCTGACGACGTTCTTCTCGGGCGCCGTCCTGTCGCTGTACACGTCCGAGCTGATGCTCCGCTACGGCGCGGGGGCGTTCGTCGGAGCGACGGTCGCTCTGGCGGTGTGCCGCGAGATCGGCCCCGTTCTGGCGGGCATCATGGTCGCGGCGCGCTGCGGCTCCGCGATGGCCGCGCAGATCGGCACGATGGCCGTAACCGAACAGATCGACGCTCTGCGCATGCTGTCGGTGCACCCCACGAACTACCTGGTGATCCCACGCCTCGTGGCGGCGGTCACGATGCTGCCGGTGCTCGCCCTGGTGGGCATGTACGCGGGGGTGCTGGGCGGCTGGCTGGTGGCCGCGGCCAACGGACTGCCGAGCGGCCAGTTCCTGAGCTCGGTGCAGCGCTTCGTGGAGCCTTGGGACTTCGTCGGAGGGCTGCTCAAGACCCCGGTGTTCGGACTGATCGTGGCGCTGGTCGCGTGCCAGCAAGGGCTGCGCACCCAGGGCGGGGCGGTCGGCGTGGGACGAGCCACCACCAACACCGTGGTGCTGTCCATGGTGCTGATCTACGTGGCCAACTACTTCCTCGCCGAACTCCTGTACTGAACCGCATCCACCGGCCACGCGGCAACCCGGCAATCTTGCCGGTTTTCTTCGTATGGAGAAGCCAACGGTAGCTGAAAGCCGACCGGTTGGCAGAAACCAAGGCAAGACTTTCGGCACGGCGGCCAACCGCCGAACCGATCGCCGGAAGATCTGAGGAAGGACGCATCATGCTATCCAAAGTTCGCATCGTTTGCTCGCTGGCCGCCCTTGGCGCGGTCGCCTCGTCGCAGGCCGTGGTGCTGGTCGACCGGGGCTTGCCGAACCAGAACCTGAACAACGCCGCCGGATCCAACCGCAGCAACGTGGCATGGGGGTCGAGCGCGTCGGGCTCTTTCACGGGAGACGACTTCACCCTGCCCAACGCCGCTCCGGCCTACGCGATCACCGGCATCCGCACGTGGCTGGTCACCCTCGACGACTACGCCGCGAGCCCGCAGGCCAGCTTCGGCTCGCTGATCGCCAGCCTGACGCTGTGGCTCGGACCGGCGGGAGGGACCGGCGATGTGGCTGCCACTCCCTACGCCTTCACGGCCACCCGGGTCACGTACGACGGCACGACCACCTACCAAGGCGGCAGCGGAGCTCTGCGCAGCCTGTGGCAGATCGACTGGGACACCACGGGCCTGGTTCTGCCCGGAGGGGCGAAGATGAACTTCGGCGTGAGCGGCAGCACCACGAGCGGCAGCACGCTGATCTTCAACCACGCCTCGAACGCCGCCAAAGGCGGCGTGCCGGCCGACGGAGCGGACGGGTCCATCAAGGGCTTCCAGCCGGATGGCAGCTTCGACTACATCTGGAATTCCGGCGTGGACGGCGGCTGGGACAAGCCGTCGGACATCAACGTCGTGGTGACCGGCGTGCCGGTTCCCGAGCCCGCGACGCTGGCTCTGGGATTGGGCGGTCTGGCCGCGGCCGCTCTGCGTCGCCGCCGGCGCTGAGCCTCCCGCTCGCCCCTGTGCCGCGCGGGCCCGCCCCAAGGCGGGCCCGCGCCGTCGCAGGCACCCTCATCCGAGCGGAGAGGCCGCGGGGAGCTCCTCCACCAAGCCCCTCTGCACCACGCCAACGACCCAACCGGCCTCGTCTCCCTCCGTGGGCTCGTGCCAATCGTACAGATAACCCTGCACCCACTCCCTGCCGCACAGCAGCTCGTCCAGCTTGTGCACGGGAACCCAGGTCTCCATCAGCACCGGGTAGCAGTCGCTGGGAAGGGGCGGCTGCATCAGACGGTAGTCGTCCGACACGTCCACCACTTTCACCTTGGCGAAATTGAACCTCCAGAGCTCGCCCTCGATGACCGCCATCGCTCCTCCTTAAGCTTCCGACGGTAAGGACGTGGGCCGGGCGGGGAAAGCACCCGCTAGCGGCCGCGAAGATCGGGGGCGATGTCCACCGGGCGCCGGAACAAGCCTTGGATGCGGCTCTCCAGATCGGCGCTCGGCATGCCGACCTTCTTCTCCTCGACGTGCTCGAAGGACAGCAGCACGGTCACCCGGCGGTTGGAGTAGTCGAACGGCCGGTCCGGGCGGCGCAGGCGCGTCGCCGCGAAGCCTCGCACCTCGATCACCCGGTCCTCGGGCACGCCGGACGCCTTGAGCAACCGCCGCATGGCCTGCGCGCGGTCGTTGCTCAGGTCCCAGTTGTCGTAGTTGCGGCCGGGCGGATAAGGCCGAGCGTCGGTGTGGCCCTCGATCACCAGCTTCCGACCGGACTTGGCGATCAGCGGCGCGACCCGCTGGATCAGCCTCCGCGCCTCGGGCCGGATCACGGCGCAACCGGAGTCGAAGAACACCGCACCGGCCCCCTCGATGAACTCCATGCGAAGTCCCTCGGGAGTCACCACCAGCTCGATCTGCTTCACGAGCTCCTTCAGGACGCCGTCCTTCTGGGCCATCTCCTTGAGCGCCTCGCCGATCTCGCGCCCGATCTGTCGGACTTGGTCCTCGTCGAGCCGGCGGACCTCCTCAACCCCCTGCGCCGACCCGCCCGACTGCTTCCACGGCCCCGTGCGCGGGGGCGAGGACTTGAAGTTGGCGATGGACACCTTGGCCCTCGGCTCGTTCTTCACGAATCCCAGGGGATCCTGGAAGTAGCCTTGGATGAGCGCCTTGTCCTGATCCGACAAGCCCATGATCCACATCACCATGAAGAACGCCATCATCGCGGTCACGAAGTCGGCGTAGGCGACTTTCCACGAGCCGCCGTGGTGGCCGCCGTGGCTGACCTTCTTCTTCTTGATGATGATCGGGGCGCCTTCGCTCATGGCTGGTTAGGCGGCCTTCTCCTTCACGGCCTGCTCCATCTCGGTGAAGCCGGGCCGCACGCTGGGCTCGATGTTGCGCCGCGCGAACTCCACGCACGTGATCGGCGACTCGCCGCGCGCGAACGAGAACAGAGCGTAGCGCAGGCAGTTCAGGTACTGCAGCTCGCTGGCGTTGCGCAGCTGCAGGGCGCGGGCGAGCGGCAGGAACACGCCGTAGGCCAAGAGGATGCCCAGGAACGTGCCGACCAAGGCCGCCGCGACCGACTGGCCGATCAGTGCGGCCTCGCCGCCGATCTTGCCCATCGTGATGATGACGCCCAGCACCGCCGCCACGATCCCGAAGCCCGGCATCGAGTCGCCGACCGTCTGGATGGCCTCGGCGGGCACGTTCGCCTCGTGGTGGGCGGTCTCGATGTCGATCTCCATCATCTCGCTGAGGTCGTGGGGGCCGACGGCGCCCGTGAGAACCACCTTCATCGTGTCGCAGAAGAACGCCTTGGCGTGGTGGTTCGCCAGGAAGGCCGGATACTTCTTGATGATCTCCGACTCCTCGGGGCGCTCGATGTGCGGCTCCAGACCCAGCAGACCCTCCTTGCGGGCCACGTTGAACAGCTGGTACATCATCTTGAGGGTCTGCAGATACGTCTCTTTGGTGTAGGGGTCCGGCTTGAGCAGGCCCAGCACCGCCTGGATGGCAGCGGTGAGGTTCTTCATGCCGTTGGCGGCGAGGAACGAGCCGATCGCCGCGCCGCCCAGAATCACGAACTCGTTGATCTGGATCAGCACGGCGATGTTGCCGTGGTGCATCACATAGCCCACGATGGTCGCCCCGAGCACGACCAAGATTCCGATGATGGTGAACATCGTTCCCCTGCCGAACCCTCGCGGACGACGGGGCCCGTCCCTTCGCCCGCACAGGAGTTCTTCCACACTGGAGGTTCGAACTTGAGCCGGAACCTCGGGGTCCCGGCGGAAACCGCCACCATGGAGCTTGTTCCCCATCCGCCCGGCAGAGTCCGCCTCCTGGACCCGCACACGGTGAACCAGATCGCGGCGGGCGAGGTCGTGGAGCGCCCCGCCTCGGTGGTGAAGGAGCTGGTCGAGAACGCCCTGGACGCCGGGGCGCGCCGGATCGAGGTCGACCTGGAGGACAGCGGCCGAACGCTCATCCGGGTGGCGGACGACGGTTGCGGCATGGAGCCGTCTGACGCCGAGGCCGCTCTGCAGCGGCACGCCACCTCGAAGATCGCCTGCGCCGACGACCTGCTGGGTGTGCGGACGCTGGGGTTCCGCGGAGAGGCGCTGCCGTCGATCGCCTCCGTCAGCCGCCTCACGCTGTCCACCGCCACGAGCGACGGCGCCCGCACCGTGTTGCGCGTGGAGGGCGGGCGGCGCCTCGACAATGGCGCCGCGGCAGGTCCGCGGGGCACCGAGGTGGTGGTGCGGGACCTGTTCTTCAACACACCGGCCCGCCTGAAGTTTCTCAAGAGCGACTCCACCGAGCTGGCGGCCTGCCTGGAGGTGCTCTCGAGGCTGGCGATCGGCTACCCCGACGTGGCGTTCTCGGTGACCCACAAGGGCCAGACGGCGTTCCGCACCTCCGGCTCCGGGGACCGCCTGCAGGCGGTCGCCGACGTGTGGGGCCGCGAGCTCGCCAAGTCCCTGGCCGAGGTCGACTGCGAAGTGGCCGGCATCCGGGTGTCGGGCTTCGTGAGCCCGCCGCACGTCACCCGCCCCACCCGCGCGTACCAATACCTGTACGTCAACGGTCGGCCGGTGAAGGCCCGCACGCTGATGGCCGCGCTGGACCAAGCGTTCCGCGACCTGACCCCGGAGCGGCGCTATCCCGTGGCGGTGCTCGACGTGCGCGTCGAGCCGTCCCGGGTGGACGTCAACGTGTCGCCGACGAAGAGCGAGGTGAAGTTCCAGCAGGAGGGCCAGGCGTTCGACGCCGTGCGCTACGCCGTCCGAGCAGCCCTGCAGGAGCACGGCATGATGCCGTCCGCCGCCGACATCGCGGTGGTGAACCAGGCGCTGGCCGAGCTGCAGAGACCCGCCGCGGCTTTCTCCGGGTCCGGGCTCTTCCACCAGAGCCTGGCGGCCCAGCGGCCGCTCGGCACCCTCGAGGGCAACGAGGCGCTCGACGCCGCGCTCACCGGGCTCCCCGCCGTCGCGCCCGAAGAAGGCCGCTATCCGTTCCTGCACCTGCTGGACGACCTGCGCGTGCTCGGGCAGATCCTCAACACGTTCATCGTCGCCGACACGCGCCGCGGGCTGGCGATCATCGACCAGCACGTGGCGCACGAGCGCATCCTGTACGAGCACCTCTGCGGTCTGAAGGGCCCCACCGCCATCGAGCGGCAGCGGCTGCTGGCGCCGGAGACCCTCGAGCTCGACCGCCGTTCGGCCGTGCTGCTGCGCGAGCGCCTGGAGGAGCTGGTAGCCGTTGGGTTCGACATCGAGCCGTTCGGACCGGACAGCTTCCTGGTGCGCGCCGCACCCGCCGCCCTGCGCGGGAGAGACCCGCTGCGGACCCTGCGCGACCTCGTGGACGAGCTGGTGGAGAGCACGGTCGCCCGCCGCCTCACCCCGACGCGCGAGCAGATCTGGATCACCAGCGCGTGCAAGATGGCCGTAAAGGCCGGCGACCCGCTGAGCGTGGCCGAGATGGAGAAGCTGATCGTGGACCTGGCGACCACCGAGAACCCGTACCTCTGTCCGCACGGGAGGCCCATCACTATCGTGCTCACGCGCGAGGAGCTGCTGCGCAAGTTCAAGAGGGCCTGACCGTGCCGACGACCGTGCTGGGCATCGATCCGGGCTTGGAGCGGGTGGGCTTCGGCCTAGTGCGCCGCGAGGGGTCTTCTCTGCGCTGCGTGGAGCACGGCCTCATCGAGACGCCGCGCGTCCCCCTGGCCGACCGCCTGGCGCTGCTGCAGCGCGAGACGGCCTCGCTGCTGGAGCGCACCCGTCCCGACGCGGTGGCCACCGAGAAGCTGCTGTTCAGCGTCAACCGCAAGACCGCGATGGACGTCGCCAAGGCGCTGGGGGCGCTGCTCGCGGAGGTCGGGCGCGTCGGTCTGCCCTGGTCCGAGTACGCCCCCAGCGAGGTCAAGCTGGCCGTGGTGGGCAACGGAGCCGCGGAGAAGCGCCAAGTGGAGTACATGGTGTGCCGCCTGCTGGGCCTCGAGCGGCCGCCCAAGCCGGACGACGTGGCCGACGCTCTGGCGATCGCGGTGTGCCACGCCCTGCGGGTCAAGGGATGAGGGGGCTCCCCGGCCGCAGGAGCCGCCGGGGAGCCGGAGGCCTCACGCCTCGAGCAGGCGGTCGAGAGCGGCCTGCAGCATCTTCAGACCGTTGGCGCCCGCAGCGCGCGAGCGCATCTTCCCTTCCGCGTCGAAGAGGAAGTAAGCCGGTACGTACTGGTTCTCGAAGTTCTCAGCCACGCAATGGCGGTTGTCCACCGCGCACGGCTCGACGATGCCGTGCTCGGCCACTTGGCGCCGGACCTCCTCCACGTCGAGGTCGGCCTCCTGCCGCGGCATGTGCACCGACACGAAGCCCAGACCCTTGGGGCCGTACTGGTCGCGCCACCGCGCGATCACCGGCAGGTTCTCGTGGCAGATGTGGCAGCTCACCGCCCAAAAGTGGACCAGCAGGGGCTTGCCGCTCAGCTCGGCCCAGTCCGGCTCGCCATTGAGCCACTCGGTCGCGCCGTCGAAGCTCGGAAGCTCGGAGCCGACTCGCAAGGGCATCAGAGCGTCTTCATCCCCGGCTTCCAGTCGGCGCCGCACAGCCCGCCGGACTGCAGAGCCTCGAGCACGCGGAGCGTCTCGTCGACGCTGCGACCCACGTTGAGGTTGTTGATGACCGCGTACTGCAGGATGCCGTCCGGGTCGATGATGAACAGGCCCCGCAGCGCGATGCCCTTGTCCTCGACCAGCACGCCGTAGGAGGCCGAAACCTCGTGGGTCATGTCGCTCGCCAGCGGGAACTTCGTGCCCTCGATGCCGTTCTGGGAGCGCGGGGTGCGGAGCCAGGCGCGGTGCGAGTACACGGAGTCGGTGGACACTCCGAGGACCTCGCAGTTCAGCGCTTGGAACTCCTCGTAGCGGTCCGACAGCGCGGTGATCTCTGTGGGGCACACGAACGTGAAGTCCAGAGGATAGAAGAACAGCACGAGCCACTTGCCGCGGTAGTCCGAGAGGCTCACGGTCTTGTCGAGCCTCTCGATGTCCAGCGTGGAGGGCATGGTGAAGTCGGGAGCGGGCTGGCCGACCTTGGCCACGGCGCGCTCCTCGAGGCAGATCGTTTCGATGTTGGACATGGTCTTCCTCTTCGTTCCGTCTCAAACGAGAGGGCTTTTGGCCCTCTTCGAACGTATACCCCAAAGGAATCTTAACGTACCGTTAGGGTTGAGGCGCGGCCCGCCGGACGCGGAAGTCGATCCACGCCTCGTACACGCGGGGCCAAGGCAGGCCCGCCTGCACCTCCGACAGCTCCCACAGCGGCCCGCCCGTCTCGGGATCGGTCGCCTGGAAGCGCTCCCGGAAGTAGCGCTCGGCGTAGGAGCGCAAGGCGCGCCGCACGAAGCTCTCGGCCAGGGCGAGCGCCTCTCCACGGACCTCGAACGGCGGCTGGCGAGGCTGCAACTCCCGTACGAGGTTCGCGGCGATCGGACGCACCAGCCGGTGGTACGCGAAGTCGTTGACGAAGCGGTGCAACAGGAACGTGAGGCGAGCCCCCTCGGCCGCCTCCCCCAGATCCATCCTGCGGGCCAGCAGAGCCATGTTCGCCGCGGGGATGGTGGTGCCCATGGTGTTGCCTGCGGTGTTCCATCCGGCGTAGGCCAGCAGGTCGGCCGCCCGGTTGCTCTGCCAGATTGCTCGGAACAGCCGCTCATCGGCCACGCCCTCCTCTCCCAGGTTCACGTCGGCGACCGCGCAGGGTTCGCCCGACTCGAGGGTCCCAACGAGCTCGGCGCAGAATCGTTCGAAGGGGGCCCGCGGCGGCCTCAGGGTGTTCACGAACAGCGTGTAGTCCGCGGGCTGACCGTCCGCCGCCGGCCGAGCGCCGCTGGCCAGGATCTGGTCCTCCAGCGTCTTGGCCAGGGGCTTGGATTCGTAGGGCGCGACGCGCCGACCGGCGTCGGGTTCCGAGAGCACCACGCGCACGCGGGGTTGCCACCCGGCCCTGCGGAGCGCGGCCCGGCTGACGAGGACGTTCGAGTGCTGGTCGATGCCCTCGCAGAAGTACACCTTGCCTCCGATGCCCTTCTGCCCGACCCTCCGGCGCAACCGGGCTCCCTCGGGCACGTGCGGGCCCGCAGAGGTGGCGTCGTCCTGGCCGATGACCAGGTAGTCGAACACCCCGTCGGCGACGTCGTCGATCAGCCGGCTCAGCAGGGCCTCGTTGCGGGCCCGCATCCGGTCGTACGCCGCGAGCCTCTCCTTCGGAGTCCGACTCCGGGCTCGGTTCCAAGCCCTCGGGTCGACGCTCTGGCCCTGACGGATCCGTTCCCGCAGCGTCACGTAGGAGCCGAGCGCCTCGCGCCAAGGGGCGGATTCGAGCGTGGCGGTCGGCAGCACGCGCGGGATGGTGGCGAACACGTAGAACGGCGTGTCGGGGTGGGCCCGGCGGATGCGCTCCAGGCGCTCCAGCCTCCCCAAGGCCGTGGCCAGCGGCGTGGCATCGGTCCGGCTGGCCACCAGACCGCCGAAGCACACCATCTCCGCGCTCACGACGGCCGCCTCGGCTTCGTCCAGGTTTTGGCGCTCCAACCACGACAGAACGGCATCCGGATCGCCGGGCTTGGTGAAACGGCCGAGCAACGCCGCAGGGGGTGTCTGCACCTCCACCCCTGCGATGGCGCCGATCATCCTCGCGAACTGGCCGGTGGCCGGCCGGTCGTCGATCGGAACCAGCACGACCCGGGCCGCTTGCGGCCAGGCGGCGACCGCCGCTGCGGCCAGCGCCGCCCACAACCCCATGGGAGCCAAGGATACCAGACGCCCCAACCTCCATCCGAGGAGCCCCAAGGGGTAAGAAGGGCGCCATGGGATTGCTCTCCGCACTGCTCTGCAGCGCCCTGACCGCCTCGACGCAGCTGGACGAGCCGTTGCTGCCGAACCCGAACACGGGAGAGACCGAGGCCGAGTTCGCGGCCCGCACGGCCTGGTGGCGCGAGGCGAAGTTCGGCATGTTCATCCACTGGGGCGTCTACGCGGTTCCGGCCGACGGCGAGTGGCACCTGAACAGCCACAGGATGCAGGTGGCCGACTACGAGAAGTACGCCCCGCGCTTCAACCCCGTGCGCTACGACGCCGAGCGTTGGGTGCGGCTCGCCAAGGCCGCGGGCATGAGGTACATCGTGATCACCAGCAAGCACCACGACGGCTTCGCTCTGTGGCCCACCAAGCAGTCCGATTGGAGCATCGCGGGGCGCACGCCGTTCCGCCGTGACCCCCTGAAGGAACTGGCCGAAGCCTGCCGCAAGCACGGGATCACCCTGGGCTTCTACCACTCCATCATGGATTGGCACCATCCCGACTACCTGCCCCGCAGGCCCTGGGAGACCCAGACGCGTCCCGCCGCCGGAGCGGACCTGGACCGCTACATCGACTTCATGAAGGCTCAGCTCACCGAGCTGCTCACCCAGTACGGCCGCATCGGCGTGCTTTGGTTCGACGGCGGCTGGGAGCACAGCGCCGACGAGCTGCGCGCCAAGGAGGTCGTGGCGATGATCCGGCGCCTGCAACCCTGGATCCTCATCAACGACCGCATAAACCTCCCCGAGGACCACGCCACGCCCGAGCAGCACATTCCGGCTGGCGCCATGCCCGGAGGCCGCCTGTGGGAGACCTGCATGACCATGAACGACAACTGGGGCTACCACCGGCAGGACAACAACTGGAAGTCGACCCAGGATCTGGTGCGCAAGCTGTGCGACATCGCCAGCAAGGGCGGCAACTTCCTGCTGAACGTCGGCCCCACGGAGCTGGGGGAGATCCCCCAGCCCTCCGTCGAGCGGCTGGAGCAGATCGGACGCTGGATGCGCGTCAACGGAGCCGCGATCTACGGCACCACCAAGAGTCCGCTCGGCAGGCTGCCGTTCGAGGGCCGGGTCACGCGCAAGGGCCGCACGCTGTACGTGCACGCCTTCGAGTGGCCCGAGGACGGCCGGTTCGTGCTGCCGGGCGTGCAGACCGCGCCCTCCAAGGCGCGCCTGCTGGGATCCAGGGTCCGAGTCCAGGCGGCGGGCGTGGCGACGGAGGCGGGACCCGCCACCGTGCTGAGGGTCGCGTCCAAGCCCAAGCCGGCAGCCGGCCTCGAGGGCCTTCCCCTCGTGATCGAGGTCGAGTACGCGGCTCCCATTCAGGTGGCGCGGATCGTGCCGCCGCTCTCCGTGGACGCGCAGGGCAGAGCCTCGCTGCTGGCCTCGGACGCGGTGCTCAAAGGCACCCGGGCGTTCCTCGAGACGATCGATGGCGTTCCGAACGTCGGGGGTTGGCTCGACCTCGGCGACACCGTCGAATGGACCGTCCGCGTGCCCAAGACGGAGATCTACCGCGTCGAGCTGGAGTACGCCTGTCCCCCCGACCAAGCGGGCGGAACGTTCGAGGTGAGCACCGACGACGGCCAGAGGCTGGGGGGCACCACGGGAAACACGGGGTCTTGGCGGCGCTTCGACACGCTCGCCCTGGCGGGAACCCTCACGCTGCGCCAAGGGGAGCGCACGATCCGCGTGCGCCCGCTGCGGTTCCGAGGGAACGCCCTGATGAACCTGCGGCGCGTCACGCTGGTGCCCGCTCCTTGAGCCGTCCCCAGCCGCAGCCGTCGCTGGGTCGACCATAATGGGCCCGGGGGCTCTCTCGGTGCACGGCGCGCGACCAACGGACGATCTGCAACGGCCGCAGGCCGAGGTCGTCGTGCTGGGAGGGGACTCCGACGCCGTTCGGTTGGCCGTGGCTCGGCTGACCGAGCGGGGTGTCGCGGCCGCCGAAGGGTCCGAGGAGGCCGTGCGGGGGGCGCGGTCGGTCCTGCTGCTGGACTGGGGCTGGGGCAAGCCCCAGGGTCGAACCTCGCGGGCGGCGGCGGTAGCGGCGGTGATCGACGCCAGGGCCGTGCCTTTCGTCCGCATCGCGTCCGCCCGCCTCCTGGATGCGGCGGTGCGTTCGGCGGCGGACCTAGCCCTGGGAGCCCGCGGGGTCCGATCCGAGCGCAAGGCGCTTTGAAAGGGGGGGGTGGCTGGCGGACTAGGATTCGAACCTAGACGTGCGGCACCAAAAACCGCTGTCCTACCGTTAGA
>JAOACB010000061.1 GCA_026418055.1 Fimbriimonadales bacterium
GCGAACGGCTGACCACGACCTTGAGGCGCTTGGAGGAGTCGTCCACGCGGAGCACCAGCACCTTGAGGCGGTCGTTCAGGAAGTAGCGCTCGGTCGGCACCTGCTCGCGCGGGGGCAGCTCCGCCTCGATCCTTCCGATGGATACGAACACCACCCCGCCTTCGCGCCGCGAAACCGTGCCCGAGATCACGTCGCGCACCTTCTGCAGGATCTCTTCCTCGACGCGCCGCTTCTCGGCGTCGCGCAGCTTCTGACTCAACACCTGCTTGAAGGTCGAGGCCGCGATGCGCCCGAAGCGGTTGGGGTCCACCTCGCAGCGCACGAAGTCGCCGATCTCCACGCTGGGGTCTCGGCGGCGTGCCTCCTCGAGGCTTATTTGGAAGGAGGGCTCGCTGACCATGCTGACGACCTCCTTCTCGACGATGGCGGTCCATCCCTTCTGAGGATCCAGCTTGACGGACACGTCTCCCGAGGCGCCGAAGTGCTTCTTGTACGCCACCGCCAGAGCCTCCTCGAGCTCCTTCTGCAACTCCGCGAGGGGCAAGTCTCTCTCCTGCGCGATTTGATTCAACTGTTGCAAAATGTCCATGGTCGGTCACCTGCCTCCATCTACAAAAACAGGGGCGACGAGGCGCCCCCGTTCCACCGTCCGCCCTGTTGTGCTTTCAGTATAGCACACGGGCCGAAAGCCCCCTTTGGGCCGGGGTGCCATACTGCGTCCATGGTGCGGGTGCGCGTTCTGGGGCTGGAGTTCTTCGGCAGGCACGGCGTGGCGGACTGCGAGCGCGAGACCGGGCACCGATTCCGCGCGGACCTCGACGCCGAGGTGGATCCGGCCGTTTTGGACCGCGACGAACTGGAGGGCACGGTCGACTACTCCGAGCTCGCGCGCCTCGCAGTGCGGGTCTCCGACGAGCTGCCCTGCCGCACCATCGAGGCCCTGGCGGGACGCATCGGCCGCGCCGCATTGGAACGGTTCCCCGCCGTCCGGTCGCTTCGCGTGCGCGTGCGGAAGGTGCACCCGCCGTTCGAGGCGATCGTCGAGGCCACCGAGGTCGAGGCCGAGTTCAGGCGGTAGCCGCCTCGACGCCGGTCATCAGCCGCATCAGAGCCTCCTCCGTCGCGCTGTCGGCGTCGACCTCCCCCACGATCCGCCCGTTGCGCATCGCCAGGATGCGGTCGCTCACGGTCAGCAGCTCCGGGAGCTCGCTCGAGATCACCATCACGGCGCGCCCCTCGGCGGCCAGCCGCCGGATCATGTGGTGGATCTCGGACTTCGTGCCGACGTCCACGCCGCGCGTGGGCTCGTCCAGCAGCAGCACGCGGCAGTCCGCCGCGAGCCACTTGGCCATGACGAGCTTCTGTTGGTTCCCTCCCGAGAGCCCGGCCGAGGGAGCGTCCACGTGCGGCGCCCTCACGTCCATCGCCTCGAAGAAGCGGCGGGCGAGGTCGTACTCCCGCTGCCGCTCGATGAACCCCAGCCGCGAGAGAGCCGCGAGCGACGGCAGCGAGATGTTCTCCCGCGCGTTCATCCCCAGCACCAGGCCCTGCCGCTTGCGGTCCTCGGGAACCAGCCCCACGCCGAGGCGCATCATCGAGGCGGGACTGCGGCGAACGGCCTCCCGCTCGCCGATCCACACGCGACCGGTCGCCGAGGGGTCGAGGCCGAAAATGGCTTGGGCCACCTCCGAGCGGCCTGCGCCGACCAGGCCCGCGAAGCCCACCACCTCGCCGCGCCGCACCTGGAAGCTCACTTCGCGGAAGCGGTGGGGGCTGGTCAGACCCTCCACGCGCAGCAGCGGCTCGCCGGGCTGCGTGCGGATGGCGCGCACCGAGGCGGTGTCGATGCTGCGCCCGATCATCATCCTCACCAGCTCGTCTCGGGTGAGGCCCCGGGTGGGGCGCGTGCCGACCGTCTTTCCGTCGCGCAGCACGGTGACCGAGTCGCAGATCTCGAAGATCTCGTCCATGCGGTGCGAAACGTAGATGCACGCGACGCCCTGCGCCGCCAGGCGCCGGATCTGCTCGAACAGCGTCTCCGTCTCCCTCAGAGTGAGGCTGCTGGTGGGCTCGTCGAAGATCAGAACCTTGGCGCCGCGGCCGATGGCGCCCGCGATCTGCACCATCTGCTGCAGGCTGATGGGCAGGCTACCCACCGTGGCGTCCGGGTCCACGTCGGCTCCGATGGCGTCCAGCCAGCGCTTGGCCCTGCGGCGCATCTCGGTCCAATCGATCCAGCCCCTCCGGTTGGGCAGGTCCTCCAGGCACAGGTTCTCGCCCACGGTCATGTTCTCGCAGAACAGCAGCTCCTGGTGGACGATGCTGATGCCCGCCTGGGTGGCCTGCATCGGGTTGGCGAACCGAACCGGATGGCCCTCGAGCAGGATCTGGCCGGAGTCCGGCTCGTAGATGCCGCTGAGGATCTTGCCCAGCGTGCTCTTGCCCGCTCCGTTCTCTCCCATCAGCGCGTGGCAGCTGCCCGGCGCCACCGCCACGGACGCGTGGTCGAGCGCCTGCACGCCCGGAAACCTCTTGCAGATCTCCCTGGCTTCGACGGCCCAGTTCGTCATCGGTCCGAAGCCTCCGGCGCTCGGTCGTTCGGGAGGAGGCGGGCGGGGCCGCTGAGCCGCCCCGCCCGACGGTCGCTCACTGCAGATACTTGGGGTCGACCTTGTCGAAGCCCCACTCCTTCAATTGCTGAGCCCAATCCTTGAGGGTCTCCTTGCTCACGCGCACCAGCTGCATCTTCGTGACTTCCGGCACCTCCTTGCCGTACAGCAGCTTGTCCGCGATGATCTTCACGCTGTCGTAGCCCCACTTGTAGGTGGGTTGGGCCAGCAGCACCGGCGCGATGCCCTTTTCGACGTACGGCAGCTGCTCCGGCAGGCAGTCGACCGCCACGATCTTGACCTTGTTCGGGTCCAGGTTGAGCAGGCTGGGTGTGAACAGGGGCCAGCCGCCGACCATCGCCCAGGCGTTGATCTCCGGGTTGGCGTTCATCGCGTTCAGGACCTCCTTGGCGGCGTCCTGCGGCGACTCGACGTGATAGAACACCCCCAGGATCTTCACGCCGGGGTACTTCTTGGCGGCCTCGCGAACGCCCTGCACCCGCTTCTGCAGGTTGGGGGCGTTCTGGTTGCCGGCCAGGATCGCCACGTTGCCCTTCTCGCCGATCACCTTGGCCAGCTCGTCCATCACCAGCTGGCCTGTCTCGATGTCGTCCACCCCGTAGAACGCGAACCGCTTGGAGCCCGGCGCGTCGCTGTCGAAGGTCATCACCGGCACGCCCTTGGCCACCGCGTCGTTGATGGCGTTGGTCACCTTGGCGGCGTCGCTGAGCGACATCAGCGCCACGTCCGTGCCGTCGTTGACCGCCTGCTGGAGGCGCTTGGCCTGCTCCTCGGCGTTCTCGGTCGGCGGCGTGCGCCAGTCGATCTCGATCTGCACGCCCGTCTGCGCCGAGAGCTCCTTGGCGGCGTCCTCGGCGCCCTTGCGCGCCGTGGGGAACACCGGGTTGTTGTCGCTCTTGGCGATCATCGTGATGCGCAGCTTGTCCTTGGCCCACACGACGCCCTCGGCCTTCTGCGCGCCGCCGGCCTTGCCGGGCTCGGTCTTGGGTTGCTCGGACGTCCCGCCGCCGGAACAGCCCGCCAGCCACAGCGCTCCCACTGCCAGCCCTACCCAACCGGTCCAGGTTCGAATCCTCATCGTTCCAACCTCCTGTTCGTTTCTGCCCGCCCGCTCACGCGCGGCCCTGGGTCAGTCGGGCGGAGCCGACCCTCGCGCTGACGCGGTCGAGCACGACCGCGATGATGATGGCACAGCCGATGATGATCCACTCGTATTCCTGGTTGATCTTGAGCGTGCGGATGGCTTGGCGGATCAGCTCGATCAACAACGCCCCCAGCATCGCGCTGATGGCGCTGCCCTTGCCGCCGGCCAGGCTCGCCCCGCCCACCACCGCCGAAGCGATCACGTACAGCTCGTAGCCCTGCGCGTCGGCGCTCTGCGCGGATCCGAAGTAGCTCATCGCCAAGAACGCCGCGATGCCCGCCGTGAGGCCCGAGATCGCGTACACGATGATCAGGATCCGCCGGATCGGCACGCCCGAATACTGGCTGGCTGTGAGGTTGCCCCCCACGGCGAAGATGCGGCGGCCGGTCACCGTTTTGGTGAGGAACAGCCAGCCGGTCGCCGCCACGAGGAGCATCGCGATCACGGGCACCGGGGTCACTCCCTCTCCCAGGCCCAGCGGCGCCTTGGCGAACGACGTGAGCGAGGTGGGAACCAGGATGCTCAGCGCGTTGCTGAGCACGAACGCCACGCCGCGGAAGATCCACATCGTGCCCAGCGTGATGATGAACGGGTGCACCCCGAGGGACGTGATCAGCACGCCGTTGAGCAAGCCGGCCGCCAGTCCGATCCCCAGGCAGAGCCCCATGGCCACCCACACCGCGCCGGGCGCCGGCTGCGTCACGATCGGATAGAGCTTCGACAGCACCATCGCGGTGAGCACGCCCGAGAGCGCGTAGGTCGATCCCACCGAAAGGTCGATGCCCGTGGTGACGATCACCATGGTCATGCCGACCGCCATGATCGCGAAGAAGCTCGCGAAGGTGGCCACCTGCATCAGCGTCTGCGGGTTCAGAAAGTTGTTCACCGTCTGGCCGGTGACCCTATCCTCGTGGGTGCCGCCGAACAGCGTGAGGATCGTGCCCAGAAGGAGGATCACGGCCACCAGCCCGAACTGTTGCGAGCCTACGATGGCCGACAGCGCGCGCCGCATGCAGCCATTCTATCCACAGGCTCCCTCCGGATGCGCCCGCTGTGCCGCCATCGTGCACAATGGCCGCCGTGGATCGACGCTGCTTCCTGCGCGCGTGCGCCGCGGTGGGCTTCGGGATGGCCCTTCCGCCCGGCGCCGCCGCCTCGGCGGCGCCGGGCCGACCCCAAAGGCAGAACCGCATGGGCAGACGCAAGCTGTACATCTGGAGCGGCATCGACCGCAACGCCTCCGAGAAGGACCTGAAGGCCCGCTACGGCCTGCTGAAGAGGCGCGGGCTCGACGGCGCGTTCGTCTCCGGGGGCCTGGACGACCGGGAGTTCGACGTCATGAAGACGCTCGGCCTCGAGGTGCACACTTGGATGTGGACCACCAACCGAGGCGACCGGTGGATCCGCGAGAACCACCCGGACTGGTACATGGTGAGCCGGACGGGCAAGTCCTGCTTCGATCAGCCTCCCTACGTCGACTACTACCGCTGGGTCTCGCCGGTCGTTCCGGGCGTGCGGCGGTACCTGGTCGAGCGGGTGGGGGAGCTCGCCGCGCACCCCGCCGTGGACGGCGTGCACCTGGACTACGTCCGCTATCCCGACGTGATCCTCCCCAAGGCGCTTTGGAGAACCTACGGGCTGAACCAGTCCGAGGAGCTGCCCGACTACGACTTCTGCTACTCCGAGCACACCCGCAGGGCTTTCCGGGAGTACGACGGAAGGGACCCGCTCGAGATCGCGGATCCAGCCCACGACCAAGCCTGGCTCCACTTCCGCTACGACTCGGTCACCCGGTTGGTCGAGGATCTGGCACGGGAGGCGCGCCGCCACGGCAAGAGGATCACCGCAGCGGTGTTCCCCACCCCCGACCTCGCCCGAAAGATCTGCAGGCAGGACTGGGACAAGTGGCCGCTGGACGCGGTGTGCCCCATGATCTACCACTCCTTCTACGACGAGGGCATCGAGTGGATCGGGGAATCGGTGCTGGAGGACATCCGCGCGGTGAACCGTCCGGTGGTCGCCGGGCTGTACATGCCCGCGTTCCGCTCCCTCTCCGAATTCGAGCAGGGCGTGCGGCTCGCAATGAGGCGAGGCGCCTCCGGCGTGTCGCTGTTCGGCGAGGTCACCGACTCCCACTGGGAGGTCGCGGCCCGCGTGCGCGACGAATTCGGCAGCTGATTCCTTCGAACGCTGGCAGAAAGAGCGACGACCCCCGACCCGAAGGGGCGGAGGTCGTCGCCAGGTCTCCGAGACCCGCTCTCGAGCGTCCTCAGACCTTCCTGCGGCGGCGGACCAGAGCGGTCGCCAAGCCAGCGGCGCCGATGGCCATCGTGAACGGCTCGGGGACCGGGATGCTCGTTCCGCCGAAGTTCTCAGTCACGAGGTCCTGGCTGCCGGTGGTCGGCACGTAGTCGAACTTGATCGCCGTGTCGCTTTGGGAGGTTGCCAAGGCGTAATAGTGGTTCGCGACGGTCACGATCGTGGCGGGCGTGCTGCCTCCGATGAGCAACCCGGGGTCCATGAACTTCCAGATGGCCAACTGGAACCCGGCCGCATCGACGTTGGCGCTATACGTGTTCGGGCCGATGGTGATGCCCGTTCGGTTGACGCCGAACGTCTGCACCAGCCAGCCCACCGGACCCGAAATGGTCGTCTGGGTCACGGGCATCGGCGACGTGAGGGTCTCGCCCGGATCCAGGCAGTAGGCCAAGAACGAAGCTCCGCCGTTGAACGTGTTGGTGGTGTCCTTGAAGATCAGCTCGCCGGAGTAGACGCTCTTGAACCCGCTGTCGGAACTCGCTTTGATGTTGACGATGGCGTGGTCTCCGAGGCCCAGGTATTGCAGAGTGATCGCCTGCGACGCAGGCGCAACGATGATGGCGGCCAAGGCCGCGGCGAAGAGCTTTTTCATGGTTTGACGCATCCTCCTTTGCCTGATGCTCGATCCGGCCTCCGAACTAACTCGGCACCTTCACGAGCACCATTCTACGCGACGAACCCCCTCGAGCCTCGGTTCCCAGCGAAAAACAGGCAATTGTGCTTGCTTCCCGCGGAGCAAGAACCGACCCTTCGTTGCACCCAGGTTCAATCTCGTTCCGATTCCTGCCAGTGCTGGCTCGGGACCAAAGGCCCTTCGGGACGCAGCCCGTGCCTCCGGCAGGCTCGTTGACTTCGCATCCCGGCTCTCGCCAAAATGGCGCCAAGCGCATCGAACCCGAGGCGACGCAGCCATGGCCAAGAAGCAACTGAGGATCGCGCTGATCGGCTACCAGTTCATGGGCAAGGCCCACAGCAACGCCTACCGACAGGTCTCCAAGTTCTTCGACCTCCCCGTCGAGCCTGTGCTGAAGACCCTCTGCGGTCGCAACGAGCAGCGCGTGCGAGCGGCGGCCGAACACTTGGGATGGCAGGGCTACGCGACGGACTACCGCCAGGTGCTGGAGGACCCCGAGATCGACATCGTGGACATCGCCACTCCCGGCAGCAGCCACTGCGAGATCGCGGTCGCGGCGGCCAAGGCCGGCAAGCACGTGTTCTGCGAAAAGCCGATCGGCAACACCCTGGACGAGGCCCGAAGGATGCTGGAGGCGGTGCGGGCCGCCGGCGTGAAGCACGCGGTGTTCCACAACTACCGCAAGGCGCCTGCCGTGGCGCTGATCAAGCGGATGATCGAAGAGGGACGGCTGGGCACCATCTTCCACTGGCGGGCCGTGTACCTGCAGGACTGGATCATCGACCCCAATTTCCCGCTGGTTTGGAGGCTCGACAAGGAGGTCGCGGGCAGCGGCTCGCACGGCGACCTCGGGGCGCACCTGATCGACCTGGCGCGACACCTCGTCGGAGAGATCGAGGAGGTGAGCGGCCTGATGCACACGTTCGTGAAGAAGCGGCCCCGCTCGGCCGGAGCCGACGGCAAGCTGGGGGCGGCCGGCGCCGTGGAGGGCGAGCTCGCAGACGTGACCGTCGACGACGCGTCGCTGTTCCTGGCCAGGTTCCGCAACGGCGCCTTGGGCACCTTCGAGGCTACGCGGTTCGCCCAGGGCCGCAAGAACCACAACAAGTTCGAGATCAACGGCTCGAAGGGCTCCGTGGTGTGGTGCATGGAGCGCATGAACGAGCTGGAGTTCTACGACGCCACCGAGCCGGAGGGCCTGCAGGGCTTCCGCGTGATCCAGGCGACCGAGAACTCGCACCCCTACATGGAGGGCTACTGGCCGGTTGGGCACATCATCGGCTACGAGCACACCTTCATCAACCTCGTGGCCGACGCCTTGCGCGCCATCGCCGAGGACCGCAACCCCAGCCCCGACTTCGTGGACGGCTACGAGAACCAGCGCGTGCTGGACGCGGTCGAGCGCAGCCACGAGTCGAAGTCCTGGGTCAGCCTTTGACCGCACCCCACCCAAGGATGGGGCGGGGCCCTTGCGGGCCCCGCCCCGTCGCGCTCCGCGGAGCAACGGTCAGCCCTGCCGCACGATCGGCGCGCGCTCAGCCTCGGCGGAGCGGGGCCCGGCCATCCAGCCGAGAAGCGGACCGACGAACACGAACAGGCCGAGCACGCCGGCCGCGCAGATTCCCAGCGCCAAGCCCGAGCCGGCGTTGAGCGGAGCCACCGCGGCGTCGGCCTCGCTCTCGTCGGCCACCCAGGCGGCTCTCACCAGCGCAAGGTAGTACGCCACGCTCACCACCGAGGCGACAGCCAGAACGATCGCCAGAGGAACGAGGTCGGCCGCAAGGGCGTCCCGAAAGATCAGCAGCTTGCCCACGAACCCGCTGGCGCCCGGAACGCCGATCAGCGACCAGACGAACAGCAGAAGCGCCACGGCCGCGAACGGCGAACGCTGCCAAAGGCCGTTGAGCGCCGACAGTCCAGTGGACTCCCTACCGGCCCGGGCCGCCACCGAGATCACCGCGAACGCGCCGATCGTCATGAAGCTGTAGCTGGCCAGGTAGTACAGCAACGCCGCATCCGACACCACGTCGGGAGCCTTGAACCTCGCCAGCAGAGCCACCAGCAGGTAGCCCGCGTGCGAGATGCTCGAATACGCCAAAAGGCGCTTGGCGTCCTTCTGCACCAGCGCGGCCAGGTTGCCCACCACCATGGTGAGGATCGCGACCCAGAACAGCGGCGGGAGCCACAGGGCAACCATCGGCTGGGCCGCGTCCAGCACGCGGTACAGCATCGCCACGGCCGCCACCTTGCTGCCAGCCGCCATGAACGCCGCGATGTTGGTCGGCGCGCCCTGGTACACGTCGGGGGTCCACTGGTGGAACGGCACGAACGCGCTCTTGAACGACAGACCGATGAGGATCAGCGCCATCCCGACGGCCAGCAGCGAGCGGCCGGTCTCGAAGCCGGAGGTCCACACCTCGGCCACGCGCCCGAGGTGCAGAGAGCCGGTGGCACCGTAGAACAGCGCGATGCCGTACAGCAGGAACGCGCTGGCGAACGCCCCGAGCAGGAAGTACTTGAGCGCCGACTCCTCGGACTTGGCCTCCGTGCGGCTCAGGCCCGCCAAGACGTACAGCGACACCGACAGCAGCTCGAGCCCGACGAACAGCGTCACGAGGTTGCGGCTGGTGGCCATCACCATGCCTCCGGCGGTGGCCCAGAGCATCAGAGGATAGGCCTCGCCGTAGGCGATGCGCTTTTGCCGCAGGTAGCCCTCGCTGAACAACACCGACAGCAGGCAGGCCGCCACCATCAGCACCTGCACCACACACCCGAACCGGTCGCGGAGGAACGTGCCCGCCAGGATCTCCTTGGCCGGCTCTCCCGCCTGGGAGGCTGCCATCGCCCCGGCGACCAGCAGACCGACGACGCTGACGCCCACCACGTAGGCGTTGTTGCGCTTGTGGCGCAGCATCTCGACGATCAGAGCCACCAGGCCGGTGGCCACCACCACGATGATGGGGCCCAGGGCGAACCAGTCGAGGTCCTGAGGGATCGGGAAGAGGAAGCGGTCAGGCACGGGGCTGCTCCTTGGCGGTCTCGGCGGACGGCTTGGCCAGCGGGTAGTGCTTCTCGGCGGGCACGACCACCTCGCCGTAATTGGGCGGGGTCGCCAGCGCCTCGCGGGTGCGCGGCTCCACCCGAACCAGGTTGCCCTTCGGGTCGATCTCCAGCTCGAGGTTCCGCCAGTCGGGCCGCTGGCCGACAGGGTTGAGCGCCATCATGCGAGCCGCGTGCAGGCTGGCCTCCATCGGCTTGGTGAACGTGCTGGGAACCAGGCCGCCCCAGAACACGAACACCACGAACACCATCACGAGCGCGACCTCCCACGGCTTCAGGTCCTTCAGGCGCCGGTTCTCCTCGCTGGTGATCGGCCCGTAGAACATCTTCTGGAACATCCACAGCAGGTACACCGCCGCCAGGATCACGCCGGCGGCGGCGAACACGGCGTAGGCGGGGTGCAGTCCGAACCGCCGAGCGAAGGAAGCCTCGAACGCACCCATCAGCGACAGGAACTCCCCCACGAACCCATTGGTGCCGGGCAGACCGACGCTGGAGAGCATGATGATGAGGAACAGAGCGGCGAACAGGGGCATCCTGGCTTTCAGGCCGCCGTAGTCGGCGAACAGCCGCGTGTGCCTGCGCTCGTAGATCAGACCGATCAGAAGGAACAGCGCTCCGGTGCTGATGCCGTGGTTCAGCTGCTGGTAGGCGCCGCCCACCATGCCGGTGGGCGTGAGCGAGAAGATGCCCAGCAGCACGAAGCCCATGTGCGCCACCGAAGAATAGGCCACGAGGCGCTTGACGTCCGGCTGCACCGCCGAGACGGCCGCCCCGTAGAGGATGCCGATCACCGCCAGCGCGCACAGGATGGGAACCTGGTTGGCGACCACGTCGGGGAACAGTGGCAGGCAGAACCGCAGGAACCCATAGGTTCCCATCTTCAGCAGCACGCCGGCCAGGATGATCGAGCCCGCGGTGGGGGCCTCGGTGTGCGCGTCCGGAAGCCACGTGTGCAGCGGGAATGCCGGGCACTTGACCAGGAAAGCCACCGCGAAGGCCCAGAACACCACCGCCTGCGTCTGCAGAGCGCCGGCCCACAGCCTGCCGTTGGCCACCTCGCTCTGGATGTCCATCAGGCTGAACGACCAAACCCCGGTGGCCTGCTCGTGCAGCTTGGCCAGCGCCACCATGCCGATCAGCATGAAGATCGAGCCCGCGAACGTGAACAGGAAGAACTTCAGGCTCGCGTAGGCCCGGCGCTCTCCGCCCCAGATCGCGATCAGGAAGTACATCGGGATCAGCGAGGCCTCGAAGAACGTGTAGAACAGGATCATGTCGAGCGACACGAAGACGCCGAGCATGGCGGTCTCGAGCAGCAGCAGGAACGCCATGTACGCCTTCGTCCGCTCTCGCACGTACACGCTGAACCACGCGGAGAGCGCGGTGAGCAGCGTCGTGAGCAGGATCAGCCAGATGCTGATGCCGTCGACTCCCAGCCGATAGTGGATGCCGGCCTGCGGGAACCACGGCACGAACTCCACCATCTGGAAGTGGTAGGTGGCGCCTTGGAAGCCCGCGAACACCCACAGCGAAACCAGGAACGTGGCCACCGTGGTGGCCAGCGCCAGCACCCGGTGCAGGCCCGCCGCCTCGCGCGGCGTCAGCAGCACCAGCGCCGCCCCGAGCAGCGGCAGGAACACCAGCAGACTCAGCACGCCGAAGCCGGTCGACTGCTCGACCATCAGTTCCCCCCTCCGATCCGCATCAGAACCGCCACCATGTAGGCGAGCAGAGCCACTCCTCCGGCCAGCATCAGCAGCGCGTAGGACCGCACGAATCCGGTCTGGATCACCTTCAGGCCCCTACCGAGCTGGCAGGCCAGCGCTCCAAGGCCGTTGGCGATGCCGTCGATGACCCCCGCGTCGAAGCCCTTCCACAGGGTGTTGGCGAGCACGTCTCCCCCCTGCACGCCCGTCTGCACCAGAGCGTCGTCGTAGCCGAACTGCCGCCCGGCCCACCTGCGGAACGGATGCCAGCGCTCCTCATCGAACCCCTCGCCCTTCGGCAGTCCGCGCCGGTACACCACCCAGCCGTACGCGATGCCCAGCGCCGCCGCGCCGATCGAGAGGGCGAGCAACGGAATGCCGTGCGGGTGCGCCTGGATGGCTCCTTGCGGCAGCATCCGCAGGCCCGGGTACTGCAGGAACGTCTCGAGCTTCGCCCAGTGCTGCAAACCCCAGCCTCCCACGACGCTGAGCAGGGCCAGCGCCACCAACGGCAGGGTCATGCTCGGCGGAGCCTCCTTGGGGCGGTGGGACGGATCCAAGTCGTGGTGGTGGCCGTCGTCCTCCTGCCTGGCCAGGGCCGCCGCCTCTTCGTCCGTGAGGAAGAACCCGTGCGGATCCTGGTGGCTGTGGGCCCCCGCGTTCCCGTGGCCGAACCCGTAGTGCTGGCCGTGGTCCGAAGCGTGCCCGTGTCCGTGCCCGTGGGCGGGCTGCAGCCTGCGCCAGCGCTCCTCCCTCCCGAAGAACGTGAGCATGGTCAGGCGGGTCATGTAGGCCGCCGTGAGGGCCGCCGTCAGCAGCCCGACCCATCCGGCCCACACCGCCAAGCTCGCCGCCGCGTGGCGGCTGCCCAGCGCGCCGCCCAGGATCGCCTCCTTGCTGAAGAAGCCGGCCAGCGGCGGCACACCCGCGATGGCCAGGTACCCGACGAACATCGTCCAGCAGGTGATCGGCAGGTACTTCCTCAGGTTGCCGTAGTTGCGCAGGTCCTGGTTGTGGGCCATCGCGTAGATCACCGCGCCCGAGCCGAGGAACAGCAGGGCCTTGAAGAACGCGTGGGTGGCGACGTGGAACATGCCCGCCCAGTACACGCCCGCACCGCAAGCGACGAACATGAAGCCCAGCTGGGACACGGTGGAGTAGGCCAGAACCTTCTTGATGTCCGTCTGGCCGAACGCCACCAGCGCGGCGAACAGCGCGGTGAACGCCCCCACCGCCGCCACCACCGCGCTGGCCACAGGAGACAGCACGTAGAACACGTGCATGCGGCTGACCAGGTACACGCCCGCCGTCACCATGGTGGCCGCATGGATCAGCGCGGAGACGGGAGTGGGGCCCGCCATCGCGTCGGGCAACCAGATGTACAGCGGGAACTGCGCTGACTTGCCGCAGGCGCCCACGAACAGCAGCAGCGCGATGGCGGTCGCGAGCTCGGGCCGGTCGGCCAGATACGTGTACGCCTTGGGCAGGATGTAGCCGAAGTCGAGCCAGCGGTTGTCGGTCTGGTTCTCGGACACGGTGCCCGCGATGCACGCCAGGATGAGGAACATGCCGAGCATGAACCCCCAGTCGCCGATCCGGTTGACGATGAACGCCTTGTTGGCGGCCTTGGCGTTGGCAACGTCCTTGTACCAGAAGCCGATCAGCAGGTAGCTGCAGAGCCCGACCCCCTCCCATCCGACGAACAGCAACGGCAGGTTGTCGGCGGTCACCAGCACCAGCATGAACGCCACGAACAGGTTCATGTAGGTGAAGAACCGGGTGTAGTCCCGGTCGTCTGCCATGTAGCCGGTGGCGTACAGGTGGATCAGGGCTCCCACGCCGGTGACGACCAGCACCATCAGCAGCGAGAGGCTGTCGACGCGCGCTGCGAAGTCAACCTTGAGCCCGGCGAGGTCGATCCAAGGCGCCAAGGTCACCACCCGCTCCGTGGCGGCGCCTGCCTCCAGGTGGGCCGTGAGCAACGCCAGGCCCAGCAGGAAGCCCACCGCGACGGGCAGCACCGCCAGCGCCCCCATGAGCCTTTTGCCGCTGCGCGGCCCGAGCGCGCGCACCACCGCGCCGCCGAACAGCGCCTGCACCAGCGAGCCCGCGAGCGGCAGGAGAACGATCCACCAGATCAGCGCGAAAGGATCCATGTTGCGTCAGCCCCTCAGGAGGTTCATCTCGTCGACGTCCACCTCGTCGCGCAGGCGGAAGATGGCCATGATGATGCCGAGGCCAACAGCCACCTCGGCGGCGGCCACCGCCATCACGAAGATCACCATCGCGGGGCCGCCCATCCAAGCCTGGGGCTCCCGCTCGAGCGGCACCGGGAGCCAAGGCGCGTAGCGGGCCAGCGCCAGGAACGTGAGGTTCACCGAGTTGAGCATCAGCTCGATGCACATGAAGATGACGATCGGGTTGCGGCGCGAGACCACACCGACCACGCCGGTCGCGAACAGGAACGCCCCCAGCGCCAGATACATCCAAAGCGGCGGCATCAGCCCCTCCTCCCCATCAAACCTTCCTCTTGGCCAGCAGAATCGAGCCGACGATGCCCACCAGCAGCAGCACGCTCGTGAGCTCGAAGGGCCACACGTACTCCGTGAAC
>JAOACB010000062.1 GCA_026418055.1 Fimbriimonadales bacterium
ATCCTGTTCGGCATCAAGGAGCGCTACGAGAAATTCCACGCCGTCGCCTACACCGACGACGCCATCCGCACTGCCGTCTACGCCTCCAGCCGCTTCATCCCGGACCGCTTCCTGCCGGACAAGGCGATCGATCTCATGGACGAGGCGGCGTCGCGCCTGAAGATCGAGATCGACAGCGTGCCGGAGGAGATCGACGAGATCGAGCGGCAGGTCCGCCAGCTGGAGATCGAGCGGGAGGCGCTGCGCAAGGAGCCGGACGAGGCGAGCCAGGCGCGCCTGGCGGAGATCGAGCGCAAGCTCGCCGAACTGAACGAGAAGGCCTCGGGCCTGCGGGCGGTCTGGCAGCGCGAAAAGGAGGCCATCGAGACCGTGCGCGCGATCAAGGAGGAGATCGACCAGCTCAAGCTGCAGCTCCAGCAGGCCGAGCGGGACAGCGACTGGGCCAAGGCATCGGAGATCCAGTACGGACGCATCCCCATGCTCCAGAGGCGGCTGGAGGAGGAGACGCGCAAGCTCGAGGAGATCCAGCAGGGCGGCCGCCTGCTCAAGGAGGAGGTCGACGCCGAGGACATCGCCGAGGTCGTGAGCAAGTGGACGGGCATCCCCGTCAGCAAGCTGATGCAGAGCGAGATGCAGAAGCTGCTGCGCATGGAGGAGGCGCTCCGAAGGCGCGTCGTGGGCCAGGACGAAGCCCTGCGCATCCTCAGCGACGCTGTCCGCCGCTCCCGCAGCGGTCTGGCGGACCCCAACCGCCCGATTGGCTCGTTCCTGTTCCTCGGTCCGACCGGCGTGGGCAAGACCGAAACCGCCAAAGCGCTGGCCGAGTTCCTGTTCGACGACGAGCGCAACATGGTTCGCATCGACATGAGCGAGTTCGGCGAGCGGCACTCGGTCGCCAGGCTGATCGGAGCGCCCCCGGGCTACGTCGGCTACGAGGAGGGCGGCCAGCTGACGGAGGCCGTCCGGAGGCGCCCTTACTCGGTGGTGCTGCTAGACGAGGGGGAGAAGGCGCACCCAGAGGTGTTCAACGTTCTGCTGCAGATCATGGACGACGGTCGGCTGACCGACGGCCACGGCCGCACGGTGGACTTCCGGAACGCGCTGCTGATCATGACGAGCAACCTCGGCTCGCAGCACTTCTCCGGCCCGTTGGAGTCCGAGGAGTCGTTCGAACAGGTCAAGCGGATGGTTCTGGACGAGGTGCGGACCTACTTCCGACCCGAGTTCGTGAACCGTCTGGACGACATCGTGGTGTTCCGCATGCTCGGCGCGCCCGTGCTAAAGGAGATCGTGCAGATCCAGTTCGGACAGCTGGCGTCGCGTCTCAAGGAGCGGCGCATCGAGCTGACGCTGTCGGAGTCGGCGCTCGAGGCCCTCGCCCTGGTTGGCTTCGATCCCGTGTACGGAGCGCGGCCCCTGCGCAGGGCGATCCAGCGAGAAGTCATGAACCCTCTGGCGCAGGCTCTGCTGCGGGGCGACGTGCGCGACGGCGACCAGGTGGTGGTGGACTACCGCAACGGATCGTTCCGCTTCGACACCGCCGCCTAAGCTCGCCGATCGGAGCGGCGGAGGCGCCGGAGGCCCCGGCCCCCCTGGGGGCCGGGGCCTCGGTTGTCAGGTCCGACCGGCAGGAGACCGGCGCGCGGGCGGCGAATCGTCAACCGGACGACCCAACCAACCCGGAGGATCCATGCAAGAGAAGATTCGCATCGGCATGATCGGCTGCGGCCAGATCGCTCAGCACCACATGAGAACCTACAAGGAGATCCCAGAGGCCGAGATGGTCGCGTGCTGCGACATCAACGAAGCCGCCGCGAAGGCCTCGTCGGAGGCCTTCGGCATCCCGGACGTGTACACCGACTTCCGCAGGTTGCTCGAGCGGGACGACATCGACGCCGTGGACGTGTGCCTCCACAACAACTACCACATGCCGGCCACCGTGGCCGCGCTGGAGGCCGGCAAGCACGTGTACTGCGAGAAGCCGATGGCAGGGGCCTATGTGGACGCCAAGGCCATGCTCGACGCCGCCCGACAGACCGGCAAGAGGCTGCACATCCAGCTCTCCACCCTCTACTCCAACGAAACCAAGGCCGCCAAGGAGCTGATCGACCTCGGAGAGGTCGGGCGGATCTTCCACGCGCGCTCCACCGGCTTCCGCAGGCGCGGCCGGCCGTATGTGGACGGCTACGGCACGCCCTCGTTCGTGCAGAAGTCCCATGCATCGGGCGGAGCCCTCTACGACATGGGCGTGTACCACATCGCGCAGGTGCTGTACCTGATGGGCAACCCGGACGTGGAACGCATCAGCGGCAAAACGTACCAAGAGACCGACATGGACGAGGAGCGCCGCCGGATCTCGAACTACGACGTCGAGGAGATCGGCATGGGCTTCGTGCGCTTCTCCGACGGCGCGACCTTGGACATCATCGAGTCGTGGGCCGCCAACCTCGACGGCTTCGAGGGCTCGAGCCTCCTCGGTTCCAAGGCCGGCATCCGGCTGTCGCCGTTCGGGTTCTTCAAGAACATCGGCAACATCGAGCTCAACGCGACCGCCAACCTGCACGCCGCGGCGTTCCGGTGGGACAACGTGCGCGGCGACGGCGCCTTCTACCGCAACAGCCAGGCGCACTGGATCGCGGCGCTGCTCGGCAAGTGCCCTCTGATCCCCACCGCGGAGATCGCCCTGAACACGATGCTGATCTCCGAGGGCATCTACCTGTCGGATCGCCTTGGGCGCGAGGTCACCGCGGCGGAAGTTCTGGAGAACTCGGTCTCGACGTCGGTGGCGATGTAGCTCAAAGGTTCGATGGATCCAGCCGCTGGACGAAGTCCCGGAGGCACTCGTCCAGCGGCGCCATCGGCCGAACCCCGAGGCGCCTGCACTTGTCGAACGACAAGCGGCTGTTGGAGGGCCGTTGGGCCGGCGTGGGCCAGTCCGCCGTGGGGATCGGCTCCACCACCACGGGCCACGGGCCGTGCCATCCTAGGTCGTGCGCGGCCTGGATCGTTCGCCGCGCGAGGCCGTGCCAGGTCTCATCCTCCGAGCCCGCCGTGTGATAGAGACCGCCGGGCGCATTCCGAAGCATGAGCTCGACCAGCACCCGGGCTAGCTCCGCGGTGTACGTCGGGCAACCTCGCTGGTCGACCACGACCCGCAGCGAGGCACGGTTCCTCCATGCCCTCAGAATGGTCCGGGGGAACGACTTGCCGTGCGGGCCGAACAGCCACGCGGTCCGGCAGACCAAGGCCTGTGGGTCGGTCTGCAGGACGCGCTACTCCCCCTCCAGCTTGCTGGCGCCGTACACGCTCAGCGGGTTGGGCGCGGCTGTCTCGTCGTACCATCCGTCCGCATGGCCGTCGAACACGAAGTCCGTGCTCACGTGCAGCAGCCGGGCGCCGAGCCTCTTGGAGGCATCGGCCAGCCAACCCGGCATCCGCGCGTTCAACAGGAACGCCCTGTCCGGTTCCGACTCCGCTTGGTCCACGGCGGTGTAGGCCGCGCAGTTCACGACCCAATCCGGCCGGCCGTATTGCCCGGAGGCCAGTGCCTGGAGGCATCCGGCCTCCGTGGCGTCGAACTCCGGCAGGTCCAAGGCTCGAACCCCGCAACCGCGGCGCCGCAGCTCCTCCACGAGGTCGGTGCCGAGCATGCCGTTGCCTCCGACAACCACCCAAGCCATAGAGCCATTGTAACCCTCCCGCCGGCGGCTAGAATGACCCGCATGGACCAGCCTCGATCCTTCCGCTTCGACCTCGAAGCCGCCGGCCTCACGCCCCCGGAGAACGGCATCCTGAGCAAGACGCTCTTCGAAGACGATCGAATCCGGATCTTCGGCTTCGCGTTCGACGCGGGCCAGACGCTCAGCGAGCACACCGCCAGCGTCCCCGCGATGATCGCCATCGTCTCGGGACGGGCGAGGGTGGGCCTGGGCGACGACGGCGAGTGCGAGCCGCGGGCCGGCGAGTGGATCTACCTTCAGGCGCGCCTGCCGCACAGCGTCGTTGCGATCGAGCCGACCGTGATGCTGCTGGCGATGCTTCGGTAGGTCGTCCCCCTCCCGACGGACGGCAGGCGCACCCGAACCGCGCGTCGGTCATCCGAGCTCACGACGGAACCCGCCGCCTGCTGCGGCCTCCGCGGCTTTGACGCGGAGACGCACGAGCCGGATGGCCGACGGCCGGCGCGCCCGCCTACGGCAGGCTCAGGTTCGGCCGGTCGCCGAAGTCCGGACGCCGCGGAGGGTTGCGCTCCAGCTCCGCCAGGACCAGCTCCAGAGCCTTCTCCAGCTGAGGATCGCGCCCCGCCCGCACGTCCTGCGGCAGGATATCCACCTCGATGTCGGGATCCGTGCCGTAGTTCTCCACTCCCCAACCGACGTCCACGAACCAGAACGAGAACTCCGGCTGCGACGTGATCGTGCCGTCGGCCAGCGGGTTGCGCGGCCAGATCCCGATCACCCCGCCCCAGGTGCGCTTGCCGATCAGCGTTCCCCAGCTTCATCAGCTTGAAGCAGTGGCTGAAGATGTCGTCGTCGGAGCCCGCGAACTGGTTGGTGATGGCCACCATCGGACCGTCCACGCTGCCCTCCGGATAAGGCTCAGGGCTACCCCAGCGGCTCACGTCGTAGCCGATGCGCTTGCGGTTCAGCTTCTCCAGCAACAGCGGCGACACGTGCCCGCCGCCGTTGAAGCGCACGTCCACGATCAGGCCGTCCTTGGTCCACTCCGTCAGGGACGTGCGGTGGAACTCCGCGAAGCCGTCAGCCCCCATGTTGGGGATGTGCACGTACCCTACCCTGCCGTCGGTCCGCTCGTGCACCCAACGTCGGTTCGACTCCACCCACTCGCGATAGCGCAGAGGCGTCTCGGAGCGCAGCGTGCGCACCACCACGTCCCGCTCCGCGCCCTGCCGATCCCTCACCGTCAGGGAGACGTCCATCCCGGCGCGGTTCACCAGCATCGCCTGCGGAGGCCGCTCTTTGGCGACCCTCACGCCCTCGACGGCGACCACCCGGTCTCCCTCGGACAACCCGACTCCCGGCGCCAGCAGCGGCGAGCGGTACTTCGGCTCGACGCCCGGGGTGCCCCTGAGGATCCTCCGCACCAGGTAGGCGTCCTCGCCGTCCCACTCGAACTCCGCCCCGAGGAAGCCCATGCCATAGGCCGGCTCGGGGCGATAGTCGCCACCGAACTCGTACGCGTGCGAAGTCCCCAGCTCTCCCTGCATTTCCCACACGAGATCGCTGAACTCGCCGCGGGTGTTCACGCGGTCGATCAGAGGCCGGTATCGCTCCCACACGCGGTCCCAGTCCACACGGCTCATGTCGGCGGTCCAGAAGAACTCCCTCTGCAGCAGCCAAGCCTCGCGCGCCATCTGCGGCCACTCCAGATTCGGGTCGACGCACACCCTCACGCGCGACAGGTCCACCCATCCGGACTTGCGCCCCGGCGCGTCTCCCTTCTGCGGATCCGGCTTCTGGCCCGCCGGCAACACTCTCACCCTGTTGCCTGCCAGCAGCACCATCGTTTTGCGGTCGAGGGAAAGGCCAAAGCCCGACAGCCCGCTGGCAACCTCCGAGAGCTCCTGCTCCTTGAAGTCGAAGGCGTGCAGCGCGCCCTTCGGCTCTGCCTGGGAGAACAGCTCTTGGTCCGCCGCGCCTTCGGCCGGGAAGCTCAGCACGAGGGCCTTCCCGGGCATGCCCCGGATCGCCGCGTAGCGGCCTTCCGGCACCGGGAACGCCAGCACCCGATCGGCCAGGCCCTCCAGGTCGATCTTCGTGGGCTTGTCCTTCGGCTCCTCTTCCTTCTTCGACTCGGGATCGGCGGGCTTGTCCCCCTCCTCCGATCCCGGAAGGGGCCGGAACGGATCCGGACCCTCCTTGTCCAGCACGATGAGGCAGGGTTTCACGCCCTTGGGAAAGCCAAGGTCGAAGTGCAGTCCGTCATAGACGGGGTTGAACGTGCGGGCGCCCAGGAAGTACAGGTACTTGCCCTCGGGGTCGAACGACGGGTGCGTGTCCTGCAGCTCCGGCTTGGTCGCGGCGACCGACTCGCCGGTCTCGGAGTTCCAGAGGCGAATTTCGCAGGTGCGCAGGCCGGTGCCGAAGCCGTAGGCCAGCCACCGGCCGTCCGGCGACCAGTCGAAGCCCTGGATCCGCTGGTAGGCCGACCGGGCGACTGCCCGAACCTCGCGGGTCTCCAGGTTCACCACCAGGAGCTCGTGGCGGTGGTTGCCCAAAGCGACCTCCGGCCTCTTCGGGTTGGGCGACAGAGCCTCCACACGGCCGATGTCCAGGCCCTCGAAAGCCTCCACCTCGCCGCCCGGCTTGGCCTCGTGGAGCTCTAGCACGTCCGCGCCGTCCCGATCGGCGACGCAAACCACGCGCTTGCCGTCCGGCAACCACGTCGTCAGGCGCGTGCGGTAGGGGCCGGTGGGAGCTGGATTCTGTTGCACGACCGAACCCTCCCAGGCGCCCATCGTGAAGCTCTTGCCTCTTGCGACCACGGCCAGGCTGTGTCCCTTGGGGTGCAGGTCGACCGACTCGAGGTATCGGGCGGCATCGACGAACTTCCTCTGCCGCTGCGTTCGGGGCGAGCGATACTGCACCTCCAGCTTCCGATCCGTGCGGCTCTCCGGGTCGTAAACGAACAGATCGGCGCCCGCGTGGTACACGATCCTCCGCCCGTCCGAAGAGGGGAACCGAGCGTAGAACTCCCTCTGATGCGTCTCTCGGCGCAGGTCGCCGCCGTCAGGCAGACAGCTGTACAGGTTGCCGATGCCCTCGTGGTCTGAAACGAAGTAGATGCGCTCTCCGATCCACATCGGGCGCGCCAGATTGCCGTTCAGTTCGATCAGCCTGCGGAACTCGCCGTTGCCCTCGGCGTCCACGATCAGCTCGCCCGCGGTGCCTCCCCGGTAGCGCTTCCACCGGGCGGGATCGGTGTTGTTCCTGCCCAGCACGCAACGTCCGCCGGGCCCGAACGAGATCGCCACGGCGTGGCCGAACGGCAACGCCTCGGGCAAGCCTCCCTCGAGCGGCACGGAGCAGATGCCGGTCACGCGGGCAACGGGTTGACCGTAGTCGCTCGCGAACAGCACGCTCAACCCGTCGGGACTCCAGCCGAGGACCGCGCAGGGGCCTCCCAGATGCGTCAGACGCCGCACCGGCCCGCCCTCCGAGGGCATGGCGTACACCTCGGGGACGCCCTCCTCGCGGCCCGTGAACGCCAGCCACCGCCCGTCGGGCGAGAAGGCAGGAAACGAGATGGCGCCGAGGTTCGCGGTGAGACGGCGGGCAGTCCCGCCTTGGGCGGGCACCTCCCAAAGATCGTCCTCCGAAACGAACACCACGCGGTCGCCGTGGATGGTGGGAAACCGGTAGTAACCCTGCGAAGCGCCTGCATCCAGCATGATGCCAGGTTCTTACCCCCTGGCATCCCCGCGACGATAGGCAGACGGACCGGTCAAGCCGCCGGACGAAGGTGCAGTCGCATGGCCCCCTCCGCGCGCTCGAGCGCCTCCTCGCAAACCCTCAAGAGGTCCTCGGTCGGTTGGCCGGCCCGGGCGGCCAGCTCGAGACGCTTGAGCAGCGTCGCCGAAGCGGCGGCGCCGACGGTGGCGCAACCACCCTTCAGGCTGTGGGCCAGCTTCTGCACCGCCTCGTGGTCGCCGGCCGCGACGGCCTGCCGCAACGCCGCCAACGAGGGAACCAGGTTCTGCAGAAAGGTCTCCAAGACCTCCCGCTGGAACTCCGGATCGTCTCCGCAGGTCTCCGCCAGAGCACGCGGGTCGAAGTCGGTGCCCTCCACGCGGTACACCGGCGCGGACCCGCCGGGATCGCTCTGGAACGCCTTGAGCAGCGCCCTCTTTAGCGCCTCGAGCGTCACCGGCTTGGGCACGTAGTCGTCCATGCCCGATGCCATGCACCGCTCGATGTCCTGCTGCATCGCGTTGGCCGTGAGCGCGACGATCGGCAGGTGCCGTCCGGTCTCCGCCTCGCGCCGCCGAATCTCCTCCGTGGCCTCGTAGCCGTCCATCTCCGGCATCTGGCAGTCCATCAGCACGAGGTCGTAGCCTCCCTCCATAGCCGCTCGTACCGCCTCCTTGCCGTTGGGCACGCAGTCCACCTCGATGCCGAGGCGCTTCAGCATCCGCTCGGCGACCCGGCGGTTCACCTCGTTGTCCTCGGCCACGAGCACCCTGCGGCCCAGCAAGGCTCCCTCGGAGGGCGCGGCGGCCGACTGGTTCGACGGGCCCCGACGAGAAGCCCCAAAGGCCTCTGCGAGAGCCCGCAGCAAGCTGGACCTCCGGACGGGTTTGGTCAGCCAGGCGTGGAAAAGATCCCTGCCTTTCGAGGCCCTCTCGGACAGCCTGCCGTCCACCGACGAGAGCGCCAGGATCGGCTTGTCGCCCCACCAAGCGCTCGACCTGAGCCTGATCGCGAGCTCGATGCCGTCGGCGTCGGGCATGTGGATGTCGGTCACCACCGCATCCAGCGGCATCCCTGAGGCGGCCTGGCGGGCCCTCTCGAGAGCCTCCGAAGCCGACGCCGCCTGCTCGACCCAGCAACCCGCGGCCTGCAGATGCTCCAGCACGATCTTGCGGTTCGCCTCGTGGTCGTCCACGACCAGCACCCGCATGCCCGCGAGCGCGTCGTGGCTCGGCTCCGCCATAGGGGCGTCGACGGGCCGGAACGGAAGGTCCACGATGAACGTGCTTCCCTGGCCGACGGTGGTCTCCACGTGGATGCGCCCACCCATCAGCGTGACGAGCCTCCTGCAGATGCTGAGACCCAGGCCCGTGCCGCCGTGGCGACGCGTGGTGCTGCCGTCCGCCTGCGTGAAGCTCTCGAAGATCTGCTCGACCTTCTCGGGCGGGATGCCGATGCCCGTGTCGGCCACTTTGAGGCGCAGAACCGGCTCGCCCGTGAGGAAGCGGCCGGTGGTGGCCTCCACCATCACCTCGCCCTTCTCCGTGAACTTGACGGCGTTGCCCATCAGGTTGGTCAACACCTGCTTCAGCCGAACGGGATCGCCCTCCACCCAGTCGGGCAGGTTCGGATCGTAGCGGCAAAGCACCTCGAGGCCCTTCTCCTGAGCGCGAACCGCCACCAGGTCGGCGACCTCCTCCAAGAGGCTGCGGAGATCCAGGGGGATGCTCTCGATCGTCATCTTGCCCGCCTCGATCTTGCTGAAGTCCAGGATGTCGTTGATCACCTCCAGCAGCAGCTCCGAGCTGTTCCGGATCGCCAGCGCGAACTCGTGCTGCTCGGGATCCAGCTTCGTCTCAAGCAGAAGGTCCGTCATGCCGATCACGCCGTTGAGCGGCGTGCGGATCTCGTGGCTCATGTTGGCCAGGAACTCGCTCTTGGCCCGGTTGGCGGCCTCGCTCTCCACAGCGAGGTCTTGGGCCTGCCGAAGCGCATCCTCCAGCTCGCGGTTGGCCCAAGAGAGTGCCTCCTCGGTCTCCTTCAGCTGAGTGATGTCTCGGGCCACGGCGGACACGAAGCGAACCCCTCCATCCTCGTCCTTGTGGGCCACGATGGAGAGGTGCACCCTCAGTTCACGACCCTGGGCTCCGGCGAAGGTGCCCTCACCCATCCAGCTGCCGTTCTCGATGGCGCTCTCGATGCACCGGCGGAACATCGGTCGCCAATCGTCGCTGGCGATGGCTGGCAACGGCCTCGAGCAAAGTTCCTCGACGGAGCTGAGGCCGAGCATCGCCGTGGCGGCGGGGTTGGCGTAGAACGGCACGAGGGACGCATCCGCGATGATCACGAGGTCCGGCGTGGCCTCGATCACGTTGGCCAGCATGCGATTCTGCTCTTGGGCGCTCGTGATCTCCGTGGTGTCTAGGGTCACGCCGTGCACCACCATCGGCCGCAACGCCCGAACGACTCCCGTGAGCAGGCAGGTGCGGACCTCGGAATCCAGCGTGACCACTCTCGCTTGGATCGTCTGCCGCTCGCCGAGGATCTGCCATTCGGTCGCACCGGAGGCGCTCGTCGAAACCAGCTCGGCGTCGTCGGGGTGGATGTGCCGGGCCACGAAGTCCTCGAGGCGCTGCACGACGGGGCCATCGGCGTCGGCGTAGCCCAGGTACCGGAGCTGCTCGGGGGAGCACTCGATCAGCCCAGACTCCGGATAGAGCTTCCAAGTGTGGATGTTCGCGAGGCGCTGCGCCTCGTCCAAGTCGGCATTCAGCGTCCTCAGGCGCTCCTCGGTCCGGTGCTGCTCGGTGACGTCCTCTAGAACGAACACGCGCGCGGACCCGCCCGAGGCTTGGTCGGTGGGCGCGAACGTGCGGACGTGGATCCACCTCTGATCCCCTTCGGAGCGCAGCTCGAGCACGGCTTCGGCGGTGCCACCGTGCTCCGCGACCTGATCCGCCAGCTCCCGGAGCCGCCGCGCCGCCTCGTTGCCGAAAGCCTCGTCGAGGGTGAGTCCCAGCGGGTTGCGACCGTCTCGGCACAGGCCGTGAACGGCGCCGTTGGCCATCCCGATCCTGTCCAGCTCGTCCAGCCGAAGCAGGCCGAGCGGCATGTGGGTGACCAAGTCGCGGAAGCGGGCCTCGCTCGACCGCAACTCCCGCTCCACGCGCAGTCGCTCGGTGGCGTCGCGACCGACGCCGTACAGCACGCCCTCGTCGGGGTCGCCGATGAACCGCCACTCGATCCACCGGACCGTGCCGTCGTGGGCCCGCAGCCGAAGCGTGGTCGTCGGGGAGGCGGCGACATCCTTGCCGACCTCGGCCAACGCCTTCGCCAGGAGGCCCTGGTCCTCCCCGACGCAGAGGTCGGCAACCGGCCGCCCCAGGAGCTTGTCCGGCGAGCAGCCCAGCGTGGTTCGCCAAGCGTCGTTGGCCAGCAGCACCAAGCCCGAGCGATCCATCATCACCGTGAGGTCGGACGAGATCTCGAAGAGCCTCGCGAACGACTCGGCCCGGGCCAGAGCGTCCCTCGCCGTTTGCAGGACCTGCAACCGCTCCTCCTCGATGCCGATGGCGGACACGGCGACGTCCACCATGGGCAGGTCGGTCTCGGGAGCCTCCCGCGCGGCGGGCCAGAACACGCCGAGCACTCCGATGGGCGAATCGCCCCGCAAGATCGTCCTTAGCTCCAGCACTCCGGTCCTGCCCGCCACCTCGGCTTCCGAAACCGTTCGCCTTCGCTCGGCCTGCTCGTCCAGCAGATGCCGCGCGCACGGTTGCCGAAGCGCGTTCCCACGGTCGACGCCCCATCCCTCCAGCGGGAGCGCCACCGATTCGTCGGTCCGAACGTACAGGCCGATCGTCCCGGGAACCAGCTCCCTGCACGCGCACACGAGCGAGCGGATGTTCGCCAGCGGGTCCGCGCCGAACGAGAGCAGGGTCGAGCCGATCTTCGTGATTCGGCGAGCCATCTCCGCCCGAGAGGTGACGTCGAGGATCGCGCCGAGCCCGCCCTCTCCGCTCGGAACCACCCGGAGCGACACGATGCGGCTCCGCGCCTCGAGCGGGATCTCGTCGAGCTGCAACCCGCCTGCGTCGCTCCATCGCAGGCAGCGCTCCCACAGCTCTCGGGGAACGCCGATCGCCTCGTGCCAAGGCCTCGATCCGTGGGCCGTCGGCGACCCTGCCAGCTCGCTGGCGGTTTGGTTGGCGCGAACGATCCTGCCATCCCCGTCCAGCTCGAAGAGCCCTATCGGAGCGTTCTCGAACAGCGATCGGAACCTCCGCTCGCTCTCGGCGGTCCTTTTCTCCGACTCCTCCCTTTGGCGCAGCGCGCGGTCCAGAGAGGTCGCCAGCAGGGCGATCTCGTCCTCCTGCCGGAGCGACGGAGGCTCGGCTTCGCCTGAGGCGCGCCCCTCGAGCCAGCGGGCGATGCCCTGCACGGGCAGCACGACGCGCAAGGTGAGCACACGCAGCACCAGCCCTGCGAACAGCACGAGCGCCATGCACGAGGCGATCCAGGGGGCGTACGCCATCGCGGCCTCCCAGGCGCCCTTGGTCTGCAGATCGTCGATGTCGGCCACGACGAACACGGGCTCCGTGGTCTTCAGCGCCTGCGAGAGCCTGCGGCTCTTGAAGAACACGGTCTGGCCTGTCTCGTAGGCGAGAACGATCGGACGGTCCCACGGCGGCTTGAGCGCCATGACCTGCTCCTCCAGGCTCGAGTCGGCCCAGCCGGCCCTACGGATGGGCGGATCGCCGAGCAGCACCGTGGCCCGTTGCACATTCGGGAAGCGCTTCAGCCTCTCGCGGAGCGCCTGTTCGTAGGCGTCGAACTTCGCCACGCCTGCCAGGGCGTCCTCGAGCGCCAGCACCACGGTGGAACCGACGATCTCGGCCTTGGCTTGCACCTGTTCTTTCCAAGCCCAGCGCGTCGCGACAGCCGCCGCCAGGATGAGACCCAGCCCCCCGACGACGATCGGCAGGAACAGCCCCACCGCGAGCGAACGGCGGGAGTTCAGCCGCCTCCATCCAGCAGCCCAAGCGCGTTTCATCGCGAACCCGCTGGCATTATCGGTTCGGGCGACGCCCTTCCGTACTCAGGAGAAGCGAATGGTCGGGGCGACAGGATTCGAACCTGCGACCTGCTGCACCCAAAGCAGCCGCGCTACCAAACTGCGCCACGCCCCGCCGGACCGCAAGGTTACCCGACCGACCCCCAAGGTACACTCCGGCAGTCCGGGCCCGTAGCTCAGAGGTTAGAGCGTGCGGCTCATAACCGCTTGGTCGTGGGTTCGAACCCCACCGGGCCCACCAACCGGAGTCACTCGGGCCTGCCGAAACGGCTGAACGGCAACACCACCCATTCCGCTCTCCCGATGATCGCATCCCGCGGCACGAGACCCCATCCGCGGCTGTCGAACGATCCGTTCCGATTGTCGCCCATCATCAGGTAGTGGCCCGGCGGGATCGGAGCGGGTGGCAAATCCTTGAGCGCCCTCATCGTGTCCGGATCGTCCACGCGGAAGGCGGGAGCGGTGCGCTCGGTGTCGTTGACGAAGTCGCCCGAATAGGTCAACGGAACGTACTTTCCGTGGAACTTCACGAGCTTGAAGTCGTAGGCCGGCAGCGCGGCGACCTCTTCGGGACTCAGCTTCACGAACCGGTCCGCGGCGAGCTGCATGGTGAACGTCTTGTAGGGCTCGTCGACGGGCTTGCCGTCGCGGTACAGCACATTGTTCCGGATCTCGATCACCTGCCCGGGAACCCCCACGCACCGCTTGACGAAGTCCACGTTCACCTGGCCGTCGCCGTCCATCATCTGCGGCGGCACCGCCTCCTTGGGTGGACGGAACACCACGATGTCGCCGACTTTCGGATCGCTGTACCGATACACCGCCTTGTTGGCGACGATGAAGTCGTTCACCATCAGCGTCTGCACCATGGAGCCGGACGGAATGCGGAACATCTGCAGCGCGAACGGCCTCAGCAACAGGAACACGAGGATCGCCGCGTAGATGATCGCGTCGCTCGTGTCGTTCACGAAGCGCACGATGGAGTACATTCCCGTCCGCTGGTGCGGCGGGGTGCCGAGCAGGTAGCGATGGATGGCCATCCGCACGACCGTGAGGACGGCCACGAGGAGGAGGATGCGGCTCAGGGGAGTCCTGGCGAGCGCGTCGATCGTCGTGGCGAAGTCGCCCGCCTCCGTCTGAGCCAACAGGTGCGGGAAGGGCATCAGCGCCGCTCTTTGATCCCTGTCTCTTATACAC
>JAOACB010000063.1 GCA_026418055.1 Fimbriimonadales bacterium
CCGGAATAGAGCGTCGTACTCGGAGTCGCTGATCTCGGGTTGGTTCAGCACGTGATACAGGTGGTTGTGCCGCTCGATCTCCCGCCGCAGGTCGGCCGCTCGCGCCGCAAGGTCCATGGCGGAGATGTTACCGTCAGCCTCCGATGCCCGGGGCCATAATGAGCCACCCCATGCGGCACGCGCTGGAAGTGCTGGAATTCGAGAGGGTGCTGGAGCGCCTCGCGGCCCGTTGCGAGACCGAGCTCGGCGCCTGCCTGGCCCGTGCCGTGTCGCCCTCGACCGAGGTCGCCGAGGTTCGGCGTCGTCTGGAGCTCGCAGGAGAGGCCTGCGCCCTTTTGGACGGACCGGCTCCCCCCAGCCTGGGCCTGGTGCGCGACCTGCGCAAGCCTGTGCGGCTCGCGGGGCGAGGGGCCACTCTTGGCGGGCAGGAGCTGTTCCAAATCGGCCAGGCTCTCGAGGCGATGCGCGCCTTCCGCCAGTTCGTCCTCACCCGCAAGACGGACCACCCGATGCTGGCGGCGATGGCGGAGAACCTTCCGGATGCGAAGGGTCTGGAGTCGAGGCTTCACGCCTCGCTCGAGTCCGATGGCACCGTGAGGGACTCCGCCAGCCCCGAGCTTGCGCGCGTCCGCTCGCGGAAGTCCACGGTGGCCCACCGCCTGGTCGAGAAGATCCAATCGTACACGGTGCGATTCCGGGAGTTCCTGTCGGATCCGATCTACACCACGCGGGACGGGCGCTACGTGGTGCCTGTGAAGGCCGAGCATCGCGGCAAGATCCGTGGAATCGTGCACGACACGAGCTCCAGCGGGCAGACGCTGTTCGTCGAACCGGAAGACGTGCTCCAGCTCGGAAACACCCTGCGCGAGCTCGAGGCGGCGGAGCGGGAAGAGACGCAGCGCGTCCTGTCCAAGCTCTCTGCCGAGGTGGGCCGCATGGCGGTCGACCTGGAGGCGGCTCTGGACGTCGCTGGAAGGATCGACGCCAGTCTCGCCGTGGCTCGCCTGGCTTTCGACGAGCGCGCCTGCATGCCGGAGTTGGCCGAAGGACACGGCATCGAACTCTCCAGAGCCAGGCACCCGTTGCTGGACCCCGACACGGTCGTTCCCATCGACATCGAGGTCGGCTTCGACGGGGACGGTCTGTTGATCACAGGCCCCAACACGGGCGGCAAGACCATCGCGATCAAGACGGTGGGCTTGCTGGCTCTGATGGTCCAGTCGGGCCTCCTTCCCCCTGCCGAGCGATGCCGCATCGGGCCGTTCACGCAGTTCTGGGCCGACATCGGCGACGAGCAGAGCCTGCAGCAGTCGCTCTCGACCTTCTCCGCCCACATCCGCAACATCGTCGAAGCGTTGCGGAATCTCCGTAGCGGCGCCCTCGTGCTGCTCGATGAGCTCGGAGCCGGCACCGATCCCGCCGAGGGCGCGGCGCTCGCCAAGGCCATCCTGCTGAAGCTGCAAGAGGGAGGGGCGAAGGTCGTGGCGAGCACCCACTACGGCGAGCTCAAGGCGTTCGCCTACAACACGCCTGGTTTCCAGAACGCGGCCATGGAGTTCGACGCGAAGTCGCTGCGGCCAACCTACCGCCTCATCCTCGGCGCTCCGGGAGCGAGCCACGCTCTCAAGATCGCCGGGCGTTACGGCTTGCCCAAGGACGTGGTGGAGCAGGCGCGTGCTTCGCTGACCTCCGAGCAACAGGACATCGCCCGCATGCTCGAGAAGCTGGAGCTGGCCCAGCGTCAGGCGCGCATCGCCCAGAGCGAGGCGGATCGCCGCACCGCCGAGCTGCGCAAGGCCGAGGCCATGGCCACCAGGAAGCTCGCCGAGGCGCAGGAGATCCGCAGAAGCGCGCACGCGGAGGCCAGGGAGGAGATCGAACGCGTCTTGCGGGAGATTCGTCGGCAAGCCGCGGACATCTTCGAAGAACTGAAGAGGGACGCCGACCCGCGGAGGCTCCAGCAGGCGCGAGAGCGGTTGCGGACCCTCCAAGAGGAGGGAGAGAAGGCCGCAAGCCGCTTCCGATCGGACGAGCCCGAGCCCACGGCCGCAGACCTCATCGCACCAGGAATGCTGGTGAAGGTGGAAGGCTACACCCAGGTGGGGACGGTTCTCACGGAGCCGCGGGCCGACACGGTTCAAGTCCAGCTCGGCGCGATCAAGATGAACGTCCCTTTGAGCCGTCTGCGCCCCGTCGAGGCTGCGAGCCGCCCCGCGACCAAGGCTAGGGCCAACCTCCAGCTTAGCCGGGCGCTCCAAGCCAGCACGGAGATCCATCTGCGTCAGATGCGCGCCGAGGACGCTCAGCGGGAATTGGAGAAGTTCCTCGACGATGCGGTCCTCGCGGGCTTGGACCAGGTGCGCATCGTGCACGGCAAGGGGGAGGGCGTGTTGAGGAAAGTCACGCACGAGGTGCTGCGCCGCCATCCGCACGTCCGATCCTGGGGCTATGCCGACCCCGCGGCCGGCGGACAGGGCGTCACCGTGGCGCGATTCCAGTAAGAAGAGACATGGAAGTTGGATTGATCGGTGCTGCGCAGATCGCTCGCAAACGCGCCTACTGCCGTTACAGCGGCTACGCCGTCGGCGCCGCCCTGCTCGACGAGAGCGAGCGCATCCATGTCGGCTGCAACGTCGAGAACGCTTCGTACGGTGCCACGCTCTGCGCCGAGCGCTCCGCGCTTGCCAGGCTCGTCAGCGAGGGTGGGAGGAGAGTTCGCGCCGTGGCGGTGGCGACCCAGGATGGCGCGCCGCCCTGCGGCATCTGCCTCCAGTCGTTGCTGGAGTTCTGCCCCGATCCGGACCAGGTTCCCGTGTACCTCGTGGACGCTTCCGGCAAGTCCCGCAACCTCACGCTGGGCTCTCTCGTTCCGTACGGTTTCCGCGGAAGGACGGAACGAGCCTAGCGCTCGATCTCGCCGAACAGGCGCAACAGGTCGGGAAGCCTCTCCCGCAGGTCGCTGATCAGCGGTGTCTGCGATCGGGCGATCTCGATCCAGTCCAGGTCCAAGTCGGCGATCAGGAGCGCCTCCTCGCCGACGGGAGCCGACGCCACGACGCGCCCGAACGGATCCACCACCATGCTTCCCCCAACGAACCCCTTGCCTCCCTCGAACCCAACCAGCTGGGCGTTGACGCAGAACACGCCGTGCTCCTCGCACAGCGCCCGCACCATGCGCTCGTACCGGTCGAGGTTCTCGATGCGGGGGCCGGCGAACCCCCGTGCGGGGGAGGCGGCGGGGACGGCGATGAGCTGGGCACCCTTCACCGCCACGAGCGCCGGCATCAGCGAGTGCCACACATCCTCGCAGATCAGGTGTCCGACCCTTCCAAAGCGCGTTTCCAGCACATCCACCCTGTGCCCAGCCCCAACGAAGCGTTGCTCGTCGAACACGCCGTACGTCGGCAGGAAGAACTTGCGGTAGCTGCCGAGCAACCGTGCGGCTCCTGCGCCGAACTCCACGTAGGCCACGCTGTTGAACAGCTCTCCCAGGTGCCGTTCGTAGTAGCCGATGCTCGCATCGATCGGCCGCCGCAACCGGCCGGTGAGGCGCGCGTCCAGCTCGTGGGCCAGCTCCTCTCCCCTCATCGCCAGCTCGGCGACGCCACCCTCGAGGAAGTACCCCGTGGTCGCCGTTTCAGGGAACACCACCCAATCCGAGCCCTCGTCCGCAGCTTGAGCCACCGCATCGGCGATCCGATCGAGGTTGCGGGAGAGCTCGCCCTTCTCGGGGGCGATCTGGGCCACGGCGACGCGCAACGCCATGGAGCGAGTTTACCGGTCGCGCTGGGACTGTCTGGCGACGACCTCTCGAAACGGCCTTTGAGAGGCCATCCAGGCCCAAGGGCTGTCCGTGTGTGCGCCTTGCTTCGGGCCGCAAAGCACCAGCAGGCGCTGCGCCCGAGTCAAAGCGACGTAGACGACCCTCCGTTCCTCCTCGCGCTCCCGCTCCCTCAGCTCGGAGAGCGTTACGGCGAAGCACGGCGCCCGCATCTGCTCGAACGCGAACACCAACCGACGGCTTCTTCGATCGACCAGCAAAGGATCCGGGGCTCTTGGCTTGTCGGCGAGGCCGGCGACGAACACCACGGGGAACTCGAGTCCCTTGGCCTTGTGGATCGTCATCACCCGCACTTGGTCCGCGTCTTCGTCGAATATCGGCGCCTCGCCCTCCGGATGGCGCATCCGCTCGATCTCCCGAATTTGCTCCGCGAACTCCGCCGGCCCAAGGTGCGGAGCCTCGGCCGCGAGCCTGAGCAGCTTGCGCACGTTGGAAAGGGTCTGCAGGGGGGCGCGTTGCGCCGCGAGGCGCTCCAGACATTCGGAGCGGGCGAACAGCTCCTTCAAGGCTTCCCACGCCGTGAGCCGGTCCGCGAAGGACGCCAAAGCCGGATACCATGCCAGGAACCGCTCCCAGGCGTCGCGGTCCTCGTCCAAAGGAGGCTCCCAAGCCGACCAGTCCCCGGTGGGCAAGCCATCCAGCGCGAAGGACGCGACCGAGTCCATGCTCAGGCCAACCAGCGGACCACGAAGGAAGGCCAGGAACGCCAGCTTGTCCGTGGGATCCACGAGCGCCTTCAGAGCGTTGGCCATGTCGCGGATCTCCAGACGGGTGTAGTAGTCCTCCGACTCGCCGAACAGGCGCGCGTCGATGCCACGAACGCGGAGCGCCCGCTCGATGGCGACGGCTTGGAACCGCTTGCGGCAGAGCACCGCGATGTCGCTCAGCCGGGTGCCCTCGTCTCGCAGCGAGGCCACCGCGTCCGCGAGAGGCTTCCAGTCCCGGGATGCGAGCTCCACGAACCGCACGCCGCCATAGGGCTCGTCTGTCTTGCCGGAGTCTTCTTTCGGCGCCATCGGCCCGCGATCCGGCCAAAGGGGCGCGAAGAGATCGTCCACGAACCTCAGAATCCCTGCCTTCGATCGGTAGTTGCGTCTGAGGGGCAACGCTCCGTGGCGCGACGCGTGGGACTCGAACAGCGTCTTGTCCGCCAAACGGAAACCGTAGATCGACTGCTGCTCGTCCCCGACCAGCATCTCCCGCTCGCAGGCCAGGAGCTCGAGAAGCCTGTATTGGACGGGATTGAGGTCTTGCGCCTCGTCGACGAGCACAACCGGATAGCGCTCGCGGCAACGCTCGCTCACCTCGGGATACCGCTCGAGCAGGCTGACAGCGAGGGCTTCCAGGCCCGCATAGTCCAGCCATCCGCGCTCGTGCAACCGCTCCTCGTACAGCTCCCACAACCGGGCCGTCATCCTTCCGAGAGCGCAACTGGCCTCGGCGGCCTCCTGATCCGCGCGCTTGGCGTCCTCCCCCGATGGGGCCGAGCAGGATGGGCGCAACTTGCGGAGCGTCGGCAACAGCGCCTGGTAGAAGGCTTCCTCGCACGCTTCGGTTGCCTCCCGCACCTTCCAGAAGGTCCTGAGCCATGCGCTCGGATCTTGGCTCTGCCCGAGCAAGCCTGCTGGATCGGCGCCCGATCCGCGCAGCTGGCGCAGGCCCTCTCGGACCCAGTGGGCCACCTCCTCCTCCGCCTCGAACTCGTGCAGATGGGGTTTCGCCTCGAGGAGCCGCTCCAAGAGCTCTTGGACGCCGCGGTCCTCGGCCACCGCGGTGCCGACGACCAGACGCGACAGTTCCCGCAACAGCCGGCTGCCCTCGACACCCTCCTGCACCTCGAACTCGGGATCGATTCCCGCCACGACCGCGTTCTCTCGAAGCAGGCGCTCGCAGAAGCTGTGGATCGTCGAGATCGGGCCGGTCTCTGCGAGCTGGGCTTGATCCGGCCTCCCACACTCCACGAGCCGCCGCACAATGCGGGACTTCATTTCGGCCGCCGCGCGCTTGGTGAACGTGATCGTGAGGATGCTGTCGGCGTCGAGCCCCTCCTCGAGCACCAGCCGAAGGAAGCGCTCCACCAGGACGCGGGTCTTTCCCGATCCGGCTGCGGCCCTCACGACCTGCCGGGGGTCGCCCGACTGGACGACCGCGCGCTGCTCCTCGGACAGGTGGACCATCTCACTCTCCGCCATCGAAAGCGTCACGCTCCGGAAAGCGGGTCGAGCGGCGACAAAGCTCGCCGAAGGGACAGCGGGTGCAAGCCTCTCCGGGTGTCGGAGCGATCTCCAGGCTCTGGAGCGACGATCGGACCCTAGCGGCGAGTCGTTGGGCCCGGGACACCCAATGGCGGTCGTTCCCGTCCATCGTTCGACGCTGCAGCCCGCGGTCGGGGTCGTTCGCCCGTTCGCCCAACGTGCGGCCAAGGGCGTACGCCGTTCGGATCGATCCGAAACCCTCGAACTCAAGGTGATAGCTGGCACCCCTTCGGAACAGCGCGACCACCAGCAGCGCCAAGCGGTTCCGATCCCTTTCCGGCAACCGGTCCACCGTCTCCTGCAGGCCCTCGCCGTACATCGTCGCGCCGACCACCCCTCCCGACTCCCACAGCGAGTCCAGGCGCAGCTCGATGTCCAGGCGCCCGGCTGGCTCGGCATCAAGGAGCGGGATGTAGCCTTTCGTGCCCTGCTGGCCGCAGGAAACGTCCGTCGCCAGGAGCGAACGCGGCCAAAGCTCCTGAGCCGCCCTCTCCCTCTCCAGCCACCGGCGGAGCACTCGCCGACCGTACGCCAGCAACGCCCGAGCGAACTCCGGACCCTCCTCCCGCTCCACTTCCCGTGCCACTTCTGCCAAAGCGTCTTCCAAGCGGGTCCAGCCATCGACCTCGCGGGCGACCTTGGGCATACCCGCCCGAACGGCGACCTCGCGCAACGCGTGCCGAGGAGCCCGAGAACGGCCAGAGGCGAGGCGCAGCGTGTGCCGGGCGAAGCCGAGGAACGGGCACTCCCCCGCGTCCAAGAGCCTCTCGATCCACACCGGCGACGATCCGTCCCAAGCCAGCCGCGCCCGCAACGCGGGCGAGAGCAGGCGGGGCTCGGGTAGGGTCCGCCTGGGACCGGCTAGAGCCTCGGCCATCCTTCGATCCGCCTCGGGCCCGCCTGGCCAGCCGAGCCCAGCAAGCTCTCCGCGCCGGAAGACGCGCACTTCGGGCGACGCCAGCCGCTCCACCTCCCGCAGGTAGAAGGCGGGCACGTTGTCGCGGTCGTCGTCGGTCTGCGGATAGGTCAGGGTCAGCCGTCTTGCCGCGCTGCAACACAGCGCCACGAACTCGTCCCTTTCCCGTCGGGACCGACTCCGCGAATCCTCGAGGGGTGGGTCCAGCCGCAAGGCCCGACGGAGGAACTGCCGATCGGCGTCCCAGAGGATAGGGTCCTCGGAGCGGCGGCGAGGAAGCTGGCCCTCGAGCATGCCTGTGACGTACAGGCTGTCGATTTGAGGCAGGTCGGCGGACCTTGCCGCCACCAGGACGCCGTCCTCGCGGTCCCGCACCGTGGACTCCGCCGCCTCCCACGTCTCTACCGCGAGGTCGCGGAACGACTCCACGTCCATCGTCCGTTGCCCGCGCTTCGCCCGGTCGAGGGCGGCCCTTGCTGAGACCGTGGCCTGCAACTGGCGCATCGCTCGGCGATCCCTGGCCGCCAAGTGCGGCGGCCCCGCATCGTCCACGGCCCAATCCCCCTCGTCCATCAGCTCGCGCAGCCAGCCGGCCCAGGCCGCCAGCGTCCTCGGCTGCAGCCAAGCCTCTCTCCGCCTCCGCAACAACCCAACGAGCCAAGGCGCACCGTCCGTATGGTCCTCGGCCCAGGCGGCCAAGCGGTCCCAAGGGGCGTCCGATCGCTCGGCTGCCTCCACCGCGCGGCGCACGGCGTCCCGATCGGTCCGACCGAGGGCGCCGTACCGGAAGGACAGGAGCCGCAAGAGGGAGCGGACGTCCCTCGAGGCGCAGACGTCGAGCACACCGAGAACCAGGCGTGCGAACCCGTTCGACACCAAGGGAACCGTGGCGGGAACGGAGATCGGCAGACCGAAGCGCGCCGCGGCAGCCTCGAGGAACGGCATCGTTCCCGACAGGTCTCGGGCGACGATGGCCACTCGGCTCAGGGGGACTCCCTCGGCTAGGTCCGCCAGGCAACCTCGAACCACCCACTCGGCCTCGAACAGCGGATCCGGAGCGCTCCAGACGCGAGCCGCAGGCCCACCGGGAGCCCCATGGCCCAAGAACAGCCCCTCGGTCCATCCAGCCTCGGTCGGGAGGTACCGTGCTTGGGCTCCCAGCTGTTCGGCCCATTGCTTCGCTCCATCGAAGCCGACGTCGCCGCCGGGGTGGCGATGCAGCAGCACCCGCACTTCGCCGCCATTGTCGACGACCCAACGAACGAAGCGAGCCCTGCGGGGAGTGAAGTCCGCGTCGGCCAGCAGAACCGTCGGCGGAAGCCGCTGGCCTGGCTCCAGCTCGGAGGACTCCACGTCGTCGAGGGTCTCGGACAGCACGCCGTACCCGAGCCGGGTGAGCAACTCCCGGAACGACCGTTCGATCTCCGAGAGCGCCCGCAGCTTGCTGCGCAGGGCGGGAGCAGCCTCCGCCGCGGCCTCCCACAGCGCCTCGGCGTCGACTCCCCATTCCCTCAGCTCGCTCAGCGCATCGCAAAGAGAGCGGTGCAACCCGGCGAAACGACGGGAACCGTGGAACGGAGAGTCCTCGGCAAGCTCGGCACAGACCTCGGCCATCGCCGCGGTCTGCAGCTCCTCCGAGGCGAGCCGTTGCGAGAAGCCGCCTGCAAACTCCAGCGTCGCGGCCGCCCACTCGTGGAACGCCATTGGCTGGACCTCGTGGTCCTCCGGCAGACAGGCCACCGCCGCCCGCAATCTGCCCGCCGAGAACGCCACCAAAGCCGTTTCGGTTTTCGAGCAGGCCCGGACCAGCCAATCCCGGCACCGAAACAAGCCCGGCGCAATGGCCTCCACTGGCGGTAGGTTCCGAGCCATCGACCGGGGTCAGTGTATCATGCCGTCTGTGAGCCGCGACGCGGCCGGCAGGCCCCGAACCCCGCTTTGGAACTGGCGACGCCAGCTGGCGGGCAACCTGTTGCCCATGGCGTTGGCGGCCGTGCCGATGGCAGAAGGGTTGCGGATCGCCCTGCGGACGGGCGATACGACGGGTGCGGCCCTGCATTGGGTCGCGGGCTCCTGCGTCGTCGCATGGCTGGGAGCGAATTTCTTCGGTTTGGCGGGCAACGGATCCTTGCGCCGGGAGGTCGGTCGCAGCATCCCCCATCCGCGCACGGCGTGGTTCGTCGGACACGCCCCCTCAGGATCCTGGGGGTTGCTCGATCCCCATGAGGACGTCGGCTTCCTGTACTGGACCGAGGACCGGATCGTGTACTCGGGCGAGAGAAACCAAGTGGTCCTTCCCCGAGGCTCGGTCCGCAGAGTGCGGTTCCGGGCGAACCCGCACACTTGGGCCCTCTTGGGGGGCTGGGTGAGCGTGGAAGGGACCGTGGACGGAAGAGCCGCGAGGATGCTCGTGGAGCCACGCGAACGGCCCACCCTGCTGGGCAACTTCCTCGCCGCGAGGCGGCTGATCCGAGAGCTCAGGCTTTGGGCGGCGGGCCAAGGTGCTCGGCCCACCAGCGCAGTATCTCGTTGAGCCGATGGATGCGCAGGTCCGGCGGGCCGTTGCGCGACATGCCGTGGGAGGTGTTCCGCGGATACCGGACGAAGCGAGCCCGCACGCCGCGCTGCACGAGCGCAACGAACACCTGCTCCGACTGCTCGATGTTGCACCGCAGATCGCCCTCGCTATGGAGGATCAGCATCGGCGTTCTGACATGGGCGAAGTGGGCGATGGGCGACTGACGCCACAGTTCGGTTATGTCGGACCATGGCGCGCCCTTCCAGTAACCGTCCTCCAGGTGGGGGAAGTCCGAGTTGCCCCCGAAGCTGACGAGGTTGCTGACGCATCGGTCCGTGATGGCGGCGACGAAGTCGTCGCAGTGGCTGACCACCCAGTTGGTCATGTAACCTCCATAGCTGCCGCCCATCACACCCATCCTGCTCGAGTCCGCCCAAGGCTGCTGCCGAATCCAGTCGCGAACGGCCTGGATGTCGACCCAGTCCTTGTTGCCCCAGTCTCCCTCGATCGCTCTGCAGTGCGCTTCGCCGTATCCCTTGGAACCCCTGGGGTTGGAATACACCACGGCGTACCCTTGGGCGGCCAGCACCTGAAACTCGTGGAAGAAGGTCCACCCGTACTGGCAATGCGGTCCCCCGTGGATCTCGAGCACCACGGGCAGCCGCTCGCCCTCCTTGGCCCGCGCAGGCAGGAGCGACCAGACATGCACCCTCGATCCATCCGGAGTGTCGATCCAGTGCTCCTTCGGCTCGGCAACCTCGAGCTCCTCGAAAAGGCCGTCGTTGAAGCCCGTGAGGCGGATCGGTCCCTCGTCGTGGCGGTCCAGGTCGAACAGGCCCACCTCCTGCAGCCTCGCGGCGCCGCCGAAGACGACTCCGAACCGAGTGCCGTCCGCGCTGACGTTGCCGAACTGCACCAGACGCTGGCCGAAGGTGAGAGGAACGACGGCGTCGGTCTCGAGCGTCGCGCATCCGATGTGGTTCTGCCCGTGCAGCGCAAGGTTCACGTACAGAGCCCTGCTGTCGGGGGACCAAACGAGCACCCCCGATGCCCCCTCCTTGGCATCCGCAAGGGTCGCGGTGAGCAGGCAGGCATCTGTTCCGGCAGAGAGGCACCGGGTCTCGCCGGTGTGGAGGTCGTGGACGAAGAGCCTTCGGTTCCGGGCCCCCCACGTCGCAAGCACGCGGTCATCCCCGAGCCATGCTAGCCAGCGGCCATCGGGAGACGCCGCCAGTGCCTCCTTCGGCCCGGGAGGCAGTCGGTCCAGCGTCTCGACGTTGCCATCCAGGTCCACCCTCAGGACGACGTCGTCCTCGGGACCCCGCCAAGGTTCATCGCTGCGCGGTCGGGCCACGAAGAAGCCGCTAGCGTCGGCGGTCCAGACGAACGGACCCACCCCCGCCCGGTCGCACGAGTAGGCCAAGCGGCGCTCGCCGGTCTGGGCGTTCACCACGTGCAAGCGGAAGCGCTGCCCGCCGAAGATCCCGTCGCCATCCAGCCGGTAGAGGGGCGTCTCGATGACCCACGGCGCGTCGGACTGACCTTGCTCCTGCCGCCGTTTCCTAGCCTCCTCGGTCCAGTCGGGATGGGCCTCTCGAAACCTCGCGAGAAGCCAGCCGCCGCAGGGAGACCATTGGAACTCCGAGACGGTGCCTTCGGGGAAGTCCGTCAGCCGTTGCGCCTCGCCGCCCTCGAGGCTCAGCAGGTGGATCTGCGGGCAGGCATCGCCGCGCTTCGACAGGAACGCGATCCGACGGCCGTCGGGCGAGAACCGACCGTGCCCAGCGCCCCCCTCGTGCGTGGTGATCTGCCTCGGCGCCTCGTGCAGCGAGGCCATCCAGAGCTGCGACTCGACCTTGTATTTCTCCCTGGTGCGCTTCAGCGTGAACAGAACCCGCTCGCCGTCGGGGTGGATCCAGGGGTCGCCAACCAGCTGGAAGCGGAGAAGGTCCTCGGGAGTGATCGCTCGCTTGGTCACGCTGGCAGGTTACCTTCCGCTCCGCCTGCTCTCCACGAGGAGCCAAACGGACCCTCGGGAGTCCGTGCCGCCGTCGCTGCGAGCCAGAGCCTTCAGCACCGTAGGGCCCTCCGGCAGGCTCGCCGGCAAAGCCAGGCGGTAGCGCGGGAGTCGCGGGTTCGCCCCGGCGAAACCCCGATGCTCGTCCACAGCCACCCTCTGGCCGCCGGCCTCGACCCAGACCCTGGTCACCTCGAGCCCGTGGGCGCCCGACTCGTAGACGAACTCCACGGTGAGCGTCTCGCCCGATCTGACCCGACCGAGCTCCCACTGCAGCTCGCGCGGGCTCTCCGAGACTTCCCGAGGCGACCATCCGCCGACCCTTCGACCGGCGGCCCACCCCTCTTGGATGCCTTGCAGCCGCATGCGGCCGCGGTGCACGGACAGGCGCCGCTCGAAGCCGGCCCAATCCCTGACGGCCGGGTCCGACCAAGCGACCTCGGCGAGCGCAACCAGGCGGGGATAGGTCTGGCGGTCCACGTCCGAATCCTCCGGGGTTCGCTCGCCCCACATGTTCCCCTCCAGTCCGAGAATGTGCCGAGCCTCGAGAGCATCCAGCCCGGGAGGAACAGGCTCGAACGAGTACGCCCTTTCCAGGCTGATGGCCGATAGCGGGTAGTCAAGGTAGCAGTGCGAGGTGGGGGACACGATGGCGTCGCTGCCTTGGCGTGCCGCCGCCACGGCGCCCTCCATGCCCCGCCACGACTGCACCGTCGCACCCTCCGCCAAGCCCCCCTCCAAGATTTCGTCCCAGCCGATCATCTTGCGGCCTCGCGACGCCAGATGGGCTCCGATTTGCCGAAGGAACCAGCTCTGCAGCTCGTTCTCGTCGCGAAGCCCTTCGGCGCGGATCCGGGCTTGGCATTTCGGGCATGCCCTCCAGCGGTCCTTGGGCACCTCGTCTCCTCCGATGTGGATGTACTCGCTGGGAAACAGCTCCATGGTCTCGTCCAACACCTCCTTCAGGAATCGGATGGTGTCGTCGTTGCCGGCGCAGTACACGTCGGCGAACACTCCCCAGCGGTTGGCGACTTGGAACGGACCGCCCGTGCACGAGTACTGCGGGTAGGCCGCCAGAGCGGCAAGGCAGTGGCCGGGCATTTCGATTTCGGGCACCACCCGGATGAAGCGGGAGGCGGCGTACCGGACGATCTGGCGCACCTCCCGCCGCGTGTAGAATCCCCCGTACCTTCCGCCGCTCTGTTCCCGCCAGGCTCCGACCTGGGTGAGTCTGGGGTAGCGCCGAATCTCCAACCTCCAGCCCTGGTCTTCCGTGAGGTGCCAGTGCAGAACGTTCATCTTCAGCGACGCGAGCCGATCGATGGTGCGCAGGATGTAGCTCACGGAGCGGTAGTGGCGACCGACGTCGAGCAGATATCCCCGCCATCGGAACCGCGGTCTGTCGACGATCCTTCCGCACCGCAGTTCCAGCGGCACGTGCGACCGTCCCTTGCCGAACGACTCGGCAGGCAGCATCTGTCGCAGCGTCTGCACGCCGTAGAACAGCCCCGCGGGCCGCGCGGCCCGGATCACGATCCTGCGAGGCGTAGCCTCGAGCTCATAGCCCTCCTCACCCAGGGACGACCGGAGTCCGCGCAGGCTGAGAACCACCGACGGCGCGTCTCCCGCGCGGGGCGCTCCCTGCGCCACCGTCAAGCGTCGACCCAGAGGACCCCGAAGCTCGTCCGCCAGAAACCCCGCGACGGAGCGGCCTTCGGGCAGGTCGTAGAACACCCGCGTCGAGGCGGTGAGTTCGAACGTTCCCTCCCCGGGCTGGGCCTCGAGCGGCTGGGGTATGATGCTCCATGGTGCCTTCGTTGCGGCCAAGCACGCGGCGATTCCCAAGACGAACATCGCGCGGCACTATACCGCCTGGCCTCGGGCAACCCGCCTTCCTCCCAACCCAACCATGGCTCTGATCGACACCTTCGAGAACCCAGCGCCCCACAGGGACTACGTCATCACGCACGTGTGCCCGGAGTTCACCAGCGTCTGCCCCAAGACGGGGCAGCCCGATTTCGCCACGATCGAGCTCGAGTACGTGCCCGATCGGCTGTGCATCGAGCTGAAGTCCCTCAAGCCTGTCTCTTAT
>JAOACB010000064.1 GCA_026418055.1 Fimbriimonadales bacterium
GTGTAGCCCTTCTCCTTGGTCTCGGCGGCGCGCCGGGCGGCCTTCTCCGGCTCGATCGAGTATCCCAGCATGCTCGCGTAGGCCGGGATGGCGTCCCGGCAGGGCCCTCCGAGCAGGCGGAACACCGGCTCTCCCGTCGCCTGTCCCTTCAGTTGCCACAGGCACAGGTCCACCGCGGCCACCGCCGTCAGAAACACCCCTCCCCGGCCGTGCCGACTGAGGCGCTGCATGCGGTCGTTGAGCTCCACCACCCGGCTGGCGTCCTGGCCCTCGAGCCAGGGAAGGATCGAGTCTTGGGCCACCGCGCCCGCGTAGGAGTCGATGGGACCGTAGCGCGCAACGACGTCCTCAGCCCGGATGCGCAGGAACGTCTGCCGCACCATCCGAGGGCCTGCCGCGGGCTTGGGATCGCTGAACGCGCTGTCGTCGTACGCGTCCATCGGGTTGGAGTTGCGGTTCTCCCAAGGCCAGCCCGTCTGATCCCAAAGGATCTCCCTCGTCTCCAGGACGGCCTCGCGGATCCTCACGTCAGAATCCCCACTCTCGGATCAATCCCCTCACGAAGCGACCGGACTCCGTGAGGTCCGCCTCGGTCCATCCGCCCCGCGGATTGGCCCCGGGCCGGAGCATCGCCGAGCCCTCCCGCTTGTCGGCGATCGACCAGTTGCACCAGATCATCCGGTTCTTCCGCATCCAATCGAGCCACTCGCGGGTGGACGAATGGTCGATCGGCCCGTCGCCGTTGGCGTTGGTCGCACCCCACTCCGTGACCATGAGAGCAAGGCCGGCCGCCAGCGCCCTGTCGGCCTTGTCCCTCAGCCAAGCCTTGTGCGTTCCGGCGTAGAAGTGCAGGGCGTAGGCCAGGTTGGTTCCCTTCAAGGGATCTCCCGCCGCAGCGTCCACGTCCTGAGACCAGTTCGGCGTTCCGACCACGATGATGTTGTCCGGGTCGATCGCTCGGATGGCCGCGATCACGCGCTCGCTGTAGGCCTTGATCTCGGGCCAGCCGACGCGCATCGGCTCGTTGTAGATCTCATAGATCACATTGGGCTTGTCGCCGTACTTCCTCGCGATCGCTTGGAAGAAGCCGACGGCCTGCTCGGTGTGCAGATGTGCCCGGTGGTCGTGCCAGTCGACGATCACGTAGAGTCCGCTCTCGACGGCCGCCTCGATCACAGCCTCGGCCTTGGCGCGCTCCCGTTCCGGATCGACGAGGTAGCCGTCCGGCTCCACGGCGACCGCAGCCCGAACCACCCCGGCCTTCCAGTCGGTGGCGATCCAGCGGACGCAATCCCGGTTGTAGAACTGCGGCATCCACTGGCTCCAGAACAGGCTGGGGCCAGCCAGGCTGACGGGATTCCCGAACTTGCCCACGATGCGCCCGCGCTCGACGCGCAGCGCGCCGTGCAGCGAGACCGGCGAGGGAGCCGCCTCCATTCCGGGACCGGACGCGGCGACCAGCAGGTGCGGAAGGAGGGTCCAGCACAGCATGGCGCAGTATAGACCCGGGTCTGCGGAGGGAGGATGGTGGGCGGTACAGGACTTGAACCTGTGACCCCTACAGTGTCATTGTAGTGCTCTGCCAGCTGAGCTAACCGCCCGGATCGGAAACCCATTATGGCCGGTCTGCCTCCACGGATTCAAGCCGGCTCCGGCCACCCAGACCCTAGGAGCCCATCGGCGGTTCTGCTATGCTGGCGACGAATGTCCGTTTTTCCATTAACTCGTTTCATCTACGGCACCACGCGGCTGGGCGATGCTCAGATCCCCTTCGAGGATCGGGTTCTCGTTGCGCGGAGGGCCGCAGACCTCGGGTTGTCTTTCCACACGAGCCATCAGTACGGGGAAGCTTTGGCAGTCATCCGGGCGGCTTTGGATCGCGACCGCACGCGCGTGCCCAAGTTCGTGTTCAAGATCGGCTGGTCGTCGGTCGAGGAGATCCGCGGACAAATCGAGCTGCAGCTGCGGGCCCTCGAGCTGGACTCGATGGACGTGGGACAGCTCTGCCTCGGTGGTCCGATCGCCGAGGAGATCGCCGAGCCGGGCCGGGCGATGCGCGGCCTGATGGCGCTGCGCGAACAAGGGCTCGTTCGGGCTTTCGTGCTGGAGTGCTGGCCGTGGAGTCCCGACGCCTACCTGCGGGGGGTGCGGAACGGAACCGCGCGGCAGCTCGTGGACGCGTTCATCTTCTATCTCAACCCGCTGCAGCGCTTCGTGACCAACGAGCTGTGGGACGCCCTGGACGAGGCTGGCTTCCCGATCGTCGCCATGCGCACCGTGTGCGGCGGCCGCCGGCCCTCGACGGGATACCTCCAACCCAGATGGGACGCCGTGGAGCCGATCCTGCATGCGTCCGACGCCCGGTCCTGGCCGGAGTTCTGCGTCCGCTACGCGCTCGGATTGCCCCAGGTCGTGGCCACCGTAGGGGCCAGCGCGAGGATCGGGCGCGTTGAGGAGTTCCACTCCCTCAGCCTTCAGCCGCGCCCGCTCGAGCCGGCGATCGTTGCTGCGATCCACGACCTGCACCGGCGGTGGTCCGACGAGCACGACCGGCACGCCGAGCCGTGGTCCATGTAGCGGGCCGGGGCTGGCGGGAGCGTGTGGGAATCGAACCCACCCGGCCCCGGTTCGGGGCCACGACGGTTTTGAAGACCGCGAGGCACACCAGCACCCATGCGCTCCCGCAGGCTTTTTACCCCCAAGGGGCATCCCGGCCAGGCGCCGGAGCGTAACGGAGGGATATGGAAGGTCCGGTTCCGTCCCGCGGAAGGCCCCGCAACCGGGTACCCCTGTTGGTGGCGGGAGCGGCAGGGCTGGTGGGCATCGGCGTGCTCGGAGGCCTGACGGCCGCCGATTGGCTGAGGAGCAAGCGGGAGGCGCCTCCGGCCCCGTTGCGGGCCAGCGTCGAACCGGTCTCGCCGCCGGTTCGACAGGCTGCGCCGCCCCAGCCCGAGTTCCGCCAGGCCGCGCCCGAGCAACCGCAGATGCCGCCGGAGGTCCGGGACTGGCTGGAGTTCCTGAGGATCATCGAGGAGGAACGGCAACGCCTGGCGCGCGACCAGGTTTCCAAGGCTCTGGTCACCCTCGCGTCGCTCTCGGCCGGGGCACAGCTGGAGCAGCTGCAGAGCCTGCTCGGAGAGATCGCCGGAGAGGGATCGAGGAGCATGGCTTCCCCAGCGCAGCGCGCGCGCATGGACACCGAGGCGATGCGGCAGGCTTGGGTCGATCTGCACGCGAAGTTCCTCACGCGGCGACCGCCTTCGGAGTGCCTGCCCGTCGCGGACCGCTACGACCAGGTTCTGCGCGAGACGGGCGGGATGATGCACGACATCCTGCAGGCCGTCGCCTACGCCGAGCAAGACCCCGCCTCGGCGCTCAGCGCGCTTCAGGGCATGAAGGGCAAGAGCCGCCAGATGATCGACGCGCCGGCTCGCGACGCGGATCAGGGCGTCGCGGAGATCTGCCGCCGCTACGGCGTTCCCAAGTGGTTCAGCATCCAGAGCGACGAGGCCGGCGGAGGCATCTTCCAGCGCATGGCCTTCTGAGCAAGCCGAAGGCGGCCGCCCCTTCCGGAGCCGGCCGCCTCCGCTCGCCAGACGATCCCTGGACCTAGTTGCCGCCCTGTTGCTGCTGCTCCTGCTGCTTGCGCATCGCCTCCATCGCACGCTTCTGGGCGTCACCCTCGAACTGCATGCGAGCCTTGGCCTGCTCGATGGCGGCGGCGGCGTTCGCGCGAGCCTGCGGGGGCATGTCGGCCGGCAGCTCGTCCACGGACTTCGGTGCCTTCTCTGCGGCCTCCTTGGCTTTCTCCACGTCGCCGGAGTCGGACCCGGAGCACCCTGCGAGCACTCCGAAACCCAGCACCAGCGCGAGCGTCCATGCGGTGGCCTTCATGCGGTTACCTCACGAACGGAGCGCAGGGGGCCCAAGACTCGAACAGCCAGTCCCAGCTGTCGTACATGTCGGACGCGATGCCCTTGATGTACATCGTCTTGCACCAGTTGAACGAGCCCTTCTTGGTGAACTTGGCGTGGCCGTCGGCGTACGCGTTGTTCATTCCCTCGAAGCGATAGCGGGCGATGGACCAAGACGGAAAGACCGTGCTGTCCGCGTCCCACTTCTCGTGCGACGTCGGGCCGGTGAAGACGGGCGGCCACTGGGCGCCGCCGTACCACCACCAAGAGGCCTCAGCCGAGTCGCCGGAGGCGTTCCAATCGGGGTTGATGCCGACGGTCAGGGTGGTCACGATCTGGGCGGGGGCGTCGAGGGCGGTCGTGGACACCGAGGCCATGACGGGCAGGCCAGTCGGATACCCGGCGTCGTTCTGGTCGCAGTCCCAAGAGGAGTTCCTAGCGTTCCAGTAGCAGGCTCCGGGCATCAGGTTGCGGTTCGACTGATAGGTGCCGCGAGCTCCCGGCTTGAGCGGATGGTCGAAGATGCCGCCCTGCACGAGCATGACGCGGTTGCTGCCGTCGTCGTAGGCCTGCTGCCCGTTCTTGACGTACGGGAAGATGGCCTCGCGCCAGGTGAACGGCGTGTTCCAGCCCCAAACCGCGTAGCCCGGGCGCTTGTACCACTGGCGGGGGAACAGGTCGTCGTAGTCGGCCGAGTACATGATGATGGCCGTGGCGTGGTTCTTGCAGTTCGACAGGTCCTGAGACTTCTTCGCCGCCACCTTGGCCTGGGCGAAGACCGGGAAGAGGATCGCCGCCAAGATCGCGATGATCGCGATCACGACGAGCAGCTCGATGAGGGTAAAGGCAATGCTTCTTCGCATCATGGAAGGATCTCCTTGCTTGCACGTGTCCGAAGGCGATGGAACGTCTCCGAGCAAGAACGGTCCGCGCCGAGGCTCCAAGCGAGCGGCAACGCTCCTACGGGAATGGACCCGCGCCTCCAAATCCTCGGGCTGTCGCTACCCGTCCGGTGGCTCATCGTCGAAATCCACCGCCACGGCCCATGCGCTCTTCCGAGCGTGTTGCCGAGACACTTTCATCATACACCAGGTTTACGTTGACTCGTTAACCGATTAGCCCGATTTTCCTGCGGCTTTCTCGGACGGTTCTCCGCCTCACTTAGCCCGCCTCAGGCTCGTGACGTTCCTCAGACTGCCCTTGGTGGTCATCTTCAGCGAGTCCCCCGTCAGCTCCAGCGTGTACGCCAGCACCACGCCGTCGGGCCGCTTGAAGCGCATCTCGCCGTCCTTCACGCGCCACTCCCCCTTCTCGTTCACATTCAGCTGCCCGTTGGGGGTGTTCACGCGGCCCGAGAAGGTGTACGTCCCGTCCTGCTGGAACACGTACTTGGAGTTGCCGTCCTCCTTGACCCACTCGCCGACGATCTTCGGGTCGGTCTGGCCCTCGAAGGTCACCGTGGCAGGCTCTGCGCCTTCCTCTGGCCGCTGGCCGCAACCTGCCATGCCGAGCGCCAAAGCCAACGCAGCGATCCCTAGCGCAAACCGTTTCAACGCAAGCCTCCTGGTTCGGGCGGGAAGCCCCCGCGCCCCCATGCTAGCAAGCGGGCAGGCGCCACGTCAACGGTTTCACCTGGACGGGGTCAGAAATAGGCGAGCTGCTTCTTGGCGTCCTCGTGGTCGGGCTTGAGCCGCAGAACCTCGAGGAACTGCTGCTTGGCCTCGTCGAACAGACCCAGCATCATCATGGTCATCGCCAGATCGTAGCGGGCGTTGACGTGGTTGGGGTGGCGGCGCACCACGTCTCGCAACGTAGCCAGCGAGCCGTCGAAATCGCCCTCGAACCCGAGGATGAGCCCGAGCTGCCAGCGGGCGTTCGCGTGGTTCGGATCGGCGGCCAACACGCGATGGAGCTCTTCCTTGGCCTCGCGGTACCTCCCCTCGCAACGCAAGGCGAACCCACGCTGGTAGATGGCCTCTAGATCCATCGTAGTATCGCGCGCAGTATAGCACAGGGCTCAGCGCGCGTCGGGGTTCAGCAGAAAACCCGGCGGGGGCTCCTCTTGGCCCAGCTCCTTGCGCTCGGGCTCCTTGGCCTCTGTAGCGGCGTGCTGCTCGTCCGCCTGCCGCTCGGTGCGATCCTTCGACGGGATCTCGCGTCCTTCCATCACTGCAAGGAACGCCTCGCGATCCAGCGTCTCGTGCTCCAGCAGCGCCTTCACCACGCGGTCCAACTTCTCCCGGTTCTCCATGAGGATCTCCGTGGCCCTCTGGCGCGCCCTCTCGACGATCGACCGCACCTCCTGGTCGATCAGCTCGGCTACCGCTTCGCTGTAGTTGCGCTCGTCCAGCGTGTAGTCCCGACCGAGGAACGGGTTCTGGTTCCTTCGCCCGAGCACCAACGTGCCGAGCTTCTCGCTCATGCCGTACTCGCAAACCATGGCCCGGGCGATCCTGGTCACCCTCTGCAGGTCGTTGGCGGCTCCCGTGGTGACCTCGTTGAACACCAGCTCCTCCGCGACCCTGCCTCCCAGCAGGCCCGCCAGATCGTCGTGCAGCTCCTGCTCGCTGACCAGGTACTTGTCCGTCACCGGCAGCATCCAGGTGGACCCGAGCGACATGCCGCGCGGCAGGATGGTCACCTTGTGCACGGGATCGCAATAGGGCAGGATCTCGCCGACGATCGCGTGTCCGGCCTCGTGGTAGGCGATCACCTCGCGCTCCTTGGCGTCCATGACCTTGCTCTTGCGCTGCGGCCCCGCGATCACGCGGTCCAAAGCCTCCTCCAGATCCTCCTGCAGGATCCGGGGATGGTTGCGCCGGGCCGCGAGCAGCGCCGCCTCGTTGAGCATGTTGGCGAGGTCGGCTCCGGTGAAGCCCGGAGTTCGCTTGCTCAGCACCTCCAGATCCACCGCCGGGTCCATCGGCTTGCCCTTGGCATGGATGCGCAGGATCTGCTCGCGCCCCTTGGCGTCCGGGGGATCCACCACGATCTGCCGGTCGAAGCGGCCCGGCCGCAACAGGGCGGGGTCCAGCACGTCGGGCCTGTTGGTCGCCGCGATCATGATCACGCCGCTGTTCGGGTCGAAGCCGTCCATCTCGACGAGCAGCTGGTTCAAAGTCTGCTCGCGCTCGTCGTGGCCGCCTCCCAAGCCGGCTCCGCGCTGGCGGCCCACGGCGTCGATCTCGTCGATGAAGATCAGGCTCGGACGGTGCGCCTTCGCGGTCTCGAACAGGTCGCGCACGCGGGCCGCACCCACGCCGACGAACATCTCGACGAAGTCGGATCCGCTGATGTGGAAGAACGGCACCCCTGCCTCGCCGGCGATCGCGCGGGCAAGGTGCGTCTTGCCCACCCCCGGAGGCCCCGTGAGCAGAATGCCCTTGGGAATCTTCGCCCCCAGCGCCGTGTAGCGCTTGGTGTTCTTCAGGAAGTCGACGATCTCCCAGAGCTCCTGCTTGGCCTCGTCGATGCCCGCGACGTCGTCGAAGGTCACCTTCGGGCCGCCCTCGCCCACCCGCCGGGCGCGGCTGCGGCCGAAGGTGAGCGCCTGGTTCCCCCCTGCTTGGCTGGGCCGAAGGAAGAAGAACCAGAGCAGCAGCACCATGATCACCGGGAAGGCGAACATGGAGATGAGGCTCAGAGCGGTCTGGCTGATCGGCGGCGTCTTGGTGTCGACGTCCACCTTGTTCGCCACCAGGTCGTTGAACAGAGCCTGTCCCACCGGATCGCGCGTGGTTGGGGCCGTCGCGACGAAGCGGGTTCCGTCCGACAGCGTCCCCCGGATCTCGGTCTCCTGCCACTCGACCGCCGTGACCTCGCCTTGCTTGGCCTTCTCGAGCAACTGGCCGACGGTGAGCTCGATCGGTCGGGAAGAACCCAGCGAGCCGATCGGGCCGCCGCTGAAGACGTTCATGAGGGCGATCGTGATGATCACGATCATCACGGTGAGGAAAAGGGCTCTGGCCGGTCTATTCAAAGGGGAACAAGCCTCGCTGAAGGAATTCTTCTCGGTCTACGCCGACGGAGAGGAAGGGGTTGCGTCCTTCGCGGCCCCCTTGGGGCCGAACTCCAGGCGCCAGCAAAGCGTTGTACCCTCTCGGATCCTCGCCCGCTCCGACACGGGTCCCCCGGGCACCCAAAGCACCCCCTCCTCATCCACCACCAGCGGCAGCCGCGCCCGAGCCAGCGGCGTCAGGCGCATCTCCGAGAGCACGTCGGCCACCTTGCGCGAACCGTTCAGCCCGAGCGGCGCGATCCTGTCGCCCGGTTCCGCGCTCCGGACGCGCAGCTCGCCGCGGACGGCCTCCCGAGGCACCCAGGCTCGGAGCGGTTCCACGGTCGGCGGCGACCCCAAGCGTTCCACGAAGACGCGGAACGCCCAGCCGAACGTGTCCGACTCCGTTTCGCCCGGCGCTTGCAGAGGAAAGGAGCCGCAGCCGGAGCGGTCCGTTCGCCGGAAGTGCAGCCTGCGCTCGTCCCACGCGACCTCGACCGTCCCGCCCTCCATCGTCACGGATCCGGTCACTCCCGAAGGGCCCTTGGATACCGCCTCCGTCTGGTCGAAGTCGGCGGAGCCGCCCAAGGCCTCGACCAGCAGCCGCACCGCCCGGCGCCGGATCGCCTCTGGGAGGTCTCGGAAGGCGGAGAGATCGAACGCCGCCTCGGCGTCGGCGGTGAGGAACCGCAACGGCCCGTTGAGCGGAAGCTCGATCGCCTCCATCGCCCTGCCGGCCGCCTCCTCCAGCACCCGCGACTCCGCCGCGAGAATCGCCGCGGTCCGCCGCACCGCAGCGTCGAACGAAGGATTGAGCCTTCGGAACGCGGGCAGCAGCTCGTTCCGCACGAAGGACCGAGCGAATCGCGGGTCGTCGTTCGCAGGGTCGTCGTGGAACCAGAGACCGCTCTGCTCGCAGTGGGCGCGCGCCTCCGCGCGCGACACTCCCAGCATCGGACGCAGCACGTTGCCCCTGCGCTCGGGAATGCCCTCCAACCCCTTCGGACCAGCCCCCCTAGCAAGGTGCAGCAGCACCGTCTCCACGTCGTCGTCGCTGGTGTGGGCGGTGGCGATCCAGGGGCTCAGGGTGCGCAGAGCCGCGCGCTGCAGGAACTCGTAGCGAGCGCGCCTGCCCGCCTCCTCCAGACCGATGCCGAGGCTGCGGGCCATGGCCGGGACATCCGCCCTGCCACCGACGAACGGAATCCCTCTCTGGTCGCAGAACGCCTGGCAGCGCGCCATCTCCTCGTCGGCCTCGGGCCTCATGCCGTGGTGCAGGTGACCCGCGACCACGTCCCGTCCCAGCCGATGGAGCAAGTCCAGCAGGCAGGTGGAATCCGCTCCGCCGCTGTAAGCCACGAGGATGCGGTCCTCCGGCCTCAGCCAGCCCCAGCTGGCCAGCTTGCTGCGGAGCCGCTCCAAGAGTTCGGACAAGCTACTCGCGCTCCTCCCGGTCCGGCGTTTCGAGGTAGATCACCTCGCGGCTGTCGTCGTAGGCGAACAGCTCGCCGTAGCGGCCCCACTCGACGACGGTCTCCACGTTGCGCTCCGCCTCCTCGCTGGGGAACTCCCTTTCGAGGAGTTCCTGCACATCGTCCCATTCCATCTCGTGGTCCTCCTCCTTCTCCAGCATGTCGAGGAGCCACTCGAAGATCGGCAGGCGGCGGATCCTGGCCGCGAACAGCTGCTTGCGCTCCGTCACGTCGGCCTCGGCGTACTCCACGCCATGCTCGGTGACGCGGATGTCGCCCTCGTCGATGGTGGCGAACCCTAGCAGCTCCGCGGCCTCGGCCAGCTCCAAGAGCTCATCGGAGTCGAGCTTGAGCTCCCTGGCTAGGTCGTACAGGTTCGCCGAGCGGGTGGGCGACTGGGACACGAGCTCGAGCAGGATCGCCAGACCGCTGATGCTGATCTCCGGCAGGTTGCGCGTGCGGCCGGGCTGGCCGGGGGCGGTTCCCATCTCGACGTACTCCGCCTCGGTGCGACCCGCGAGCACCGCGTACACCGCGTCCACGACGCTGAGGAAGCTCGCGGACTTCTGCGACCTGGGGTACGGCAGGTCCACCTTCATGTCGCGCACCACGCGGCCCGGATCCTTGTCCATGATGACGATCCGGTCGGCCATGTACACGGCCTCCTCGATGTTGTGCGTGACGAGCAGGATCGCCTTGGTCGGCAGCTCGCCTCCGGTCCACAGATCCAGCAGCTCGCCGCGCAGGGTCTCCGCGCTCAGCACGTCGAGCGCCGAGAACGGCTCGTCCAGGCACAGCAGCTCCGGCTCCACCGCCATAGCGCGCGCGAAGCCCACCTTCTGCCGCATGCCTCCCGACAGCTCCCGGGGGAACGCGGTCTCGAAGCCGTCGAGGCCCACCTTGTCCAACAGCGCGACCGCCCTCTCCCGCCGTTCGGGCTTCGGCACCCCCCTCGCCTTCAGACCCAGCTCCACGTTGTGCTGCACGGTGAGCCAAGGGAACAGCGCGAACGTCTGGAAGACGATCGTGGCGTGCGGATTCACGCCCGTCAGCGGCTGGCCGCGGTACAAGACTCGGCCCTCGCTGGGCTTCTGCAGCCCCGTGATGATGCGCAGCAGCGTGCTCTTGCCGCACCCGCTGGGTCCGAGCAGTGCCACGAACTCCCCCTCGTAGATCGTCAGGCTCACTCCGCTGACGGCCACGAAGCGCTTGGCGCCCGTGCCGTAGGCCTGGGTCACGTTCTGCAGCTCGAGCAAGGGCGTCGGTGCGGCCATGGTTGCTCCTTCAGTCCATGCGGAAGCGGTCCTCCGCCAGCTTGTAGAGTCTACGCCACAGCAGGCGGTTCACCATGACCACCGTGAACACCATGGCCAAGGTGCCCGCCAGAAGCAAGGGGAAGTCGCCCCGGGCGGTCGAATCCGCGATGATCGCCCCCGCTCCGAGCGTCTTGAGCGTCTGGCCGGAGAACTGGGCGTACTCGGCGACGATGCTGGCGTTCCATGCGCCGCCGCTTGCCGTGATCGATCCCGTGATCAGGTAGGGGAAAAGGCTCGGCAGCAGGAACACCTTCCAGCGCTCCCAGCCGCGGATCTTCATCAGCTCCGCCGTGAAGTGGAGGTCCCGCGGGATGGCGCTGGCGCCGGCGATCACGTTGAACAGCAGGTACCACTGCGTGCCGGCCATCATCAGGGCGATCGCCGCGATGTTGAGTCCCCCGGCGAGGCTCACCAACGCCGCCAGGAACACCGGAAACAGCGCCGTGGCCGGTATGGAGGCGGCCAGCTGCGCGAGCGGCTGGAGCCACCGGGCCAGCCGAGGGTTGGTGCCGATCGCCACGCCCACGGGGATCGTCCACGCCAGCGTCACCGCGAGCGCCGCCGTCACCCGCAGCAGGGTCGTCAAGATTCCGAGAAGGACCTGGCCCCACCCGGCTGCGGGCACCTGAACCAACAGGCCGACCGCCCTCCAGCCGCCGTAGGCGATGGCCGCGGCCGCGGCGCCCGTCAGGACCCACGCGGTCCAGTTCGCTCGGCGGGCTCTCTCCACCCGCTTGGGCGCCGCCTCGGCCCGCCGGTGGATCCATAGGTCGAAGCTCTCCGCCATCGGCCGGATCCAGTGCCGCCGAACCCTCGCCATCAGCGAGGAGTCCATCAGCACGTCGTAGAACCACGACGTCGGAGCGTCCTCGTCGTGCACCATGTCCAGGCGGAAGCGATGCGACCAAGCGAGGAACGGACGCCAAACCAGCTGGTCCAGCGCCACGATGACCAGCGTGAGCGTGGCGAGACCGAATAGGATGGCGCGGGTGTTGCCCTGGTGCGCCGCCTCCTGGAGGTAGCTGCCGAGCCCGGGCAGACGGAAGTCGCGCTCGCCGACGTTGAAGATCTCCGCGGCCATCAGGAAGAACCACCCGCCGGCCCAACTCATCATGCTGTTCCAGATGAGGCCGATCATCCCGAAGGGCAGCTGGAGGGTCTTGAAGCGCATCCAGGAGTTCAGCTGGAAGATGCCCGCGGCCTCCCGAAGGTCCTTGGGGATCGTCGTGAGCGACTGGTACCAGCTGAAGGTGAGGTTCCAGGCCTGGCTGGTGAAGATCAGCAGGATGGAGGCCAGCTCCGTGGCGATCTTCTGCGGAAGGATGGCCGACAGGCTCAGCAAGACCACCGGCAGGAACGACAGGATGGGCACGCTCTGCAGAATGTCCAGCAACGGCAGCAGCACCTTCGAGGCCCGTCGGCTGTTGGCGGCCCAATACCCGTAGGCGATCGAGAAGGCGAGGCTGAGCAAGTATGCAGCCAGCATCCTCCCCGTCGACAGCGCCGCGTAAACCGGCAGAACCGCCGGACTCAGCGAGATCTCGGGGCCGCGCACCACCTCCGGGGCGTCCTTGGCCAGCTGCACCCCGAACCCGATGAGCGCCACGATGCCCAGAAGGATCAGAGCATCCGCCCACGTGAGACGGCGCTCCAGGTTCTGGCCTGGGAAGAACACCTTGGGGAGGCGCATGCGCGCCCCAAGTTTACGCCACCGGCCCCCGTGCCGACGCGAGCCGCTCGTGGCAGAACACCAAGCCTTGAACGCCCGCGGCGCCGGCCGCGATCAGGGTGCTGGCGCATTCGCGCATCGTGAAGCCGCCGGTGAGCACGTCGTCGACCAGCAGCACGCGGAGGCCCTCCACCGCCGGACTCGCACGGAACGCCCCTCTCAGGTTCCGGCTCCGTTGCTCGCGACTCAGACCCACCTGTGGCCGCGTGCTCCGCACCCTCCGCAACAGATCCGGCCGAACCTTCGTGCGGTCAAAACCCTCGCAGAGCAGCTCCGACTGATTGAAGCCGCGCGAGCAACGCCGCAGGAAGTGGATCGGCACCGGCACGATGGCGTCGACGCGGTCGAGGCCCATCCTTCCTGCCGCCTGCGCCAGCAAAGCCGCCATCGGCGCGCCCAGCGCGGTGGCCCTCTCGTACTTCAGACGCCGAACGGCCTGGCCCGCCCGCCCCTCGTAAAGGAACGCCGCTCCCACCGCCGGGCCATCGTCCAGGCTCTCGATCCGGTCCAACGGCTGCATCTCGGCCAGGCATTCCCCGCAGATCGGAGGTCTTCCCCCGAGGCCGCACAGGGCGCAACGGCACGGGTAAGCCAGAGAGGCCAGCGCCTCACAGCAGCTGTTCCAGAAGGCGGAGGCTCTTGACATCGAGGGCGTCGATCGCTGGAATCTCGAAGCGCTGGCCGTCCACGCTCTGGATCTGCCAGCGGCCGGGCTGGATCTCCGCGGAGTTGTCCCGCCAGTGCCGCACCCAGAACTCCGTCGGCCCACGCTGCGTCTCGACCCGGAACCGCCACATGCCGCCGTCCTGCTTCAGGTCCCGAATGGCGAGGATCTTGGGGGTGAAGTAGCGGCGGTCCAACTCGCGCTGGAACGCCTCGCGCGACGAAGGCTCCATGCCCTCCAGGGTCGGCAGGATGCCCGCCTCCTTTCCTTCGACGTCCATCAGCACCACGTGCCGATCGGGATGGCTCAGGGGAAAGACGAGCTTGGCCACGGCCCTGGGTAGGCAGAACTCGCCCTCCACCTCCACGCGGAGGCGGGAGGATCCTTCCGGGAACCAAGCCCGTACCTTGGCGGGATCGAGATACCGAGCCTCCTCGAAGGCCATGGCCCATTATGCTCCGCGCGGAGCGGCGGCTCGGCTCGGGAGGCCCTCAACAACCCTCGGCGCTCCAAGCCCGGGCATCGTC
>JAOACB010000065.1 GCA_026418055.1 Fimbriimonadales bacterium
AGATGTGTATAAGAGACAGGCGTGTAGGGGTGCAGCACGTAGCTGCGGATCTGGCGGCCCCACTCGGCGGGCACCGTTTCGCCCTTCAGCGCGCGGATCCTCTCGGCGTCCTGGGTGCTCTGCAGCTCGGCGAGGCGCGCCAGCAGCACGCTCATGGCGGCCGCGCGGTTCTTGTGCTGGCTGCGCTCGTTCTGACACTGCACCACGATGCCGGTGGGGAGGTGCGTGATGCGCACGGCGGACTCGGTCTTGTTCACGTGCTGGCCGCCGGCTCCCCCTGCGCGCAGGGTCTCGATCTTCAGGTCCTCTTGGTTGAGGTCCACCTCGGACTCCTCCATCTCCGGCAGCACCTCGACCATCGCGAACGACGTGTGGCGTCGCGTCGCGGCGTCGAACGGCGAGATCCGCACCAGGCGGTGCACGCCGTGCTCGCCCTTCAGGTAGCCGTACGCGTTCTCACCCGTCACCTGGAAGTTCACCGAGCGGTAGCCGGTGACGTCGCCCGGGGTCTCGCTGAGGATCTCGACCTTGTAGCCCCTGTCCTCGGCCCAGCGCGTGTACATGCGCAGCAGCATCGCGGCCCAGTCGCAGGCCTCCGAGCCGCCCGCGCCGGCCTTGATCTCGACGAAGGCGTTGCGCCCGTCGTGCTCGCCGCTCAGCAGCGTGCGCAGCTCGTACGCGTCCAGGTCCTTCAGGAACTGCACGGCCATCTGCTCGGCCTCGTTGCGGAGCTCCGGGCTGTCCTCGAGCTCGAGCAGCTCGAACAGCTCGCGGATGTCCCGCTCGGCCTTCGAGAGCTCCTCGAACGGGTTGCGGATGGCTTTGAGTCGCGACAGCCTCTGGAGAGCCTTGTTGGCGGCTTGGGGGTCGTTCCAGAAATCGGGCTGCGCGGAGGCGTTTTCGAGTTCGGCTATCTGGGCTTCGACCTTGGGCAGGTCAAAGATGCCCCCTGATAGCGTCCAGGCGACCCCTCGCTCTGGACAGCGCTTCCTGCTGCTCCATGCTCAGCATGATCGAAAGGATACCCTCCTAGATGACCGTGTTTCGGGCCGCCGCGGGCTCCCGGCCGGTGGCCACCGGCCTCACGGCCGCCACGTTGTCCGGCTCGTAGTCCAGCAGCTTGAGCCAATCCTCCTGCGTGTCGCTCTTGGGGAAGATCTCGTTCTCGCGGTACTCGGCGTCCACGGCGGCTTTCAGGTCCTCCAGAGAAACCCCGTGGTCCAGGTCCGGTTCGCCGATCGCTCGGCGGATCGCCAGGTCCTTGGCCCTGTCGACCACCGACTTGAGCAGAGCTCCGCTCACCAGGTCCTTCCGATACAGCGTCTCGGTGGCTCCGCTCTTCAGGATCACGCGCAGAAACTCGGAGTCCTTCGTGCTGCGCCACAGGTAGTCGGTGATCTCGTCCAGGATGCGCTCTCGGGCGCACGCGGGGTCGGTGGTTCCCAGCCGCTTCAGCTCAGCGGGGTCCAGGGGCACGCGCTCGTGCAGGTAGATGCCTAGGATCTGGCGGCTGGACTCGCGGTTGGGCCTGGCCACCTTGACCTTGCGGTCGATGCGCTCGGGACGCAGCACCGCGGGATCGATGTAGTCGGGCCGGTTGCTGGTGAGGATCAGCACGACGTTCTCGAGCGACACCAGCCCGTCGAGCTCGGCGCAGAACTGCGGCACCACGGTGTTGCTGATGTTCAGCCAGCGGCCGCTGGAGCGCGTGCGCAGCACCGACTCGGCCTCGTCCATGAAGATGAACACCAGGCGGCCCTCCTGCGCCTTCTCGCGGGCCGTGCGGAAGATCTCGCGCACCATGCGCTCGGTCTCTCCGAGCCACATGTTGAGGATCTTCGGGCCGCTGATGTACATGAAGTACTCCTTGACGTCGTGCCCGACCCTCTGCGCGTACTCGCGCGTGAGGTTGTAGGCGGTGGCCTTGCCGATCAGCGTCTTGCCGCAGCCCGGCGGGCCGTAGAGCAGGATGCCCTTGATCGGCTTCTTGTCGAACCGCCGGTAGATCTCGGGGTGCAGCAGCGGGTGCTCGATCGTCTCGCGGATCAGGCGGATCGCCTCCTCCTGCCCGCCGACCTGCTCCCAGTGGATCTCGGGCACCTCCTCGAAGAAGTAGTCCCGGGCTTCCCTCTGCGGGTAGTGGTCCACGGCCACCTTGCCGTTGGGCTCGACCAGCACCTCGTCGCCCGGCGCGATCGAGCGGTCGGCCAGCTGGTGCCCCCGCAGCAGGATGCGGCTGGCCGAGCCGGGGGTGTCGCCGCCCAGACGGATGCGGCCGTTTTCCAGAACCTCGGCGACCTTGGCCACCACCCCCAGGCCGCTGGCCTCCAGGGCGCGCAGCACGGCGAACGCCTCGTTGACGGCGATGCGAGCGCCCGTCTCCAGGGAGGCCTTGTCCACATTCGGGTCGACCTGCGCCACGTACTCGGTGTCTCCCACGGCGATCAGGCAGCGGTCGTCCTCCAGCCAGCGCAGGAACACGGCGATGCGGTTGGCGGGCGAGGTGAGCTTCTCGTAGGCCTCTTGGAACTGCGCCAGCTGCTCGCGGAGCTCGTCGTTCTGGCGCTCCTCGGCTCGCAGGGTGCGCCTCAGGGCGGAGAGATGGTTCCGCACGCGGGCCATCTCGGGCGGAATCATCTCCAGGATTTCTTCCAGGAGCTCGAGGGCGGTGGGCTGATCGGCGGCCATTCCACCTAGGAATACGCCCTGCCGACCGTTTCCGCTCCGGGGTCCCGGCCGCTGCGAGCCGGGACCCTGTTCGGCGGGATTGGCGCGGGTCGTAGGGTCCCACCAGCTAGGTGCAGCTTCGCTCTTGGTATACTAGTTCCTGCCGGGGCTGGTGCGGCCAGCCACGACATGAGCAAGCGATGCCTCAGTCGCCACAGCCGTCCCTACCCTTTGCTGCCTGGGTGGCTGACCCAAGCCCTGCTCCATTTCGTTTCATTGATCTCTTTGCAGGGATCGGTGGCTTCAGGCTGGCCTTGGAGTCCTTGGGTGGAAAGTGTGTCTTCACGTGCGAGATTGACTCGAGCTGCATCAAGACCTACGCCGCCAACTTCAACCTCAATCATCCCGTCATGGGTGACATCCGGTCGGTGCCAGCCGAAGCGGTTCCGGACCATGATCTTCTCGTTGCCGGGTTTCCCTGCCAGCCTTTCAGCATCGCCGGGGTGTCTAAGAAGAACTCCCTTGGGAAGCCCCATGGCTTTGAGTGCGCCACCCAAGGCACGCTCTTCTTTGACATAGCTCGGATTCTGGAGGCAAAGAAGCCCCATGCCTTCCTGCTGGAAAACGTGAAGAACCTCCGGTCTCATGACCGGGGCAAAACGTTCCGAATCATTCATGACACGTTGACGAAGGAGCTTGGTTACTTCGTTCAATGGAATGTGATCGATGCCCAAGGATGGGTTCCCCAACACCGTGAGCGGATTTTCATTGTAGGATTTCGGGCTGATGTTCACGTCGGACTGGACTCAATCCTGCCGGAGCAACCGAAACCTCGGTTGCGCGATATCCTGCATCGCACGGACGGATCGGAGCCGAGGCTTGAGCACGATGGTTGCCGCTTCTTCGATCATAGGTTGGGGCGAGTAAACTCCAAATACGAGCTCAGCGATCGGCTTTGGTCTTACTTGCAGAGCTACGCGGAAAAGCATCGCCAAGCTGGAAACGGGTTCGGGTATGGGTTGGTGGATAGGGACTCGGTTGCAAGAACTCTTTCCGCGCGCTATTACAAAGATGGGTCAGAGATTCTAGTTAAGGACGAGGCGTTTCGGAACCCTAGGCGACTTACACCAAGGGAGTGTGCAAGGTTGATGGGCTTTCCGGATAGCTTCCGAATACCTGTTTCTGACTCCCATGCGTACAAGCAGTTTGGAAACAGCGTCGCTGTGCCCGTTGTAAGAGCAGTCGCGAGAAACCTGCTTCCCCTGCTGGGCAAGTCTGACCCCGAAAGCGAGTTATGAGCCGGGTTGTCCTCCAGAGCTTGCAGGATGTGTTTGAGGCCTTTGCATGGAAGAACCTAGCAAAGGTTGAGGCCGACCGGATCGCATCCAACCAACATGAGTTCAATGGAGTCGGCGGCTTGCAACGCTTGTTGGGCTCCGAAAGATGTCGCCTTGTCGCTACGGTTGTCTATGCGGATCGCTACGGCGGCGTCGTGCACGGGGGAAACGTTGAATTGACTTGGTACGACGCCCGCGAGAGACACCCGAGCCGCACCGAGTATAGACTCTACTATCCGTCCAACGTCGCTATTGAAAGAGGTCGCGAAGGTGACCTCTTTGTCTTGGCAAAACTACGGTCAGGAGGATGGTGGTTAATTCTCGCTGAGCAGGGCGGCGAGGTTGCAGAGAAGCTCCGTTGGCTCTTGGCTCTTGATGGGTCAACAGGAAGCGAGAAGCTCAGGGTAGCCGAACCACGTGACGTTGACCCGTCAGCGGGAAGTTACGTGATTCGGCAATTGCTGGCATCGCTGGGCTTGAGCGGAGAAGTAGCTGATATCCCGGGGCTAGATGAAGCGATTATGCCATTTGTTGAGGCCGGTCGCTTCCCAGAGGCCAAGATCTTCTCGCGCCTAGCCAGAGACCTTTACGCAGGGGCGGACCCTGTGCAGGACCCTGATAGTACACTTCTAGGTTGGTACGAAGTAGAAGAGCGTCTGTTCATGCGCCTTGAGAGAGCCCTGTTTTCCGGTGAGCTTGAGAATTGGTGTGAAGGCGGAACTCGCGAGCTGAACGTCCTGATCAACTTGGTGCAAGGGCTGTTGCAGCGGCGAAAGAGCCGAGCTGGCAAAGCGCTTGAGAATCATGTTGAGGAGATTCTCCGCGTCAACAATCTTTCATACAGTCGCAACCCGCTTACGGAAGGCAGGCACCGCCCAGACTTCGTGCTACCTTCCATCGAGGCCTATCGGAATCCCGCATTTCCAATCGTGTCGCTAACCGTTCTGGCAGTCAAGAGCACCGTCAAGGATCGGTGGCGACAGATTCTCAACGAGGCGAGGAGGGTGAAGCAGAAGCACTTGCTCACGCTCCAGCCCGCAATATCAAGCGAACAGCTGAAGGAAATGGCGGAGGAGAGCGTAGTGTTGGTGAGGCCAAAAGGGCTGAGGAGTGGCTTCTCGCAGATGGATGGCGGTGAGTTGACGGTGGCAGGGTTCATAGAGATGGCCCGACACCGGCAGACGGGAATCGATGGGAGTAGCTCTTTACCGGTGAATCAGGGAAGCTAGCCGCCGGGGGGGAGGTCCAGGCGGAACAGCTCGCGGCGGGACTCGTTGGCCAGCAGCAGCCGGTCCTCCCCGTCGAACGCCACCGACTCGATCTGCCCGACCTCGCCAAGCTCCAAAACCCGGATCGGCTTGGGGAGCAGCCGGTCGCCGACCCCGCGCAGGTCGAACAGCCACACCCGCGCCTTGGGCAGGTGCGTCAGCACCGCCAGCGTCCGGCCCGAGGGCGAGGCATCCGCACCCGTGACCCAGCCGCCCAAGCCCTCGCGACGATCCACCGGGGCCAGCCGGTGCACCACGCCCGACGACGCCTGGTCCAGCGGCAGGCGGTACAGCGCGGTCGAATCGAGCGGCAGACCCTGCGCCGTGCGGTGCTTGGTGAGGAACCACAGCGCCCCCCGATGCACGAACACCGCCTCGCAGTCCCACCGCTTCTCGCCCTTGGGCGGGAACTCGGTCTGGTCGGCGTAGGCGATCCAGATCTCGCGCAAGGCACGGGTCGCCGCCGTCTCGGCGGGGTTGGGCTCGGGCACCGCGTACACGCACAGGTCGCGGCGGGCGTTGGCGTTGTTGCCGGTGTCCGCGACGTACAGGGTGTCTCCGTCCGAGGCGATGTCCTCCCAGTCCAGGTTGGAGGCGCCCTTGACCTCGAGGCCCTCGAACGGCTTGCGCCCGGAGGCGACGCCCGCGTCCTGGCGCCGGTCCATCCACGCCGGAACGACCGTGGTGCCGTCCGCCCGAATCGCGAACAGCCGCGCCGAGTCGCCGCTGTCGTTGTGCGCCCAGAACACTCCCGGGTAGCGCCGGCTGGCGACGATGCCGCTGACCTCGTCGGCCTGCGGATGGTCGATGACGGCGATCGGCTGCGGGGCGAGGGCCAGAGCGAGCAGGGCTGCGACCATGGCTCCGATTGTGGCCCAGCTCCCAGCCCTGCGGATTGGGCCGACCGAGCCCGGCGACGGGTGGTCGGCCGAAGGAGAAGGGAGGTGGCTGCCGGACTAGGGCTCGAACCTAGAACCTCCTGATCCAGAGTCAGGCGCTCTGCCAATTGAGCTATCCGGCAACGGGCTCCCTAAGATAGCACACGCCGGGCCCCAACGTCAACGAGACCGCCTGTCCCCGCCGCGCCGCGGGTCCGCGGCAAACCGCGGCCAGACCGAGCGTTGCCGGCGGAGAACCTGCTAGAACAGCGCATGGACTGGAGACTGACCGAGCGGCAGACCCTGGAGGCGCCAGGGCTCATTGTGGCCCTCTGCCACGACCACTACCCGGAGGGCCACCAGCACGGTCTCACGCTGATCCAGAACGGTCGAAGGATCGCGGCCAACGGCATGCTGCTGCTCGAGCCGACTCCCGGCCAGTGGTCCCCCTCGCCCAAGGTGGGGACGCGCCAGGCGGATCCCGCCCGGCTCGAGCTGAGCGTGCCGGCAGAGTATCCCGACCCCTCGCGCGACCGAGCCGGGTTCAACCCCGTGGAGTATCCCGACCTCCGCCTCGGCGCCACGGTCGCGGTGCGCGCCGACGGCGACGGCCTGTTGCTGACCGTTCGGCTCGACCGGGAGCCCCCCGCCCAGTGGAGGGACCGGGTGGGTTTCGCGCTCGAGCTGTTCCCCGGCGAGCTGTTCGGCAGGACGTTCCTCGCGGATTCGGGCGAGGGGGTGTTCCCCCGGCAGGCAACCGGAGTGTGCTCGGGGCCGTTGGCTTCGGGCCGAGAGTTGCACGTCGCGCCGGAGGACCCGGAGCGCCGCCTTCGGTTCGAGAGCCTGCAAGGCGGCGAGCTGCAGCTGTGGGACGCGCGCCATCGCCACAACAACGCTTGGTTCGTGGTCTGGGCCGCCATGCAGGGCACGTCGCTGGCATGGCGGATCCGCCCGCACGCTGTGCCCGGCTGGAAGTCCGAGCCGGTGGTGCTGGCCAGCCAGGTGGGCTATCGGCCGCAAGACTCGGTCCCCGTGGCCATCGAGCTGGACCCAGCCGATCAGCCGCCCTCATCGGCCGTGCTGCTCAGGGTCGAGCCCGCAGGCCTCGTGCCCCGAGCCGCCCTGGAGGCGAAGGAATGGGGCCGGTTCCTCAGGTTCCGCTACCTGCAAACGGAGCTGCCGCGCAACGTCCCGAGGGGACTGTACGTGCTGCGTTGCGCGGGCCGCGACTCCTCGCCGTTCCGCATCGCCGAGGACGCCTACGAGGGCCTCTGGCGGCCCACCCTCGACACCTTCCTGCCGGTGCAGATGTGCCACATGCGGGTCGAGGAGAACTACCGAGTGTGGCACGGGGCGTGCCACCTGGACGACGCCCGGATGGCGCCCCTGAACCACAACCACTTCGACGGCTACGTCCAAGGGCCCGAACCGCTCTGCCCGCACAACCCCGGCGAGCGCATCGAGGGTCTGAACGAGGGCGGCTGGCACGACGCCGGCGATTACGACCTGCGCGTCGAGAGTCAGTCCCACACCGTGCTGGGACTGGCCTTGGCGTGGGAGGAGTTCGGCATCGACGAGGACGACACGACCGTGGACTTTGAGCGTCGGCTCGTCCTGCTGCGCCAGCCGGACGGAGTGCCCGACATCCTGCAGCAGATCGAGCACGGCACGCGCTTCCTGGTTGCGGCGTGGCGCGCCGTGGGCCGCTGCTTCCGCGGGATCATCGAGCCGACCCTGAAGCAGTACGTGCACCTGGGAGACGGCGCGACGCAGACCGACAACCTCCCCAGCGACGACGACCGATGGGTGTTCACGCAGGACCTGCGCGTGCGCCAGGTGGACTGGGCCGCCGCCCTCGCGGCGGCCTCCCGCGCGCTGCGCGGCGTCAACCCGGCTCTCGCGCAGGAGGCGCTGCGCGCTGCAGAAGACCTGTACGCCGACGGCGGCGAGCGTTCGGGCGAGGCGGCTTGGGAGCTCTACCGAGCCACGGGCGACGCCGCCCACCTTCGCGCCGCGCAGAGCCGACTGCCCGAGGACGCGCGCCTCGACCCCTCTCGCCACGCGGACGCCCTGGCGAGGGCCGCGGCGAAGATGGAGGATGCCGCGTTCAGCCGCGCGGCCCGGGAGGCCCTCGAGCCCCACGCCAGGGAGCTCGAGGCGATGCGCCGCGAAACGCCCTTCGGGGTGCCGTACCGGCCGCAGATCTGGGGAGCTGCCTGGGGGGTGCAGCGCTTGGGCGTGCGGCAGTACTGGATCCACCGGGCGTTCCCCGACCTCGCGCCCCGCGAGGCGTTCGTCGCGGCGCTGCAGTTCGTGCTCGGATGCCACCCCGGCCCGAACCCGGCTTCGTTCGTGTCCGGGGTGGGCGCCCGATCGGTGATTCCGGGCTACGGCGTGAACCGTGCGGACGGAGGGTACATCGCGGGCGGGATCGCCTCGGGGACGAACCTCGTGCGCCCGGACCTGCCGGAGCTGCTCGAGTGGCCGTATCTTTGGCAACAGACCGAGTACTGCCTAGGCTGGCCGACCTCCGACTTCGTGTTCCTCGCCGCCGCCGCGGCGCGCGGCTGAGCGCGCGCCGCGGCTGAGCGGTCGGTCGGCGTCACGCCCAGCCGAGCGACCTTCGGGTGCGCAGGGCGGTCGCCGTGCGGCCCACTAGCTCGCTCGCCAAGGCCGCGAGCGCCGCGGCGACCGCGAAGATCGCGGCGGATTCGGTCCACAGATCCGGGTGCGCTTGGAACCAGCCCCCCACCGCGTTCTGCCGCCGTCGAGCCTCGGCCGACAGCTCCCTCGCCGCGCGCAGAAGCCTCTGCTCGAATTCGGCGGACTGCCTCAGCCAGGCCTGTCGCGCCTCTCGGAAGCTCGGAGTCGCGGTGAGCCGTGGGGCCACCCTCGCCGTGGAGGCCCACGGCAGGAGGTGCCAGTCCGCTTCGGAGGTCCCCGAGAGAACCATGGAGCCGCCGCTCCGATGCCTCAGCCACAACTCCACACCCGAGGGGAACAGCCACCAGCCCGTTTGGAGGGCCGGGGACGCCTCGATCCGGCCATAGGGATGGCCGCCCAGCGTCGAGCGCCACGCGTCGAGCAGTTGCTCGGCCTCCGGAGCCCCCACCTGGAAGCTCCGGGGGGCCTCGCTCTCGCCCTTCGCCGCGAAGAACCGCCTTCTGCCTTCGCGCAGCCACTCCGCCAGACCCGCGGACCGTCGCGCCTCCTGTCGCAGCTCGCCCGAAGACCGCATCAGGGCGCCGCGCGACCACCAGGCGCCGTCCTGCACGGGCCTCACGACCAGGCCGCTGGCCACAACCAGCAGCGCCCATCCGGCCGCGGCCGAAACGAAGATCGCCTTGGCGGCACCGCGGCCCGCCAACCAGCAAGCGGCGGCCAGCGGCAGAGCCAGAGTCAGCACCAGCGGAGAGTGGGCCGACCGCGCGCCGGCCCAAGCCACCGTCAGCGACGCCGCCATGCCCAGGAACGGCGCTCCTGCGGCCAGGGCCAGAGCCCAGGCGGTCGGCAGACCGAGCAGCGCCCGACGCTGCGAACCCAGCTCCAGCGCCGCCAGCCGCTCGGGCGGCCCGAACGCGTCGATCGCCGCCAGCTCGGCCGCGCGCGGTTCCATGCCCTCGCGCCGCAACTCCTCGGAGCGCTCGGAGAGGTGCGTCTCCGTTTCGGCGAGCAGCTGGTGCAGCCGCTCTCGGGTCACGCGCCGCGCCAGCCGCCGCTCCAGCTCCGCCAGATACCACTCGATGTACCTAGGCATGGCCCAAGGCCTCCTTGCGCGTGCGGTCGCTCGTTTCCGAGGAGCCCAATAGGGAGCTCACCGCGCGGCTGAACCGGTGCCACTCGCGCGTCTGTTGCTCGAGCCGGGCCGAGCCCTGGGGCGTGATGGCGTACACGCGCCTCGGCGGCCGACCGTCCTGAGGCTCCCAGCTCGTGCTCACCAAGCCCTGCCGCTCGAGCGCGTGCAACGCGGGGTAGATCTGGCTCTCGCCGAACCGCAGCACCTCGCCGCTCTCGCGCCGGAGGCGCTGGGCGATCGCGTAACCGTGGAGCGGCCCTTCGCGCAGGGCCGCCAGCAGCAACGCCTCCAATCCGTTTCGGAACACCATGCTCTCGATGCCTCCGGAATCACTATACATCGATTTTCGAGGTATTCGGGATCCTGCTCCGCTCGTGTGCGGTCCCGGGCGCCGGGCCCCGTGTGCGGCACCGCGGCCTGCGACCGATCCGCAGGGCTCGCCGACGGGGCTCGGAGCGGTATGATGCCGCCATGCGTGGGGGATGGAAGGCGGCCTGCGCGGCGGTTGCCGCATGCATCGCGGGTTCGGCGATGGGCCAGGGCCCGCGCCCGAGCCCGTTCTCGGGCCGAGACCAGTATCCGCAGTTTCGGTTCCTCTCCGGTCTGTCCGGCGGCGGCTTCGCGGTCGACCGTCTGGGCCGTCCCAACCCGGACGGAGCCATGACCCTGAGCACTCCGATCGGCTACGCGCTGGGAGGCTGGCGCTGGGCTCTGGCGGCCGGCTCGGCCAACGAGCACGGCGATCTCGACGTGTCGTTCGACGACGCGAACCGGGCCGGACGCAACGGCACCGCGGCGGCGGTTCTGGGCGTGCCGGCCGGCCGCCTGGGGCATGCCGCGCTGTCGGTGATGGTGCTGAGCAGCTACGGCGACAACGTGTACCACGTGCAGTGGCAACCCGCAGGCCAGGAGCGCCTGCCGGTGGCGGCGTCGGTCGGGCTGCAGGACGTCGAGGGCACCGGTGGCACGGCGGGAGACGGCCTTCCCGGCGACGGCCGCAACTCCGCGTCGGGGTTCGTCGCCGCCAC
>JAOACB010000066.1 GCA_026418055.1 Fimbriimonadales bacterium
GTCCATGCTGGTCGGCAAACGTCGGATTTCCTGCGACCATCACGGCGGCTCGCGCGCCCACGGCGCGGTGGGGCCCGAGATGGCGATCGCCAAGAGCTGCAACGTCGCTGCCGCCACGTGGGCCCTGCGCATCGGCTACGAGCGTTACGTCCGGTTCTTGGAGGACCTCGGCCTGTTCGCCAAGCCGGACCTCACGCTGCCCCACGAGACCCGCGGCCTGTTCCGCCGCGACGAGCCCGCCAAGCAGCTGCAGCTGGCGACTCTCGGGTTCGGACAGTCGATCGGCACGGTGCCTGTCAGCCTGGCGGCGGCTTTCGCCATGATCGGCAACCACGGCGTCATGGTCCGACCGCGGCTGGTGCGTCAGATCGGGGGAAGGGAGCAACCGGTCCGCGAGCTCGGTCCGATCGTTTCCCCTGCCGCCGCGGACGCCACCCTGAAGATCATGGAGTCCGTGTTCGAGAACCCTCACGGCACCGCGGCCAAGCTGCGACTCAAGGGCTACGTGCTGGCCGGCAAGACCGGCACCGCGGAGAAGGTGGGAGCGAAGAGCAAGGGCTACGTTTCGAACTTCGTGGGGTTCGTGCCCGCGCGCGAGCCGAAGGCCCTGGTGCTGGTGATGGTCGACCATCCGAAGAGGGCCTACTACGGCGCCGCGGTCGCTGGCCCCGTGTTCATCGACATCGCGGAGGCCATCCTGCAGCGCTTCGGCATCCCGCCGGACCGCCCCATGCCGACTGCGTCGCGGCTGGGCGAGGGGGTACACCAGCAGGGAGGATGATGCGCTTCGCCGATCTGTTCTCGACCGCCGGGGTCCATCCCGACAGGCTCCTTGGGGACGCCTCTCTCGAGGGGATGGTGGCTGACTCCCGCAAGGCTTCGCCGGGTTGCCTGTTCGTTTGCATGCCAAGCCCCAGCGGCGACACCCATCGGTTCCTCGACGATGCCCGCGAGCGAGGTGCTGTGGCCGCACTCACGCACACGGACGCCGGCTGCGAGAGAGCCTGGGACCTCGGGATGGCCGCAGCTTTGGTGCGGCATGAGGGCAAGACGTTCGCCGAGGCACTGGCGCGGCTCTGCAAGGCGTTCTTCGGCGACCCGTCCGGCAGGCTCAGGCTCGTGGGAGTCACCGGCACCAACGGCAAGACGACCACCGCATGGGTGATGCGGGACGCCCTCGAGGCGCTGGGAGTCCCTTCCGCCTACCTTGGGACGCTCGGCTACAAGACCGGGGAAGGCAAGCTGACCCTGGAGAACACCACGCCGTTCGCCGTGGAGCTGAACCAATGCCTGGCGGACGCCGTCGCCTCCGGTATCCAGGGGTTCGTGATGGAGGTCAGCAGCCACGCGCTCGAGGAGCGCAGGGCCGATGGCCTGGAGTTCGACGCGGCGATCTTCACCAACCTGACGCAGGACCACCTGGATTACCACGGCACGATGGAGGCTTACGAGGCCGCAAAGTGGCGTCTGTTCTCCGACCTTCCGGCCACAGCTGGCAAGCCGTTCCGGGCCGCCATCGACGCCGACGACCCTGTCGGCGCCCGCTGGCTGGAAAGGATCGACCATCCAGCCGTCTCCTACGGCGTCCAATCGGGCTCGCTGCGGGGTAAGCCGTTGCGCGTGACGGTGGAGAGCATCCAAATGGAGCTGAGCTTCGGAGAGCGGGTCGTTCCCGTACAAGTGGGTTTGGGCGGCCTGTTCAACGTGCAGAACACGCTGGCCGTCGCCGCAGGGCTGCTCGCCTTGGGCTACTCGCTCGATGATGCCGCCACGGCGCTTCGGGCCGCCAAGCCCGTGCCAGGTCGCTTCGAACCGGTGCGCAACGACCTCGGCATCGGCGTCATCGTCGACTACGCTCACACGCCGGACGCCTTGGAGAAGCTTCTGGACGCCGTGCGCGCCCTCGAGCCGCGGCGCGTGATCACGGTGTTCGGTTGCGGGGGAGACCGCGACCGCACCAAGCGCCCGAAGATGGCCCGAGTCGTCTCCGAGCGATCCGACCTTTCGGTGGTCACGAGCGACAATCCCCGCACCGAGGACCCGCACCGCATCCTCGGCGATGTGGTCGCCGGTCTCGCCCAGGGTTCGGAGGCGGTGACGATCGTGGATCGGAAGGAGGCGATCTTCGAGGCGCTGAGGCGGGCCCAGCCGGGTGACGTGGTGGTGATCGCTGGCAAGGGCCACGAGGACTACCAGATCATCGGTCGAACGAAGTTTCCGATGGACGACCGGAAGATCGCGCGCGAGGCGCTGGAGGCCTTGGCTTGAGACCGATCGCGGCGAGACTTCTGGGCGACATCACCGGCGCGGTGCCGCACGACCTGGCTCCCGACACGGAGGCGACCGGCTTCGCCTGGAACAGCCGGCAGGTGCGCCCCGGCGACGTGTTCCTGTGCATCCGCGGCGAGAGGGTGGACGGCCACGACTTCGCCGCGCAGGCGGTCGGGGCGGGAGCGGCTTTCGCGCTGGCGGAGCGGCCGGTGTCCGTGCCGCACCTTCTCGTGCCGAACGTCGTGGGAGCCGTCGCGCGCATCGGCCTGGCGTTCCGGGACCGTTTCCAAGGCCGCGTGGTGGGTGTCACCGGCAGCAACGGCAAGACCTCCACCAAGGAGTTCCTGGCCGCCGCGCTGAGCGTGCGGGGGCCGGTTCTCAAGACGGTCGGCAACCGTAACACCGAGATCGCCTCGCCGTTGGTGTGGACCGAGGCGGAATCGGACATGACCCACGCCGTGATCGAGATGGCCATGCGCGGCTTCGGTCAGATCCGGCAGCTGGCGATGATCGCGCGTCCCCACGTCGGGGTTGTCACGAACATCGGATGGTCCCACCTTGAGATGGTGGGCAGCCGCGAGGGCATCGCCAAGGCGAAGAGCGAGCTGCTCGAGGTGCTTCCCGAGGACGGAATCGCGGTGCTGTGGCGGGAGGACCCGTTCCAGCCGCAGCTGCGCGCGGCGAGCCCGGCGCCGGTCCGAACCTTCGGCTTCTCGGAGGGGAGCGACTGCCGCCTCCTGCAGGTCGAGCCGGATGGCCTCGAGGCTTGCCGCGTGCAAGGGGCGTGCTTCGGACGGAGATTCTCCGGCCGCGTGCCGGCCGCGGGCCGTCACATGGCTCTGAACGCCGCCGCATCAGTGCTCGTGGCTGCGCTGGAGGGCGTCGACCCGCAGGACGCGATCGACGCGATCGCGGCCGTGCGGCTGCCGCCGATGCGCATGGAGGTGCGGCAGTGGCGCGGCGCAACGTTGCTGCTCGATGCGTACAACTCCAGCCCGACGAGCCTTTCCGCGGCGTTGGAGGTCTTGCAGAGCGCCCCTTGCGGCGGCAGGCGATGGGCCGTCGTGGGGGAGATGCGCGAGCTGGGAGAGTATTCCGCCACGGCGCACCGCGAGGCTCTGCAGGATCTTCGCCGACGAAACCTGCACGGATGGTGCCTGGTGGGAGAGGCTTTCGCGGGTTTCCGGGGCGAATTGGGCCAAGAGGGCGCTTTCGCCGCAGACGCGTCCGAGGCCCGGGAGTTCCTCCGAAGGCTTCAGCCGGGCGACGTGTGTCTCGTGAAGGGCAGCCGCGCGCTGGAGCTCGAGCGCGCCCTGGAGGGAGAGCCGGAGTGACCCCCTGGCCGATCGCCCTGGACGCCTGCCGAGCCTTCGCAACCGCGTTGCTCGTGTCGGCCGTGCTGGCTCCGGCCATCTTCCGCATCCTGGTGGCGTTGCGGGCCAGGCAGGAGATCAGTAGGTTCGCCCCCGAAGGCCATCAGAAGAAGCAGGGCACGCCGACGATGGGAGGCCTGATCGTTCTCGGCGGACTGGCGGCCGCGCTGGCGGTTCGGGGCGAGGCCTTCGTGCCCCTCGGCCTTCTGATCGGCTTCGGTCTGATCGGCTTCCTCGACGACTTCGTGGTTCCCCGCCTGTGGAGGGGCAAGCGCGGCCTCGGATGGATCCCCAAGCTCGCGCTGCAGGTGGCGGCCTCGCTGGCGCCGCTCACGGTCGGTGGGCACCTCGGCAAGGGAGCAGCCTGGGTCGCGGGCTTCGTTTTCGTGGTGCTTTTCTGCGCCAACGCGTACAATTTCGCGGACGGCTTGGACGCTCTTGCGGGCGGATTGCTGCTGGCCATGGCCCCGACCTTCGTCTTGCTGGGGTTGCTCTGGCAGGAGCCTTTGGTGCCGGGGGTGTTCGGCGCGCTGGCGGGGGCGATCCTGCCGTTCCTGTTGCTGAACGCTCCCCCGGCGCGGGTGTTCCTGGGGGACGTGGGCTCGCTGCCGATCGGCGCGCTGATCGGTTGGGCCGTGTTCCGCCTCGGAGCTTCCGGACCGATCGATGGCTGGCGCTGGCTGTCTCTGGGTCTGTTGGGGTTCGTGCTGATTGCCGAGCTGGTGCCGGTGCCGATCCAGATCGCCTCGGTGAAGCTGACGGGAAGGAGGGTGTTCCCCCGCACGCCGATCCACCACGCTTTCGAGCATCGCGGCTGGCCCGAAACGCGCGTGTGCTGGATGTTCCTGCTGGCGCAGACGGCCTGCTCGGGTTTGGCGGCGCTCGCGGCTCTGTGGAGGTGGAAGGGTTGACCGAGGAGTTCCGCGGCAGATCGGTGGCGATCTTCGGCGGGGGGCGCTCCGGGCTGGGGGCGGCACGCCTCGCCCGGAAGCTCGGCGCCCGACCGACGGTGGTGGACGAGCGCGATCTGGATCCCCGCATCTCCGCCGAGCTCGAGCGTCTGGGGGCTTCGGTCCGTCCGCGGTGGAACGGCGATCCGTCCCAGGTCCCCGCCGAGATCTGGGTGATATCCCCCGGCGTGCCGTTCGACCATCCGTCCCTGGTGGCTGCGCGCTCGGCGGGTCTGCCGGTGCTCGGCGAGGTGGAGCTCGCCTTCCGAGCCGCCCAAGGCCCGATCCTGGCGGTCACAGGAACGAACGGCAAGAGCACCACCACGGTGATGGCTTGGCTCTGCGCGCGCGCCCTGGGCTTCGAGGCCTGGCTCTGCGGCAACATCGCGGGTTCGGGCTACGTGGAGATGCCTCTCACGGAGGCCGTGGCGCAGGCGGCGCCGGGAGACGTCTTGGTGGCGGAAGTGTCCAGCTTCCAGCTGGAGAGCGTGGAGCGATTCCAGCCCTTGTCCGCCGCCATCACTCAGATTCGGCCCGACCACCTGAACCGGCATCGAACCATGGAGGCGTACGCCGCCGCGAAGAACAGGATCTTCGCTGCCATGGACGCTTCGAACCGCGCCGTCGCTCCCGTGGGAGACCCGTGGGTGCGAGTCCCGACCGGCCCCGAGGTCGTCTGGTTTGGTGAGGAGGTGGGAGACGCGCGCTTGGTTCCGGACGGGTTGGAGGTTCTGAGTCGAAGAGTGCCTCTGCAGGGGTTGCCGATAGGACCGTTGCACGACAGGCTGAACGCGCTGGCGGCGCTCTGCGTGGCGACGAGGCTCGCGGCGGATCGCCCCGACGCGGTCGAGGCCGCCGCCGAGGGCCTCCGAAACTTCCGCCCCCTGACGCATCGCCTGGAGGAGTTGGGGGCCCGCAGAGGCGTGCGGTTCGTCAACGCCTCGATGTGCACGAATCCGGCGGCCGTCGTGGCGGTCAGCCGCGCGCTCGGCGGCAGGCAACGGTTGCTCGTTGGCGGGGTGTCCAAGCAGACTCCCTTCGCCGAGCTCGGTCGGCACCTGGCCTCGGCGGGACACGCGGCGTACGCCTACGGGCGCGACGGCGAAGCGATCGCCAGCCAGCTGGCGGAGCAGGGCGCATCCGTTTCCGGAACGTTCGGTTCCTTGCGGGAGGCGTTGCAGGCCGCCTGGAGGGATGCGGAGCCGCACGAGGCGATCGTGCTGGCGCCGGGGTGCGCCAGCTTCGACGAGTTCCGGGACTTCGAGGACCGCGGAGCGGCGTTCCGCCGATGGGTGGAGGAGCTGGAACCGTGAACCGCCGCTCGGGCGGCGCCCTCTTGGCGTCCTGGCACGACCCTTGGCTGTTCTTCCTCACGCTGGCTGCCACGCTGCTGGGGGTGTTGGCTATCGCCGACGCGGGCTACGTGCGGTCGCTGGATCGTGGCAGCGCGCTGCTGCCGCGCGAGGCGGTGATGCAGCTCATCGGCTTCGGCGTGGGATGGATCGCCTACGCGTTCGTGTCCCGCGTGCCAGGAACCACTTGGCAGCGGGCGGCCACGCTGCTGTGGATCCTGTGCTGCGCCCTTCTGTTGCTGCCGAAGACACCCTTGGGCGTGGAGATGAACGAGGCGCGGCGGTGGTTCCGGGTCGGACCCGTGCAGCTTCAGCCCTCCGAGTTTGCCAAGGTCGGCGCTCTGCTCTACCTCTCGGCGGCGCTTTCCGCGCGCAAGGCTTGGCACAACCGCAGGATTCCGATGACACCGCTGCCGCGCTGGCTCGACCTCGTGCTGGTTCCGAAGCTGGGCCGAGCGCTGCCGTTCCTGTGGGTGCTTGCGGCGGCGGGTCTGATCGAGTTGGAGCCGGACCTGGGCACCGCGGCGGTCATCGTCGCCTCGTCCTATCTCCTGCTGGTGGCCGGGGGCGTGTCGCGGAAGTCTCTGGGGTTGCTGCTCGTTGCGGGGATCCTGCTGGCGGGCGTTCTGGCGACGGGCAAGTCGTACCGCATGGAGCGCCTTGCCTCCCACTGGCACCGCTGGGAGCAGGCGAACATGGACGACATCGGTTACCAGACCGTGCAGTCCGAGATCGGCATGGCGATGGGGGGAGTGGTGTCTCTCGATGCCGGCGGCGGGCGCACCAAGCGGATGATCCCGGCTCCCACCACCGACTTCATCATGGCCACGATTGCCGAGGAGACTGGCTTCGTCGGCGCGGTGTCCGTCATCGGGTTGCTGGGCGCGATCGTGGCTCGGTTGCTAGGGCTGGCCCGGCGGGCGCCCAGCCGCTTCGGCTCGCTCCTGCCGGTCGGTGTGGCCTCGTGGATCGGCATCCAGTCGGTGGTGAACGTGTGCATGGCGAATGCCCTGATCATGCCGATCGGGGTTCCCCTGCCGTTCTTCAGCTCCGGCGCCTCGAGCCTGGTGGCGCTATGGATCGCGATGGGATTGGGTCAGGCGGTGTTGCGGCCGACGCCTCAGAGGGCCGCGGTGGAGGTGTCCGATGCGTCTGGTCGTGACCGGTGGCGGCACGGGCGGGCACGTTTATCCCGCGCTTGAGGTGGCCCGAGCGGCCCGCGCCCGCGGCTGGAGCGTGCGGTATCTGGGATCCGAGCGCGGTCAGGAGGGACCCGCCTGCCTGAGGGAGCGTCTGCCTTTCGAGGCCTTCCCCTCGGAGCCGCTGGTCAGCCTGAGAACGCCGCGCGGGTGGCGGGCGGCGGCGCGATTGCTTCGGGCGGTGGGCATGGCGCGGCGCAGCCTTCGGTGCGATCCTCCCGACTTCGTGTTCGCCACCGGAGGCTACTCGGCGGCGCCGGTGCTGCGCGCCGCGATGGCGCTGCGGCTGCCGTTCGGGCTCCACGAGCAGAACGCCGTGCCGGGACGCACCATTGCCATGGCGGGACCCAAGGCGGCTTTCGTGGGCACCGTCTTCCGCGCCACGGAGGCGCGCCTGCCGGGGTGCCGGGTCGTGCGCACGGGCATGCCGGTTCGCGGGGCGCTGAGGGAGGCGGCGGCTCGCGGGGCAGCGTCGGGACCGACCGCATCCTCGTGGTGGGAGGCTCCCAAGGCTCCGCCGCCATCAACGAGGTCGCCTTGGCGACCGGCGCGCGCATGACCGTTCCTGGCCTCCGATGGACCCACGTCTGCGGCCGCGCGAACTTCGACGCCTGCTTCCACACGTTCCGCAGCCTGGCCCTGCCGCCGGAATATGAGCTCAAGGCGTTCCTCGAGGCTCCCGAGATGGCCGCCGAGTACCTCCGGGCGCGGCTCGTGGTCGGGCGCAGCGGAGCGGGTACGCTCTCGGAGCTTGCGGCTTATCGCCTGCCTGCGGTGCTCGTGCCGTTTCCCGCGGCCTTCGGCCGGCACCAGCTTCACAACGCCAAGGAGTTCGAGGCCATGGGGGCGGCAGTCGTCGTCGATCAGGCCGACCTCAGCCCCGCGAGCCTGGAGCGCGCCATCCTCGATCTGCTCGCGAGGGACTTCTCGGCCGCAGAGGCGGAGTTGGCGCGTTGGGACCTGCCCGACGCGACGGAACGGATCCTCGGTCTGATCGAGCAGGCCGCCGCCGAGCGCTAGCGCCATGAGGACGCCGGAAGAGATCGCCACGCAGTTCGCGCCTCCGGAGCGGTTCGGAGAGGTTCGAGGCCTCTACCTGGTGGGCATCGGGGGCGCTGGGATGAGCGGCCTGGCGCTGATTCTCCGGCGGAGGGGCGTGGCGGTGAGGGGATGCGACGCGGCCGCCTCCGAGACGACGGACCTTCTGAAGGACGCCGGCGTGCCGGTGACCGTCGGGTGTGGGGCGGACGATCTGCAGGAGGGCTGGGGAGTGGTGCTGTCGGACGCCATCCCGCTGGACGCTCCAGAGCCGCTTCGCGCAAGGCGGCTCGGCCTGCCCCTTTTCCGGCGGTCGCAGTTGCTCGGCTGGCTGGCCAAGGGCAGGAAGACGATCGCGGTGACGGGATCGCACGGCAAGACCACCACCACCGGGCTGATCGCACGCGCGATGATCGACGCGGGGTTGCGGCCGCTGGTCGTGGTCGGCGCCGCCGTGCCGGAGTTCGGCGGACCGATCGTCGCCGGCGACGGCGAGTGGGCCGTGCTGGAGGCCTGCGAGGCGTACAACGGCATGCTCGACCTGGACCCGACGATCGTGGTGCTCACCAACCTCGAGTGGGAGCACGTCGACTTCCACCGGTCGTTCGAGTCCCTCGTCGACAGCGTGCTGGCTTTCGTCCGCAAGCTGCCGCCGGAAGGCACGCTGGTGTACTGCTCCGAGGACCCCGGAGCGCGCCTCGTGGCGGAGCGCTTCGAAGGCCGCAAGCGCGCCTATGGTCCCTTGCCCGAGGGCCTCGGGCTGGCGATTCCCGGGGCTAAGAACCGGTGGAACGCAGGAGGCGCCCTGGAGGCTTGCGTCGCCGCCGGCTTGGATCCCTCGGCGGTTGCGGCGTCCCTGGGCCGCTTCCGGGGCGCCGAGCGCAGGTTGCAGGTCGTCGAAGAGGCTCCGATCACGGTGCTGTCGGACTACGCGCACAACCCCACCGAGATCGTCGCCAGCGTCGAGGCTTGCCGCGAGGCGTACCCCGGCCGTCGCCTTGTGGTGGCCTACCAGCCGCACCTGTTCTCGCGCACGCAGGGCAAGTACCGGGAGTTCGCCGATGCTCTGAGCCTCGCCGACCGCGTTTTCCTCACCGACATCTACCCGGCCCGGGAGGACCCGATCCCCGGGGTGAGCTCGGCCCGCATCGCCGAGCTGCTTGCGAACGGACGGTACGTGCCCTGCCGCCATCTGTTGCCCAGAGTCGTCGCCGCAGAGGCTCGCGACGGCGACGTGGTGGTCGGAATGGGGGCAGGCACCATCGGATCGTTCCCCTCGGAGTTCCTTCGCGAGCGGCGGCGCCTCGGGAGAGAGCCCGAGGTGCTCGTCGTGTGCGGTGGAGACAGCCCGGAGCGGGAGGTGTCGCTCGTGTCCGGGCTCAGCGTAGAACAGGCCCTGCGCGCCAAGGGCGTTCGGTGCCGCCGGGCCGACCTGTCCGACCTGTTGCTGGGCGGCGGCAATCTGAGCCTGCTCGTAGGCCCCGATCGTCCCGACGTCGTGTTCCTTGCCGTGCACGGCACGAACGCCGAGGACGGGGCGATCCAAGGTCTGTGCAGGTTGGCCCACGTTCCGTTCACGGGATCGGACCTGCTGGCCAGCGCCCTGGCGATGGACAAAGCCCGGGCCAAGCGCGTGCTGGAGGCGGCCGGCCTCCGCGTGCCGCGCGGCGTGGAGCTTCGATCCCCCGATGATCCGGTTCCGTTGGACCCTCCGTTGGTGGTGAAGCCGAACGCCCAGGGATCGACGATCGGCATGGGGTTCGTGCGCGAACGCGCGCAGCTGGGCCGGGCGATCGCCCGAGCCTTCGAATACGACCGCACCGTTTTGGTGGAGGAGTGGATCGAGGGGGTCGAGCTGTCGGTGCCGATCCTCGGGGATCGCGCCCTGCCAGCCGTCGAGATCGTGCCGCGCTCGGGCACCTACGATTTCGCCTCGAAGTACGAGCTGGGTGCAACGGAGGAGATCGTCCCGGCGCGCTTGCCGGAGCAGACGCTGCGGCGCGCCGAGGCGGCGGCCTTGGCGGCGCACCGCGCGCTGGGTTGCTGCGGCTTGACTCGAACCGACATGATCGTGCGGGACGGGGAGCCGTTCGTGCTCGAGGTCAACACGCTGCCCGGCCTGACCCCGACCTCGCTCGTCCCGCGCAGCGCCCGGGCCGCGGGAATCGAATTCGGCGACCTCTGCTTGTGGATGGTGCACGATGCGCTCGAAAGGTCGAAGCAAGAGGCGCCCTAGGATCCGATGGACGCCGCTTCTGGCGTGGCTGCTCGCGCTGAACGTCGCGGCGGGAGTCGTCGCCAGCCCAGCGATGGCCGCGCGCCGCGTCAGGGTGATCGGAGCAACCGAGCCGGACCAGCCTCGTCTCCGCGGCCTGCTGGAGGGCTTGCGCGGTGTGCCGTTCTTCCGGGTGGACGCGCTTTCGCTGCAGAGCCGCCTGGGGGGAGTTCCGCATGTGGAGTCCGTGGTTCTGCAGAGGAACCTTTTCGGGCGTGTGGTGGTGCGGGTCGTCTATCGGAGGGCGGTGGCCCGCGTGGCGTCGCAGAGGCAGCTGGGGTTGGACGCCTTCGGTGTGGTTTTCGCCAGCCCGGAGCCGATCCGCGGGGTTCCCACGGTGTTCCTTCCGGGTCCGGCGTTCCGTCCCTGGCTCACCGCTTGCGGGCCCGTCGAGATCGCGAGCCTGGCCTGGGTGTGCGAGCGGGCGTCGTCCGTTCGAGATTTGGATCTAGGGTCCGTGGTGCTGACCTATCAGGGTGCAGTATCCTTGAGGGACCGTTCGGGTGCGTGGATCGTCCTCGGTCCCGCGGAGCGTCTGTCGGAGAAGTTGGACAGGCTGGAGCAGATCCTGCGCGAGCGTCCCAGCCTGTTCGAGTCGGTGCGCGAGCTGAATCTGACGTCGCCTTCGCGGCCCGTGGTCGTCGAGCGTCCCAAGGTGGTGGAACCGTGAATCCCTTCGCAAACCGCATGGCGGGCTCGCAGTGGGTCGTGCCCGTGAGCGTTCTGGCGGCCGTCCTCGGCTTCATGCTGACGATGGCGTGGATCACCGTGGACACCCGCCAGCAGAGGATCCGGATGCTGCCGCCGGACCAGCAGAGCCGGATCAACACGCCGTCGCTCAACGTTCTCGACGAGTACCAGAAGCTCGCTTCCGAGGTGGGCAAGCTCCGGGAGGAGAAGACCAAGCTCGAGAACGCGATGGCCTCCCAGACCAACCAGGCCAAGCTGCTCAACGAGAGCCTCCAGGAGGTGAAGCTGTGGGCGGGTCTCACCGAGGTCGAGGGCCCCGGGATCGCGGTGACGCTGAAGGACAGCGCTAGCCCCTCTTCGGCGGGAATCGCCGGAGGCGACCTCATCATCCACGATTGGGACGTTCTGCGCGTGGTCAACGAGCTGTGGAACGCCGGCGCGGAGGCGATCGCGGTGAACAACCACCGCGTGGTCGCGGGCACCAGCTTCCGCTGCGTGGGGACCGTCATCATGGTCGACAACATCGAGGTCTCCTCGCCGGTGGTGATCCGCGCGATTGGCGACCCCGACACGCTGTTCGGCGGAGTGAACATTCGCAACGGCGTGCTTGCGGAGATCCGAGCCTCCGACCCGAACATGGTCACCGTGACGAAGTTCGAGCGCGCCCGCCTGCCTGCCTACACGGGCTCCACCACCTATCGCTTCCTCAAGATTCCGGAGACCAAGCCATGATCGTGCTTCCGCTCTTGGCGCTGTTGCTGGGGTTCGTGGCCGCCGTGTGGTTCAAGGGCCTCATCGGGCCCATCGAGCCCGTGAACGCCCAGTACTTCGCGGTGGCTTGCGTGGCCGGGTTGGACACTCTGTGCGGGGGCATCCGCAGCGGCCTGGAGGGGAGGTTCTACACCGATGTGTTCGTTACGGGCTTCCTGTCCAACGTGCTGATTGCCTTCGGCATGGCATGGCTGGGGGATCAGATCGGCGTGAACCTCTTCCTTGCGGCGG